>NZ_VISV01000007.1:159170-308939 GCF_007827615.1 Streptomyces sp. CNZ287 | reverse complement strand
TTGGCATCGATTACTTGGCACACTGTTGAGTTCTCAAAGAACGGACACTACCTTCAAAACCCTTCCGGGCCTCTCCGGGCGTTTCCCTTCGGTGTTCCACCACTGTAGCGAAGACTTCTCTCCGCTCCAAAACCGGGTCCCGGGAGTCGCAGCCGAAGCGCGACAAGAGAGAACTCAGGTTTACGAAAGATCGTATGGAGGGTGGCATCCGCATCAGAGCATGCGAGACACCAGGCCACTTACGGCTCTCTCTACAGTACGTACCCGCCCCGCCCGCGTCAAGCTCCTGCGGCCTTCGGGCGGCGGCGTGGCTCGTGGGCGCGGTACGGGCTGACCGTCGGGTCGTCGGCGATCCAGTAGCGCCACGGGTGGTGGGCTCCGTCGCCGCCGACGCCGGTGCGGGGGCCGGTGCGGATGCGAGTGTGGTCGGCAGGGGTGCCGGCCAGGAGTTCCAGGGGGGTGCCCGGGGTGCAGGCGTCGGTGCCGTTGAGGCTTCTGTCGACGTCGAGGGCGGTGGCGAGGCGGGCGGGGCCCTGGGCCAGCTCGCGGTCTTTGCGGGCCTTGGGGCGGTGCTTGCGGGCCAGCTCGGTGCCCTCCGTCACCTCGCCGGCGCGCAGGAGGACGGCGCTCGCGGCACCCTCCTCGCCGCAGACCACGTTCATGCAGTGCCACATGCCGTAGGTGAAGTAGACGTAGATGTGCCCCGCGGGGCCGAACATCACGGCGTTGCGGTCCGTACGCCCTCGGTAGGCGTGGGATCCGGGGTCCTGCTCCCCCGCGTACGCCTCGACCTCCGTGAGTCGCAGCGAGATCGTCCCGGCGGCGGTGCGGCGCAGTAGTGTTCGGCCCAGCAAGTCCGGCGCCACCGCCAGCACGGGCCGACGGAAGAACGAGCGGTCGAGTGGAGTACGGGGCATGTCGGGTGAGCGTAGTTGAGCAGACCTACAGGGGAGCAGGGGAGTCCGCGATGGGGTTCAAGAAGCTTTTCGCCAGCCTGGGGGCCGGCGGCGCGTCCGTGGAGACGGTGCTGAACGACGCGAACGTCGTGCCCGGCGGTGTGGTGCAGGGCGAGGTCCGCATCGAGGGCGGGTCCGTGGCCCAGGAAGTCGAAGGGCTGTCCGTCGGGCTGCAGGCGCGCGTCGAGGTGGAGAGCGGCGACAACGAGTACAAGCAGGACATCGAGTTCCACCGGCAGCGGCTCGGCGGCGCCTTCGAGATCCAGCCGAACGCCGTGCACAACGTGTCGTTCAGCCTGGACGTCCCCTGGGAGACGCCGGTGACGTCCGTCATGGGGCAGCGGCTGCCGGGGATGAACGTGGGGGTGACGACCGAGCTGGAGATCGCCCGGGCGGTGGACTCGCTGGACCTCGACCCGATCTCCGTGCACCCGCTGCCCGCGCAGCAGGCGATCCTCGACGCCTTCGGCGGGCTGGGCTTCCGCTTCAAGAGCGCGGACCTGGAGCGCGGGCACATCCGCGGCACCCGGCAGCGGCTGCCGTTCTACCAGGAGATCGAGTTCTACGCGCCGCAGCAGTACCGCGGGCTGACGGCCGTGGAGCTGACGTTCCTCGCCGACGGGCACCAGATGGACGTCGTGCTGGAGATGGACAAGAAGCCGGGGCTGTTCACGGACGGCGGCGACTCGTTCCGGATGTTCCAGGTGGGGCTCACCGACTTCCAGCAGACGGACTGGTCCGCGTACCTGAACCAGTGGATCTCCGAGGTCGGGTCGCGGCGCAACTGGTTCTGAGCCGCACGTCGTGTGGCGGCGGCGTCCCGGCCGCTGCTCGTTAGGCTGACCGCCGTGGCGGGTACCGCGTGTCCGCGTACCCGCCACGCCGTGTCCTTGCGTCACAGCCACCCGGAGGTATCTCACGTGCCCGAGCAGAACCGGCCGCCGCTGCCCCACGACTTCCATCCCGCGGTGCCGTCGTTCACCGTCACCAGCGACGACGTGCGGGAGGGCGCCCCTCTGCCCGACGCGCAGATCGGGGCGAAGGGCAACACCTCGCCGCAGTTGCGCTGGTCGGGGTTCCCGGAGGGGACGAAGAGCTTCGCCGTCACCTGCTACGACCCGGACGCGCCGACCGGCAGCGGGTTCTGGCACTGGTCGGTGTTCGACATCCCGCCGTCGGTGACGGAGCTGCCCGCGGGCGCGGGCACCGGCGACATGGCCGGGCTGCCGCAGGGTGCGGTGACCGTACGGAACGATGCCGGGACCCACGACTTCACGGGGGCGGCCCCGCCGCCCGGTGACGGTGAGCACCGGTACGTGTTCACGGTGTACGCGGTGGACCAGGAGAAGCTGGGTCCCGACGCGTCGGCGACGCCGGCCGTCGTGGGCTTCAACCTCCGCTTCCACACCCTCGCGAGGGCGCAGCTCATCGGCACCCACGAGGAGCCCGCGGCGGGCTGAAATTGCGTTGTCGCGGCCGATCTCCCGGGGCAGAGTGGAGCCACCTCGCCGCTCGGCGGGGCCTGTCGGGAGGTGACCGGGATGCGCGAGACGCTGGTGCTCAACGCGAGCTTCGAGCCGTTGTCGACGGTGTCGCTCCGCCGTGCGGTGGTGCTGGTGCTCCAGGACAAGGCCGTGGTCGAGCAGGCGCACTCCGGTATGCGGCTCCGGGCGGCGAGCGTGGAGCTGCCGGTGCCCCAGGTGATCCGGCTCTGCCGGTACGTGCGGGTGCCGTTCCGAAGACGCGCGCCGTGGTCGCGGCGGGGTGTGCTGGTGCGCGACCGGCACCGGTGCGCGTACTGCGGCCGGCGCGCGACGACCGTGGACCACGTCCTGCCGCGCTCGCTGGGCGGCGGGGACACCTGGCTGAACACGGTGGCGTCGTGCGCCGCGGACAACCACCGCAAGGCGGACCGGACGCCGGAGCAGGCGGGGATGCGGCTGCTGCGGCGGCCCTTCGAGCCGACGCCGGCGGACGCGCTGCTGCTGGCGCTGGGAGTGCGCGAGCAGGAGCAGTTGCCGGAGTGGCTGGTGCCGCCGGAGGGCCGCGAGGTGAGTGTCGCCGCGTGAGCTCCGGCGCGTGAGCGCCCCGTCCGCGCGGTACGGAGAAGAGCCCGCCCCCGGTCGTTGCGACGACCGGGGGCGGGCTCGTGTCGTAGGACGCGTCTGGGCGCCGCGGGTCTACTCCAGCGGGGGCTGCTCGCGGTAGGTGGGCGCCTTGCGGGTGCTCGTCTTGGGGGCGGCGCCGTCGCCGCCCCCGGTGGGCGAGGGGGGGCCGAAGTTGCCCAGGGCGCCGCCGAGTCCCTTGAGGGCGTCGCCGATCTCGCTGGGCACGATCCAGAGCTTGTTCGCGTCGCCCTCGGCGATCTTCGGCAGCATCTGCAGGTACTGGTACGACAGCAGCTTCTGGTCCGGGTCGCCGGCGTGGATGGACTCGAAGACCGTGCGGATGGCCTGCGCCTCGCCCTCGGCGCGCAGCGCCGCGGAGCGGGCCTCGCCCTCGGCCCGGAGGATCGCGGCCTGCTTCTCACCCTCGGCGGTGAGGATCTCGGACTGCCGGACGCCCTCCGCGGTGAGGATCGCGGCGCGCTTGTCGCGGTCGGCGCGCATCTGCTTCTCCATCGAGTCCTGGATGGAGGTGGGCGGCTCGATGGCCTTCAGCTCGACGCGGTTGACGCGGATGCCCCAGCGGCCGGTGGCCTCGTCGAGGACACCGCGCAGCGCGGCGTTGATCTCCTCACGGGAGGTGAGGGTGCGCTCCAGGTCCATGCCGCCGATGATGTTGCGCAGGGTGGTGACGGTGAGCTGCTCGATGGCCTGGATGTAGCTGGCGACCTCGTACGTGGCGGCGCGGGCGTCGGTGACCTGGTAGTAGATGACCGTGTCGATGTTCACCACCAGGTTGTCCTGGGTGATCACGGGTTGCGGTGGGAACGGCACGACTTGTTCGCGCAGGTCGACGCGGTTGCGGATGGTGTCGATGAACGGCACCACGATGTTGAGGCCGGCGTTGAGGGTGCGGGTGTAGCGGCCGAAGCGCTCCACGATGGCCGCACTGGCCTGCGGGATGACCTGGATCGTCTTGATGAGTGCGATGAAGACGAGCACCACCAGGATGATCAGGACGATGATGATCGGCTGCATGCTGCTCCCCGGTTAGTGATCCAATTGTGCGGCCCAGCCGCCGAGTGTGGCAGAACGGCCCTGCCCGTAAGGGCGCTTCCGGTCACATGACGACGGCGGTCGCACCGTCGATGTCCACAACATCGACCGTCCGGCCGGGCTCGTAAACCTCACCCGAGTCGAGCGCCCGGGCGCTCCACACCTCGCCGGCGAGCTTGATGCGCCCCCCTGTGCCGTCGACGCGCTCCAGCACCACCGCCTGTCTGCCCTTGAGGGCGTCGGTGCCCGTCGTCGCTCCGCCCTGGCCGCGATGGCGGCGCGCCACCGGCCGTACGGCGGCGATGAGGGCGGTCGAGACGACCGCGAAGACGATCACTTGCACGACCAGGCCGCCCCCCAGGCCGGCCGTCACCGCGGCGGCGACCGCGCCGACCGAGAACATGCCGAACTCCGGCATGGCGGTCAGCACCAGGGGAATGCCCATGCCCACGGCGGCGATCAGCCACCACACCCATGCATCCACAGGTCCAATGCTATTGCGGGGCAAGGGATTCGGGACAGATGCCCGAGGGCTGTGACCGGGAAGCTACGTCTGTCGTGGGCCGGTTGGCCGGGCGGGCGCTACGCCTTCGACATGGGGAGGCCCTGCGCGGTCCAGCGGTCGCCCGCGCGGTCGAGGACGAGCGGGAGGCCGAAGCAGAGCGAGAGGTTCCGCGAGGTCAGTTCGGCTTCGATCGGTCCGGCGGCGAGGACCTTGCCCTGACGGATCATCAGCACGTGCGTGAAGCCCGGAGGGATCTCCTCGACGTGGTGCGTCACCATGATCATCGAGGGCGCGTACGGGTCGCGGGCGAGCCGACCGAGGCGGCGTACGAGGTCCTCGCGGCCGCCGAGGTCGAGGCCGGCGGCGGGCTCGTCGAGGAGGAGCAGTTCGGGGTCGGTCATCATGGCTCGGGCGATCTGGGTGCGCTTGCGCTCGCCCTCGGAGAGGGTGCCGAATCTCCGGTCCAGGTACTCGCTCATGCCGAGGCGGTCGAGGAACGCCTTGGCGCGGTCCTCGTCGACGGCCTCGTAGCGCTCCTGCCAGGTGGCGGTCATGCCGTATGCGGCGGTGAGGACGGTCTGCAGGACGGTCTGGCTCTTGGGCAGCTTCTCGGAGAGCGCGGCGCTGGCCATGCCGATGCGGGGGCGGAGCTCGAAGACGTCGACACCGCCGAGTTTCTCGCCGAGGATCTGGACGGTGCCGGCGGACGGGAAGAGGTAGCTGGAGGCGATGTTCAACAGCGTGGTCTTACCCGCGCCGTTGGGGCCGAGGATGATCCACCGCTCGCCCTCCGCGACCGACCAGGAGACCTGTTCGACCAGAGCTCTGCCGTCGCGGACCACCGATACGTCCACCAGCTCCAGTACATCGCTCATGAGCGTGCCGTCTCCCCTTGCAGTGTCGGTCCTTCGTACGCGGTGCGCGCCTGCGACACCGCCCCAGGGCAAACCTACGCCACGCGATGTCGGACCCGGTCCGTAGGCTGGTGCCATGCTCGAAGAACCACGTTCAGGCCGGCTGGCGGCCTGGGGAAATGCCCTGCTTTCCGGGCACATCTCGCCCGACGAGGCCGCGGAGCGCATCGTCGCGGACGACGCCGGGCACCGGGTGGCGGGGCTGCCGGAGGAGGAGTCCGCGGAGGGAGTGGCCCTGACGATGGCGCTGGGGCGGCTGCGGGCGCTGGGCGCGAAGGGCCTGCGGGTGGCGCTGCCGGTGCCGGGGCATCCGCTGGGCCTGGCCGGGCCGCCGGAGTTCAACGCGCGGGCGCTGGACGCCGGCGAGGCGGTGCTGGCCACCGGGGGGCCGCCGCTGGGGCTGGTGCCGGAGGTCTGGTCGGTGGGTCCGGAGGGCGACGAGGTGGTCCGGGTGCGCTGGCGCTGCCTGCCGGTGCGGGACGCGCCGCCGGCGGACGTGCCGTCGCTGGGCGAGGCGGAGCGGGAGCTGGCGGAGGCGATGCGGGACGCCACGGAGGTGCTGTCGCGGCTGGACGTGGCGGGGTCCGGGCCGGTCGCGGAGGCGGCACTGGCGGCGTACCGGGCGCGGGCGGACCGCGGGCGCGAGGTGCTGGCGCCGGGGTATCCGCCGCGGGCGGTGCGGGTGCTGGAGCTGGCGCAGCGGGTGGGGGCGCTGGTGGAGATCGCCCGGGATCCCGGCGAGGGGCACGGGGCGGCGGTCAGCGCGGGGCAGATAGCGGCTCGCGGGGAGGCTTTGCGGCCGTTGGAGCGGACGGCGCGGCGGGCGCGGGTGGCGGCGTACAACGCGTTCGTGGAGGAGCTGGAGCGGGGCTGACGTGCTGGGGGCGGGCTCCTTCCGCCTCGCGGCGGTCGGCGGGGAGCGGCGGGACCGACGTGCGGGGCGCGCGGGGGCGAGCGGCGGCGCGTACGCCCCCCGCGGTCGTGCCGTGGGGGGCGTACGGGACGGAAGGTGCGCTCGGTCAGGCGTTGACGCCGGTGTTGCCGAACGGCGCGTTCAGCAGGCCGACGACGGTGATGTTGTTGCCGACGAGGTTCACCGGAAGGTGCACGGGGAACTGGGACACGTTCCCCGAGACGACGCCGGGCGAGCCCTGGGCCGTGGCCCCGGCACCGGCGTCGGCGACCGCCGCGCTCGCCCCGGCACCGGTTGCGAGACCCGCGGTGGCGAGGACGAAGGCGGCCTTCTTCACTGCATGCATGGAAAGTCGTTCCTCCTGTTGGCTGCGCACACCCCGGCTCGGGGGTGCATGCTGCGCAACGGCTGGGGAGTCCAGCGGACACGCCGCGGCGGCCCGGGCCCACCGTTCGGCGCAAGGGAACGGCGATCGTACGACCGCGGCGAGCGGACCGGACCGGCCCGCCGGGCGGTGCCCGGGGGCCGGTTCCGGTGCCGGCAGACCGCGGTCCTTCAGCGGTTGAGGCAGAGGTTGCCGAACGCCGGGTTCGGCGCGCCGACGACGGTGGCGGTGTTGCCGCAGGCGTTCACGGGCACGTGGACCGGCGCCTGGATCAGGTTGCCGGAGCCGATGCCCGGCGAGCCGACGGCCTGGCCGCCGGCGGCCGCGCCGCCGTGCGCGGCGGCCATGCCCGCGCCGGCCATGGCCAGGCCGCCGGCGGCGATGGTGAGGGCCGCAGCCCGCTTCAGGTTCCGCATGTGTTCCTCCTCGGGTCGGCCGCGGCGTGTGCCGCGGCGTGCCATGGAGAACGCGGGGGGCCGGGCGCGGTTGCGCCGGTCGGGCGCCATCTACACGACAGTATGAATCTCGGACCGGAAGACATCGTTCCGGTGGCGCCGAGCCGGGGCCCCGCACATAGGCGTCTCAGCCGCTCAGGCCGTGGCGTACGGCCCAGAGGGCGGCCTGCGTACGGTCCGCCAGGTCGAGCTTCATCAGGATGTTCGACACGTGCGTCTTCACGGTCTTCTCCGAGACCACGAGGGCGCGGGCGATCTCCCGGTTCGAGCGGCCGTCCGCGATCAGCGCCAGCACCTCGCGCTCGCGCTCGGTCAGCGTCGTCCCCCGGCCCTGCGCGGGGCCGCCGCCGGCCTCCGGCGCCAGCAGCGCCCCGGCGACGTCCTGCTGGAGCAGCACATGCCCGGCGTGCACCGAGCGGATCGCCTTGGCCAGCGCCTCGGGGTCGACGTCCTTGTAGACGTAGCCCGCGGCGCCGGCGCGCAGTGCGGGGACGACGGTGCGCTGCTCGGTGAAGCTGGTGATGACCAGCACGCGCGCCGCGCTGCCGGACTCACGGATGCGGCGCAGCGCCTCGATGCCGTCGGTGCCGGGCATCTTCACGTCCATGAGGACCACGTCGGGCACCAGCTCGGCGGTACGGGCCACGCCCTCGTCCCCGTCGGCGGCCTCGCCGACGACCTCGATGTCGTCCTGCACCTCCAGGAAGGTGCGCAGCCCGCGCCGTACGACCTGGTGGTCGTCGACCAGCAGCACCCGGATCCGGCCGGAGGCGGCCGTCTCGTCCGGGCCCGCGGTCCGCTGCTTCTCGCCCGTCTCAGCCACCGGGCACCTCCATCTCGATCACGGTGCCCTCCCCGGGCGCCGACTGGACGGTCAGGCCGCCGCCGACCCCGGCGGCGCGGTCGCGCATGGACACCAGGCCCAGGTGGCGGCCGGCGGAGCGGACGGTCTCCGGGTCGAAGCCCCGGCCGTCGTCGCGCACCCGCAGCCGGGCGCCGCGTCCGTACCGGGTGAGGGCGACGTCGACCTCACCGGCGTCGGCGTGGCGCAGCGCATTGTGCAGGGCCTCCTGCGCGACCCGTAGGAGCGCCTCCTCCTGCGCCGCGGGCAGGGCGCGCACCTGCGCGGACGTGAAGGTGACGCGGGCGCGGTGGGCCCGGTCGAGCACCTGCACCTGGGTCGCCAGGGTGGCCACCAGGCCGTCGTCGTCGAGGGCCGCGGGGCGCAGCTCGACGACGGCGGCGCGCAGTTCGTCCGCGGCGTCCGCGGCGAGCCGCGCGACCTGCTGCAGCTCGCCCTTGGCGCGCGTGGGGTCGCGGTCGACGAGGGCGGCGGCGGCCTGTGCGGTCAGGCGGAGCGAGAAGAGCTTCTGGGAGACGGCGTCGTGCAGCTCGTGCGCGATGCGGGCGCGCTCGCCCGCGATGGTCAGCTCGCGGCTGCGCTCGTAGAGGCGGGCGTTGGTCAGTGCGATGGCGGCGTGGTCGGCGAGGGTACGCAGCAGGGCCTCGTCCTCGGCGCCGAAGCGGCAGCCGTCGGGTCCCGGCGGGTCGTCCGGCTCGCACTGCTTGTTGGCGAGGAAGAGCGCGCCGAGGACTTCCTCGCCGTCGGCGATGGGGACGCCGACGAAGTCCCGCAGCCGGGGGTGGGAGCTCGGCCAGCCGCCGAAGCGGGGGTCCTTGCGTACGTCGCCCAGGCGCACCGGCTCGGCGTCCTCCAGCAGTGCGGCGAGGATGCCGTGCTGGCGGGGCAGCGGGCCGATGGCCTTCCACTGCGCGTCGCTGACACCGTCGACGACGAACTGGGCGAAGCCGCCGTGGTCGTCCGGCACGCCCAGGGCGGCGTACTCGGCCTGGAGCAGTTCGCGGGCGGACGCGGTGATCGTCTGGAGCACGTCGCGGACCTGCACCTGCCTGCTCATGGCGAGCAGGGCGCGGCTGACCGCTTCGAGTCCCGCGACCGGTCCTGCGGCGGGTGTGGACATGCAGATCACGCTACCCGCAGGCCCGGTCCCCGTGATCCAGCCGCGGTCCCGACCCGTATCGGCCCCCGGTCCTAGGCCGCTGTGCCGACCGGGCCAGATGGCTGACGGGCGGCACCCCCCTCACCGGGGGTGCCGCCCGTCAGCCAGGCGGAGGTGCGCTCAGCGCATGACCTCGGGCTCGTGCTTGCGCAGCAGCCGGGCGACGATGAAGCCGCAGATCACGCCCATGGTGAGCAGCACGCCGATGTTCAGCAGGTACGTGCCCGCCGTGTGCTCCCACAGCGCGTCCGTCTCACCGCTGTCCCACGGCAGCAGCACGTTCAGGTCGGACGTCGAGCCCATCGCGGCCACCGCCCAGCGCGAGGGCATCAGCCAGGCGAGCTGCTCGACGCCCGGGGTGCCGTGCAACTGGAAGAGCACGCCGGTGAAGACCACCTGCACGATCGCGAACATCACCAGCAGCGGCATGGTCATCTCGGAGGTCTTCACCAGCGCCGAGATGATCAGGCCGAACATCATCGAGGTCAGGCCCAGCGTGGTCACGCCGATCGCCAGCTCCACCGCCGGCAGGTCGGACAGGATCACGCCCTCCTCGGGCAGCTTGCTGCGGCTGAGGACGCCGATGGCGCTGATGACGGCGCCCTGGAAGATCGTGATGATGCCGAGGACGAGCACCTTGGACATCACGTACGCGGAGCGGGAGAGGCCGACCGCCCGTTCCCTCTCGTAGATCACCCGTTCCTTGATCAGCTCACGCACGGAGTTCGCGGCGCCGGAGAAGCAGGCGCCGACCGCGAGGATGAGCAGGATCGTGCCCGCGGCCCTGTTGATCAGGTGGATCTTCGCCGGCCCGTAGCCGAGACCGAACTCGGCGGGGATGACCATGCTCACGACGCCGAGCACCACCGGGAGAATGATGGTGAGCGCGATGAAGAAGCGGTCGGAGGCGAGGACGGACACGTACCGTCTCACCAGCGTCCAGAGCTGTGGCCCCCAGCCCTGCGGCTTGGACGGGCGGAGCATCTGCGGCGGCTGCATCGCGACGGGCTGCGGGGCCACGGCGTCGATGTCCGCGGCGTACATCTGGTAGTGCTGGGAGCCCTGCCAGCGGCCCTTCCAGTCGTACTCGCGGTAGTTCTCGAAGGCGGAGAAGATGTCGGCCCAGGTCTCGTAGCCGAAGAAGTTCAGCGCCTCCTCCGGCGGGCCGAAGTACGCCACACCGCCGCCGGGCGCCATGACCAGCAGCCGGTCGCAGAGCGCGAGTTCGGCGACGGAGTGGGTGACGACCAGGACCGTACGGCCGTCGTCGGCCAGGCCACGCAGCAACTGCATGACGTCGCGGTCCATGCCCGGGTCGAGGCCCGAGGTGGGCTCGTCCAGGAAGATCAGCGACGGCTTGGTGAGCAGCTCCAGGGCCACCGAGACGCGCTTGCGCTGGCCGCCGGAGAGCGAGCTGATCCGCTTCTCCTTGTGGATGTCGAGCTTCAGCTCGCGCAGCACCTCGTCGACGCGGGCGGCGCGCTCGGCCTCGGCGGTGTCACCGGGGAACCGGAGCTTGGCGGCGTAGCGCAGGGCGCGGGTGACGGTGAGCTGGGTGTGCAGGATGTCGTCCTGCGGCACCAGGCCGATGCGGTGGCGCAGCTCGGCGAACTGCTTGTAGAGGTTCCGGTTGTCGTAGAGGACCTCGCCGACGTCCGCGGGGCGGTAGCCCGTCAGCGCCTTGAGGAGCGTGGACTTGCCGGATCCGGACGGGCCGATGACGGCGATCAGGCTCTTCTCGGGTACGCCGAAGGAGACGTTGTCCAGAATGACCTTGCCGCCGTCGACCTTCACGGTCAGGTGGCGGGCCGAGAAGCTGACCTCACCGGTGTCGACGAACTCCTCGAGCCGGTCGCCGACCAGCCGGAAGGTGGAGTGGCCGATGCCGATGATGTCGTCGGGGCCGATGGGCCGGCGGCCGCGCTGCGGCAGTTGCTCACCGTTGACATACGTGCCGTTGTGGCTGCCGAGGTCGACGATCTCGGAGCGGCCGTCGGGCGTGGACCGGAACTCCGCGTGGTGGCGCGAGACCTGGAGGTCGGAGACGACCAGCTCGTTCTCCAGCGCACGGCCGATGCGGGTGACGCGGCCCAGCGAGAGCTGGTGGAACGTCGTGGGGCTGCGGTCGCCGTAGACCGACGGGGCGCCGGGGCCGCCGCCGTGGCCCGCGCCGGCGGCGGCGGGCGGGCGCTGCGGCGCGGACTGCTGCTGCGGCACGTACGGCTGCTGCTGGGGCGGCATGCCGGCCGGCGGCCCCTGGAACGGGGGCCCCTGGGGCGGAGGTCCCTGCGGCGGGGCGCCCCAGGCACCGGGCGCCTGCTGCGGCGGCGCGGCCTGGTGGGCGCCGGGCGGCGGCTGGGCCATGGCGGTCTGCGCGCTGTACACGTCGGGGGCGGCGGCGCCGGCCGGCGCGGAGAGCCGCAACTGCGGCCCGTCGGTGGCGTTGCCGAGGTACACGACCGAGCCGGGGCCGACCTCGATCTGGTGGACCCGCTGGCCCTCCACGTACGAGCCGTTGGTGCTGCCGACGTCCTCGAGCAGCCAGCTACGGCCGCCCCACCGCAGGCTGGCGTGCCGCCAGGAGACCCTGGCGTCCTCCAGCACCACGTCCCCCTGCGGATCCCGCCCGACGCGATAGGCGCGCGCCGGGTCGAGAGTCCATGTCTGTCCGTTCAGTTCAAGTACGAGTTCAGGCACTCCATGCCCCACAAAGTTGTCCCCCGAGGTGCCCCTTGCACGGCACCCACTTCAACAGGCCCGTAAGGAGTCTAGGGATGGCGAACATCCTGAGGAACTATTTCAGTAACAGTCGCTTCACGAAAACGCGGGTCACGGCAGTGAGGCGGAGTTCCGGCTTCCACTTCCACCCGCCGCCGGGCGGTTCGCGCAGGTTGACGGCACTTGATCACGTACGGCCGGTGGCAACGGAGGTACGCGGGCGGGGAGATCCGGGGGCAGCGCCCGGCAGGACCCGGGAATCGCGGCGGGAGGGCCGGGCACGGCCGCCGGGCCGCGGTGCCGCTGCCGGCGCGGGCGGGGCGCACGCCGGCGTAGGGGCCCTTCCGGGCGCCGCGGACGGACCGGGCCGCACCGCCCGCCGGAGGGCCGCGACCGCCCGCCGCACCGCCGGACCCGTACGCCGGAAGGCCCCGGACCTCGGCCTCTCCCGGGCACCCCGCGGCGACCCCGCGGACCCTCCGCGGGGCCCTGAGGGCCCTCCCCGCGGCGCCGGCCCGTGACGACCCCGGGGACCCCCTCCCCCGCCCGTTCGGCCGCTCGCAACCCCAGGTCCCCCTCGCCGCAACCTCCCAGCCCAGCGGCCCGCCGCAGCCGGCCGCAACGCCGACCCGCCCGGCCGTCCGCAGGCCGCACCGCGATACCGTGGTCGCATCATGACCACCGCCGCCCGCACGCTTCTCGTCAAGATCTTCGGCCGCGACCGCGCCGGTCTCACCGCCGGCCTCTTCGACACCCTCGCCGCCTACCGGGTCGAGGTCATCGACATCGAGCAGATCGTCACCCGCGGCCGCATCACCCTGTGCGCCCTGGTCACGCCCCCCGTCGGGGCCACCGAGGGCGAGCTGCGCGCGACGATCCACTCCTGGGCCGGCTCGATGCGCCTGGAGGCGGAGATAATCTCCGGCACCGGCGACAACGAGCCGCGCGCCCCCGGCCGCTCCCACGTGACCGTGCTCGGGCAGCCGCTGACCGCCGAGTCGACCGCCGGCATCGCCGCCACGATCACCGGTACCGGCGCCAACATCGACCGCATCTTCCGGCTCGCGAAGTACCCCGTCACCGCCGTCGAGTTCGAGGTCTCCGGCGCCGCCACCGAGGAGCTGCGCCCCGCGCTCGCCATAGCCGCCGCCCGCCTCGGCGTGGACGTCGCCGTCGTCGCCTCCGGACTGCAGCGCCGGGCGCAGCGGCTGGTGGTGATGGACGTCGACTCCACCCTCATCCAGGACGAGGTCATCGAGCTGTTCGCCGCGCACGCCGGCTGCGAGGCCGAGGTCGCGGCGGTGACCGCCGCCGCGATGCGCGGCGAGCTGGACTTCGAGCAGTCCCTGCACGCCCGGGTGGAGCTGCTGGCGGGGCTGGAGGACTCGGTGGTGGACAAGGTGCGCGAGGAGGTACGGCTGACGCCCGGCGCCCGCACCCTGATCCGTACGCTCAAGCGCCTCGGCTACCAGGTGGGCGTCGTCTCCGGCGGCTTCACGCAGATCACCGACGACCTCAAGGAACGGCTCTCGCTCGACTTCGCCGCCGCGAACACCCTGGAGATCGTCGGCGGCAAGCTCACCGGGCGGATCACGGGGCCGGTCGTGGACCGGGCGGGCAAGGCGCGGCTGCTGAGCGGCTTCGCCGCGGAGGCGGGCGTGCCGCTGTCACAGACGGTGGCGATCGGGGACGGCGCGAACGACCTCGACATGCTCAACGCGGCGGGCCTCGGAGTGGCGTTCAACGCCAAGCCGCTGGTCCGGGAGGCCGCGCACGCGGCGGTGAACGTGCCGTTCCTCGACACCGTCCTCTATCTGCTCGGCATCACGCGCGACGAGGTGGAGGCGGCGGACACGACCGGCTGATGCGGTCGCCGAGGTCGCGCAGGAAGTCCGCCAGCTCCGGCGGCTCGCGCACCTCGAAGTCCACGCCGAGCAGGGCGATCCGCACGGCCAGCCAGTCGAGCGCGTCGCCGCCGGTGACCAGCGTGCAGCGGCCGGGCCCCGCGGCCTCCAGCAGCCCAGCGCCGCGCGGGAGGCGGCGTACGGCCTCGTCCAGGGAGACGTACAGCGTGACGACGGCGCGGTAGCGGCCGCGGTGGCCGGCGACGGACTCGGCGACGAAGGCGGCGGCGTCGGCCGCGGGCAGCTCGCGCGGCGGGTGGCGGACGCCGGTCGGTTGCGGGTCGTCGATCCGGTCGACGCGGAAGGTGCGCCAGTCGGCGCGGTCGCGGTCGTACGCGACGAGATACCACCGCTGTCCCGTGCTGACCAGGCGGTACGGCTCGACGTGCCGCCGCGTGCCGCCGTCAGGGCCGGTACGGCCCTCGCCCGGCGGCCGGCCGCCGGGCCCGGCGGCCGGCGGCGCGGAGCGGGGCCCGGGACGCCCCTCGCGTACGCGGTCCGCCGCACGGCCCTCGGACGCGTCTCCCCCGCGCTTGCCCCGGTAGCCGAACCGCAGCCCCTCCCCCCTGCTGCTCGCCGCCGCCAGCACCGCCAGCACCTCCGCGGCCACCGGCGCCCCCGTCGCCGCCACCGCGCCCGCCGGGCTCACGGTCAGCGGCACCGTGACCCGCTGGAGCGCGGAGACGCGGCGGCGCAGCCGCGCCGGGAGCACCTGCTCCAGCTTGGCGAGCGCCCGTGCGGACGTCTCCCCGATCCCCTCGACGCCCCCGGCGGCCACGGCGCGCAGTCCGGCGGCGACGGCGACGGCCTCGTCGTCGTCGAGGAGCAGGGGCGGCATCGCGGTGCCCGCGGCGAGCCGGTAGCCGCCGGCGGCGCCGACGGTGGCGGCCACGGGGTAGCCCAGCGCGCGCAGCCGGTCGACGTCGCGGCGTACGGTGCGCACGCTGACGCCGAGGCGCCGGGCCAGCTCGGGGCCGCTGTGCTCGCGCCCGCTCTGCAGCACGGACAGCAGCGTGAGCAGCCGTGCGGGGGTGTCGCTCATCCCCCGATCATGACGGGGAAGGCGGACATGTTCTGACCTCCTTCGTCCGTCGCGTCGAAGTCATGGCGGCTCAGCAGCTCGCCGCCCGGCTGGGGCCGCCGGGCGGGGTGTACGTCTTCGGCGAACCGAGCGGCGGGCGGGTGCTGTTCGGGGGCACCGCGGCGGAGCCGGCCCGCGCGGCGGAGGCGGCTACGGCGGAGTATCTGCGCCGGGACCTCGCGGGCTGAGCGGAAGGGACGCAGGGGGCGAGGGCCGGCGGATCGGGCGCCGCGCGGGGCTGCGGGCCCGCGCGGTCCCGGGCGGGCCCGCGCGGGCGGCGTCCGGGCTCAGCTCACTGCTGGTGCGGCGTCCAGAACTCGGTGAGCCGGCCCACGCCGTGCTCCACGCCCTTCCACGAGCCGGCGAACTCCACCACGGCCACGCCCGAGGTCGGGAAGCCGCGGCTCAGCCTGGTCAGCGTGTCGCCCTCGGCGGAGCCCGCCAGGGCGTCGGCGAGGCCGTGCATGCCGGGGTTGTGGCCGACGACCAGCAGCGTGGAGACGTCGTCGGGGACCTCGTTCAGCACCTGGATCAGCTCGCCGAGGGACGCCTCGTACAGCCGCTCCTCGTAGACCGTGCGGGGACGGCGGGGAAGCTGGCCAACGACGAGCTTCCAGGTCTCGCGGGTGCGTTTGGCGCTGGAGCAGAGGGTCAGGTCGGGGTCGATGTCGTGGGCCGCGAGGAAGTCCCCGGCGGCGGGAGCGTCGGCGCGGCCGCGCTCGGCGAGCGGGCGCTCGTGGTCGGAGTCCTGGGCCCATTCGGCCTTGGCGTGTCGGAGAAGGACGATGCTGCGGGGCGTTCCTGCGCTCATAAGCTCAGCTTCGCACGAAACCGGCCGCGGGGTCCGGGCAGTCCGCATGGTCTCCCGCCAGGAGTGACGGGCGGCCACGCCCGGCCGCGGGTGCGGGCGCGGGTTCAGAGCAGCCGCAGGGCGAAGAGCGCGGTGAAGGCCATGGCGGGCAGGGCGACGGACCACCACGGCAGCCAGCGCTGCGCCGCCGGCGGTGCGGGCTGGGTGTGGGCACCGGCTGACATCTTCGCCTCCGTGGGGTTGCCTGACGTCCCGAGTCCTTCGTACTGCTACGAACCTACGGAGCCGGGGCCGCGCGTCCCATCCGGTGACCCACCCAGTTCCCCCTGACCCTGGCCCCCTAGGGGAGGGTGGGGCTAGCCCCACCCCCGGGCGCCGCGGCGCCCCCGCGCGGGGCGGCGGTGCGGGGATGCGAGACTGGCCGTATGCCCGTGCTCGACCCGAATCCCCAGAACGGGCAGCGCAAGCTGCTCTACGTGCTCGGCGCGATGCTCGCCATCACGGTGGTCATCGGCGTCATCGCCACGATCGCCTCACCCTGAGGCGCGCGTCCGCCGCCGTCGGTGGCGCCGACGGGGCGTGCCGCCGTCAGAGCTCGTCCTCGACCACGCGGTCGCGTCCGGCGACGATCCCCACGGCCACCTGGGCGACCATGAACGCCGCGAGCACCGCAAGCGGGACGGTCCAGCCGTCCGTGGCCCCGTACAGCGCGCCGACGGCCAGCGGGCCCGGGATGGAGATCAGGTAGCCGGTGCTCTGCGCGAAGGCGGAGAGCCGGACGAGGCCGGCGTGGCTGCGGGCCCGGGCCCCGAGCAGGGTGAGGACCAGCGGGAACGCGCAGTTGGACACGGCGAGCAGCAGTGCCCACACCCAGGCCCCGCCCGCGGGCGCCAGCCACAGCCCCGCGTAGCCGCCGAGGCCGCACGCGCCGAGCACCACGACCAGCGGCCCCTGGTGGTGCAGCCGGGCCGCGATCCGCGGCAGCACGAAGGCCAGCGGGACGCCCATGCCCATCGCGAGGGCGAGCAGCAGCCCGGCCGTGGAGGCGGACACGCCGGCGTCGCGGTAGATCTGCGGCAGCCAGCCGATGGTGACGTACGCGGCGGTGGCCTGGAGGCCGAAGAAGACGGCGAGCGCCCACGCGGTGGGGCTGGCGGTGATACGAACCGGCCGCGCCGGCTCCGCCGCCCCCTCGGCACCGGCGTCCCGCGCGGACCCAGCGGACCCCGCGGACCGCGTGGACGCCGTGGACCCCGCGGATCCGGCCGCCCCCGCGGACTCGGCGGTCCCCGCGCGGCGCGACCCGCGCGACAGCACCGCCCACGGCACCACGGCGCCCGCCGCGACGGCGGCCCACACGCCGAGCCCCAGGCGCCAGCTCCCGCCCAGCGCCTCGCTCAGGGGCACGGTGAGGCCGGCGGCGGAAGCCGTGCCGAGGGCCAGGCCCATCGAGTAGAGCCCGGTCATCGAGCCGACCCGGTCCGGGAACCAGCGTTTGACGATGACGGGGATCAGCACGTTGCCCACGGCGATGCCGCCGAGCGCCAGCGCGCTGGCCGCCAGGAACGCGGGGGTGTTCCCGAACAGCGGGCGCAGCGCCAGGCCGCCGGCTATCGCGACGAGCCCGCCGGCGACGACCGCCACGGGGCCGAAGCGGCGGGCGAAGCGGGGCGCGAGGCTGCCGAAGACGGCGAAACAGAGCGCCGGCATGGAGGTGAGCAGGCCGGCGACCGTGCCGCTCATGCCGATGTCGGTGCGCACGTCCTCCAGCACCGAGCCGAACGAGGCTATCGCCGGCCGCAGGTTGATCGCCGCGAGCAGCAGCGCGGGGATCATGAGCCGCAGCAGCCAGGGCGCGATCCGCGGCGCGGCCGCCGGTCCGGAAGCCGCCGGGGGCGCGTCGGCCCGCACTTCTCCGGTCGGCTCTCCCGGGGTCTCGGCGGTTTTCGTGAGGATGCTGCGGCGTGGCATGCGGACCATCATAGAATCATTGGATGAATGGTTGTCCACTCCGCAGTCCGAGCACGGGAGAGACATGGCACTGACCTCGCCGCGCCGATCGAGCCTCACCGACCAGGTGATCGCGCAGTTGCGCACGCAGATCACCGCGGGCGAGTGGCCGGTCGGCAGCCGCATCCCGACCGAGCCGGAGCTGGTGGAGCAACTGGGCGTCGCGCGGAACACCGTCCGCGAGGCGGTCCGGGCGCTCGCGAACAACGGCCTGCTCGACATCCGGCAGGGCTCCGGCACGTACGTCGCCGCGACGAGCGAGCTGGCCGGCGTGATGCAGCGCCGCTTCGCCGATGCCCGTCCCGCGCACGTCGCGGAGCTGCGCAGCGCGCTGGAGGCGCAGGCGGCCCGGCTGGCGGCGGTGCGCCGTACGGAGGCGGAGATGACGCAGTTGGAGCTGCTGCTGCGGCGCCGCGAGGAGGCGTGGGAGTCGGGCGACGCGGCGGCGTTCGTCGACGCGGACGCGACGCTGCACCTGGCGGTGGCGACGGCGTCGCACAACGAGGTGCTGACGGCCGTCTACGCGGACCTGGGCGAGGTCGTCCGCACGACGCTGCGCTCCAAGGTGGGCGACGTGCTGCTGCCGGCGGAACACCTGGACCACGCCCGGATGGTGACGGCGATCCGCGCGGGCGACGCGGAAACCGCCGCGGAGGAGGCCGCAAGCCACGCCTACGGCTGCATGCCGGAACCGGCCCTCGGCGGCTGACGGCCAGGCACCCCGGCTAGCCGTCCGGTACGTCGCGTATCGGTTCGTGGCTGATCCAGGCGTGGGCGACGTCGAACCAGCAGCGGTCGGTCAGCTCGCCGCTCTCCGCCGGGTCGAGGCGCACGCGCATGCCGTCGACGTCCGGGTCCCACCAGCGGGCGCACTCGATGTGCAGTTGGACGGCGTCCGTGTAGGGGCCCGCGTTGTAGCAGCGGGCGGTGACGGTCGAGCCGGTGACGGTGGTGCGGCACTCGGCCTTCGTCGGGCCGCCGCGGTCGCCGGCGCCGGGGACCGCACCGGGGCCGGGACCGGGGAGAGAGCCGGGGCCGTCCGCGGCGTACGCGGGACCCGCGGCCGGCAGCAGCACCGGCGCGGCGAAGGCGAGGGCCGCCGCGCCCAGAAACGTACGGCGGCGCGCGGAGACCCGGGTGCGGCGGCCGGAACGACGCGGGCCCTCACGCACCACACAACCTCCTCGGCCGTACGGCGACGCACCTGCGCGCGTCGCTGCTGCACCACAAGGGGACGGTAACCGCCCCTCCAGCGTGCGCCGCCGCCCCGCCCCCGGCCCACCGGCCTACGCCGAACGGGCGACCCGCGCAGAGGGCCGCCCGTCCGCCGTGGAACCAGTACCGTTGCCGGTCCTCCCGGCTACGCGCCCATGATGTGCACCCCGCCGTCCACGTGCACGATCTCGCCCGTCGTCTTCGGGAACCAGTCCGACAGCAGCGCCACGACCCCGCGCCCCGCCGGCTCCGGGTCCGCCATGTCCCACTCCAGCGGCGAGCGCGTGTTCCACACGTCCGCCAGGTCCGAGAAGCCGGGGATGGACTTCGCCGCCATGGAGCCGATGGGACCGGCCGAGACCAGGTTGCAGCGGACGTTCTCCTTGCCCAGGTCGCGGGCCAGATAGCGGCTGGTGGCCTCCAGGGCCGCCTTCGCCGGGCCCATCCAGTCGTACTGCGGCCACGCGAACTGCGCGTCGAAGGTCATGCCGACGACCGAACCGCCGCCCTGCATCAGCGGCAGGCACGCCATCGTCAGAGACTTCAGCGAGAACGCCGAGACATGCATGGCGGTGGCGACGGACTCGAAGGGGGTGTGCAGGAAGTTGCCGCCGAGCGCGTCCGGCGGGGCGAAGCCCACGGAGTGCACGAGGCCGTCGAGCCCGCCCAGCTCCTCGCGCACGATGCCCTCGATCCGCGCCAGGTGCTCGTCGTCGGTGACGTCGAGTTCGACGACCTTCGCCGGCTTGGGCAGCTTCTTCGCGATGCGCTCGGTGAGCGTGGGCCGCGGGAACGCGGTGAGGATGATCTCCGCGCCCTGCTCCTGCGCCAGCTTCGCCGCGTGGAAGGCGATGGACGACTCCAGCAGCACCCCGGTGATGAGGACGCGCTTGCCGTCGAGGATTCCGCTCATGGTGCTCAGTGACCCATGCCCAATCCGCCGTCCACGGGAAGGACGGCTCCGGTGATGTACGAGGCGTCGTCGGAGGCGAGGAAGCGCACCGCGGCTGCGACGTCCTCCGGCCGCGCGTACCGGCCGAGCGGCACCTGCGCGGCGATCTCCGCCTGCCGCTCCGCCGAGAGCACCCGCGTCATGTCGGTCTCGACGAAGCCGGGAGCGACGACGTTGAAGGTGATGTTGCGCGAGCCCAGCTCGCGCGCCAGCGAGCGGGCGAAGCCGACGAGCGCCGCCTTGGAGGCGGCGTAGTTGGACTGGCCGGGGGAGCCCATGAGGCCCACCACGGAGGAGATGAGCACCACGCGGCCCTTGCGGGCCCGCAGCATGCCGCGGTTGGCTCGCTTGACGACGCGGAAGGTGCCGGTGAGGTTGGTGTCCAGGACGGAGACGAAGTCCTCCTCGGACATCCGCATCAGCAACTGGTCCTTGGTGATACCGGCGTTGGCCACCAGCACCTCGACGTTGCCGTGTGCCTCCTCCACCTCCTTGTACGCCCGGTCGACCTGCTCGGTGTCGGTGATGTCGCACTTCACGGGCAGACAGCCCAGCTCCACCAGCGCCGCGGGCGGCTCGCCGGAGCGGTACGTGAACGCGACCTTGTCGCCCGCCTCGGCGAACGCGCGGGTGATGTCGAGGCCGATACCGCGGTTGCCTCCGGTGACCAGAACCGAGCGGCTCAAGGACCCATCCCTTCTCCCTGGTGGCTCCCGGACGATCTCCAGGACTCCTCACCCGAGAAGCTATCGGTACGGGACGCGCCACGGGCATTCCGCCCCCCACACAGGCCCGCGGCGGACACTTGTGGGGTTCCGACAGAAACCCGCTGGGCACCGGGCAGCCGCTCGGGCATGATCGGCCGGGGGCCCGGACGCGGCCCGCGGCACCACCACCACCACCCACCACCCACCACCGACCGGAGGGCAGAACGTGAGCAAGTCGGTCCATTCCCTCGACGACGGGTTCCTCGCACTGCCGCTGAGTGCCCTCGCGGACGCCGCGCTCGCGCGGGCCCGGGCGCTGGGCGCCGAGCACGCCGACTTCCGCCTGGAGCGGGTGCGCAGCGCGGCCCTGCGGCTGAAGGACGCCAAGCTGGCGGGCTCCACGGACACCACCGACCTCGGGTACGCGGTGCGCGTGGTGCACGGCGGGGCCTGGGGCTTCGCCGCCGGGGTCGACCTGACGATGGACGCCGCCGCGCGGGTCGCCGCCCGGGCGGTGGCGATGGCGAAGCTGTCGGCGCGGGTCATCGCCGCGGCCGGGGCGGACGAGCGGGTCGAGCTGGCGCCGGAGCCGGTGCACGCGGAGAAGACGTGGATCTCCGCGTACGAGGTGAACCCCTTCGACGTACCGGACGCCGACAAGACCGGGCTGCTGACGGAGTGGAGCGAACGGCTGCTCGCCGCCCCGGGCATCTCGCACGTGGACGCCTCGCTGCTGGCGGTGCAGGAGAACAAGTTCTACGCCGACACCGCCGGCACCTCGACCACCCAGCAGCGGGTGCGGATGCACCCCGAACTGACCGCGGTGACGGTCACCGACTCCGGCGACTTCGACTCGATGCGCACCCTCGCCCCGCCCGCGGGCCGCGGCTGGGAGTACGCGACCGGCACCGGCTGGGACTGGGACGAGGAGCTGGCGCGGATCCCCGGCTGGCTGGCCGAGAAGCTGGCGGCGCCGAGCGTCGAGGCCGGCTCGTACGACCTGGTGGTCGACCCGTCGAACCTGTGGCTGACGATCCACGAATCCGTCGGCCACGCCACCGAGCTGGACCGCGCCCTCGGCTACGAGGCCGCGTACGCGGGCACGTCCTTCGCCACGTTCGACCAGCTCGGGACCTTGCGCTACGGCTCAGGACTGATGAACGTCACCGGCGACCGCACCGCAGAACACGGGCTCGCCAGCATCGGCTACGACGACGAGGGCGTGCAGGCGCAGTCCTGGGACCTGGTCCGCGAAGGCGTGCTCGTCGGCTACCAGACGGACCGCCGGATCGCGAAGCTCACCGGCTTCGACCGCTCCAACGGCTGCGCCTACGCCGACTCCCCCGCCCACGTGCCCGTCCAGCGCATGGCGAACGTCTCCCTCCAGCCCGCGCCCGAGGGCCCGACGACCGAGGAGCTGATCGGCGAGGTCGAGCGCGGCATCTACGTCGTCGGCGACCGCTCCTGGTCGATCGACATGCAGCGCTACAACTTCCAGTTCACCGCGCAGCGGTTCTTCCGGATCGAGAACGGCAGGCTGGCGGGGCAGCTCAAGGACGTGGCGTACCAGGCGACGACGACCGACTTCTGGGGCTCGATGTCGGCGATCGGCGGCCCGGAGACGTATGTGCTGGGCGGCACCTTCAGTTGCGGCAAGGCGCAGCCGGGGCAGTCGGCGTCCGTCTCGCACGGCTGCCCGTCCGCGCTCTTCCGGAACGTCAACATCCTCAACACCACCCAGGAGGCCGGCCGATGACGCGGACGACCCGGACGACCGAGCCTCACGAGAGCGTCGAGAGGGCCCTGGAGCTGTCGCGCGCCGACGGCTGCGTGGTGATCGCCGACGAGGAGTCGAGCGCGAACCTGCGGTGGGCGGGCAACGCGCTGACGACGAACGGCGAGACCCGCGGCCGTACGCTCACGGTCATCGCCACCGTCGGCGGCCGGGAGGGCACGGCCTCCGGCGTCGTCTCCCGGGCAGCGGTCACCGCGGACGACCTGGAGCCGCTGGTACGGGCCGCGGAGGCGGCGGCGCGGGAGAGCGGTCCCGCGCAGGACGCCCGGCCGCTGGTCGAGGGCGTGCCGCACTCGGCCGACTTCGCCGAGCCGCCCGCCGAGACCTCCTCCGACGTGTTCGCCGCCTTCGCGCCCGCGCTCGGCGAGTCCTTCGCCCGCGCCCGGGCCGGCGGCCGGCAGCTCTACGGCTTCGCGAACCACACGCTGACCTCCACCTACCTGGGCACCTCCACCGGGCTGCGGCTGCGCCACGACCAGCCGACCGGCACGCTGGAGCTGAACGCCAAGTCTCCGGACCGGACGAAGTCCGCCTGGGCGGGCCGGTCGACCCGGGACTTCACCGACGTGGACCCCGCCGAGCTGGACGCGGAGCTGGCGCAGCGGCTGGCGTGGGCGGAGCGGACGGTGGAGCTGCCCGCCGGGCGGTACGAGACGCTGCTGCCGCCGAGCGCGGTGGCGGACCTGCTGGTGTACATGTTCTGGTCGGCCTCCGGGCGGGACGCGCACGAGGGCCGCACGGTGTTCAGCAAGCCGGGCGGCGGCACGCGCGTCGGCGAGAAGCTGGCCGGGCTGCCGCTGACGCTGCGCAGCGACCCGGCGGAGCCGGGCCTGGAGTCGGCGCCGTTCGTCGTCGCGCACGCCTCCACCGACGACTGGTCGGTCTTCGACAACGGGCTGCCGGTCGGGCCCACGGACTGGGTGCGCGAGGGCACGCTGCAGCACCTGCTGACGAGCCGCTTCACCGGTGACCTCACAGGACTGCCCGTCACGCCCGAGGCGGACAACCTGGTGCTGGACGGGGGCGGCACGAAGTCGCTGGACGAGATGGTCGCGGGCCTCGGGCACGACGGGCCGGGGCTGCTGCTGACCTGCCTGTGGTACATCCGCGAGGTCGACCCGGCGACGCTGCTGCTCACCGGGCTGACCAGGGACGGCGTGTATCTGGTGGAGAAGGGCGAGGTGACCGGGGCGGTGAACAACTTCCGCTTCAACGAGTCGCCCGTCGACCTGCTGGGGCGTGCGGCCGAGGCCGGGGCCACGGAGCGGACGCTGCCGCGCGAGTGGGGCGACTGGTTCACGCGGGCGGCGATGCCGCCGGTCCGGGTCCCCGACTTCAACATGAGCTCGGTCAGCCAGGGCGTCTAGCCGCCATTACCCTCGTACGCAGCACTCCCGTACCCGGCCGCGCGGTCGGCCGGGCACGGGACCGGGATCGAGACCGAGAAGAGAGACGAGACACGTGACGGACATCGTCGACGAGCTGCGGTGGCGCGGGCTGCTGGCCCTGTCCACCGACGAGGACGCACTGCGCAAGGCGCTCGCGGACGGTCCCGTCACGTTCTATTGCGGCTTCGACCCGACGGCGCCGAGCCTGCACGTGGGACATCTGGTGCAGGTGCTGACCGTGCGCCGGCTCCAGGAGGCCGGGCACCTGCCGCTGGCCCTGGTGGGCGGGGCGACCGGCCAGATCGGCGACCCCAAGCCGGACGCGGAGCGCACGCTGAACGATCCGGAGGTCGTCGCCGGCTGGGTGGAGCGGGTCCGCGCGCAGATCGAGCCGCTGCTCGACTTCGAGGGCCCGTACGCCGCCCGGATGGTCAACAACCTGGACTGGACCTCGGGCCTGTCGGCGATCGAGTTCCTGCGCGATATCGGGCGGCACTTCCGGGTGAACAAGATGGTCGCCAAGGAGGCCGTCGCGCGCCGGCTGGAGTCGGAAGAGGGCATCAGCTACACCGAGTTCAGCTACCAGATCCTGCAGAGTCTGGACTTCCTGGAGCTGTACCGGCGGTACGGCTGCACGCTGCAGACGGGCGGCAGCGACCAGTGGGGCAACCTCACGGCGGGCACCGACCTGATCCACCGGGTCGAGCCGGAGGCCGCGGTGCACGCGCTGGCGACGCCGCTGATGACGAAGGCCGACGGCACGAAGTTCGGCAAGACGGAGGGCGGCGCGGTCTGGCTCGACCCGGAGCTGACGACTCCGTACGCCTTTTATCAGTTCTGGCTGAATGTCGACGACCGCGACGTCTCCCGCTACCTGCGGATCCTCAGCTTCCGCAGCCGTGAGGAGCTGATCGAGCTGGAGCGGCAGACGGCGGAGCGGCCCCAGGCGCGGGCCGCGCAGCGGGCGCTGGCGGAGGAGCTGACGACGCTGGTGCACGGCACGGCGCAGTGTGCCGCGGTGATCGCCGCGTCGCGGGCGCTCTTCGGGCAGGGCGAGCTGGGCGAGCTGGACGAGGCGACGCTGCGGGCGGCGCTGGCCGAGGTGCCGCACGCGCGGGTCGCGGAGCTGGGTCCCGTGGTGGAGCTGCTGGCCGAGGTGGGTCTGGCGCCGAGCAGGTCGGCGGCCCGCAGGACGGTCAAGGAGGGCGGGGCGTACGTGAACAACGTGAAGGTCGCCGCCGAGGACGCCGTGCCGGCGCCCGGGGACCTGCTGCACGGGCGCTGGCTGGTGCTGCGCCGGGGCAAGCGCAACCTGGCGGCGATCGAGCTGGCGGCCCCCCAGGACGGCTGACGGAAGGCTCCGCTCCCCCCGGACGGGGGGAGCGGAGCCTTCCGTCAGCGGGGGCTCCGGATCTTGTGGCCGCGGAACCTCTCGTACATCGGGGCGCCGAGCGCCACGACGCCCACGGCGCCGGCGAGCTGCAGGAGGTGCCGGATCCAGTCGACTCCCCTGGTGTCGTCCACGCCGATCCCCGAGGCCGCGGCGTTGCCGATGATCGACCCGATGATGCCGCACACGATGGTCAGCCAGATGGGGATGGCCTGCCGGCCGGGCAGGATGATCCGGGCGATGACACCCAGGATCAGGCCCAGCACGATGGCCCACAGCCAGTTCATGTCGCCTCCTCGTGCGGCGGTGTCCGCCTGCCGTGCCAGTTTCTTGCGGTGGCCGGGGGGGCGCATTCCGGCCAGGTCTGTTCGGGTTGCGGGGCGGTATGTCCCGCCCCCGGATCGAACGGGGCGCCTTCCCGGCGTACCTTGGGGAGGTACCCGGTGCCAGGGGGTGGAATGTGAAGCGGAAGCGCCGCGGCGATGCCGACGTGTTCAGGATCACCGGCGCGCGGCAGAGCCTGGACGATGACGTACGCGGCCGGCAGCGGCGGTACGTGATCTCCATGACGATCCGGGCGGTCTCGGTGGTGGCCGCGGCCCTGCTCTGGAACGTCCAGCGGCATACCGCCGTCGTCGCGCTCATTCTCGGCATGTTCATCCCGTACTTCGCGGTGATCATCGCGAACGCGGGCCGTGAGAGCATCCGTTCGCTGCCCTCCACCTTCGTCGTCGCCCCGGAGCGCAGAGTGATCGCCCCGCCGCGGCGGACCGCGCGTGAGTCCGGCGCCCCGGGTGAACGGGCCCCGGCCGGGGACGAGTCGACGACCAGTGAGAGCGCGCCGCCGCCCGTTTGATCACCAAGTGTGCAAGCTCAGAAAAAGCTCAAATCAAATATGCCCATCCGGTGCCGGGCGGCCCTTCTCGCGTGACATACTTCGTACGCGCTCCGCATCCCCCGTCGGAGCGACGGACCGACGCCGGGCAGCTCCCCCCGTGGCTGCCCGGCGTCGCCCCTGTTCCGGTACGTAGGCTGGGCCCCGTGAACACCGCTGATCCCGCTCTCATCTGCTCCGCCAAGGGCTGCCGCGCGCCCGCGGTGTGGGTGCTCGCCTGGAACAACCCGAAGCTGCACACGCCGGAGCGCCGAAAGACCTGGCTCGCGTGCGAGGAGCACCGCGAATATCTGAGCCGGTTCCTGGGCGTACGGGACTTCCTCAAAGAGGTCGTCACGCTGGCGGACTGGCAGGAGGCGGAGCAGAGCGCGGCACGTGCGGAAGCCGGAGAAAAGGCGGAAAACGGAGAAAGGGACGCCGACGGCGACAGCGGGCCGGGGCCCCGCCGGGCCTGAGCGGCGCCCGCCGCACCCGGAAGAATCCCCGGCTCCCCCGCGTCAGCCGCCGATCGCGGACATCGGCCGGTCCGGCTGGACGAACGACGGGTCGTCGAGCCCGGCGCCCGCTTTCTTCCCCCACATCGCGATCCGCCACAGCCGGGCTATCTCCTCGTCCGGCGCGCCGGAGCGCAACGCGCCCCGCAGGTCGGTCTCCTCGCGCGCGAACAGGCAGTTGCGCACCTGCCCGTCCGCGGTCAGCCGGGTACGGTCGCAGGCCCGGCAGAAGGGACGGGTGACGGAGGCGATGACGCCGACGCGGGCCGGGCCCCCGTCCACGAGCCAGCGCTCGGCCGGGGCGGAGCCGCGCACCGCCTCGCCCTCGGGGGTGAGCGTGAAGCGCGTCCGCAGGGAGGTGAGGATGTCGCCCGCGGTGATCATGCCGTCGCGCTGCCAGCCGTGCTGCGGATCGAGGGGCATCTGCTCGATGAACCGCAGCTCATACCCCTCGGCGACGGCCCAGGCGAGCAGGTCGGGAGCCTCGTCCTCGTTGAACCCGGGCATCAGCACGCTGTTGACCTTCACCGGGTCCAGGCCGGCGGCCCGGGCGGCGGCGAGGCCGCGGAGCACGTCGCCGTGGCGCTTGCGGCGGGTGAGCCGCTGGAACACGTCGGCGCTGAGGGTGTCCAGCGAGACGTTCACCCGGTCGAGTCCGGCGGCCTTGAGGGCCGCGGCCGTACGCTCCAGGCCGATGCCGTTGGTGGTGAGGGAGAGCTTGGGGCGGGGCGTGAGGGCGGCGCAGCGCTCGACGATGCCGGTGAGCCCGGGGCGCAGCAGCGGCTCGCCGCCGGTGAAGCGCACGTCGGTGACGCCGAACTCGGTGACCGCGAGGCGGACGAGGCGGACGATCTCGTCGTCGGTGAGCAGCTCGGGTTTGCCGAGCCACTGGAGCCCTTCCTCGGGCATGCAGTACGTGCACCGCAGGTTGCAGCGGTCGGTGAGCGAGACGCGGAGGTCGGTGGCGACCCGCCCATAGGTGTCACGCAGCATGGAGAAGGCCCTCCCACGGCGGTACCTGACCTCTGGAAGCCTACGCCAGGCCACCGACAATCAACAGTTTGTAGAGGTTGCGGTGGTGAAACGTTCCGTCGTACGCGCGTGACGGCTGGGCCGCGAGCGCCTGGCGTGCGCGACACGCCAAAAGACACTGCAGGGCGATGTATTGATGGCCACGGGTGATCAGCGCTACGTTCGCTTGCCGTGTACCTGACCGCGGCAACGGTCCGCGGCGGATTCCTGACTGATGATCTGGAGATCCCATGACTCATCTCCGACCCCGCGGTCGGCGCCTGCTGGCAGTGCCCCTGGGGCTGACCCTCGCGGCGGCGCTCGGCCTCCTGCCGGGGGCGGCCTCCGCCGCGTCGGCCCCGGAGCCCGGCGGCAGCGCCGGGGCCGCGGCCGGCGAGAAGCTTTCGTACGTGGTCAACACGGAGACCGACGACAAGACGATCGCCCGGGTCAAGGACGCGATCGCCGACGCGGACGGCTCGGTGGTCGTCACGCACAAGAAGATCGGCGTGGTCGTCGCCCACTCCACCAACCCGGACTTCGCGGCGGAGCTGCGCGGCGTCCGCGGCGTGCGGTCCGCGGGCGCGAGCCGCACCGCGCCGCTGACTCCCTCCGGCACGCTGGAGACCAGCGCGCCGGAGGTTTACAAGGGCGCCGCGAAGGCCCGTTCGCAGGACCCGGGCGTCGAGCCGCTGGAGAAGGAGCAGTGGGACCTGCCGGCGATCGGCGCCGACAAGGCGCACAAGGTCTCGACCGGCAGCCGTGACGTCACCGTCGGCGTCATCGACACCGGCGTGGACGACACGCACCCCGACCTCAAGGCCAACTTCTCCGCCAAGCAGTCCGCCAACTGCGTCGGCGGCGTCGCGGACACCACCGAGGGCGCCTGGCGCCCCTACGACCCGGCGGGCGACTACCACGGCACCCACGTCGCCGGTGAGATCGCCGCCGCGCGCAACGGCGTCGGCGTGGCCGGCGTCGCGCCCGGCGTGCAGGTCGCCTCGCTCAAGGTGAGCGAGCCCGACACCGCGCTGTTCTACGCCGAGGCCGTCGTCTGCGCCTTCGTCTTCGCCGGCGACAACGGCATCGAGATCACCAACAACAGCTACTACGTCGACCCGTGGCTCTACAACTGCCTCGACGACCCCGACCAGCGGGCGATCGTCGAGGCGGTCAACCGCGCCTCGCTGTACGCGATGGGCAAGGGCACCCTGCACCTCGCCGCGGCCGGCAACTCCAACGACGACCTCGCCTCCGACGAGATCGTGGACGACTCCAGCCCCAACGACACCACGCCCCTGGAGCGCACCATCGACCCGTCCGAGTGCTGGGACGTGCCGACCCAGCTCCCGGGCATCGTGACCGTCGCGGCGACCGGCGTGAACGACGACAAGTCGTACTACAGCAGCTACGGCCAGAAGGTCGTCGACGTCGCCGCGCCCGGCGGTGACGGCTACCAGATCCCGGACACGCCGTCGAAGAACGGCCGCATCCTGTCGACGCTGCCGGAGAACAAGTACGGCTGGCTGCAGGGCACGTCGATGGCCACCCCGCACGCCGCGGGCGTGGCGGCGCTCATCAAGAGCAAGCACCCGCGGGTGTCGCCCACGGCGCTGCACATGCTGATGAAGTCGCAGGCGGACAACCCGGGCTGCCCGGAGTTCTACGACCCGGACGGCAACGGGGTCGAGGACTCCACCTGCACCGGCGACAAGCGGACCAACGCCTTCTACGGGGCGGGGATCGTGGACGCCTACGACGCCGTACGGCGGTGAGGCCCCGCCGGTGACGTAACCACCGGCGGCCACCGGGCCGGGCGGCGGCGCCTCAGGGCGCCGCGGCCCGGCCCTCGCCGTATCCGGGGCCGGGCCGCTCCGCCCCGCGCACGGGGCCGGGGACGGGCGGCCGGCGGCGCAGCACGCCGTCCGTGATGAGGTACTGGGCGGCCAGGTAGGTCGCCATCACCCAGAACCCGGCGGCGGGCGGCTGCGGGCGGCCGGCGAGGCCGGTGGCGATGAGGGTGTCGGAGAGCAGGAAGAGCGCAGCCCCCGCACCGGCCCGCGGCCCGAACCGGGCGGCGCCGAACGCCATCGCGGCGAGCAGCAGACTGTACGCGGCCACGGGCCCGCGCAGCCCCGGGTCGAGCCCCGGCCACAGCGCGCCGACACCGGCGGCCCAGGCGGCCCCGTACGCGACGGCGAGCCGCCGCTCCCCCGCCCGGGGCAGCCGGTGCCCGCGCCGGAAGAGCGTCAGATAGCAGACGTGCCCGGCGGCGAACGCCCCCATCCCGGCCAGGAACGGCCCGTCCCCGCCCACTTGCAGCAGCACGTCACCGGCCCAGCCGAAGGCCAGTCCGGCGACCAGCGCCCGCGGAGCGCCGCGGGCGGCGGCGCAGGCGGCGAGGGCCGGCATGAGCAGGGGCTTGGTGGTGTGCATGAGCCGGTCGGCTCCGGCGAGCTGCCCCACCAGATGCGCGGCGGCGGCCGCGGCGAACGTCCCGCGGGCCGCCCGCACGACGGCTCCGCGGAGTGCCCGGGAACGGGGACGGGGGGTCGGCAGGGCGGCGTCGGCCATGGCCTCAGTCTGGCGCAAGAACCGCCCCGCGTCCGCGGGCGCGGGACCGGACCGGGCGGGTCCGACACGGCGTGCGGGCGGACGGGCGGGGAAGACGCGGGCGAGGCGATCGCCCCTGCCGGCGTACAGGGCTCCGCGCAGCCGCCTCCGGGTCAGGCCGTACGGGCCGGGGTGCGGCGGAGGGCCGCGGGCGGGGGGAGCTGGGTGGTGTGGCGGCGGGCCAGGCGCAGGACGGCCCGCAGCGTCGGTTCCGCCTGCCCCGGGTCGCGGCGCCAGCGGGCCTCGATCGCCACCGGGCCCGCCGGCGTGGCCATCGGGAGGTCGACGAGCCCGCCGTCCTCCAGGTCCCGTACGACGGCCAGCCGGGGCAGCAGCGCCACCCCGCGGCCGTGCGCGGCCAGCCGGCGCAGCGCGGGCAGGGAGCCGGCGGCGGTGGCCGCGCGGGTACGGGCGGGCAGGTCGCGGCTGAGGCGGTCGTAGAGGACGGCCGAGCTGCAGCCCGGCTCCGCGACGAGGAACTCGGCGGCCAGCACGTCCGCCTCCGTCACCTCCGCCGCGCCCGCCAGCGGGTGGGCAGGGCCGGTGACGAGCACGACGTCCTCGTGGCCGACGACCGCGCTCGGGCCCGCCGTGCGGCTGCCGTCGTCGAAGTGGAAGGCGAGGTCCAGTTCGCCGGCGGCCAGTTGCTCCGCCAGCCGCTCCCGGGGGCCGACGACCACGCTGATCTCCGCGTCCGCGTCCGGCCCGCCGGCGCCGTAGTCCAGCGCGGTGACGATGTCCGGCAGCCACTCCCCCGCCAGGGTCTCCGGCGCCCCGATCCGCAGCCGCGGCCGGAAGGCGGCGGCCGCGCTGCGCATGCGCTCGTCGATCTCCAGCGCCTCGCGCGCGTACGGGAGCAGCCGGCGGCCGGCGTCGGTGAGGGAGGCCCCCGTGGAGGTGCGGACCACGACCGTGACGCCGAGTTCCTGTTCCAGGCGGCGCAGTTGGGCGCTGAGGCTCGACTGCGCGTACCCCAGCCGCTCGGCCGCGGCCGATATCCCGCCGGTCTCGGCCACCGTCACGAAGGCGCGCAGATATCGAGAGTCCACCGGGGGATCGTGTCACCGCCCTCTTCGCCCGCGCCATCACTTTTTTGCATGGACGCGCCACACGATACGTGCCCCGCACCCCGCCAAGTGACCATGGGGGTCCGTGAGTTGGACGGCCGGCGCCGGGCGCGCTCCCTCGTCACCGCTCCCGGCGCGGGCCGTCACACCGCGGCGTCGAGCGCGAACCCGTCCAGCTCGATCCCCGCCCACGCCAGCTCGATGAGCACGTCCACCGCCCGCCGGCCGTCCGGCACCTCGGCGATCAGTACCGCGGGCTCCGCGCCCGGCAGCGGGGGCACGTCCAGGACGAGCGCGAGCAGCCGCCGCGCCTCGGCGCGCCGCGCGGGCTCCGCGAGCCGCAGCAGGAGGTGCCGGGCGGGCCTCACCGCCGCGGCCCACGGACCGCCGCCGTGCCGGAGTGCGTGCCGGGCCGCCGGCTGCGGGATCCGTACGCGGTGGTCTCCGTCCGTTCCGTTAAGGGGCATGGTGGCTCTCCCGTCCGCCGTGCGCGTGCCGGCCGTCCGACGGCCGGCTGCCGTCGGGCTCCACGATCCGCCCCGGGACCGCCGCCCGTCATCGTCCGGCGAGTGGCTCCCGCGCTGCGGTCAGGGGTGCAGCGGACCCACCGCCTGCAACCTGCGCAGCAGCGCCCGCTGCGCCTCCCGGAGGACGCCTGACCGGCGCCGATTGGCTACGGTGCAGAGCATGACGGCGGCAGCGCAGACGGACGCGAACAGTGAGCACACGGTGTTCCGCTACCTCGCGACCGCGATCGAGGACGGGCGGGAGACGGCGCGCGATGCCCGCGCGTACGCCAAGGACGCGGGCTTCGCCGCCGCCGTGGCGCTCGGCTGCGTCGGCACGATGCTGCTGGCGCCCGACGGGCGGACCGGCTTCGACGCGCTCGCCTGGGTGCTGGGCCTCATCGGCAGCGTGGCGCTGGTGGCCAGGCACCGGTTCCCGCGCGCGGTGCTGGTGATCGCGGCGGCGGCCATGGTCGCGTACCAGCTCCGCGGCTACCCCGACGGCAGCCCGGTGCTGCCGATGCTGGTCGCCGTCTACCGGTCCATCCGCGGCGGGCACCGCGGCTTCTTCGCGGTCACCGCCCTCCTCTCCCTCGTGGTCAGCCTCGGCTCGCTGCCGCTGCTCCCGCTCGGCGACGAGGCGCTGCGCGCGGCGCTGGAGAAGCGGTTCCTGACCTTCGGCTGGGTGGTGGCGTGCGCGATGGGCGCGGCCATGCGCATCCAGCACGAGGCGATGCTGGCGCAGGCCGAGGAGCGGGCCGCGGAGAACGCGCAGCGCAGCGCGGACGAGGAGCGGCTGCGTATCGCCCGCGAGCTGCACGACACCCTCACCCACAGCATCTCCGTGATCAAGGTGCAGGCCGGGGTGGCCGTGCACCTGTCGAAGAAGCGCGGCGAGGAGCCGCCGCCGGCGCTGCTCGCCATCCAGGAGGCCAGCGGCGACGCCGCGCGCGAGCTGCGCTCCACGCTGCACGTGCTGCGCAACGCGGACGGCGGCGCCGAGGGTGTCGGCCTCGAACGGCTGCCCGAGCTGGTGGAACGGGCCAGGGGCTCGGGGGTGCCGGCGACGGTGGCGGTGGCGGGCGAGCGGCCGGTGCTGCCGGCGGAGGTGGACCGGGCGGCGTACCGGATCGTGCAGGAGTCGCTGACGAACGCCGCGCGGCACGCGGGGCCCGCGGCGGCCGTGGGCGTGCACGTCTCGTACGCGCCGGACAAGGTCGTCGTCCAGGTCGACGACGACGGCGCCGCCGACCCCGGGGCACCGCCGCAGCCGGGCATCGGGCTGACGGGGATGCGCGAGCGGGTCACCGCGCTCGGGGGCGAGCTGCACGCCGCGCCGCGGCCGGAGGGCGGCTTCCGGGTGCGCGCCGAGCTGCCGCTGCCGCGCGCGGGCGGCCCCGCGGGGGCGGCCCCGTGATCCGGGTGCTCCTCGTCGACGACCAGGCCCTCATCCGGGGCGGGTTCCGGGCGCTGCTCGACGCCGAGGACGACATCGAGGTGGTCGGCGAGGCCGCCGACGGCGCCGAGGGGGTCCGGCTCGCCGCCCGGCACCGTCCCGACGTGGCGCTCGTCGACGTGCAGATGCCGGTGCTCGACGGCATCGAGGCCACCCGCAGGATCGCCGCCGACCCCGACCTGGCGGGCGTGCACGTCGTCATCCTCACCAACTACGGCGTGGACGAGTACGTCTGGGGCGCGCTGCGCGCCGGGGCGGCCGGGTTCCTCGTCAAGGACATGGAGCCGGAGGACCTGCTGCACGGCGTACGGGTCGCCGCCCGCGGCGACGCGCTGCTCTCCCCCGCGCTGACGCGCAAGCTGATCCAGGAGTACGTGTCCCGCCCCGCGGGCGGCGTGCCCGACACGGCCGAGGCGCTGCGCGAGCTCACCCGGCGCGAGCGCGAGGTCGTCACCCTCGTCGGCGGCGGCCTCAGCAACGAGGAGATCGCCGCCCGGCTGCACATCAGCCCGATCACCGCAAAGACGCACGTCAGCAGGTCGATGACGAAGCTCGGCGCCCGCGACCGGGCCCAACTCGTGGTGCTCGCCTACGAGACGGGCCTGGTCACGCCGCGCGGCCCGGTCGCGGGGCGGCCCGCGGACTGACCCCTGACGGGTGCTCAGGCGGCCCCCGCGCGCGCCGCCGTGTCGGTGCCAGGCTCTATGCTCTGAACCCATGCTCGAAGACCGCGCGACGCCCCTGAGTCCCCGTCAAGTCGCGCGGCAGCAGCCGCTTCCGGGCGCTGGTCCGGCCGCGCCGCAGCCGGCCCTCCCGCTGCCCCCGCCCGCCGCCCCCGCCGACGGCTGGCCCGCCGACTACCCCGAGGCGTACGCCGTCGTCGACGTCGAGACCACCGGGCTGCGCTCCGACGACCGCATCGTCTCCGCCGCCGTCTACCGCCTCGACGCCCACGGCGCGGTGGAGGACAGCTGGTACACGCTGGTGAACCCGGAGCGCGATCCGGGACCCGTGTGGATCCACGGCCTGACCCGCGAGATGCTCGCCGACGCGCCGCTCTTCCCGGAGATCGCCGAGGAGTTCACCGCGCGGCTGGAGGACCGGGTGCTCGTCGCGCACAACGCGGTCTTCGACTGGATGATGATCGCCCGCGAGTACGCCCGCGCCGGGCTGACCGCTCCCGTGCGCCGGCGGCTGTGCACCATCGCGCTCGCCCGGCAGTTGCGGCTCCCGCTGCCCAACGCCCGGCTGGCGTCGCTGGCCGAGCATTTCGGCGTCGCCCAGCGCAAGGCCCACGACGCCGAGGACGACGCCCGCGTCCTCGCCGAGATCTTCCGCCCCAGCCTGCGGCAGGCCGCCGAGGCCGGCGCCCGGCTGCCGCTGCTGGCCTGCCAGCCGCTGACGGAGTGGGCGGAGCAGGCGCCCGCCGGGGGCACCGGCGGCACCCGCTCGCCGGGCGGGCACGGCGCGTACCAGTGGCGCACCTGGCGGCCCAACCGCCGGCTGCCCGCGTCCCCGTACCCCAACCCGGGGCGGTACGTGCGCGGCGGCCGGCTCAAGCAGGGCATGCGCGTGGCCTTCTCCGGCGACACCTCGGTGGACCGCAGCCTGCTGGAGGACCGGGCCGTCGAGGCCGGGCTGCACGTCGCGGGCAGCGTCTCGCGCTACACGAGCCTGCTGGTCACCAACGATCCGGGCGCGCCGACGAGCAAGGTGACGCGGGCCGCGGCGCACGGCACCCCGGTGATCGACGAGGCCGCCTTCCTCCACCTCATGCGGGACGTCGAGCCGGCGGAGGCGCCGCCCGGCGAGGAGGGCGGGGCGGGGTAGCGGGGTCCCGTCGGGCGGCGGCGGACCGGGGAGTACGGTCGAGGGGTGTACCGCTTCCTGTTGTCCCGGCAGTGGGTGATCGTCACCCTGGTGGCCGTCCTGCTCATCCCCGTGATGATCCAGCTCGGCTTCTGGCAGTTCCACCGCCACGAGGACCGGGTCGCGCGCAACGATCTCGTCGCCCGCAACCTCAAGGCCGAGCCGGTCCCGGTGGACCGGCTCATGCGCGAGGGCCGCACGGTGCCGCGCGAGGACACCTGGCGCACGGTCACGGCCACCGGCGCGTACGAGCCGGAGCGCGAGGTCGTCGTACGGCAGCGGCTCGGCGCCGACGACAAGCAGGGCTACTTCGTCGTCACCCCGCTCCGCCTCGCCGACGGCTCCGCGGTCCTCGTCAACCGCGGCTGGGTGCCCGCGGGCGCCGATCTCACCACCTTCCCCGAGGTGCCGCCCCCGCCCGCCGGCGAGGTCACCGTCACCGGCCGGCTGCGCCCCGACGAGACGACGGGCAGCGGCATCCGCGACAAGGCCGGGCTGCCGGACCGCCAGGTGATGCTCATCAACAGCGCCGACGAGGCCGCGGACGGCCTGCCGGGGCCGGTGCTCGGCGGGTTCGTCGAGCTCGTCGGCACCTCGCCGAAGGCCGCGGGCAAGCAGCCGGAGCCGGTCTCCGAGCCGGACCACAGCAGCATCGGTGTGCACATCGCGTACGCGATCCAGTGGTGGATCTTCGCGGCGGCGGTGCCGTTCGGCTGGTGGGTTCTCGTACGCCGGGAGCGCCGCGACCGCGAGGCCGCGGCGGCGAAGGCGGCCGGGGAGGAGAACGCGGTACCGGCCGAGCCCGCGGAGGACGGGGAAGCGCCCGGCGGGACCCCCGCCGGCGAGGCCGGGAAGACCGCGGACGCCCCGGCGCGGCGGGCCGCGGACGACGACCGCGCCCCATCCCTGGCGCCCGCCGAGCAGATGGCGGCAGACTGACCCCCATGGATCTTGGACTCAACGACCGCGCCTACGTCGTGACCGGGGGCTCGCGCGGCCTCGGTCTCGCCGTCGCCGGGCAACTGCTCGCCGAGGGCGCGAAGGTGGTGCTCAGCGGCCGCGACAAGGACCGCGTGGCGAGCGCCGCCGCCGCGCTCGGCGAGTCGGCCGTCGGCGTCGCCGCCGACAACGCGGAACCCGGCACCCCGGACCGCCTCATCTCCGCCGCCCGGGAGCACTTCGGCCGCTTCGACGGCGTGCTCATCAGCGTCGGCGGCCCGCCGGCGGGCAACGCCACCGCCAACACCGACGCCGAGTGGGAGACGGCGTTCGGCTCCGTCTTCCTCGGCGCGATGCGGATGGCCAGGACGGCCGCGGGCGAGCTGGAGGAGGGCGGGGTCATCGGCTTCGTGCTCTCCGGCTCCGTCCACGAGCCGATTCCCGGGCTCACCATCTCCAACGGGCTGCGCCCGGGGCTCGCCGGGTACGCCAAGTCGCTCGCCGACGACCTCGGGCCGCGCGGCGTGCGGGTCGTGGGGCTGCTGCCGGCCCGGATCGACACCGACCGGGCCCGCGAGCTGGACGCGCTGTCCGGCGACGCGGAGGCGGCACGGGCCCGGATGGAGGCGAAGATCCCGCTGGGCCGCTACGGCACCCCGGAGGAGTTCGGCCGGACGGCGGCGTTCCTGCTGTCGCCCGCGGCGTCGTACCTGACCGGGATCATGCTGCCGATCGACGGCGGCATGCGGCGGAGCATCTGAGCGCGGTGGCCGGACGGAGAGCATGGGCGGGCCCGGACGCCGGCCGCTTACCCCGGTTATCCGCGAGCGGGACGGGCGCGGAGCCCCGGGGCCGGTCGCGCGTGCGCCCTCTAGGAGCCGTACCGCCGGTACGGGCCGGGCGCGCCGCGCGCCGGCCGCGGCCGTCCGGCACGGTCAGGAGCTACGGCCCGCGCCCGTCCCCGCCGTCACGAGACGCGCTCCGGGCGGTGCTTGGCCGGGCGGAACCTGATCTCCGCGGGCAGCCGCGCCAGGCCCACCGACGCGCGGGCCGGGGCGAGCGCCCGCTCCTCGATGTGGTCCACCGCCGCCGCGGGATGCGCGCCGGGGCCCAGCAGCACACCGAAGCTGGCGCGCGGCGCCGTACGCCGGCCCGTGAGGGTCACCCGCGCCCGTTCCACGCCCTCCAGCGCACCGGCCTCCTCCGCCAGCACCTCCTCCAGTGCCGAGCCGCGCAGCAGGGCCTGCGGGGCGGCCGGCAGCGTGAGCGTGGCGGGGCCCCCGGACTCCGTGCCGTCGGGGTCCGGGTCCGTCGCGGAAGCCCAGTCGCCCTCCTGGGCGCGCTCGGTACCGGAGGCGCCCGGCGCGGCGGGCGCGAGTGCGCCGCCCGTGTCGACGACGACCTCGCCGAGGCGGGCCCGGCGCAACTGGGCGACGAGCCACCAGCCGCTGCAGAGCAGCAGCAGCGACAGCCCGCCGATCACCGTCGGCCACCACCAGCCGTCGTCCCGCCACCGCAGCCGGGTGGCCCGGCTCAGCAGCACGTCGTCGGAGCCACCGGCGTACGGCGCGAAGCCGGGCCGCGGCAGGTCGAGCCCGGCGAAGAGCACGGCGATCCCGGCCCCGGCGACGAGGAGGCCGGTGACGGCGAGCAGGATCCGGTTGACCACGCGCAGCATCGCGCTCACCCCTTCACCGGCGGCCGGCGTACGTGGACGGACAGCTCGGGCCTGCGGGCGAGGCCGAGTTCGCGGATGCCGTCGCCGAGGACCGCGGCGAGGTCGGCGCGTACGTCGTCCAGCTCGCGGAAGTGCGACTCGGCGCGGGCGCTGACGAGGCGGCGGCCCACCGAGACCCGTACCGACCGCACGCCGGAGATCTGCATCGCCCGGTCGCGCAGCACGACGGACGCCGCCCGCCGGTCCAGCCCGGCCCGCAGGTCCGGCGCCGAGTGCCGCATCGGCAGCACGCCGCGCAGCCCCGGCGTGACGGCCAGCAGCAGGAGCCAGGCGCCGAGCAGCACGGCCAGGGCGGCGGCGGCGAGCACCCAGGCGTCGTCGAGCGGGCGGGCGGCCAGTTCGTCGGCGACGCGGCGGCGCCAGCGCATCGCGGGGCGCTCCGCGCGTACGGCGACGACGTCGTAGAGGAGCAGCCCGATGCCCACGGTGGCCGCGGCGGCGGTGAGCGCGGCGGGCACGCGGCGTACGGACCAGAAGCGGGCCGCCGCGTCGGCGCTCCCGCCGTCCGGCCCGGCCGCGTACCCGGAGGCCGACGTGCTCTGCCGCCACTCGTCCGGCCGCGGCTCGGCCGCCGTACCGGCCGAGCCGGCGTCCGGCCAGGACTTCGTGTCATTGCCGCTCATCGCACCCTCCCCCGCGGCGCGTTCGGCCGCTCCGTGGCGTGCAGCCGCTCGACCTCCACGGCCACCTCCGGGACCTCCAGCCCGACCAGAGCCCTTACCCGCTCGGTGACCGCCCGACTCACGGCGCAGCACTGGGCGCCCAGGTCGGACGGGAACCCCAGGTGGACGCCGACGCGGACGCGGGCGGTGTCGCCGCGTACGACGACGGCGGCGTGCGCGGCGTCGGTGCCGGGCGCGCCGAGGAGCGCCTCGCGGGCCGCCTGGGAGGCGATCTTCGCGATGACGCGGTCCTCGATCCGGGTCGCGCCCCGCTCCCCCGCCGGCACGGCGGGCTCGCCGCCTCCGGCGTCCTCGGCGGGTGCCGCTTCTGCCACGTGCCCTTCTGCGTGTTCTTCCGCGTGTTCGCTCGCCACGGACGTCACCCGTCACCGCCGCCGGTCGTCGCGCTCGCCCGGCCTGCGGAAGAAGTCGCCCGGCTCCAGATCGCCGTCCAGCACCCGGCCGACGACGAAGCCGATCGCGCCGAGCGCCGCCACCAGCAGGAAGGCACCGAATCCGCCGAAGTAGCCGGCGAAGCCCAGCGCCATGCCGGCGATCAGGCCGACCACTGCCATGCTCATCGCACGCACCTTCCCCAAGCTCCCCGAGGCGGGCCCACCGCCCCGCCGTCACTGCAGCCGCGGCTGCTCGGCTTCCTCTTCCTCGTCGTCGGGCAGCTTCACGTCGGTCACCGCGATGTTGACCTCGACCACTTCGAGGCCGGTCATCCGCTCGACGGCCGAGATGACATTCTCCCGTACCGCACGGGCGAGTTCGGTGATGGAGACGCCGTAGTCGACGACGATCTCCAGGTCGAGCGCCGTCTGCACCTCGCCGACCTCGGCCCGCACCCCGGTCACCGACCGGGTGGAGCCGGGCGCACGGTCCCGTACGGCGCCCGCGGCACGGGCGAGGCCGCTGCCCATGGCGTGCACGCCGACGACGTCGCGCGCAGCGAGGCCCGCGATCTTCTCGACCACGCCGTCGGCGATCGTCGTCCGCCCCCGCGTCGCCGGATCGCCGGTGCCGCGCCGCGTGCCCAGCACCTTCGGCGGGGCCGCCGCCGGCTCCCGCGGAACCTCGCTGACCGTCGACTCGCTGCTCACCGTCTCCATCCTTTCTGACGAACGTGGCGTGCGCTCGTTTTCGCCCCCCACTATCCGTCCCCTGCCCGGGCCGGGCCAGGGGAATGCGACACCCGGCCCACGCAGGTCCGTGAACGGGTGGCAGGGCGCGGTGAGCGGAGGGCACAGGGGCGTAGGAGGGGGAACCGCGGAGCAGGCGGCGGGTGCCGCCGCGTGGGTGGCCGGGGACGGGGTCCGAGTCGGGGAGGATGGGGTGTATGACGGCGGGGAGCTGGGAACAGGCGGTGCGCGAGCAGGTGGGGCTCGGGAGGCTGCTGCCCCTGGGCGGCGCCGCGGACGGCACGTGGATCGCCGAGCGCGCGGCGGCCGGCGTGCTGCGCCGCGCGGCGGCGGGGGTGCGCGAGGCGCGGGTGACGGGGCTTCGGGTGGGGCTGGCGGACCCTGGCGATGAGGAGGCTCTCCACGGGCGGGCGGATGCCCGGGGCGGCACGGGGTCGGTGCGCGACGCCATGGGTACGGGCGCCGCGGGTGGTGATCCGCGCGGGGGCGCCGCCCGGCCCGCGGGCCGGGAGGCGGTGCGCGACGCGGGCGGCGCCGGGGGCGAGGTGCACTACCTCGGGCCCCGTGCCCCCGGCGGGGCCGCCGCGGCCGGACCCGCGCCCGTGAGCGCGCTGCCGTACGGGGAGTTGCGGATCTCGGCGCGGTGCGACGCCACCGTGGACCGGCCGGTGACGGCCACCGCGGCGGCCCTGCGGGAGGCCCTGCTGCGGGGCGCGGAGGAGCGCCTGGGTCTGCGCGTGGCGGCGGTGGACGTGCACGTGGCAGGACTGCTGGAAAGCCCGCAGACCGCCGCACAGCCCGCCCCCGGCGGCCCGCCGGACCCGCCCCCGCCCGCGGCCCGGGAGACCGCCCGTTCCGGCAACGGCGCACCGGACGTGCCGGGGGTGCTCGACTGCGACGTCCTCCCGGACGGCGAGCACGCCGAGGTACGCGTCGTCCTCGACTCCGCGCACCGCGCGCTCGACGTGGCCCTCGCCGTACGCGCCGGGACCGGCGCCGCGACCGTCACGGTCCTCGTCACCGACATCCGGTAACCGCCCGGCGTCCGTGCTCGCGCCCCGTACCACCGCGGCACCCGAGCCCAGCCCGGTCCGCCCGCACCGGCCTCCTACTCCCCCGCCCCCGCCAGGTCCCGCAGCCTGCGGGCCTGCGCAGCGCGTTCCGCCGCGCGCTGGTCCTCGTACGTCCGGCCCGCGGCCTCCCGCAGCAGCGCCTTCGTCTCGATCACCGCGTCCCGCGGCGCCGCCAGCAGCGCCGCCGCCAGGTCGGCGGTCGCGGCGCCCAACTCCGCCGCCGGGACCACGAGGTTCGCCAGGCCCACCCGCTCGGCCTCCGCCGCGTGCACGAAACGCCCCGTGACGCACATCTCCAACGCCCGTGCATATCCCACGAGTTGCACCAGCGGGCCGGTCCCGGTGAGATCGGGCACCAACCCGAGCGACGTCTCCCGCATCGCGAACTGCGCGTCGTCCGCGCACACCCGGAGGTCGCAGGCGAGGGCAAGCTGAAAACCCGCGCCAATCGCATGTCCCTGCACCGCCGCGAGGGAAACGATGTCATTCCGCCGCCACCAGGTGAACGCCTCCTGGTATTCGGCGATGACCGCGTCGAGGTCGCCGTCGGAATAGCCGGCGAGCTCAAGGAATGACGGCTCGTCCGCAAAGCCTTCGGGGGTGAATGCCTGGCGGTCGAGTCCGGCGGAGAAGGATTTGCCCTCGGCGCGCAGCACCACCACGCGGACGCTGCCGGGGAGTTCACGCCCCGCGGCGGCGAGCGCCCGCCACAGGGCGGGCGACTGCGCGTTGCGCCGGGCGGGGTGGTCGAGGGTCACCGTGGCCAGCGTGCCGTCCTCGCCGTCCAGGGCGAGCCGTACGCCGTCTCTGTGCAGCAGCTCTGTCATATACCGAACAGTAACCACCCGGCCGGTCCGGCGGACCGGCCGGGTGCCTGTGCGGGGTCCGGGGCGCCCCTCGGGGCGGCCGCGGGCGGTCCCGTCAGGACGACGCTTTCTTGCCTCGCGTCGCGCCGCCGCGACCGCGCAGGGTCACGCCGGATTCGCTGAGCATCCGGTGCACGAATCCATAGGAGCGACCGGTTTCTTCGGCCAGCGCCCGGATACTCGCACCGGAGTCGTACTTCTTCTTCAGGTCAGCCGCGAGCTTTTCGCGCGCGGCGCCGGTAACCCGGCTGCCCTTCTTCAGAGTCTCGGCCACCCGTGCCTCCTCGTACGGAAGTGCGCTCTGGACTCTCATGATCACCCCTTTACGGCCTCCTGGCCACCCGTTCGGCAAGGTCCGCGGCACGAGGTTTTCTCCCGAGTTCCTCGCGAGGAGTGTCGGAACCCGGCGTTCCGAGCCGGTCCGCGGACCGGCGGGGACCGCGGCACGGAACGATTAGGCAGGTCAGGGGGCGGTGCCGGGGCGGGGCGGGGGCGACGGCGCGCGTAGCCGGCACCGCACGCCCGGTGACCAGGCGCCACGCCGCGGTACGAGCACCACTCACTCAGATGATGGATCACCCATGAGCCGAATGATCCAGACGGGGGTGATCAAGCAAGCGCTACCAGGTCTGCGTAGTCCGCGTTCCACAGGTCCTCGACGCCGTCCGGCAGCAGGATGATGCGCTCCGGCTCCAGCGCGTCCACCGCGCCCTCGTCGTGGGTGACGAGGACGACGGCGCCGGTGAAGGTGCGCAGCGCGCCGAGGATCTCCTCACGGCTGGCCGGGTCGAGGTTGTTGGTCGGCTCGTCGAGCAGCAGCACGTTCGCGGAGGAGACGACGAGGGTCGCCAGCGCGAGCCGGGTCTTCTCGCCGCCGGAGAGCACGCGGGCGGGCTTTTCGACGTCGTCGCCGGAGAAGAGGAACGAGCCGAGCACCTTGCGCATCTCGACGGCGTCCATGTCGGGCGCGGCCGAGGCCATGTTCTCCAGCACCGAGCGGTCCGGGTCGAGGGTCTCGTGCTCCTGCGCGTAGTAGCCCAGCTTGAGGCCGTGGCCGGGGGTGACGCCGCCGGTGTCGGGCTTCTCGACGCCGGCCAGCAGCCGCAGCAGCGTGGTCTTCCCGGCGCCGTTGAGGCCGAGGATGACGACGCGGGAGCCCTTGTCGACGGCGAGGTCGACGTCGGTGAAGACCTCCAGCGACCCGTACGACTTGGACAGGCCCTCGGCGGTCAGCGGCGTCTTGCCGCACGGGGCCGGGTCGGGGAACCGCAGCCGCGCGACCTTGTCGGCCTGCCGCTGCTCGTCGAGCCCGGAGAGCAGCCGCTCGGCGCGGCGGGCCATGTTCTGCGCGGCGGTGGCCTTGGTCGCCTTGGCCCGCATCTTGTCGGCCTGGGCGTTGAGGGCGGCGGCCTTCTTCTCCGCGTTGGCGCGCTCGCGGCGGCGGCGCTTCTCGTCCGCCTCGCGCTGCGCGAGGTAGAGCTTCCAGCCCATGTTGTACGCGTCGATGCGGGCCCGGTTGGCGTCGAGGTAGAAGACCTTGTTGACGACGGTCTCGACGAGTTGTTCGTCGTGGGAGATGACGACGAAGCCGCCGTGGTACGTCTTCAGGTAGTCCCGCAGCCAGACGACCGAGTCGGCGTCGAGGTGGTTCGTCGGCTCGTCGAGCAGCAGGATCTCGGAGTCGGAGAAGAGGATCCTGGCCAGTTCCACGCGGCGGCGCTGGCCGCCGGAGAGCGTATGGAGGGGCTGGCCGAGCACCCGGTCGGGCAGCCCGAGGCTCGCGGCGATGGTGGCGGCCTCGGCCTCGGCGGCGTACCCGCCCTTGGTGAGGAATTCGGTCTCCATGCGCTCGTACCGCCGCATGGCCTTCTCACGGGTGGCGCCCTTGCCGCCGGACATCCGCTGCTCGTCCTCGCGCATCTTGCGGATGACGGCGTCCAGCCCGCGGGCCGCCAGGATGCGGTCGCGGGCGAGCACGTCGAGGTCGCCGGTGCGCGGGTCCTGCGGCAGGTAGCCGACGGTGCTGCCGCGGGTGACGGTGCCGGCGGCGGGCTGGCCCTCGCCGGCCAGCACCTTGGTGAGGGTGGTCTTGCCGGCGCCGTTGCGCCCGACGAGGCCGATGCGGTCGCCCCTGGCGATGCGGAAGGTGGCGGATTCGATGAGGACGCGGGCGCCGGCGCGCAGCTCCAGGCCGGTGGCGGTGATCACGGAAGTTCTCCAGGGCAGGGCGGAAGACGGCAAGGACGGGGGTTACGGAGCTACGCCGCTACTCATGCACGTGGAGAGTTGCCATGCGGCAAGTGTATCGGGGCCCGCAACCCGATTAACCCGCCGGATCCCGGCGGGCGGCCCCCTGGAGCGCGGCCCGGCTGCCGGTGTCGGTGGCCGGTGCCAGACTGCCCGTACAGGCTTCGAGAGGACGTGATCCGCATGCCCGGCAGCCACGACGCCCCGACCGTCTACCCCACCCTGCTGTACGACGACGCCAAGGCCGCCGTCCGGCTGCTGACCGAAGGGCTGGGCTTCCGGGAGGTCGCGGTCTTCGAGGGCGAGGACGGCAGGGTGGTGCACGCGGAGCTGGCCCAGGGGAACGGGATGGTGATGCTGGGCTCGAAGGGCACCGGCAGCGAGTTCGACAGGGCGGTGGGCGCCGGCGGCCCCAGCGGGGTGTACGTCGTGGTGGACGACCCCGACGCGCACCACCGGCAGGCCGTGGAGCACGGCGTGGAGATCCTGATGCCGCCCACCGACCAGGACTACGGGGCGCGGGACTACATGGCGCGCGACCACGAGGGCAACGTCTGGAGCTTCGGCACGTACGCGCCCACCCCCCGCTGACCCGCCCCCGCCCCGCTCACCCCCCGCCGGTGTGCACCCGGAAGGCCGCCCGGCGCACGGCCTTGGCCACCGCCGGGTCGGGGTGCGCGGCGGCCAGCGCCACCAGCACCTGGACCGTACGGGGATGGCCCGCGCCGCCCACCTCCGCCAGCAGCGCGGGCACGCTGCCCTGCACCGCCGACTCCAGGTGCCGCACCAGCAGGCTGCCCTCGCCGTGGTCGGCGACCGCGGCGGCGGTGTCGACCCACAGCCAGGTCGCCTCCTCCCGGGTCAGCGCGCCCAGCGCCTCGTCCGCGTCGCCGCCCTCCTGCTCGGCCAGCCACTGCAGCGCGTAAGGACGCAGCATCGGCTCGTCGCACGCCTCGCGCACCGCGCTCTCCGCCGCCGCGCCGACCGCGCGCAGCGCCTCGAACGCCAGCCCGCGCAGCAGCGCGTCGTCGCCCCGCGCCACCTCCAGCAGTTCCGCGACCGCGCTGCCGGAGGGCCGCGCCGCCAGCCACGCGCGGTACTCGGCGCGGGCCGGGCCCGGCGTCAGCCCCGCGCAACTGCGCAGCATCGCCTCGGCGGGCTTCTCGATGTGCCCCTCGGGGCCCTGGGCGGCGATACAGATCTGCTCGATCTTCATCCACACGGCCCAGTGGCCCAGCGGCGTCAGCGACACCTCCGGGCCCTCCCGGGTCAGCGCCCCCACCGAGGCGAACGCCTCCAGCGCCCAGTCCAGCAGCCCGGACAGCAGCGCCGGCAGCTCCGCGTCCGGGACCTCCTCCGCCGCCGCCGGCTCAGCGGCCTGGCCCGGCACGGGGGTGCCCTCGCTGCCGTACGCGACCTCGCAGCGCTCGGTGCGCAGTTCGGCGACGCGCTGGCCGAGGAGGTCCAGCAGGACGGGTACGCGGACGGGGCCGCCGGTGAGGTGGAGCAGGGCGAGCATCTGCGGCATGGCCTCGATGGCGTCGCCGAGGGCGACCGAGTCGACGGCCAGCGGCTCGGGCACGGGGTGCGCCAGCGACCAGGCGTCGAAGAGCGCGACCCAGCCGCGGAGCACCGCGCGCTCGTCGCGGTCCCAGGCCCGCAGCCGCCAGGCGGGGCGGGCGTACGCGCCCTGCACCTCGACCAGCCCCGCGAGCCTGGCCCGGTCCCACTCGGCCTGCGGCGCCTCCGTCCAGGGCCGTGGCCTCCCCTCCGCCCACCGGGCGACCCGCACCGCCTCGGCGAGGAGGGCGCGGGCGTGGCCGGCGAGCACCCGGGGCGCGGCGATGCCCTCCGGGGGCCGCGGCGCCGGGCGAAGGGCCCGGTCGACGACGGCCCGGCGGGCTGCGGCGGCCATCTCGCGACGGGGCTGCCTGGGGACGAGGCGGAGCGGCGGGTGGTGCGAACTGTGCGCCATCACGCACCAAGTCTCGCGGGTGGGGCGGCGAAAGCCCAATCCGGGGTTGGCGAGGGGCCGTCGGGCGGGCCGCGGCGGGCTCGACGGCGGGCCGGAAACGGGGCCGGGGGCTGTCTTCTGGATCTTGCCGGACCGGGGGCCCGCGCAGGGGGGATTTGGCGGAAAGGGCCTAGAGCAGGGGGGTCAGGAAGCGGCGCACGGTCTCCTCGTACGCGGCCGGGGTGGCGTTCCACAGCGTCGCGTGCCCGCCGTCGGGGACCTCGCGGAGCAGCATCTTGTCGCCGCCGCGGGCAGCGAACGCCCGCGCCGCCGCGAGTGGGGCGATGTCGTCGGCCTGGCCCTGGAGCACCAGCGTCGGCGCCTCCGGTACGGCGAGCGCGGTGTCCAGCTCCGGGTACTCCCCGGCCGCCAGCACCGCGAGACCGCGCAGCCGGCCGGGGAGCGGTAGCCGCCCGGGGGCGCCGGAGCGGCCGGAGAGGGCCCGTACCGCGGCGCGCCAGTCGAGCACCGGCGAGTCCAGCACCAGCCCCGCGATGCCATAGGCCGCCGCGGACTCCGCGGCCGTGCGCAGCGCCATGGTGGCGCCGGTCGACCAGCCGTACAGCACCGCGCGCCGCGCGCCGTGCCGCACCGCCCAGTGGAGCGCCGCGTCGAGGTCGGGCCACTCGGCGCGGCCGAGCGCACCGCGGCCGCCGGGGACGGGCGGGGCGCCGGGGTCGCCGCGGAAGGCGGGGGCGAGGACCGGCAGGCCCAGCTCGTGCAGGAACGGCAGGGCGGTCAGGGCCTGTTCGCGGGTGTCGCCGAGGCCGTGGGCGGCGATGACCCAGGTGCCGCGGGTGCCCGGCACGTACCACGCGGGCAGCGCGCCCAGCGGGCCCGCGACGGTGACCTCCTGGTACGCGATGCCCAGCGCCGAGCGCGGCGTGCCCACGTACACCTTCGGCGTCAGCCGCACCCGGGTGCCCGCGTCCAGGCTGCCGTACGTGACGCGCTCCAGCCGGCGCACGAGCCGGCCGCCCGGCCACGACTCGGCGCGCACCAGGGGGCCGACGACGGCGTGCACGTCCCGGCCCGTCAGCCCGTACGTCTCGGGGCGCAGGGCGGGCGGCGAGCCGGGCCCGAGGGTGACCTGCCCGCCGGCCTCGGCGATCACCCGCAGCCGGGGTCCCTGGAAGCCGACGGGTCCCGCTGGGGCGGGCCGCAGGGCGGCGCGGGAGCCGTACCGCCCGGCGGCCACGGCGGCGGCACCGGCGCCGACTCCGGCGGCGAGGAGGCTGGTCAGGGCCGCGGCGGCCGGTTTGATGCGCATCTCAGCCATTGTCCGCGTACGGCCAGGACCCTGCCAGTGCGCACACCCGCCCGGGTCACGGGCACCGGCTCACCCCTGGCCGTAGCCCTTCAGCTTCTCCGCCACCTCCCCGAGCTCTTCCGCCGACAGCAGCGACGGGCTCAGCCCCGGCACCGAGCGCGCGGCCAGCCACACCCGGCACATCCATTCGAGCTGCGCGGTCCTGTCGTACGCCTGCGCGAGACCGGCGCCGTACGCGACGGTGCCGTGGTTCTGCAGCAGGCACGCGGACCGTCCGGCGAGCGCCGTCAGCATGCCCGCGGCCAGCTCGGGCGTCCCGTAGAGCGCGTACGGGGCGACGCGCACCGGGCCGCCGAGGGCCGCGGTGGCGTAGTGGACGGTGGGCAGTTCCCGCACGAGCGTGGAGACGGCGGTCGCGTGCACGGCGTGGGTGTGCACGACGGCGCTCGCGTCGGTGTTCTCGTAGACCGCCAGGTGCATGGGCAGCTCGCTCGTCGGCTTGAGCGAGCCGTGCGTCTGCCGCCCCCGCAGGTCGACGGCGACGAGGTCGTCGTCGCCCAACTCCTCGTAGGGAACGCCGGTCGGGGTGATGAGCACATGGTCGCCCATCCGCGCGGAGACGTTGCCCGAGGTTCCGACGACCAGCCCTTCGGAGTACATCCGCCGGGCCGTCGCCAGCAGCTCACGCCACGCGTGACGCATCTGTATCCTCCCTATGACCTGCGCATGAAGCGTTTGGCCGGGGACATTGCGACACCCATTCGCCCTCGTCACCGTCGCGTCCGGCCCAGTTCACCTTGTGTTCACTCGGAGTACTTACGTTCCTCACGGCCCCCGACCTTCGAGCGGATTGCTTGGGTACATGGAACACCTCACTCTCATCATCGGAGTCGTCGTAGTCACCGCCCTGGTGTTCGACTTCACGAACGGGTTCCACGACACCGCCAACGCCATGGCCACCACCATCTCCACCGGGGCGCTCAAGCCCAAGACGGCGGTGGCGATGAGCGCAGTCCTCAACCTCATCGGCGCCTTCCTCTCCGTGGAAGTCGCCAAGACCATCTCCGGCGGCATCATCGACGAAGGGTCCGGCATCCAGCCCGAAGTGATCTTCGCGGGGCTGGTGGGTGCGATCGTCTGGAACCTGCTGACCTGGCTCGCCGGGCTGCCCTCCAGCTCCTCGCACGCCCTCTTCGGCGGCCTGATCGGCGCGACCCTCGTCTCCGTCGGCTGGAACGGCGTGCACATGGACGCCATCGTCATGAAGGTCCTCATCCCCGCCATCGCCGCGCCGCTGGTCGCGGGCGTCGCCGCCGCCGCCGCGACCCGGCTGACGTACCGGCTCGCAAAGCGCCGCTCCGCGGACCAGACCGCGAGGGGCTACCGCGCCGGGCAGATCACCTCCGGCGCGCTGGTCTCCCTCGCCCACGGCACCAACGACGCCCAGAAGACGATGGGCGTCATCACCCTGGCGCTGATCACCGGCGGCTCGCTGGCCCCCAACTCCGACCCGCCCACCTGGGTCATCGTCTCCGCCGCGCTGGCCATCGCGCTCGGCACGTACCTCGGCGGCTGGCGGATCATCCGCACCATGGGCAAGGGCCTCACCGACATCCAGCCGCCGCAGGGCTTCTCCGCCCAGACCAGCTCGGCCACGGTGATCCTCGCCTCCTCGCACCTCGGCTTCGCCCTGTCCACCACCCAGGTCTGCTCCGGCGCGATCATGGGCTCCGGCGTGGGCAAGAAGGGCGGCGTGGTGCGCTGGAGCACCGCCGGGCGGATGGTCGCCGCGTGGGGGCTGACCCTGCCGGCCGCGGGGCTGATCGCGGGGGCCGCGGCGTTCCTGGCGGACCGGGGCGACTGGGGCGTGGTGACTGTCGCCATCCTGGGCGTCGCCGCCTGCGCGACCATCTGGGCGGCCTCGCGCCGCGACCGGGTCGACCACTCCAACGTCAACGACGTGGACCCGGTGACCGGAGAGCCCGTCACCGCCGGCGACGGCGCGGACGGTGCCGTGGAGCCGGTGAGCATACCCGCGCCGCGGACCGCGTCCGGCCCCGCCTCCCAGGCCACGGTCTGACGGCCGATCCCGACTGAGACCAAGGAAGCAGCATGGACATCGACTGGGCAGCACTCGGCGAGGTCTTCGGCGTCAGCCTCGTCATGACGGTCGCGCTCGTGGGCCTCTTCACGGTGGGCATCGTCGGCCTCTCCCCGAAGACGGAGCCGGAAGGACCCGAGGGCGCCGCGGCGACCGAGACGGCACCCTCCGCCCTGGCCAGGGCGGGTGCCTACGTATGCTTCACGCTGTGTGCAGCAGCCGTGGCCTACGGGATCTATCTGATCGTCAAGTGACGGCGCGTGCCGGCGGCCTGCTGGTCGCCGGCACCACGTCGGACGCGGGCAAGAGCGTGGTCACCGCCGGCATCTGCCGGTGGCTGGCCCGGCGCGGCGTCTCCGTCGCGCCGTTCAAGGCGCAGAACATGTCGCTCAACTCGTACGTGACCCGCGAGGGCGCCGAGATCGGGCGGGCCCAGGCCATGCAGGCGGCGGCCGCCCGCACCGAGCCCACCGCGCTGATGAACCCGGTGCTGCTGAAGCCCGGCGGCGAGGCGCAGAGCCAGGTGGTGGTGCTGGGCCGGCCGGTGGCGGAGCTGAGCGCGGCGGGCTACCACGGGGAGCGGCAGCGGGCGCTGTTCGACACGGTCACGGACTGCCTGGAGGAGCTGCGGCGCGCGTACGACGTGGTGATCTGCGAGGGCGCGGGCAGCCCGGCGGAGATCAACCTGCGCCACAGCGACATCGTCAACATGGGGCTGGCGCGGGCGGCGCGGCTGCCCGTCGTGGTCGTCGGGGACATCGACAGGGGCGGGGTCTTCGCGTCCTTCTTCGGCACCACCGCGCTGCTGAGCGCGGCGGACCAGGGCCTGGTCGCGGGCTATCTGGTCAACAAGTTCCGCGGTGACGTCTCCCTGCTGGAGCCGGGGTTGTCGATGCTGCGCGGGCTGACCGGGCGGCAGACCCTGGGGGTGCTGCCGTTCCGGCACGGGCTGGGCATCGACGAGGAGGACGGGCTGCGGCTGTCCCTGCGCGGCCTCATCCGCGAGCTGCCCGCGGAGCCGCCGCACGGGCGGGAGGCGCTGCGGGTCGCGGTGGTGCCGGTGCCGCTGATGTCGAACTTCACCGACGTGGACGCGCTGGCCGCGGAGCCGGGCGTCGCCGTGCAGTTCACCGACCGGCCGGAGGAGCTGGCGGAGGCGGACCTGGTGGTGCTGCCGGGGACGCGGGGCACGATACGGGCGCTGGCGTGGCTGCGGGAGCGGGGCCTGGACGCGGCGGTGGCGCGCCGGGCGGCGCAGGGGCGGCCGGTGCTGGGCATCTGCGGCGGGTTCCAGATGCTGGCGGAGCGGATCGGCGACGCGGCGGGCGTGGAGGCGCGGCCCGCGCAGTCGGTGGCCGGGCTGGGACTGCTGCCGGTACGGGTGGAGTTCGCGGCGCGCAAGACGCTGGGCCGGCCCGCGGGCACGGCGCTGGGCGAGCCGGTGGCGGGATACGAGATCCACCACGGCGTGGCGGACGTACGGGGCGGGGAGCCGTTCCTCGCCGGGTGCCGGGTGGGCCAAGTGTGGGGGACGCACTGGCACGGGGCCCTGGAGAACGACGGCTTCCGGCGGGCGTTCCTGCGGCAGGTGGCGGCGGACGCGGGCCGGGCGTTCGTACCGGCGCCGGACACGTCCTTCGCGGCGCTGCGGGAGGAGCAGTTGGAGAAGCTGGGCGACCTGATCGAGGAGCACGCGGACACCAAGGCCCTGCTGCGCCTGATCGAGGCGGGCGCGCCGGGCGACCTGCCGTTCCTGCCGCCCGGGGCGCCGACGACGTAGCGGCCGTACCGGTACCGGGGACGTCCCCGGTACCGGTACGGCCGTCAGACACGGTGCCGCACGCGCGCCGCTCTCGCGCGTGTCAGCCCCGCGTCCGGATGCGGGCCAGCACCAGGCCGCTGAGGCCCAGGCCGACGAGGAGGGCGGCGCCGCCGACCAGGTACGGGGTCGCCGAGCTGCCGCCCGTTTCTGCGAGTTGCCGCTCGGGGGCGGGGTCGGTGGCGTCGGCGGGCCGCTCGTCCTGGACCGGCTCGGCGTCGCCCTGGGGGCGGTCGCCGGGCTCCTCGCCCGGGCCCGTACCGCCACCGGCAGGCGTCTCGCACGCCGCCTCGACCAGCGTCACCTCGCCCTCCACCTCGGCGACGTTCAGCTTCAGCGGGTTCACCGAGACCCGCAGCCGCAGCGCCGCGGCGCTCGCCGCCGCGCGCGTGGTCTCCGTCTGCGAGAAGCCGAGCGACACCTCCCCCACGCCCGGCACCGCGACCACCGTCGGCTCGCCGCCCACGGTGACCGTGACGCGCTTGCCCAGGACGGTGACGGAGCCGAGGGTGCGGGACTCCGCCTTCGGCTTCTCCCCCACCGCGCAGACGGCCTTCGACGTCACCTCCTCGACCTTGATGAGCGGGAGCGCGGGCAACCCGGGGACGTGCACCTCGGCGCGGGCGAGGTGCGACGACGCCTCGGCGCCGTACACGTCCACGGTGGCGTCCGCGGTGGCGACTTCGGCGCGCGCGATGTTCACCGCCCGGGGTCCTTCCGGGTGTTCGCCGCCCCCGGCGGCCGCGAGGCCGTCGACCCGGACGTCGAGTGCGGTCTTGTCCGCGGCGCCGGAGTCCCGGCCCGCGGCGGGCACGCGGACCTCGTTGAGCGTCGAAAGCACCGGCACCTGCACGGTCTTGTCGAGCAGGGAGACGTCGAGGTCGGCTCGGAGCACGGAGGCGCCGGCCGAGCCGGTACGGGCCGGGGCCGTGCCGCCGGCGTCGTCGGCGTAGACGGGTGCGGCAACGAGCAGGGCCGGGCCGGCGGCCAGTGCGGCCGCCGTGACGGCGGTCGCGGACATGCGAAACAGGCAGGACAAGCAGGACAAGGAACAAACCCCCCACGGGTTTACGTGCGTCGGATCGTCAACTGCCCCGCCATGCTTGCGCACTCAGGGTGATGTGACGGACACTCTGTGCTCGTTCACCCCTTCGGGGGAATCAGATCGCGGAAGTCGCCCCGCGCCCCCCGCTCCTCTGCTCTCAGCCGACGACCCGGCCGCGCAGGACGATCCGCCGCGGTGCCGTCAACACCCGCACGTCGGCCAGCGGATCGGCCTCGTACACCACGAGATCCGCGGGCGCGCCCTCCTCCAGGCCCGGGCGCCCGAGCCACTCCCGCGCGCCCCACGCCGCCGCCGAGACGGCGTCCGCCGCCGGGATCCCGGCGGCGACCAGCTCGCCCACCTCCTGCCCGACCAGGCCGTGCGCCAGCGACCCGCCGGCGTCGGTGCCCGCGTAGACGGGGATGCCGGCGTCGTAGGCCGCGCGCACGGTGGCGTACCGGCGGTCGTGCAGCCGGCGCATGTGGTTGGCCCAGCGGGGGAACTTGGCCTGGCCGCCCGCCGCCAGCTCCGGGAACGTCGCGATGTTGACGAGGGTGGGCACGATGGCGACGCCGCGCTCGGCGAAGAGCGGCACGGTCTCCTCGGTGAGGCCCGTGGCGTGCTCGATGCAGTCGATGCCCGCCTCGACCAGGTCGCGCAGCGAGTCCTCGGCGAAGCAGTGGGCGGTCACGCGGGCGCCGAGGCGGTGCGCCTCGGCGATCGCGGGGGCCAGGGCCTCGCGCGGCCAGCACGGGGTGAGGTCGCCGGCCTCGCGGTCGATCCAGTCGCCGACGAGCTTGACCCAGCCGTCGCCCCTGCGCGCCTCGCGGGCGACGTACGCGACGAGGTCGTCCGGTTCGATCTCGTGGGCGTAGTTGCGGATGTAGCGGCGGGTACGGGCGATGTGGCGGCCGGCGCGGACGAGCCGCGGCAGGTCGTCGCGGCCGTCGATCCAGCGGGTGTCGGCGGCGGAGCCCGCGTCGCGCAGCAGCAGGGCGCCGGCCTCGCGCTCGGTACGGGCCTGCTTCTCGCTGGTGGCGTCGTCCACCGCGCCGTGCGCGTCGAGCCCGACGTGGCAGTGGGCGTCGACGAGCCCGGGCAGCGCCCAGCCCTCGATGTCGACGACCTCGCGCGCGGCGGCGGGCGGCGTGAAGGTGACGCGCCCGCCCACCACCCACAGCTCGTCGCGGACTTCCTCGCGGCCGGTCAGCACCCGGCCCCTCACGCGCAGCACCGGGCTCTCGCTCATGCGGGGCACCCTAGCGGGCGGCCGTTCGCGGCGATCTCCGGGGCCTACCACAGCCGACCTCACGCGAAGGAACGAACACGGGGGGTGAGGCATTGACGTATGTTTAACGGCAGTTTATCGTCGCCTCCGCGAAGTGATTTTCCCGTCTTCTTCTGCCCGCTCCCCGGTCGGATAAACCAGGTAATTTTTCGGCCAGTCAACCTTCTCAATCCGGACAGCGGCCGGAGTCGTTATCAATACGTTACATTTCGGTACCAGGCGCCAACTCCCCCCGGGAATTCGCTGATATATCGGGGCATATCCCCTTCGGATCGCGCGCTCGCGCGTGCCCGCGGATAACACACCTACGCCCCTTTTGTAACCCCTATCGGCCGTGCGATTTCAATTTCCGCTAGGTAAATTCAATTTGCATGACTGCCGCACAAGCAGACCTAGCAGGCCCTCCCGATAAACCCCGCACCGCGGCTGCAGACGAGGCGGGTGTCCGGCTGGACACCCCGCGAATCGAGGATGGCGCCGCAATCTGGCGCATCGCACGCGACTCCGGGTCGCTGGACCTCAACTCGTCGTACAGCTACCTGCTGTGGTGTCGCGACTTCGCCGACACCAGCGTCGTGGCACGGGACTCGGACGGCGCCCCGGTCGGCTTCGTCACCGGCTATATCCGGCCCGCGCGGCCGGAGACCCTCGTCGTGTGGCAGATCGCCGTGGACGCCGCGTTCCGCGGCCGCGGTCTGGCCGGCGCGCTCCTCGACGGGCTGACCGAGCGCGCGCTGGCGGACCGCGGCATACGCCGCCTCGAAACGACCATCACGCCGGACAACTCCGCCTCCGACCAGCTCTTCCGCTCGTACGCGCGCCGCCACGGCGCCGGCGTCGACCGCGACGTGCTGTTCCACGGGGAGCACTTCCCGGACGGGCACGAGCCCGAGCTGCTGTACCGCATCGGCCCGCTCGCGGGCTGAGCCGACCGACCCATTCGCACCCCCCGCACATCGGATCATCTCCCAGGAGAACGCTGTGACCATCACACCGCCCGCCCTGAGCGTCTTCGAGACCCTGGAGTCGGAGGTGCGCAGCTACTGCCGTGGCTGGCCCGCGGTCTTCGACCGGGCCCAGGGCAGCTATCTGTACGACGAGGACGGCCACACCTACCTCGACTTCTTCGCCGGCGCCGGATCTCTCAACTACGGCCACAACAACGCCGTGCTCAAGCGCGCGCTCCTCGACTACCTGGAGCGCGACGGCATCGTCCACGGCCTCGACATGGCCACCACCGCCAAGCGCGCGTTCCTGGAGACCTTCCAGAACGTCGTGCTGCGCCCCCGCGACCTGCCGTACAAGGTCATGTTCCCGGGCCCGACGGGCACCAACGCCGTCGAGGCCGCGCTGAAGCTGGCCCGCAAGGTCAAGGGCCGCGAGGCGATCGTCTCCTTCACCAACGCCTTCCACGGCATGTCGCTCGGCTCGCTCGCCGTCACCGGCAACGCGTTCAAGCGCGCCGGCGCCGGCATCCCGCTGGTGCACGGCACCCCCATGCCGTTCGACAACTACCTCGACGGCCAGGTCCCGGACTTCCTGTGGTTCGAGCGGCTGCTGGAGGACCAGGGCTCCGGGCTGAACAAGCCCGCCGCCGTCATCGTCGAGACCATCCAGGGCGAGGGCGGCATCAACGTGGCCCGCGCCGACTGGCTCCGCGGCCTCGCCGAGCTGTGCAAACGCCGCGACATGCTGCTCATCGTCGACGACATCCAGATGGGCTGCGGCCGCACCGGCGGGTTCTTCTCCTTCGAGGACGCGGGCATCACGCCCGACATCGTCACACTGTCGAAGTCGATCAGCGGCTACGGGCTGCCGATGTCGCTCACGCTCTTCAAGCCGGAGCTGGACGTCTGGGAGCCGGGCGAGCACAACGGCACCTTCCGCGGCCACAACCCGGCGTTCGTCACCGCCACCGCGGCGCTCGACACGTACTGGGCCGACGGCCAGATGGAGAAGCAGACCCTCGCCCGCGGCGCCCAGATCGAGCAGGCGCTGGTCGCGATCTGCGCGGAGCACTCCGACGCGGACACCACGTACCGCGGCCGCGGCATGGTGTGGGGGCTCGAGTTCCCCGACCCGGCGCGCGCCGCGCGTGTCTGCCGGCGCGCCTTCGAGCTGGGGCTGATCCTGGAGACCTCCGGGCCGCAGAGCGAGGTCGTCAAGCTGCTGCCGGCGCTGACGACGACGCCGGACGACCTGGACGAGGGGTTGCGCACGCTGGCCCGGGCGGTCCGCGAGACCGCCTGACGGCCGGGGCGGCCCGCCCGTCGCGTACGAGCAGGCACGTACACGCCGGCAGACAGAGCGGCAGAGCCGCCGACCGATCCCGAAAGAGAGGCACAGAAGCACCGTGATCGTCCGATCCTTCAAGGAGCTTGAAGGTACCGACCGGCACATCAAGTCCGCGTCGGGCACCTGGGAGAGCAAGCGCATCGTGCTCGCGAAGGAGCGCGTCGGCTTCTCCCTCCACGAGACCGTGCTCTACGCGGGCACCGAGACGTCGATGTGGTACGCGAACCACATAGAGGCCGTCGTCTGCGTCGAGGGCGAAGCCGAACTCACCAACGACGAGACCGGCGAGAAGCACGCCATCACGCCGGGGACGATGTACCTGCTGGACGGGCACGAGAGGCACACGATGCGGATCAAGCAGGACTTCCGCTGCATCTGTGTCTTCAACCCGCCGGTCACGGGCCGCGAGGACCACGACGAGAACGGCGTGTACCCGCTGCTGACTGAGGAGGACTGAGAACCATGGCCAGCCCGACTGTCACCGACCTCTACCCGACGCGCGGCGCGGAAGAAGTGAGCACGCCCCGTCAGGACCCGGTGGTCTGGTCGGAACCGGGTGCCGACGGGCCCATCCCGCCCTGGGAGCTGGAGGGCTACGAGCGCAACGGCTACCTGACGGTCGACCAACTGATCACCCCGGAGGAGGTGGAGACGTACAGGGCCGAGCTGGACCGGCTCATCGCCGACCCGCGGGTCCGCGCCGACGAGCGCTCGGTCATCGAGGCGGGCACGCAGGCCGTACGCTCCATCTTCGAGATCCACAAGATCAGCGATGTCTTCGGCAAGCTGGTACGCGACGAGCGCGTCCTGGAGCGGGCGCGGCAGATCCTCGGCTCCGACGTCTACATCCACCAGAGCCGGATCAACATCAAGCCCGGGTTCGGCGCCAGCGGCTTCTACTGGCACTCGGACTTCGAGACCTGGCACGCCGAGGACGGCCTGCCGAACATGCGGACCGTGTCGGTCTCGATCGCGCTGACGGAGAACTACGAGACCAACGGCGGCCTCATGATCATGCCGGGGTCGCACAAGACGTTCCTCGGCTGCGCGGGTGCCACGCCGAAGGACAACTACAAGAAGTCCCTGCAGATGCAGGACGCCGGCACGCCGTCGGACGAGGCGCTGACGGAGATGGCGGAGGCGCACGGCATCAAGCTGTTCACCGGCGCAGCCGGTGGTGCGACCTGGTTCGACTGCAACTGCATGCACGGCTCGGGCGACAACATCACGCCGTACCCGCGCAGCAACGTTTTCCTCGTCTTCAACAGCGTGGAGAACGCGGCCGTGGAGCCGTTCGCGGCACCGGTGCGGCGGCCGGACTTCATCGGCGCGCGGGACTTCACACCAGTGCGGTGACGCGGAGCGCGAAGGCCGTGGCGTACCTCCGCGGACCCGCGGGGATGTGACACCGGGACGGTGCCGCGCCCCCCGCCCGGATCCTTCCGGGCGGGGGGCGCGGCCGTGTTTCGCGGGACTGGGCTCCTTGGGGGCCGGTCCGCTACGGGACGTCGCAGGCGTCGTCGGCGCAGACGGCGCCGTCGCCGCCCGTGCCCGCGACGGTCTGCAGCCCGCCCGCGGCGGCGGCCTGCTCCAGCGCCTGCGTGAAGACCTGCGCCGGCTGCCCGCCGGAGACGGCGAAGCGGCGGTCGATGACGAAGAACGGCACACCGGTTGCGCCCAGCTCGGCGGCTTCCTTCTCGTCGGCGCGTACGGCGTCGGCGTAGGCGTCCTCGTCCGCGAGCACCCGGCGCACCTCGTCGGCGTCGAGGCCGGCACCGGTGGCGATGTCGACGATCGTGTCGTCCTCGCTGATCGGGCGGGCCTCGGCGAAGTTGGCGGTGTAGAACGCGTCGAGGAGCCGGTCCTGAAGGCCGCACTCCTTGGCGAGGTGCAGGACCCGGTGGAGGTCGAAGGTGCCGGTGACGAACCGGTCGTGGCGCATGCCGAGCCCCTCGGCCGCCGCGGCGGCGCCGACCCGGTCCTCCATCGCCTTGAGCTGCGCGTCGTCCCAGCCGTACTTGGCCTTCAGCTCGGGACCGAGTTCCTGCCGGCCGCCCCGCGCGGCACCGGCGGAGAGCTCGAAGGAGCGGTGCACCACTTCGACGCCGTCCCGGCCCGCGAAGGCGGCGAGGCCCTTCTCGAACCGGGCCTTGCCGATGTAGCACCAGGGGCAGATGACGTCGGACCAGATCTCTACACGCATGACGGCGGAACAGACGGGGTGGTGGCGGGTATTCCCCGGATCCGGGGTCAGGGGTCAGGGGCCAGGGGTCAGGGGGATGCCGCAGCGGAGGCTCCAGCGGCCGGCGCGGCCGGTCAGCTCGGTGCGGGTGAGGGGCGGTACGTCAAGGCGCCAGAAGGCGGCGGAGGGCAGGTCGAGGGCGTGCACGACGGCGGCGCGTACGGCGGCGGGCTCGGCGACGGCGACGACGCGGTGGGTGGGGGCGGGGGCTGGGGCACTGCCCGTGCGATGCATGTCGCCGGTGGTCTCCGTTCCTGCCGTGCCCGCGGTGCCCGCCGGTCCTGCCGTGCCCGCCGGTCCGGTCAGGCCGTCGAGCCACACGCCGACCCGCCCCCGCAATTGCAGCAGCGACTCCCCGCCGTGCGGTGCCGCCGCCGGATCCGTCAGCCAGGCCCGTACCGCCTCGCCCTCCGCCGCCGCCAGCTCCTCCAGCCCCCGCCCGCGCCAGCGGCCGACGTCCCAGTCCGCCAGCTCCGCCTCCGGCTCCGCCGCGAGCCCCAGCGCGTCGGCCGTCTGCCGGCAGCGGACCGACGGCGCGGCGTACGCCGGCGTGTGCGTACGCAGCGAAGCCGCCGCGTGGGCGCCCGCGCGCTCCGCCGCACGTCGACCCGCCGCGTCCAGCGGCTCGTCCGCGCCGAATACCGCGTGCCGCAGCTCGGCGTTGACCGCCGGCGTGACAAGCATCACCCGGACCGTCACCAGCAGTCCCACCTGCCCCTTCCGCGTCTCGGCCGGCGGACGCCCTGTGGTCGCCGGCCCGCAGGCGACGGTATCGTCACCTCGTCAACCGAAGACGACGGCGCAACGGAAGCCCGGTGAGATTCCGGCACGGCCGCGCCACTGTGAGCCGGACGACGCCCCGTGCGGGGCGGAGTTCGGTGAGTCAGACCCGCACCGTCGTGAAGAGCTCCACCGGATGGGACGCGTGATCCCCGGGAGGTTTCCGCCATGGCTCAGTCGGCCGTGTCACCCACGACAGACTCTCTCCTCACCCCTGTGCCGCTGAGGACCATCGCCCCGCGGGCGCTGTTCGGCGGGATCCTGATGCTCGTTCTGGTGTTTGCCGCCGGTGCCGGACAGGGCGCCGTGTCTCTGGTGCCGGGCGAGGGCGTGCAGGAGTGGTTGCACGACGCCCGTCACCTGCTGGGCTTTCCCTCTCGGTGATCACACTGAACTCTGCGGCGGTGCGCGGGTTGTTGCTGCGCGGGATGCCGGCGGGGCCGGGTGCGGGGGTGGCGGGCTGAGGGGGTTGTTCCCCGACCCCGCCCCTTCCCGAAACTCGGGGGCTCCGCCCCCGAGACCCCGCCGGGGTTGCGCCCCTGACCCCGCCCGGGGCTACGCCCCGAACCCCGCGGGGGCTTGTGCCCCCAGCCCGCAGACGGCCACGTAGCCCGCCCGATCGCCGGGCTGTCGCCCCGCCCCCTTCCCGAGGGCTTCGCCCCCGGACCCCCGACCACCGAATGCCCACCGGCACACGCCCCGCACCGAACGGCACCATGACACCCGACACCGCGTCACACCCCGCCCGGCTCATCGGCGGCCGCCCGCTGGCGTACGCCGTGGGCGCCACCCTCGGCTACGCCGCCGACCACCTCTTCGGCGACCCCCGCCGAGCCCACCCGGTAGCGGCCTTCGGCCGCACCGCCACAGCCCTCGAATCCCGCCTCTGGCGCGACAACCGCGCGGCGGGGGCCTTGCACACGGCACTCTCTGTAGGCGCAACAGTGGCAACCGCCGCCCTGGCCACGGCAGTAGCGCGCAGAGGGACGATCCCGGGTCGGGGACAGAGCGCGTGGACGCCGAGGCGCAGCCCATACGGGCGCACGGGCCCGGCGCGGGACCCGGGCTCGGGGCACAGCCCCGCGGCCCCAGGCGGGAGTACGGCGCTGGGCCCCGAAGGGGGCAGGGGCGAGAGCACGTGGCCCGGCCTCCGCGGCCCCGCGGGCGCAGCCCGGCGCCCGGGTCCGGGGCGCAGCCCCGAGGGGACCGCGGACGCAGCCCCGGCGGGACCTTGGAGGCGCAGCCCCCACGTTTCGGGAAGGGACAGGACCGGGGAACACACACCCCTCACCGCACCCGCGGGCCCGGCCCCGAGGCATAGCCCTCAGACGACCCCGGCCACAGCCACGCCGGGGCCCGGTCGGCGGAGCCCCGAGGGCACCGCGGGCGCAGCCCCGTGGGGGTCTTGGGGGCGCAACCCTCGAAGCTCGGGAAGGGACAGGGCCGGGGAACAGGTCCCGTTTGTTCTGCTCGCCGCGTTCGCGGCCTGGGCCGTCCTCGGCGGGGCCTCCCTCCGCCGTGAAGCCCTCGGCATCGCCCACGCCCTCCGCGCCCACGACCTCGACGACGCCCGCCACCGCCTCCCCCGCCTCTGCGGCCGCGATCCCCACCGCCTCGGCGAAGCCGACATCGCCCGGGCCGTCGTCGAGTCCGTCGCCGAGAACACCTCCGACGCCGTCGTCGGCGCCCTCCTCTGGGGGGCGGTCGGCGGCGTTCCCGGGCTCGCCGGGTTCCGGGCCGTCAACACCCTCGACGCCATGGTCGGGCACAAGTCCGCCCGGTATCTGCGCTTCGGCTGGGCCGCCGCCCGGCTCGACGATCTCGCCGGCTATCCCGGCGCGCGGCTCACCGCCGCGCTCGCGGCGCTCGCCGGGCCCGATCCCCGCGCCGCCCGGCGCGTGTGGCGCGAGGACGGGCCGCGGCATCCCAGCCCCAACGCCGGCCCCGTGGAAGCCGCGTTCGCCGGTGCGCTCGGGCTGCGGCTCGGTGGGGAGCTGTCGTATGCGGGACGGACCGAGCACCGGGCCGTGCTCAATCCGGCCGGGCGCGCTCCGGACGTACACGACATCGAGCGCGCCGTCCGCCTCTCCGCCCGTGTCTCCTTCCTCGCCCTCCTCACCACCACCCTCGCCGCCGCCCTCCTCCCCACCGAAGCGAGTCACGCATGACCACCGTCCTCCTCCTCTCCACCGCCGACACCGACCTCCTCGCCGCCCGCGCCTCCGGCGCGGACTTCCGGATCGCCAACCCCTCCCGCACCGGCCCCGACGACCTGCCCGCGCTCCTCGACGGCACCGACCTCGTCGTCGTCCGCCTCCTCGGCGGCAAGCGCGCCTGGGAGGACGGCCTCGCAGCCCTCCGGGCCGCGGGGCTGCCGACCGTGCTGCTCGGCGGGGAGTCCGTGCCGGACGCCGAGTTGATGGCCGAGTCGTCCGTGCCCGCCGGGGTGGTCGCCGAGGCGCTGCGGTATCTCGTGGAGGGCGGGCCCGCGAACCTCGCCGAGCTGAGCCGGTTTCTGTCGGACACCGTGCTGCTCACCGGCGAGGGCTTCGCCCCGCCGCGGGAGATGCCCGCGTACGGCGTGCATGGTGCGTATGGGCTGAAGGAGGACCGGCCCACCGTCGGCGTGCTCTTCTACCGCGCCCACGAGCTCTCCGGGAACACCGCCTTCGTCGACACCCTCTGCCAGGCCGTCGAGGCGCACGGCGCCAACGCCCTGCCCGTGTACTGCGGTTCGCTGCGCGGCGCGGAGCCCGGGCTCTTCGAGCTGCTGGCGCGCGCGGACGCGCTCGTCGCCACGGTGCTCGCCTCCGGCGGTACGCGGCCGGGCGACGCCTCCGCCGGCGGAGACGACGAGGCGTGGGACGTCGGGGCGCTCGCGGAGCTGGACGTGCCGGTGCTCCAGGGGCTGTGCCTGACGTCGGCGCGCGCCGCGTGGCTGGACTCGGACGCGGCGCTGTCGCCGATGGACGCGGCGATGCAGGTGGCGATACCGGAGTTCGACGGGCGGCTGGTGACGGTGCCGTTCTCGTTCAAGGAGGACGGTCCCGACGGCGTGCCGGTGTACGTCGCGGACGCGGAGCGGGCCGCGCGGGTCGCGGGGATCGCGGTGCGGCACGCGCGGCTGCGGCACACGCCGAACGGCGAGAAGCGGATCGGGCTGGTCTTCACCGCGTACCCCACCAAGCACTCCCGGGTCGGCAACGCCGTCGGCCTGGACACGCCCGCCTCCGCGGTCAGGCTGCTCGACGCGCTGCGGGCCGCGGGGTACGGCGTCGACGGCCATCCGGACGACGGCGACGAGCTGATCCACCGGCTGATCGCCGCTGGCGGGCACGACGTAGAGTGGCTGACGGAGGAGCAGTTGGCGGCGGCGCCCGCGCGCGTGCCGCTGGGCGACTACGAGCGGTGGTTCGCCGCGCTGGACCCCGGGTTGCGGGCCTCGGTGGTCGAACACTGGGGCGAGCCCCCGGGCGGGCTGTACGTGGACGACGGCGGCGAAGGACCCGCGATCGTGCTGGCGTCGCTGCGCTTCGGCAACGTCGTGGTGATGATCCAGCCGCCGCGCGGCTTCGGCGAGAACCCCATCGCCGTCTACCACGACCCGGACATGCCGCCGTCGCACCACTACCTGGCCGCGTACCGCTGGCTGGACCGCACGTTCGGCGCCGACGCGCTCGTGCACATGGGCAAGCACGGCACGATGGAGTGGCTGCCGGGCAAGGGCCTGGGGCTGTCGGCGGGGTGCGCGCCGGACGCGGTGCTGGGGGACCTGCCGCTGGTGTACCCGTTCATCGTCAACGACCCGGGCGAGGGCACCCAGGCCAAGCGCCGCGGGCACGCGACGGTGGTCGACCACCTCGTGCCGCCGATGGCCCGCGCCGACTCCTACGGCGACCTGGCGAAGCTGGAGCAGTTGCTGGACGAGTACGCGCTCGTCTCCGACCTCGATCCGGCGAAGGCGCCCGCGGTGCGCAGCCGGATCTGGACGCTCGTGCGGGCCGCGGAGCTGCACCACGACCTGCAGGTGGCGGAGGAACCGGAGGACGCCGACTTCGACGAGTTCGTGCTGCACGTCGACGGCTGGCTGTGCGAGATCAAGGACGTGCAGATACGGGACGGACTGCACGTGCTCGGCGCCGGACCGGTCGGCGAGCCGCGGGTGAACCTGACGCTGGCGGTGCTGCGTTCCGCGCAGATGTGGGGCGGCGCCGGCGGCGCGCTGCCGGGTCTGCGGGCGGCGCTCGCGGCCCGGGTGGGGCTGGTGGAGGCGGAGCTGCTGGCCGAGCCGGGCGCGCGGATCGCCCCGCCGGAGGGGCTGGTGGAGTGGGGCGCCGCACATAGTGCCGGTCAGCCTGCCGGACGCGGTCCGGCGGCGCCCACGGATGCCCCGGCCGCTGCGGCGGACCGGCGGCCCGCGGCCCTCCGTACGGCCTCCGACGCCATCGACCTGCTGGAGTCCCTGGCTCGTCGCCTCGTGGAGTTCATGGAGGCGCGCGACTGGTCCGTCAAGGCCGCAGGTCCGGCCGTGGCGGAGGTGCTCGGGGTCGAGTGCCCCGACGCCGTGCGGGTGCTGGAGTTCGCAGCCGCGGAACTCATTCCGCGGCTGCACCGTACGGGCGACGAGATCGGCAACGTGCTGCACGCGCTCGACGGCGGCTACGTTCCCGCCGGGCCGTCGGGCTCCCCCACCCGCGGGCTCGTCAACGTGCTGCCGACCGGCCGCAACTTCTACTCCGTCGACCCCAAGGCCATCCCCTCCCGGCTCTCCTGGGACGTCGGCAGCGCCCTCGCCGACTCCCTCCTCGCCCGCCACCTCGCCGACCACGGCGCGTACCCGAAGTCCGTCGGGCTCACGGTCTGGGGCACCTCCTGCATGCGCACCCAGGGCGACGACATCGCGGAGATCCTGGCGCTGCTGGGCTGCCGCCCGGTGTGGGACGACGCGTCGCGGCGGGTGACGGGCTTCGAGGTGGTGCCGGCCGCGGAGCTGGGCCGGCCGCGCATCGACGTGACGGTGCGCATCTCCGGCTTCTTCCGCGACGCCTTCCCGCACGTCGTCGGCCTCATGGACGACGCGGTGCGCGCGGTCGCGGAGCTGGACGAGCCGCCGGAGGCGAACTTCGTACGGGCGCACGCGGACGAGGACACCGCCGTGCACGGCGACCGCCGCCGCGCCACCGCCCGCATCTTCGGCTCCAAGCCCGGCGCGTACGGCGCGGGCCTGCTGCCGCTGATCGACGCCCGCAACTGGCGCTCGGACGCGGACCTCGCGGAGGTCTACGCGGTCTGGGGCGGCTACGCCTACGGCCGCGGGCTCGACGGGCGGGCCGCGCGCGGCGACATGGAGGCGGCGTTCCGGCGGATCCAGGTGGCGGCGAAGAACGTCGACACCCGCGAGCATGACATCGCCGACGCCGACGACTACTTCCAGTACCACGGCGGCATGGTGGCGATGGTCCGCCATCTGACGGGCGGTTCGCCGGAGGCGTACATCGGCGACAGCGCCGTGCCCGAGCAGGTGAAGACGCGCACGCTCGGCGAAGAGACGCACCGCGTCTTCCGCGCCCGGGTGGTGAACCCGCGCTGGACGGCGGCGATGCGGCGGCACGGCTACAAGGGCGCGTTCGAGATGGCCGCCACCGTCGACTACCTCTTCGGCTACGACGCGACCGCGGGCGTGGTCGACGACTGGATGTACGAGAAGCTCGCCGCCGCGTACGTCTTCGACGCCGAGAACCAGGAGTTCATGCGGCGCGCCAACCCGTGGGCCCTGCGCGGGATCGGCGAACGGCTGCTGGAGGCGGCCGAGCGGGGCCTGTGGGCGGAGCCGGACCAGCGGACCCTGGCCCGGCTCCGCGAGATCTACCTCGAACTCGAGGGCGATCTGGAGGGGGAGGAATGACCCACAGGACGTGGACCGTACAAGTCCGCTCCACGCCCGGCACGTACACGCTGGCACGATTCTTCCGCGTATCACAGCAGTCGACCGTCATCTCACCCGTTGGAGGGGCCCGCGCATGAACACCGGTGCGCCGCACTATCCGTTCACCGCCGTCGTCGGCATGGCAGAACTCCGGCTCGCGCTGCTGCTCAACGCGGTGTCCCCGGCGGTCGGCGGGGTGCTCGTGCGCGGCGAGAAGGGGACGGCCAAATCGACCGCCGTACGAGCCCTCGCCGCCCTGCTCCCCGAGGTCGCCGTCGTGCCCGGCTGCCGCTTCTCCTGCGACCCGGCGGCGCCGGACGCCGGCTGCCCCGACGGGCCGCACGAGGCCGCGCGCCCGCGCGGGGTGCGGGCGGCCCGGATGGTGGAGCTGCCCGTGGGCGCCTCGGAGGACAGGCTCGCGGGGGCGCTGGACATCGAACGGGCGCTGGCCGAGGGCCGCAAGACGTTCGAGCCCGGGCTGCTGGCCGAGGCGCACCGCGGCGTGCTGTACGTGGACGAGGTCAACCTGCTCCACGACCACCTCGTCGACCTGCTGCTGGACGCCGCGGCCATGGGCGCCAACTACGTGGAGCGCGAGGGCGTCTCCGTGCGGCACGCGGCGCGCTTCCTGCTGGTCGGCACGATGAACCCGGAGGAGGGCGAGCTGCGCCCGCAGTTGCTGGACCGGTTCGGGCTGACGGTGGAGGTCGCCGCGTCGCGCGAGCCCGCGGAGCGGGCGGACGTGGTGCGGCGGCGGCTGGCGTACGACGCGGACGCGGCCGGCTTCGCGGCGCGCTGGGCGGCGGAGGAGGACGCGCTGCGGGCGCGGATCGCGGCGGCGCGGGCGCTGCTGCCCGGGGTGGTGCTGGGCGACGCGGCGCTGCGGCAGATCACGGCGACGTGCGCGGCGTTCGAGGTGGACGGGATGCGGGCGGACATCGTCATGGCCCGTACGGCGACGGCGCTGGCGGCGTGGTCGGGGCGTACGGAGGTGGCGGCGGAGGACGTACGGCAGGCGGCGCTGCTGGCGCTGCCGCACCGGCGGCGGCGCAACCCGTTCGACGCGCCGGGCCTCGACGAGGAGAAGCTGGACGACACGCTACGGGAGCACGGCGGCACGGGCGAGGACCCGCCGGACGGCGACGGCGGCGGCGCGCCCCCCGGCGCCGCGGACGGCCCGGACGGGCCCCACGGACCGGACGCCGCGCGGCAGGGGCAACCCGGCGCCGCCGAAGACCCCGCACCGCAGGCTCCGTCCGCTGCGGACGCCGCCCCCGAACCCCCCGGCTCCGCCCCCGCCGCCACCCGTGGTCCGGCGGAGGAGCCCGGCGCGGAGCCCCGCCCGCCCGGGACCGCGCCACCCCCGCCCGGGGAGCAACCCGCCGCCCCCGCGGAACCGTTCCGCACCCGCCGCCTCGACGTCCCGGGCGTCGGGGAGGGCGCCGCGGGACGCCGCTCCCGCGCCCGTACCGCCCACGGCCGCACCACCGGCGCCCGCCGCCCCCGCGGCGCCCTCGGCACCCTGCACCTCGCCGCCACGGTCCAGGCCGCCGCCCCGCACCAGCACGCCCGCGGCCGCCGCGGCCCCGGCCTCGTCGTCCGCCGCGACGACCTGCGCGAGGCGGTCCGCGAGGGCCGCGAGTCGAACCTCGTGCTCTTCGCCGTCGACGCCTCCGGATCGATGGGCGCGCGGCAGCGCATGGGCGCCGTGAAGGGCGCGGTGCTGTCGCTGCTGCTGGACGCGTACCAGCGCCGCGACAAGGTCGGCCTGGTCACCTTCCGCGGCCGGGAGGCGGAGGTGGCGCTGCCGCCCACCTCGTCGGTGGACGCCGCGGCGGTCCGCCTGGAGCGGCTGCCCACCGGCGGCCGCACCCCGCTGGCCGCCGGGCTGCTGCGGGCCCGCGAGACGCTGCGCGTCGAGCGGCTGCGGGACCCGGCACGCCGCCCGCTGCTGGTCGTCGTCACCGACGGCCGGGCGACCGGCGGCGATGAACCGGTCGGCCGGGCGGCGCGCGCGGCGCGCCTGCTGGCGGCCGAGGGGGTCGCTTCGGTAGTCGTCGACTGCGAGTCGGGTCCTGTGCGGCTGGGACTCGCGGGCGAGCTGGCCCGCGAGCTGCGGGGCACGGTGGTGGCGCTGGGCGAGCTGCGGGCGGAGACGGTGAGCGGGCTCGTACGGGAGGCCCGGGAGGACCGGCGCGCCCGTGCCGTACGCGAAGAGCCCGGCACCGGGCGTGGACCGGCGAGTTCGAGGAGGGCGGCCTGATGCCGCAGGGACGGCCGGATGCCGTGCCGGACGACGGCCTGACGACGCGGCAGCGCCGCCACCGCCCCCTGGTCGTGGTGCACACGGGCCCGGGCAAGGGGAAGTCCACGGCCGCCTTCGGACTGGCGCTGCGGGCCTGGAACCAGGGGTGGCCGATCGGAGTGTTCCAGTTCGTCAAGTCCGCCAAGTGGCGCGTCGGCGAGGAGCGGGCGCTGCGGGTCCTCGGCGCGAGCGGCGAGGGCGGCACGGTGGCGTGGCACAAGATGGGCGAGGGCTGGTCATGGATCCAGCGGCCGGTACGCCCCGGCGGAGACGCCGAGCCGGACAACGAGGCGCGGGCCCGGGAGGGCTGGGAGCAGGTCAAGCGGGACCTGGCGGCGGAGACGTACCGGCTGTACGTGCTCGACGAGTTCGCGTACCCGATGCACTGGGGGTGGGTGGACACCGCCGAGGTGATCGCGGTGCTGCGGGACCGGCCGGGCAGCCAGCACGTCGTCGTCACGGGCCGCAACGCGCCGGCGCCGCTGGTGGAGTTCGCCGATCTCGTCACGGAGATGGGCAAGGTCAAACACCCCATGGACGCGGGCCAGAAGGGCCAGCGGGGCATCGAATGGTGAGAGTTCCGTGATCGACATCCCCCGGCTCGTCGTCGCCGCGCCGGCCTCCGGCAGCGGCAAGACGACGGTCGCGACCGGCTTGATGGCGGCGTTCGCCGCCGCCGGCCTGACCGTCTCGCCCCACAAGGCGGGCCCCGACTACATCGACCCCGGCTACCACGCGCTCGCCGTCGCCGGCTCCCCGGGCGGCGGGCGGCCGGGCCGCAACCTGGACGCGCACATGTGCGGTCCCGGCCTGATCGCCCCGCTGTTCGCGCACGGCGCGGCGGGGGCGGACGTGGCCGTCGTGGAGGGCGTGATGGGCCTGTACGACGGCGCCTCCGGCGCCGGCGAGTCGGGCTCGACGGCGGAGCTGGCGAAGCTGCTGCGAGCGCCGGTGGTGCTGGTGGTCGACGCCTCGGGGCAGTCGCGGTCGGTGGCGGCGCTGGTGCACGGCTTCGCGTCCTGGGATCCGGAGGTACGGATCGGGGGCGTCGTCCTCAACAAGGTCGCCTCGGACCGCCACGAGTCGCTGCTCCGCGAGTCCCTGGACGCGGCGGGCGTCCCGGTCCTGGGCGCCCTGCGCCGCGACCCGGAACTGGCGGCACCGTCCCGGCACCTGGGCCTGATCCCGGCGGCGGAACGGCGCCCGGCGGCGGTGGCGGCGGTACGCGCACTGGCGGCGCGGGTACGCGAGTCGTGCGACGTACCGGAGCTGCTACGGCTGGCCCGCACGGCCCCGCTGCTCCCGGCGGACCCGTGGTCGGCGGCGGACGCGGTGGCGGCAGCGGGGCAGCAAGGAGGGCCCGGCGCAGGAGGCGACCGGGCGGCCGGAGCCGCGCCGGGGGCCCGGGGGCGGAGCCCCCGAAGCGCGCCGCGCGCCGCGGGCGCGGGCGATGCAGAGGGCCCGGGGGCCGGCCCCCGGTTTCGGGAAGGGGCGGGATCGGGGAACTCCCCCCGCCCCGCCGGACGGCCGGTGGTCGCCATGGCGGCCGGGCCCGCCTTCACCTTCTCGTACGCCGAACACGCCGAACTCCTCGCCGCCGCCGGCGCCGACGTCGTCCCCTTCGACCCCCTGCACGACGAGGCCCTGCCGCCCCGCACCCGCGCCCTCGTCATCGGCGGCGGCTTCCCCGAGGTGTACGGCGCCGAACTGGCCGCCAACGAGCCGCTCCGCCGCGACGTCGCCCGGCGCGCCGCCGGCGGCGCGCCGGTGGCCGCCGAGTGCGCTGGCCTGGTCTACCTCGCCCGCGACCTCGACGGCGCCCCCATGTGCGGCGTGCTGGACGCAAGGGCCCGTATGACCGGCCTCCTCACCCTCGGCTACCGCGACGCCGTCGCCGTCGCCGACAGCGCGCTCGCCGCCGCAGGCACCCGGGTACGCGGCCACGAGTTCCACCGCACCGCCCTCGACCCGCCCGCGGGCGAGACGCCCGCATGGGGGATGACGCAGCCGGTCCGGCGCGTCGAAGGATTCGTACGGGGCGGCGTCCACGCCTCGTACCTGCACGTGCACTGGGCCGCCGCCCCCGCCATGGCGCGCCGGCTCGTCGAAGGGTGTGAAACGGCATGAGCATGCGACTCGTCGGCGTCGGGGTGGGCCCCGGGGACCCCGAGCTGGTCACGGTGAAGGGCGCGGGCGCGCTGCGGACGGCGGCGGTGGTCGTCGTCCCCGTGATGGAGGGCGGCGGCACGGGCCGCGCGGAGGCGACGGTCCTGCACTACGTCGACGAGGCGAAGGTCGTGCGCGTCGTCTTCGCGCTCAACGAGCGCAGCGACGCCGCGCGCCGCGAGGCGGCGTGGGACGCGGCGGGCGCCCGGGTCGCGGAATTGCTGCGCGCGCACCGCTCGGTGGCGTTCGCCACGCTCGGCGACCCCAACGTCTACTCCACGTTCACGTACCTCGCCGCGACCGTCACCGCGCTGCTCCCCGGCGTACGGATCGAGAGCGTACCGGGCATCACCGCGATGCAGGACCTCGCGGCCCGCGGCGGCGCGGTGCTCGCGGAGGGCACGGAGCCGCTGACGCTGGTGCCGGTGACGGCGGGCACGGCGGTGCTGAAGGAGGCGCTGCGGGGGCCGGGAACGGTCGTGGCGTACAAGTTCGGCCGGCTGGCGGGCGAGGTGGCGGGGGCGCTCTCGGAGACGGGCCGGATGGAGGGGGCGGTGTGGGGATCGTCGCTGGGTCTTGCGGAGGAGTCGGTGCGGCCGGCGACGGAGCTGGGGGCGGAACCGCTGCCGTATCTGTCGACGCTGATCGCGCCGGCGCGGCGGGCGGGGCGGGGCGAGAAGCTGTGAGCGGGACGGGAATGCCGGGCCGGCGCCCGTACGCGAAGGGGAGCCCGGCCCCGCAGCCGGACCGAGCCCCGGCGAAACGGCCGCCCGCCACCGGCAAGGTGACGTTCGTCGGGGCCGGACCGGGGGCGGCGGATCTGCTGACGTTCCGGGCCGCGCGCGCCATCGCGGAGGCGGACGTCGTGATCTGGGCGGCGAGCCTCGTCCACGAGGACGTCCTGCAGCACGCCCGCGCGGACGCGGAGATCGTCGACTCTGCTGCGGTGCCGCTGGAGGAGGTCGTCGCGGTCTACGCACGGGCGGCGCACGCGGGGCTGCGGGTGGCGCGGGTGCACTCCGGCGACCCGGCGCTGTGGGGCGGCACGCAGGAGCAGGTCGAGCGGTGCGCGGCGCTGGGCCTTCAGGTGGAGATCGTGCCGGGGGTGTCGTCGTTCTCGGCGGCGGCGGCCGCGGCGGGACGGGAGCTGACGGTCCCGGAGGTGGCGCAGTCGGTGATCCTCACGCGGCTGGGCGGCGGGAAGACACCCATGCCGGGCGGCGAGGAGATACGGGAGTTCGCCCGGCACGGCACGACGATGGCGGTCTTCCTGTCGGCGGCCCGTTCGGGGCGGCTGGCGGAAGAACTGCTGGCGGGCGGGTACGCGGCGGAGACGCCGGTGGTGGTGGCGTACCGGGTGACGTGGCCGGACGAGCTGGTGATGCGCTGCACGGTCGGCACGCTGGCGGCGGCGGTGAAGGAGCACCGGCTGTGGAAGCACACGCTGTTCCTGGTCGGCCCGGCGCTGGGGGCGACGGGCACACGGTCGCATCTGTACCACCCGGGGCACTTCCACGGCTTCCGCCGGGCGGAGCCGGAGGCGCGGAGGGCGCTGCGCGAGGGCGGGGCGTAGGGCGGTGTCCGGGTCGGTTCGGGTCGGTGGAGAGGAGGGGTGCGGATGACCGGGGACGCGCGGGAACGGAACATGCGGGAACGGAACATGCGGGAACGAGACGCGCGGGAACGGCACGCGCGGGAAGCGAACGTGCCGGAACCGGGGCCGCCGGTGCCCGGCCAGCCGGGTCCCGACCTCCGTGAACCCGACCTGCCGCGTACGGCCAAGGTGCGGCAGAAGGCGTTGCGTACGGGATGGACCACCGGCACCTGCGCGTCGGCCGCCGCGCGCGCCGCGGCGCTGCTGCTGGCGACCGGCGAGGCGCGGGAGTGGGTGGAGGTGGCGCTGCCGTCGGGGCGGCGGGTGACGTTCGCGGTGGAGCGGGCGGTGGAGCTGCGGCCGGGGCGTACGGAGGCGGTGGTGGTGAAGGACGCGGGCGACGACCCGGACGTCACGCACGGCTCGCACCTGACGGCGACGGTCAGTTGGCGGGCGCGGCCCGGTCTCGGACTGCACGGCGGCGTGGGGGTGGGGGTGGTGACGAAACCGGGTCTCGGCCTGGAGCTGGGCGGCCCGGCGATCAACCCCGTGCCGCGGCGGATGATCACGCAGGCGGTGGCGGAGGTCGTGGACCTGGGGCGGCGCGGTCTGGACGTGACGATCAGCGTGCCGGACGGCGAGCGGCGGGCACGGAAGACGACGAACGCCCGGCTGGGGATCCTGGGCGGCATCTCCATCCTCGGGACGACGGGCATCGTGCGGCCGTTCTCGACGGCGTCGTGGCGGGCGAGCGTCGAGCAGGCGGTGTCGGTGGCGGCGGCGCAGGGCGAGACGGCGGTGGTGCTGTGCACGGGCGGCCGGACGGAGCGGGGGGCGATGGAACTGCTGCCGGGTCTGCCCGCGGTGTGCTTCGTGGAGGTGGGGGACTTCACGGGTGCGGCGCTGCGGCGGGCGGTGGCGCAGGGGGTGGAGCGGGTGGTGTTCGTCGGCATGGTCGGGAAGCTGACGAAGCTGGCGGCGGGGGTGCTGATGACGCACTACACGCGCTCGAAGGTGGACCCGGGGGTGCTGGCGGAGATCACGCGCGCGGCGGGCGGTCCGGAGAGCCTGGCGGCGGAGGTGGGGGCCGCGAACACCGGGCGGCACGCGTACGAGTTGTGGGAGGCGGCGGGTCTGCTGCCGGCGGCGGGGCGGGAGTTGTGCGGCCGGGTGGCGGAGGTGCTGGAGCGCTTCACGGAGCGGAGGGTCGCGGCGGAGGCGGCGATGGTGGACTTCACGGGGCGGGTGCTGGTGGCGCGGAGCGACGGGGAGCTGCTGCGGTGATCACGGTCATAGGCTGCGGCACGGGCTCGCCTCCGGCGCGGATCGAGGACGCGGCGCTGGTGGTGGGCGCGGCCCGGCACCTGGCGGAGGCGGAACTGCCGCGGGATGCGGAACGCGTGACGCTGGGTCCGCTGGGCCCGGCCCTGGACCGGATCGCGGCGTACGTGGGCCGGGACGCCTGGACCCCGGCGAACGAGCCCGCCGCGGCAAAGCCGGAGCCCCGGGGGGCTTCCGGGGGGAATTCCCAGGCGAAGGCGGCAGAGGCGCGTGCCCGCCTCGGGACGGTCGCGGAGCCCCGTGAGGGCCGGGGGGCACAGCACGAAGACAGGTCGGGGGCGGAGCCCCGGGCCGAGTCGGCGGCAGAGACGAGTGCACGGCCCGGCACGGAGCCCCCGGTTGGCCCCGTCGCGGAGCCCCACTGGGGCCAAGAAGTGCGGCCCCAGGCGGGATCCGGGGCGCAGCCCCGGGCAGGGCTCGGCGCGCAGCCCCAGGCGGGGTCCGGCGCGCAGCCCCAGGCGGGGCTCGGCGCGCTGCCCCAGGCGGGGTCCGGCGCGCAGCCCCAGGCGGGGCTCGGCGCGCTGCCCCAGGCGGGGTCCGAGGACTCCGCCCCCGGTGGGGGGCTCGGGGGCGGGGCCCCTGGGGTTCGGGGAGGGGCGGGGGCGGGGAGATCCCCCCACCCCCCCGCCCGCGTCGTCGTACTCGCCTCGGGCGACCCCGGGTTCTTCGGGATCGTCCGCGTGCTCGCCGAGCGCTTCGGCCCCCGTCTCCTCGACATCCGCCCCGCCGTCCCCTCCCTCGCCGTCGCCTTCGCCCGCGCCGGGCTCCCCTGGGACGACGCCGCCGTCGTCAGCGCCCACGGGCGCGACCTCCGTACCGCCGTCAACGTCTGCCGCGCCCACCCCAAGACCGCCGTCCTCACCGGACCCGGCGCCGGCCCCGCCGAACTCGGCGCCGCCCTCGCCGGCTCCGGTGTGCCCCGTACCCTCGTCGTCGGCACCGGACTCGGCTCCGCCGGCGAGGACATCGCGTACCTCGACCCCGCCGACGCCGCCGCCCGCACCTGGCCGCCGCAGGCCGTCAACGTCGTGCTCTGCCTCGACCCGCGCCCCGGCCGCACCCTCGCTCCGGCGCAGCGCGTCCTCGCGGGTCCCGGCCGGTATCCCCTCGCCCGCCGCCCCGGCGACGGCTGGGCGCTGCCCGAGGGGGACTTCGCGCACCGGGCCGGCATGGTCACCAAGTACGAGGTCCGCGCCCTCGCCCTCGCCCGCCTCGCGCCCCGCCTCGGCGACCTGATGTGGGACGTGGGCGCCGGGTCCGGCTCCGTCGCGGTGGAGTGCGCGCGGTTCGGGGCCGCCGTCGTCGCCGTGGAGCGGGATGCCGGGGGCGTCGTACGGATCCGCGCCAACGCGGCGGCGCACGGTGTCGACGTGCGGGCCGTGCACGGTACGGCCCCCGCCGCGCTGGCCGGACTCCCCGACCCCGACGCGGTGTTCGTCGGCGGCGGGGGCGATGACGTGGCGGAGGTCGTCGCGGCGTGTGCCCGGCGGGCGCGGCGGACGGTGGTCGTGACGCTGGCCGCCGTCGACCGGGTGCCGGGGGTACGCGCCGCGCTGGCGGCGGCCGGGTACGCGGTGGACGGCGTACTGCTGCAGTCCTCCCGGCTCGCGCCGCTGCCCGGCGAGGTGACGCGACTCGCGGCGACCAACCCGGTGTTCGTCCTGTGGGGCCGCCGGGACGTCCCCACGGAAGCACGGCCGGTGGCGGCGAGCGGACGGCCGCCGGACGGCCCCTCACCCGCACATGACACACCACCACCCGCGACTCCCCTGGAGAATCCGTGACCGCCCCGCACCACCGGACCGCCCCGTGATCGGCCTCGTCGCCGCCACCGCCGCCGGCTCCGCCGCCGCGCAGCGGCTGGCCGACGCCTGGCCCGGCCGGACCCGCCGCTACGACGAGGGCCCGGTCCGTACCGCCGTCGCGCGCGCCTTCGCCGACTGCGACCAGCTCGTCTGCTTTCTCGCCACCGGCGCCGCCGTCCGCCTCCTCGCCCCCCTGCTCCGCGGGAAGGCCGCCGACCCCGGCGTGGTCTGCGTCGACGAGGCGGGCCGCTTCGCCGTCGCCCTCCTCGGCGGCCACGGCGGCGGCGCCAACGACCTGGCCGCCGAGGTCGCCGACCTGCTCGGCGACGGGTGCACGCCGGTCGTGACCACCGCCACCGACGCCGTCGGCATCCCCGGGCTCGACTCCGTCGGCTGGCCCGTCGAAGGCGCGGTCGCCGCCGTGACGCGCACGGTGCTGGACGGCGGTCCCGTCGCGCTGCGGGCCGACGCGACGTGGCCGCTGCCCGCGCTGCCGCCGCACGTCGGGGTACGCGGGGTGGCCACCGACGTCCGCCTCTACGTCACCGACCGCCGCCTGCCGCTCGCCGCCCGCGAGGCGGTGCTGCGCCCGCCGTCCCTCGTCGTCGGCGTGGGGGCCAGCCGCGGCGCCGGGGCCGACGAGGTGCTGGGCCTCGTCCGGGACGCCCTCGACGGGGCCGGGCTGAGCCCGCGGTCCGTGGCGGCGCTCGCCACCGTCGACGCCAAGGCCGGAGAACCGGGCCTGCTCGCCGCCGCCGACCGCCTCGGGGTGCCGCTGCGCACCTTCCCCGCCGCCGAGCTGGCCGCCGTCGACGTGCCCACGCCGTCCGCCGCGCCCCTCGCCGCCGTCGGCACGCCCAGCGTCGCGGAGGCCGCGGCGCTCACCGCCGCGGGCCCGGGCGCCGAACTCCTCGTACGCAAACGGAAGTCCGCCCCCGCGGACCGCCCCGCCATGGCCACCTGCGCCGTCGCCCGCCGCCGCCCCCGCGGGCGGCTCGCGGTCGTCGGCCTCGGCCCCGGCGCCCGCGACCTGCTGACGCCGCGGGCCCGCACCGAGCTGCGCCGGGCGTCGGTGGTCGTCGGCCTGGACCAGTACGTCGCGCAGATCCGCGACCTGCTCAGGCCCGGCACCCGGGTCCTCGCATCGGGGCTGGGCGCCGAGGAGGAGCGGGCCCGTACCGCCGTCGCCGAGGCCCGCGCCGGGCACGCGGTCGCGCTGGTCGGCAGCGGCGACGCGGGGGTGTACGCGATGGCCTCGCCCGCGCTGGCGGAGGCGGGCGCGGACATCGACGTCGCCGGCGTGCCCGGCGTGACGGCGGCGCTGGCCGCGGCGGCGCTGCTGGGCGCGCCGCTGGGGCACGACCACGTCTCCGTCAGCCTCTCCGACCTGCACACGCCGTGGGAGGTCATCGAGCGCCGGGTGCGGGCGGCGGCGGAAGCGGACCTCGTGGTCACGTTCTACAACCCGCGCAGCCGCGCCCGCCGCCGCCAGCTCCCGGAGGCGCTGGCGCTGCTGGCGAAGCACCGTGAGCCGGGGACGCCCGTGGGCGTCGTACGGAACGCGTCCCGCCCCGGCGAGCACGTGCTGCTGACGACGCTCGCCGAACTCGACCCGGAGACGGTGGACATGATGACCGTGGTGACGGTCGGCAACTCGGCGACCCGCGAGATCGCGGGCCGGATGGTGACGCCGCGCGGCTACCGGTGGCAGACGTGAACGCCCGTACGCGCACGGGCGCGCCCCCGAGCGCCGCGGAACACACCGCCGCCCGAGCGGCCGACGGCCTCCCCGAACCCCGCCCGGCGGAAGTCCCGGCCCTCACCCTCACCGTCAGCGACCGCTGCACCGGCTGCGGCGCCTGCCTCCTCACCTGCCCCGTCCACGCCGTCCGCCCCCGCGGCGGCGCCCTGTTCGTCCGCGCCGACCTCTGCACCGGCTGTCTGGAGTGCGTGGAGGTCTGCCCGGCCGACGCCATCGACGAGGCACCCGAGGAGCGCCCGTGACGAGGACCGTCCATCCCATCGAGGAGGAGTCGTACCGCAGGCTGCGCGCCCGCGTCGACACCGCGCATCTGCCGCCGCTGACCCGCGCGGTGGTCGAGCGGGTCATCCACTCCTCCGCCGATCCCGCCTACGCCGACGACCTGGTGTGCGACGAGATGTCGCTGCGCGCCGCGCACGCCGCGCTGCACGCGGGCGCGCCGGTCGTGGCCGACGTCGAGATGGTCGCGGCGGGCATCACCGCCCGCAGGGCGGTCTGCCGGCTGCGCGAGGCGGTGGCCGTGCCCGGGCTGACCCGCTCGGCGGCGGCGGTGCGGCTTGCGTACGCGGAAGTCGGCGACGGTGCCGTGTGGGTGGTCGGCTGTGCGCCGACGGCGCTGGAGGAGCTGCTCGCGCTGGGCGCGGGCCCGGCGCTGGTGGTCGGGCTGCCGGTGGGGTTCGTGGGGGCGGTGGAGAGCAAGGCGGCGCTACGGGCCACGGGGCTGCCGGCGATCAGCAACGTCTCGGAGAAGGGCGGTTCCGCGGTGGCCGCGGCCGCCCTGAACGCCCTCCTCTACGCGCCGCCCCCGGCATCCGCGGACCGCACGGGCACGGCGGCCGGGCCCCCGGGCCCGGCCGCCGACCGGAACCCGCCCCCCGCAGGACCCGCCGCGCCCCCGCTCAGCCCCGGCCCGTAGCCACCCCCTCCCTCAGCGCCGACACGCCCGGCCCCGCCGGGTCCCGTACCACCGAGGAGACGCAAGTGACCAAGCCCGCCCTGCTCATCGCCGGTCACGGCACCCGGGACGCCGCCGGTGCCGAGGCGTTCCGCGCGTTCGTGCGCGTGCTCGCCGAGCGCCACCCCGGGCTGCCCGTCGCCGGGGGGTTCATCGAGCTGTCACCGCCGCCGCTGGGCGAGGCCGTCGCACAGCTCGTGGCGCGCGGCGTACGGCACTTCGCCGCCATACCCCTCATGCTCGTCTCCGCCGGGCACGCCAAGGGCGACATCCCCGCCGCCCTCGCCCGCGAGAAGGGGCGCCACCCCGGCCTCTCGTACGCCTACGGCCGTCCCCTCGGCCCGCACCCGAAGCTCCTCGCCGTCCTGGCGCGCCGGGTGGCGGAGGCCCAGCGCACCGAACGTGCCCGCACCACCGTCCTCCTCGTCGGCCGCGGCTCCACCGATCCCGACGCCAACGCCGAGGTCCACAAGGCCGCCCGGCTGCTCTGGGAGGGCCGCGGGTACGCGGGCGTGGAGACGGCGTTCGTGTCGCTCGCCGCGCCGGACGTGGCCGCCGGGCTGGAGCGCTGCCGCCGGCTGGGCGCGGAACACGTCGTCGTGCTGCCCTACTTCCTCTTCACCGGGGTCCTCCCCGAACGCGTCGCCCACCAGGCGCGGCAGTGGGCGGCGGCGCACCCCGGGGTCGTCGTGCGGACGGCGGACGTCATCGGCCCGGAGGAGGAGCTGGTGGAGCTGGTGACGGAGCGGTACGAGGAGGCCGTCGCCGGGGATCTGCGCATGAACTGCGACTCCTGCGTCTACCGCGTCGCCCTCCCCGGCTACGAGGCCAAGGTCGGCGCCCCGCAGCAACCCCACTTCCACCCGGGCGAAGACGACACGGCCCACGACCACGGACCGGGGCACGGCCACGTCCACACGCACGGCCCGGGCTACCACCACGGCGACCACGCCCATGCGCACTGACCCCTCCCCGCCGCCCGCCCCGCACGACCTCCGCCACCACGGCGACGCCGAACTCCGCGACGCCGCCCCCGGCCTCACCGACCTCGCCGTCAACGTCCGCGCCGGCACGCCTCCCCCCTGGCTGAAGGCCCGCCTCGCCGCCTCCCTCGACCGGCTCGCCGCCTACCCCGACGGCCGCGCCGCCCGCGCCGCCGTCGCCGCCCGCCACCGGGTGCCGGCCGACCGGGTGCTGCTCACCGCGGGCGCGGCGGAGGCGTTCGTGCTGCTGGCCAGGGCGCTGCGGCCCGCGGTGCGCCGGGCGGTGGTCGTGCACCCGCAGTTCACGGAGCCGGAGGCGGCACTGCGGGACGCGGGGTACGCCGTGGACCGGGTGCTGTTGCGCGCTGAGGACGGCTTCGGGCTGCCGCCGCGGGCGGTGCCGGAGGACGCCGACCTCGTCGTCGTCGGCAACCCCACCAACCCGACGTCCGTCCTCCACCAAGCCGCCGCCCTCGCCGCGCTGGCCCGGCCGGGGCGCGTCCTCGTCGTGGACGAGGCGTTCATGGACGCGGTGCCGGGCGAGCGCGAGTCACTGGCCGGGCGCACCGACGTCCCCGGCCTGGTCGTCCTCCGCAGTCTGACGAAGACCTGGGGGCTCGCGGGCCTGCGCGTCGGCTACGTCCTCGGCGACCCCGCAACGGTCGCCGCGCTGGCGCGGGCCCAGCCGCTGTGGCCGGTGTCGACACCCGCCCTGATCGCCGCGGAGGCGGTGTGCGCGCCGCGGGCGCTCGCGGAGGCGGAGGCGGCGGCGCGGGCGGTCGGCGCGGACCGGGCGTATCTGCTGGCCAGGCTCGGGGAGTTCGCGGAGGTCGCGACCGCGGGGACGGCGGCGGCGCCGTTCGTGCTGGTCCATGTGGCGGGCCCGGACGGCGCCGCCGCCGGTCTCGCCGTACGCGAACGGCTGCGCGGCCTCGGCTTCGCCGTACGCCGCGGCGACACCTTCCCCGGCCTCGGCCCCGGCTGGCTGCGGCTCGCCGTGCGGGACCGGCGGACGACGGACCGGTTCGCCGAGGCGCTGGCCAAGGCGCTGAGTTGAGGCCCCGGCCGCCCGCGGTGCGCTCACGGCAGCCGGAGGACGACCCGTTCGCGGACCGGATCGGCGCGCGTCCAGCCGGCGGCCCGCCCGGCGTACGGACGGCCCACCTCGGCGTCGCCGCGGCTGAACCGCTGACGGGTGCCGGGCGGGGCGGTGACGGGCACCTCGACGCCGGCCGGCGCCCGCACCGTCACGGTGCCGCCGACGCGGTACGCGGTGACCTTCCCGTTCCGTACCGCCTCCGCCCAGACGGCGCGGCGCTGGAGGTCGCGGGCGATGGCCCGGGGTCGGGGGTTGCCGAGCGGGGTGCCGGAGGTGAACAGGCGGCGGTAGTCGGTGAGTACGCGGTCGAGGAGGGGGTAGGCGATGCGGTCCTCGGCGAGGTTCGACTGGTGGAGGTGGTGCGGGGCGGGGTCGGCGGCGAGGACGTGGCCGAGGGCGGCGCGGGCGGCGCGGGGGACGAGATACGAGCGGTAGCCGCCCGCCGGATCGCCGTCCTCGCCCCTGCTCCCCTCCCCGTAGCGGTACGCATGCGCGTCGATCTGCTCCCGCTCCGTCCCCGCCCCCGCGAACAGCCCCAGCCCGTACCGCGGCACCGTCGACGCCGTCCCCACCCGCCGCGAGAGCGGGTCCCGGGCCCGGTCGGCGGCCAGCCAGCGGACGCCCGTCGTGCCCAGGGCGGGTGCGAGGTCCGGGTTGTCGAGCGGCTGTCCCGGCGGGGCGGCGAGCCCGGTATGTCCCGCGGTGACCAGCTCGTCCCTGCGCACGGGCAGGTTCCGTGCCCGCCCCCAGCGGACGTTCTCCTCGATCTGCAGCGCGATGCGCCGCTCCGGCGTCCACCGCACCTCGCCCGCCGCGTCCCGCGCGCAGCGCGCCGCGTCGCCGCCGCGCCCGCGGACGCAGCCGAGGGGCGCGCGATCGTACGTGCCGTTGATCCACCGGAACGCCTCGCGGTCGGTGATCAGCCGGTCGGCCAGCGCGTCGGCGCCGCCGTGCGCCCGGCGGTGGCGCTCGGCGGCGCCGCCGCTGTAGACGAGGTCGAGGGTGAAGTCCCGGCGGGCGGACCAGTCGCGGGCGTACGCGGCGTCGCCGCGGTTCATCCGGATCGGCGGCAGGTCGGCGCAGCCGGGGGTGCCGGAGGTGCAGTCACCGTCGGGGTCCCAGCGGGCGTCGCGGCCGAGGACGCCGTCGACCTGGACGGCGAACCCGTAGCGGGCGGCGCCCAGATGCACGCCGCCGGTGGCCCAGTCGACGATGCCGCGGGCGAGCAGCCGGTAGGCGAGCCGGTCGCCGGGGGCGCCGAACGTGACGAGGAGCCGGCGCCGACCGTCGTCGGCGTACTCGCCGACGAGCGCGCCGCGTGCGCGCGGCTTCCCGGGCACGGCCGCGTCCACGTACGGCGTGAAGTCCGGGCCCGGCCGCACGAGCCGGCCGTACGTCTCGGCCGCCCGCGGATCGAGGTCCGCGAACGGCACGGGACCCGCGAGATACCCGAAGGGACCCGCCCGCCCTGCGGGGGTGACGCGGGCCGTGCGGCCGTCGAGCCGGCCGGACCACGCGGGTGCGCCGAGGGCGGGGAGCGGTCCTGCTGCGGCGTGGGCGTCGACCTGGCGGATGCCGAAGCGCCGCTCGTACGCGGCGAGGGCGGCGGTCTCGGCGCGGCCGAGGGCCGGTGCGCGGGCGCCGCCGAGAACGGGGGCTGCGGCACCTACGGGCCCACGGCCGCCCGCGGCAACGGCGGGCACGGCACCGGCAACGCCGCCGCCCGGCTCCCTCGCGCCGCCTCCGCCCGGTACCACCACCGCCTGGTACCGCGCCCGCGGCCGCCCCTCCTCCGCGCCGGCGAGGAACTCCGCGTCGATCCGCGGCCTCCCGCGCTCCCCCAGCCGCACCGCCGTGACCGGCGTGCCGATCGCCGCCAGGTGCTCGGCGATCGCCGCGACCGGCTCCCCGCCGTCGTCCACGACGAGGACGCGGAGGTCGACGCGCGGCGTGTCCGCGGTACGGGCGTTCGGGACGGCGGCGAACGACAGCGCCGCGGCGAGCGCGCACGCCGCGGCCAGGCGCCTGGACCGGACCATGGTGCTCCTCCCCGGGAGCGTCTTCGGGCTCTTCCGGGGAGCCATCCTGCGGGACGGGACGGGGGTGCGGCGCCTCGTGCCACCCGTTCGGGCGACGGGGGCGGGCGGCGTTCGAACCGCCGCCGCCCGCCCGGCGCGTCAGTTCTCCCGGACGCCGTCCACCGTGCGGGGCACGCCTGCCGGGTTGTCCTCGCGCAGCTCGGCGGGGAGCAGCGCCTGGGGCGCGTTCTGGTACGTCACCGGGCGCAGCCAGCGCTCGATCGCCGTGCCGCCGACGGACGTCGAGGTCGACGTCGTCGCCGGGTAGGGGCCGCCGTGGTGCTGCGCGGGGGCGACGGCGACGCCCGTGGGCCAGCCGTCGACGAGGATCCGCCCGGCGAGCGGCGTCAGTTCGGCGAACAGCCGCGCCGCGCCGCCGTCCCCGGCGTCCGCGTCCCCGGCCTCCGCCGCGCCCAGGTGCGCGGTCGCCGTGAGGTTGCCCGGCAGCCGGGCCAGCACCGCGGAGACCTGCGGCACGTCCTCGTACCGCACGATGACGGTGACGGGCCCGAAGCACTCCTCCGTCAGCAGCTCGTACTCCCCGCCGCCCGCGAGGCGTTCGGCGTCGACGGTGAGGAAGCCGCCGCTGACGGTGTGCTCGCCGTTCGCGCCCGGCGTCACGGGGCTCTCCACGCCGGGCAGCTCCGCCCGTTCCCGTACGCCCGCGATGAACGCCTCCCGCATCCGCGGGTCGAGCATCACGCCCGGCTCGGTGTCGCTGACCGCCGCCGTGAGCGAGGTGACGAGCCGGTCGCCGGCCTCGCCCGCCGGCACCAGCACCAGGCCGGGCTTGGTGCAGAACTGCCCGACGCCCAGCGTCATCGACCCCGCGAGGCCCGCGCCGATCTCCTCGGCGCGCTCGGCGGCCGCCGCCGCGCTGACGACGACGGGATTGAGGCTGCCCAGCTCGCCGTGGAACGGGATGGGCCGGGGGCGGGCCACCGCGGCGTCGAAGAGGGCCCGCCCGCCGCGCACCGAGCCGGTGAACCCGGCGGCGGCGACGACGGGATGGCGTACCAGCTCCACGCCCGCGTCGAAGCCGTGCACGACGGAGACGACCTCCTGCGGCAGCCCCGCCTTCTCGGCGGCGCGGTGCAGCAGCGCCGCGGACAGCTCGGAGGTGCCCGGGTGGTCGGGGTGGGCCTTGACCACGACCGGGCAGCCGGCGGCGAGCGCGCTGGCGGTGTCGCCGCCGGGGACGGAGAAGGCGAGCGGGAAGTTCGAGGCGGAGTAGACGGCGACGACGCCGAGCGGCACCTTCCAGCGGCGCAGGTCGGGCCGCGGCGGGGCGAGGGATGCGTCGGCATGGTCGATGCGCACGTCGAGGAAGTCGCCGGCCTCGGCGATGTCGGCGAAGGCGCGCAACTGGTAGGTCGTGCGGGTGAGTTCGCCGCTGAGCCGGCCGGGCCCGAGGGCGGTCTCGGCGTCGGCGCACTCGACGACCTTGTCGACGTGCCGGTCGAAGAGGTCGGCCGCGGCCCGCAAAAACCGGGCGCGCTGCGCGCGTTCGGCGAGCGCCGGGGCGGCGGCGTGCGCGGCGCGTACGGTCTTGTCGACCTCCTCGGCGGTCGCCTCGGTGGCGACCTGCTCCCGGCGGTTACCGGTGCGGGGATCGACGCTCCAGACTGGTGCGGACAACTGAGATGTCTCCGTTCCTCTTGCACACATGGCGGACGGTGACCGACGATACCGTTGGTTCGGTATTCTGAACGCCGTCTCTATACATGAATTTTTCTTGGACTTTTATCGCTGCGGCAGCAGAGAGGTCAAGCGCCATGGGGGTCGCCGACGCCGGTGGGGGTGGACAGGTCAAGTCTGCCGTCCGCACCGTGGAACTGCTCGAGTATTTCGCGGCCAGACCCGGAATGCACAGCCTCGGTGACGTCCAGCATGCCGTCGGCTACCCCAAGTCCAGCCTCTACATGCTCCTTCGCACGCTCACGGAGCTGGGCTGGGTGGAGACCGACGCGACGGGCACACGGTACGGGATCGGGGTGCGGGCGCTGCTCGTCGGCACGTCGTACATCGACGGCGACGAGGTCGTGGCCGCCGCCCGGCCCACCCTCGACCGGCTCGCCGACGACACGACGGAGACGATCCACCTGGCGCGGCTGGACGGCGTGAACATCGTCTACCTCGCCACCCGCCAGTCCCAGCACTACCTGCGGCCGTTCACCCGCGTCGGCCGCCGGCTCCCGGCGCACGCGACGGCGCTGGGCAAGGCGCTGCTCGCGACGTACCCCGACGAGGAGATCCGCAAGCTGCTGCCCGAGTCGCTGGCGCCGCTCACCGAGCACACGGTCACGGACCGGGAGCGGCTGATCGAGGAGCTGCACCGGGTGCGCGAGCGCGGATACGCCCTGGACCGGGAGGAGTCGACGCTGGGGCTGCGCTGCGTGGGGGTCGCGGTCCCCTACCGGGCCCCGGCGCGGGACGCGATCAGTTGCTCGGTGCCGGTGGCGCGGCTGACGCCGGCGCACGAGCAGGGGATCCGCGACGCGCTGCTCGACGCGCGCGACCGGCTGACGCTGGCGACGCGGCACCTCTGAGCCTGCCCGCCCCCCGGCGTACGACCCGGCGGCGGGGCCGCCTCCGCCGCGCGGCGGAGGCGGATCGTCGGCGCGGGCGACGTACGCGACGGACGCCTCACGGGAACGTGAACGCATGGATGTCACCGACCCGCACCCCTCACGCACCGCCCGCGCGCTGCGCCTCGTCGCCGCCGTCGCCTGCCTGCCGTACCTGTCGCTGAAGACCGCGTGGATCGCCGGCAGCACGGTCGGCATCCCGGCGGGCAGCGAACTGCTGGAGAAGCGCGGCACCATGGCCGCCGTCAACTCCCTCACGGTCCTCATGGACGCGGCCGTCATCGTGCTGGCCTTCGCGCTGACGCAGCCGTGGGGCCGCCGGACCCCGGCGTGGCTGGTCGCGCTCCCGCTGTGGGCCGCCACCGGGCTGCTCGCGCCGATCGTGGTGGGCTTCCCGCTGCAGGCGGTGATCGCCCTCTTCGGCGGCGGGAGCGCCGGGGCGGGCGACGGGGAGCCGTTCCTGGACGAGTGGGTCTTCACCGTCGTGTACACCGGCTTCGGCGTGCAGGCGCTGGCGCTCGGCTGGCTGTTCGCGCTGTACGTACGCGACCGCTGGGGCCACCTGCTCCGCGGCCGGCTCGCCGGCCTGCCCCCGTCGCCCACCGGACCGGCGCAGCGCGTGCTCGCGGTGCTGGCCGCGGTCGTCGCGCTGCTGGTCGCGGGGCTGCACCTGAGCTGGGCGCTGGGGTCGACGGCGGGCCTGTCCGGGCACCTCGTCGGGCAGCGCTCCGCGAACCTCCGCGTGAACGAGGCGATCCAGGTCGTCTTCGCACTGGCCGCCGCCGCGGGCGTCGTCCTCGTCGCCCACCGCCCGCGCCCGCGCACCCGGCTGGCGGCGGCCGTGGCGCTGGGCTGGACCGGCGGGGCGGCGCTGGCGGCGTGGAGCGGCTGGATGCTGCTCGCGTCGCTGGTGACGGAGAACCCGGTACGGGGCGACAGGCAGCCGACCCAGCCGATGAACCTCGCCTACGCTGGCGGCATGATCACCGGCCTGCTGGTCCTCGCGGTGGGCGCCACGCTGCTCGCGGAGCGCGCGGCGGCGGTATCCGCGGGCGGCCCGCGGCCCGCCGGCCGCGCGGTGTCCGCCGGAGGCCCCGGTCCGCGGCCCCCCGCCGTGCCCGCCTCCCCCACCGGCCCCGCCGGCCCCGCGCGGGGCCCGGTACCCGCGGGCTCGCCGCCGCCCGGGCGGGGCTGATCCGTGTCCGCGGGGGCCGTGCGGCTTCGCTGGGCCCATCTGCTGCTCGGCGGCGCGCTGCTCATGCCGTACTTCCTGCTGGTCAGCGTGGCACTCCAGGTCGCGGACCGCGACGTCGACACCTTCCGCAGCCTGGGCTGGCAAGTAGTGGCGTACCTGCTGGCCCTGCCCCTGGTGGCGGCGACGCCGCTGGCGTTCCCGATGGTGCGGACGCTGGAGACCTCCGCCGCGCAGGCGCTGTGCCGGGTGCCGGGCGGGCTGCCGCCCGCCGGGCGGGACCGGTCGTGGGCGGCGCGGCGTCGGACGGCGGGGTGGTTCACGCTGCACGTGGGCCTGGGGGCGCTGGTCAGCGGGGCGACGCTGGCGGTGCCGCCGATGGCGGCGGTGCTGCTCGCGACGCCGTTCTGGAGGGAGTTGCGCGAGCGGGACTGGGGGCTGCTCGCGGTGCCCGCATGGCTCGCCCCGCCGCTCGGCCTCGCGCTGCTGGCCGCGCTCACCGCCGCCGCGGCCGCCGCCGGCCTGCTGCTGGCCCGCGCCGCCCCCGCTCTCCTCGGCCCCACCCCCGCCGACCGGCTCGCCGCGGCCGAGGAGCGCGCCGCCGACCTGGCCCGCCGCAACCGCCTGGCGCGGGAGCTGCACGACTCGGTCGGCCATGCCCTGAGCGCGGTCACGTTGCAGGCGAGCGCGGCGCGGCGGGTCTTCGACCGGGACCCGGAGTTCGTACGGGAGGCGCTGGCGGCGATCGAGGGCACGACCCGCTCGGCGGTCGCGGAACTGGACACGGTGCTGGGGCTGCTGAGGCAGGAGGACGCCGCCGCCGGTCCGGGCCCCGGCTCCGGCTCCGGCCACGCGCCCGCGCCGGACCTGGCCCGCGATCTCGACGGGCTGCTGGCGCGTACCCGGGCGGCGGGGGCGACGGTGCGGGTGGACGTGTCCGCGGATACGGCGGCGCTGCCGGGGCCGGTGTCGCGGGAGGCGTACCGGATCGTCCAGGAGGGGCTGGGGAACGTGCTCCGGCACGCGGGCCCGGTGCCGGTACGGCTGGGGATCACGGTGGCGGAGAGAGAGTTGGGGATCGTGCTGGAGAACGACGTACCGGAGACGGCGCACGGGACGGCTCCCGCCGCCCGCGGGGGCCGGGGGCTGCGCGGGATCGCCGAACGCGCGCGGCTGCTCGGCGGGGCCGCGGAGGCGGGCCCGTACGAGCGGGGCTGGCGGCTGACGGCGAGGCTCCCGCTGTGAACGAGCCGCGGGAGGACGCCGAAGAGCCGCCGCGAGCGCCGCGCTCCGGGGCCGGTGAGCCGCACACCGCCGCGCAGCCGGGTTCGCGTCCGCTCCGCATCGTCCTCGCGGACGACGAGCGGATGGTGCGCACCGCGCTCCGGGCCATCCTCTCCGCCGAGGACGACCTGGCGGTCGTCGGCGAAGCCGCCACCGGCGCCGAGGCGGTCTCCGTCGTACGCCGCCTGGAGCCCGACGTCGTGCTCATGGACGTACGCATGCCGGAGATCGACGGCATCCGCGCCACCGAACAGCTCCTGCGCACGATGCCCGTCCCGCCCCGCATCATCGTCGTCACGACCTTCGAGAACGACTCGTACGTCTACGACGCCCTCCGCGCCGGCGCCGCCGGCTTCCTCCTCAAGCGCGCGGGCGCCGCCGACCTGGTCCAGGCCGTACGCCTCGTGGCCCGCACCGACTCGCTCCTCTACCCCGCCGCCGTCCGCGCCCTGGCCGCCGCGCACGCCAGGACCCGCCGCACCACCGCGCTCCGCGCCCGGCTCACCGACCGCGAGGCCGACGTGCTGCGGCTGATGGCGCGGGGGCTGACGAACGCGGAGATCGCCGCCCGGCTGGACATCGGCGCGGCGACGGTGAAGTCGCATGTCGCCGCGCTGCTCGCCAAGCTGGGCGCCCGGGACCGTACGCAGGCGGTGATCGCCGCGTACGAATCGGGCTTCGTCACCCCGGGCTGAGCGGGCCGGCCTCAGACGCGGACGACGATCTTCCCCCGCGTGTGGCCGCGCTCGGCGTAGGCGTGGGCGTCCGCGATCTCTTCGAGCGGGTAGGTCCGCTCGATGCGCGGTGTGTAGCGGCCCCGCCGACCGAGTTCGGCGGCTTCGGCGAGAAGACGGCGGCCGCCGCCACCCGGATCCGGACCTCCCCGGGCCCGGGATGCGGCTCCGGCACCTGCTCGACCACGAGGGTCTCCACACCGCCGTACTCGTGATACCGGACTGCACGCATGACGTTCTGCCTTCCCCACGGCCCGACCGGGCCGCTCGTACGATCGCGGGCCGCCTGCTCGGCACGCGCCGAGAAGCCCACGCTAGAACCTCACGCCAGCGTGAGCCGCAAGCCACACGGGCCGCCGGCAGGAGACCTGCCCGGTCAGCGCGGGCCCGCCGTCCGGTAGACGGAGACGTGGGAACGCGACTCCGCGGTGAATTCCCCTCCCGCCCAGTCGGCGTGCCTGGATTCCAGCGTCATGCCGGCCAGCTCGGCCATCAGGTCGAGTTCAGCCGGCCAGACGTACCGGTGAGGGCTGCGGAACAACCGGGCCTCGTGGCCGGCCCCCGCATCGAACCGGAAGTGGTGCGAGACGACCTGCTGACGCAGGACGTCGTAGGTGTCGAGCCCGATATAGCCGGTCGTCGACTCCCAGACCACGGCCTGCTGACCCGGCGTCAGCTTGCGGAGCTCGGGGACCCACAGCTCGACGACGAACCGCCCGCCCGGTGCAAGGTGGCGTGCGGCGTTCCGGAAGCAGGCAACCTGCTCGGCCTGCGTGAGCAGGTTGGAGATGGTGTTGAAGACGAGGTAGACGAGCTGGAACTCCCCCGGGACCCGCGCGGTCGCCATGTCACCGACGACGACCGGGATGGCCGCCTCGTCCGCTTTGGCGCGAAGCCGGTCGATCATCGGCTCCGACAGCTCGATGCCGCTGACCGGGACTCCGCGCTCGGCGAGTGGCACCGCCACTCGCCCCGTCCCGACGGCGAACTCCAGCGCCCGCCCGCCCCCGGCGAGCTCCACCAGGCGGTCCACCGTGGGCCCCAGCACCTCCGGTGCGAACATGCCGGTCCCGGGGGTGTCGTAGCTCTGAGCGGCTTGGTCGTCCCAGATCTCACTGTGCAGCATGAGCGGCGATGGTTCCCCGCCGCCGGAGGAACGTCAACGCATTTTCGCGCAGCCTGTCCCGTCTCCGCGAGGCGTTTTCGCAGTCCGGTGGAGGGCATGCTGGGCGTGGCGCGCGGCACGTAACGGCTGCCGGGCTCACCGCTCCTGCGGCTCACGGCGGTGTGGAGCCGGTGCGCTGACGACGCGGCCGATGGCGGAGCGCGGGCTCGCCGGGAACACCATCGTGGTGATGACCGGAGACCACGGCTGGCCCTGGCCGCGGGCCAAGGCCAACACCTACGACGCCGGTACCCACGTGCCGCTCGCGATCCGCTGGCCGGGCCGGGCCGCCCCGGGAACAGTGATCGATCGCCTGACGGTGCTGAGCGATCTCGTTCCCACCTTCCTGCACGCCGCCGGGCTGCCCGTGCCGCCGGCGATGACCGGGCAGTCGCTGCTGCCGGCGCTCTCGGGCACAGCCGCCCCGCGCGAGTTCGTCGTCCTCGAGCGCGAGCGGCACTCCTTCGCCCGGGAGGGGAATCTCTCGTACCCCATCCGCGCACTACGGACGCACAGGTGGCTGTACATCCGCAACTTCTTCCCGGAGCGCTGGCCCGCCGGCGACCCGCAGCCCCCCTCGCCCGACCGCGGGGTCTTCGGCGACATCGACGCGGGCCCCACCAAGACACAGCTCCTGGAGAACCGGCACCGGCCGGAATTCGCGCGGGCATTCCGGCTGGCCACCGGCAAGCGGCCGAAGGAGGAGCTCTACGACCTCGCATCCGATCCGCACAGTCTCGACGACCTCGCGGACCGTCCCGGACGTGCCGCGGTGAGGACCCGGCTCCGGAAGCAGTTGCAGAGCTGGATGCTCAGAACCGGGGACCCGCGCGCCGTCGACCCACGGACCGGCTTCTGGGACGACGTCACCTCCTACGGTTGACGTCCCCGTCCACCGGGGCGGGTGGTCCGCGTCCGCGACCTCACACCCCGAGCAGGTCCTCGATCGGCTCGATCGCGAAGTAGACCACGAACAGCACCGACACCGCCCACATCAGCGGGTGCACCTTCCGGGCGCGGCCCATGACCGTCTGGAGGAGCACGTACGCGATGAAGCCGGCGCCCAGGCCGTTGGTGATCGAGTACGTGAACGGCATGACGGCGATCGTGAGGAACGCCGGGACGGCGATCTCGTAGCGGGTCCAGTCGACATGGCGTACCTGCGTCATCAGCAGGAAGCCGACCGCGATCAGCGCGGGTGCCGCCGCCTGGGAGGGGACGACCAGGGCCAGGGGGGTGAAGAGGAGGGCCAGGGCGAAAAGGCCGCCGGTGACGAGGTTGGCCAGGCCGGTGCGGGCGCCTTCGCCGACGCCCGCGGCGGACTCGATGTAGCTGGTACTGGAGGAGCCGGAGGCGGCGCCGCCGAAGACGGTGGCGAGGCCGTCGACGAAGAGGAGGCGGCCCAGGCGGGGGACGCGGCCCTGCTCGTCGAGGAGGCCGGCCTCACTGGTGACGCCGACCGCCGTGCCCATGGTGTCGAAGAAGTCGGTGAGGAAGAGGGTGAAGACGAGCAGCACCACGGTCACCGCGCTGACCTCGTCGAACGCGCCGAAGAAGCTGAACTCCCCGAGCAGCCCGAAGTCCGGCGCCTCGACCACGTCGCCCGGCCAGTCCGGGACGGTGAGGCCCCATGTCTCGTCGGCGACGTCGGCGACGGAGTTGATGACGATGGCGACGACGGTCATCGCCAGGATACTGATGAGGATGGCGCCCTTCACGCCCCGCGCGAGCAGCGACACCGTGAGCAGCACACCGGCGCAGAAGACGAGGACCGGCCAGCCGCTGAGCGACCCGGTGCTGCCGAGCTGGAGCGGGACGGTGGTGTCGGCGACGTCCGGGATGCGGGTGGCGAAGCCGGCGTCGATGAAGCCGATGAGGGCGATGAACATGCCGATGCCCACGCTGATCGCGACCTTCAGCGGCTGCGGGATGGCGTGCATGACGGCCTCGCGCACGCCGGTGGCGGCGAGGAGGCAGACGATGATGCCCTCCAGCACGATGAGCCCCATCGCGTCGGGCCAGGTCATGAGCGGGGCGATCTGGTATGCGACGACGGCGTTGATGCCGAGCCCGGCGGCGAGCGCGAGCGGGAGGTTGGCGGTCACCCCCATGAGCACGGTCATCACGGCGGCGACGAGGGCGGTGACGGTGACGAGCTGACCGAAGTCGAGCTGGTTGCCGTATTTGTCCTCGGCGCCGCTGAGGATGATCGGGTTGAGCACGAGGATGTACGCCATCGTGAAGAACGTGGCGAGTCCACCGCGTATCTCCCGTCCGACGGTGGACCCGCGCTCACGTATGCGGAAGAAACTCTCCAGCCCTCCGGAACCCGGCGCTGGCGAAGGGGACTTGTCGGCAATCTGCTCGGACACGGTGGTGCTCCTGAACGGCGACGGGGACGGTTGCCGTGCACACGGCAGGTCGCATTGTGCCTGCTGAGCCGCCTGATGAGGTTGAGCTTGTGTTACACCTCAGCGGCGGAGCCGTACAGGCGCGTGCCCCGCGCACGGATCATTTCCCCGGGTACGCGGCCGGCTCAGCCGACCCGGCCCGCTCCCGCCCGCGGCACCACCACGCCCGCCACCGCCCGCGGATCGTCGACCCGGGTGCGCAGCGTCGGCGTCCAGCCGGCGTCCCGCTGGAGCGGGGTGTCCGGGTGGGCCGCGTTGTGGGCCGCGATGAGGTCGGTCGGGACGCCGTTGACCGTGTTGTGGGCCGCCGTCAGCGGTGCCTCGCTCCACTTCTTCAGGATCCGGCCCGCGCCGGTCCCCGGCGGCAGCCGGAAGGAGTTCTTCTCCGCCACCAGCCGCGACTCGAAGCCGATGCCGAAGGAGTACGCGTACGACTCCGCCGCGATCACGTAGTGGTTGTTGTACGCGTCCACCTGCCCGAAGCGCACCCGCGGCGCCCGCTCCCCCACCGCGCGGAACAGGTTGTGGTGGAGCGTCACCCGCAGCCTGCCGCGGTCCGTTGCGCCCGCCCCGTCGCTGTTGCCGATCATCAGGGTCTTGGCGTGGTCCTCGAAGACGTTCCAGGAGACCGTGACCAGGTCCGCCCCGCGCACGACGTCGAGTTCGCCGTCGTGCCGCTGGTACAGCTCGCCGTAGTGGTGCGGCAGGGAACTGTCGGGGTGCCGGCCGTCGGTGAAGGTGTTGTGGTCCAGCCAGACATGGGTGGAGTTGTGGACCACGGCCGCGTCGTACTCGGAGTTCCAGGCGCCGCGGTCGCCGTCCGTGGGGTCCCACTGGGGGAAGCAGTCGAGCGGGCTCTCCAGCGTGAGGTTGCGGACGATGACGTTGTCGGCGTCCTTGAGCTGCAGGCTGGCGCCCCTGATGGCGGCGTCGCGGCCGACGCCGACGACGGTGGTGTCGGAGGGGACGTACGCCTCGATGGCGGCGGCCTGGTTGGCGGCGGAGGCGGCGCGGGCGTCCTCCTGGGGGCCGCTGACCGGGGTGTCGCGGCCCCAGACGGCGGGGTCGTAGTCGGCGAGGTAGCGGTCGAAGTCGTAGCCGGGGGCCTCGTACGCGGCGCAGCCGGCCGCGCCGGCGTCGATCGTGCCGGCGACGCGGACGATCTGCGGCCCCCCGGCGCCCGCCGCGAGCGCGGCGCGGAATTCGTCCCAGGTACGGACCGTGCGGACGTTCTCCCGGCCCGCCGCGGCGCCGCCCGTCGTGCCGCCGGCCGCCGACGCCCAGCCGTCGCCCGCGGGGAGGGTGCCGCGGGCGGGGTCGTGCCCGTACGCGGGGCCGGCCGCCGTGGCCAGCAGCGCCGCGCAGCACGCGAGCGCACCCGCCGCGTGCCGTGTCAGGTGACGCATGTGCGGCTCCTTCACAGAGTCGGTGTCGGCGGGCCGGCGGCCCGTGGGGCCGCCGGCCCGCGGGGGATCACTGCTGCTCCTGCCACTCCGCCCGCGCCTCGTTCAACTGGTCGGCCATCCCGTCCAGGAACTCCTTCGCGGACATCTCGCCGAGGAGCACCTTCTGGAACGCCGGCTCGTTCCCCGTCTTGCTGATGTCGTTCCAGTCCGGGAGGTAGTACGGCAGTTGGACGATCTCCGTGCTGCCGTCCGTCAGCGACGCGAAGGCGGCGTTGTCCCGCGCCGACTCCCTGACCCAGGGGTCCCCGGCCGCCTCCGTGTTGGCGGGGATCTGCGCCGCCGCCTCGTTCCACGCGCTGTTGGCCTCGTGCGCCGCGGCGAACTCGATGAACTTCCAGGCCGCGCCCTTGTTGTCACTCGACTTGAACAGCCCCAGGCCGTCGACCGGGTTCGAGACCTGCACCCGCTTCCCGCCGGGCCCCGTCGGCTGCGGCAGGCCCGCGAAGCCGCCCTCGCCCAGGGCCTTCAGATGGTCCTGGTACGAGCCGAGGTTGTGGCTCAGCATCCCGATGTCGCCGTTGTCGAACTGCGCGACCATCTTCACGAAGTCGTTGTTCACGTCCGCTTCGGGCGTGACCTCCCCGTACAGCCCGACGTACTTCTCCAGCGCCGCGACGTTCTCCGGCGCGTTGACCGTCGTCTCCTCGCCGTCCCAGAAGCCGGTGATCCCCGACTGCCCGTACATCGCGTCCAGCGCCTGCGCGATGGAGCCCTCGCCGCCGCGGATGGTGTAGCCGAAGGCGTTGTTCTCCTTGTCGGTCAGCTTCTCGGCGGCGGCGTAGAAGGCGTCCCAGGTGGTCGGCGGGGCGAGCCCGGCGTCCTCGAAGAGGTCCGTGCGGTACCACAGCGTGCCGTTGTTGGCGGAGGTCGGCACGGAGTACATCTCCTCGCCCCGCCCGCCCGCGGCCCGGACGCTCTCGGTCATGCTCTCGGCCAGCACCCCCTTCAGCGCGCCGTCCTCGATCCGGCCGCCGACGGGTTCCAGCGCGTCCTGCGCCACCATGTTCGCGAGGTACGAGGTGGTGACGCCGCCGACGTCCGGCAGCCCGCCGCCGGCGATGGCGGTGTCGTACTTGGACTGCACGTCGTTGATCGGGATCGGCACGTACTCGACGTCGATGTCCGGGTGCGCCTTCTCGAAGTCCGCGATGATCTCCTTCCACACCGGCGTGCGCACACCGCCGTTGTTGTCCCAGAAGGTGATCGAGCCCGCGCCCTTCCCCTCGCTGCCGCCGCCGGTGCTGCCGTCGTCGCCGCAGGCGGCCGCGGTGAGGGTGAGCGCGCCCGCCAGGCAGACGGCGGCGGCTGCTCTCAGTGGTGTGGTCGTGGTCATGTGTCGGCTCATTTCGGTGGGATGGCGGAGGTACGGGTCGGGGGGTACGGAGTCGGAGGGGGAACGGCGGCGGCGTACGGACGGGCCGTCACGCCACCGCCCTGCGCGCCAGCGCGGCCGCGGCCGTCCGGTCCAGCCGTCCGTCGGCCACCGCCGTGACGACCCGCCGCGTCAGGCTCGCGCCCGGCGCCAGCGGCACCCGCGCGGACCAGGCGAGCGCGGAGCCGACGCCGGGGTAGTCCCGGGCACGGACGAACCAGGGGTCGCGGCGGGTGGCGTCGGTGGCGCCGGCGAAGACCAGCGTCCAGGCGTCCGAGGCGAGCGCCAGCCAGCGCGCGGGCCGCCCGTGCACCGCCTCCTCGCCCTCGGCGGCCGCGGTGAAGACCCGCGGCGGGCGCTCCGTGCGCGGGGCCCGCCAGAAGTAGCCGCCGTAGCCCGCACCGGGGCGGCCGTTGGTGGCGGGGCTGCCGAACGAGACCGGCGCGCCCGAGACGTTGGTGAGCGCGAACGACACGCCCAGCGCCCACGCCCCGTCGCCCGCCGGGGCGACCGCGACCGCCCGGCGCTCGCGCAGCACCTCGGCGCCGCCCGCGTACCAGCCCAGTTCCTCGACGAAGCCGTCCGGGTCGCGCAGCAGCCATCCGGCGTGCCGCTGCTCGCCGTGGTCGGCCGGCTCGACCGGGCCACGGCCGCGGACGAAGGTGCGCCCGCCCCAGAAGTTGGCGCCCGAGACGTCGGGGACGGCGATGCTGACGCCGAGGTGGTGCGGATGGTCGCCGGGCATCAGCTCGGTGACCGGCACCCCGGCCAGGGTGGTGAGCGGGTGGAGGTACGGGCGCGGGGAGAGCCGGGCGTCGAGCCGCGGGCGGTGGACGTAGCGGCCAACGCGGCGGCCCGCGCAGCTCAGCAGGGTGGCGGCGTCGGTGCCGGTGCGGTTGCGGGAGGGGACGGTCATACGTGGCTCACCTCGCTGCCGGCGGCCCAGGGGGCGCCGAGTTCTGAGTAGAGGGCCAGCCGCTCGGCGCCGGCGGCGACGAGCGCGTCGATGCCGGACACCACGCGGCGCCCGGCCGGAGCGCCGCCGTCCGCGGGTGCGGCGCGCCACACGGCGGCGGGCAGCGGCACGGGGTCAGGAGCGGTGCGTACGGCCTCGACGACCCGCATGAACGCGCCGCCGTCCGCGACGGGGGCGAGCAGCGGGGTGCCGTCGCCGAGGTGGTCGAGGAGGTTGCCGAGGAGGTCGGTCCTGCGGTACGTGAACTCCTCCGGGCCGTGCCCGGCGCGCTGGAGCAGGACGCGGTCCTCCTTGTACCAGAGGGTGATCCGGCCGGTGGCGCCGTGCACCATCACGTACGGGTCGGCCGCCCGCTCGGCGCAGAGCGTGACGGCGGCGACGACCTCGGTGCCGCGGGCGGTGGTCAGCCGCAGGCAGGAGGTGTCGTCGGCCTCGATGGCGTGGGCGCGGTACAACTCCAGCTCGATGCCGGTGACGTCGCCGGCCCGCGCGGTGCCGTCGAGGGCGAGCGCGGTGGCGACGGCGTGCGCGAGCGGGTTGGTCAGCACCCCGTCGACCACGTCGTTGCCGTCGAGCCGGCGCCGCCCGGTCCAGGGCGCGCGCCGGAAGTACGCCTCGTCGCGCACCCAGGCGCCGGCGGCGCCGATGCCCCGTACCGCGCCGATGGCGCCGTCGGCGACGAGCGCGCGGACGGCGGGCAGGGCGTGCGAGCCGAGGGACTGGAAGCCGATCTGGCAGGCGGCGCCGGCGGAGCGGCAGGCGGCCTCGATGCGCTCGTAGAGCGCGAACGACGGCGCGGGCGGCTTCTCCAGCAGCAGGTGCACGCCGTACGCGGCGGCCACCACGGCGAGGTCCGCGTGGGTGGGGATCGGGGTGGAGACGACGGCCAGCCGCGCGCCCGTACGGGCCAGCAGCGCGCCGAAGTCGGCGTCCTGCGCGACGGGTTCGCCGGCGAACTCCGCCGCGGTCAGCGGGCGCGTCTCGCAGATACCGGCCAGCCGGACCCGGCCCGCGTGCTCCAGCCGGCGGATGTTGGCCAGGTGCCGGCGCCCGTGGCCGCGGGCGCCGGCCAGTACGACGGGCACGCGCGTACGGGGGTCGCGGGCGGTCATCCCTTCACCGCCCCCGCGCTGAAGCCGGTGATCAGCCACCGCTGGATGAACGCGAAGACGATCACCACCGGCACCGCGGCGATCACCCCGCCCGCCGCCAGCGCGCCCAGGTCCACGCTGTCGGCGCCGATGAGGGTGTTGAGGCCGACGGGGATCGTCTGCTTGTCCTGCTCGCTGAGGAACATCAGTGCGAAAAGAAAGTGGTTCCAGCTATGGACGAACGCGAAGGAGCCGACGGCGACCAGCCCCGGCCGCAGCAGCGGCAGCACCACCGCGCAGAACGCCCGGAAGCGCCCGCAGCCGTCGACCCAGGCGGCCTCTTCCAGCGCGTACGGCACGTTCTTGATGAAGGTGCTGATGAGGATGAGCGACAGCGGGAGCTGGAAGACGGTCTCGGCGATGACGACGCTGCCCAGCGAGTTGATCATCTGCAGGCTGCGGAAGATCTCGAAGAGCGGGACGAGCATCAGCGCGCCGGGGATGAACTGCGAGCACAGCAGCCCGAGCAGGAACGCCTTCTTGATCCGGAAGTCGAAGCGGGCCAGCGCGTAGCCGCCGGCGAGCGCGACGCCGGTCGTCATCACGAGCGTGGCGACGCCGACGAGCATGCTGTTCTGGAAGAAGGTCCCGAAGCTGCGCTCGGTCCACACCTTGTCGAAGTGCTCGAACGTCATCGGCCACGGCACCAGCGAGGTGGAGCCGGCGGGGCGCAGCGCGAAGAGCAGCATCCAGTAGAAGGGGACGAGCGTGAACAGCAGGTAGAGCCCGAGCGGGAGCCAGATCTGCCAGCGCGGCACCTCGTCGTACGCCCGCCGCCGGCGGCGGCGCCCGCGGCGGGCGGGAGGGGCGGGCGCGGCGCCGCGGGCGCGCGGGGGCGCGGCGAGCGCGGTCGGAGCGGTGCTCATCGGTTGTCGCCTCCGAACTTGCTCAGGCGCAGGTAGAGGATCGAGCAGAAGAGGAGGATCACGAACGCGACGGTGGTCAGGGCCGAGGCGTAGCCGAAGTCGTGGCCGTCGATGCCGGTGTTGGCGACGTACAGCGGGAGGGTGGTCGTCTCGCCCGCGGGGCCGCCGCCGGTGAGGGTGTAGAGGAGATCGACGTTGTTGAACTCCCACACCGCGCGCAGCAGCGTCGACAGGATGATCGCGTCCCGCAGGTGCGGCAGCGTGATGTGCACGAACTGCCGCAGCCGCCCGGCGCCGTCGACCGCCGCGGCCTCGTAGAGGTCCTTGGGCACGGACTGGAGGTCGGCGAGGATGAGGATGGCGAAGAAGGGGACGCCGCGCCAGAGTTCGGCGAGCACCGCGGCCCAGAAGACGGTGCCGGTGTCAGAGAGCACCGAGGTGCCGTACGAGCCGATACCGGCGTCGGCGAGGTAGCGGCTGACGCCGGTGGCGGGGTTGTAGAGCAGCATCCAGATCGTCGTGGTGAGGACGCCGGAGACGGCCCAGGGCGAGAAGACCAGCGCGCGGGCGAACGCGCGGCCCAGGAACGTCTGGTTGACGATCAGCGCGAGGGCGAGGCCGAACGCGAGCTGCAGCCCGACCTCGACGACGACCCACTTGGCGCTGAACGCCAGGGAGTCCCAGAACAGCGGGTCGTCGGTGAGCAGAGTGGTGAAGTTCTCCAGGCCCGCGAAGCCGTCGCGCCAGGGCTTGGTGACGTTGTAGTGGCGCAGGCTGTAGGAGAAGACGCTGAGCATCGGGTACGCGATGAAGCCCAGCATCAGCAGCCCCGCGGGGGCGATCAGCAGGTACGGAAGGCGCCGGGACCCCCCGCGCCGGCCGCCCCCGCGCCGGCTCTCCGCGCGCCGCCGGGCCGTTCCCGGCGGCCGCGCCACGGCTTGGGCCATGTCTGCTCCTATCGGTGCCGTCGAAGCGCTTCGCGAACCTCGTTCGATGAGTCGGACAGGCTGGTACGGGGTGGAGCGGGGGTGGTGCGCGCCCGGGGCGGTCAGCCCGCGTAGGGCTCGGGCACCCGGCCCGTACGGGCCAGGAAGGCGAAGTCGCAGCCGGTGTCGGCCTGCGTGATCTGGTCGGCGTACAGGGCGCCGTAGCCGCGCTCGTAGCGCGGGGGCGGCGGCGTCCAGGCGGCGCGGCGGCGGGCCAGTTCGGCGTCGCCGACCTCCAGCCGCAGGGTGCGGGCGGGGACGTCGAGGGTGACGAGATCGCCGTTCTCGACGAGCGCCAGCGGCCCGCCGACGTACGCCTCGGGGGCGACGTGCAGCACGCAGGCGCCGTAACTCGTGCCGCTCATCCGGGCGTCGGAGATCCGCACCATGTCGCGTACGCCCTGCTTGAGCAGGTACGCGGGGATCGGCAGCATCCCGTACTCCGGCATGCCGGGACCGCCCAGCGGGCCCGCGTTGCGCAGCACCAGCACGTGGTCCGCGGTGAGCGCGAGCGCGGGGTCGTCGATGGTGCGCTGGAGTTCGCGGTAGTCGTCGAAGACCGCGGCGGGCCCGGTGTGCACGAGCAGCCGGGGCTCGGCGGCCACGTGCTTGATGACGGCGCCGTCCGGGCAGAGGTTGCCGCGCAGCACGGCCACGCCGCCCTCGGCGGCGACGGGGTTGCCGCGGGTCCTGATCACCTCCGCGTCGTGCACCCGGGCGCCGGCGAGCCGGTCGCGCAGCGTGCCGGTGACGGTGGGGCGGTCGAGGTGCAGCACGTCGGTCAGACGGGAGAGCAGCGCGGGCAGGCCGCCGGCGAAGTGGAAGTCCTCCATCAGGAACCGGCCGCCGGGGCGTACGTCGGCGAGCACCGGCACGGTGCGCGCGATCCGGTCGAAGTCGGCGGGGGTCAGGGCGACGCGGGAGCGGCCGGCCATCGCGACCAGGTGGATGACGGCGTTGGTGGAGCCGCCGAGGGCGAGGACGGTGGCCGCGGCGTCCTCGTACGCCTCGCGCGTGAGGATCCGCGCGGGGGTCAGGTCCTCCGCGACCATTCCGACGATCCGGGCGCCCGCCGCCGCGGCCATCCGCTCGTGCCCGGAGTCGACGGCGGGGATCGAGGAGGCGCCGGGCAGGGTCATGCCGAGGGCCTCGGCGGCGGCGGTCATGGTGGAGGCGGTGCCCATGGTCATGCAGTGGCCGGGCGAGCGGGCCAGCCCGCACTCCAGCTCGGCCAGCTCGCAGTCGCCGATGAGCCCGGCGCGGTGGTCGTCCCAGTACTTCCACATGTCCGTGCCGGAGCCGAGGACTTCGCGGCGCCAGCGGCCGGGCAGCATCGGCCCTGACGGGACGAAGACGGCGGGCAGGCCGGCGCTGGCGGCGCCCATGAGCAGCGCGGGGGTGGTCTTGTCGCAGCCGCCCATGAGCACCGCGCCGTCGACCGGGTACGAGCGCAGCAGCTCCTCGGTCTCCATGGCGAGGAGGTTGCGGTACAGCATGGGCGTGGGCTTCTGGAAGGTCTCCGAGAGCGTGGCGACGGGGAACTCCAGCGGGAAGCCGCCGGCCTGCCACACGCCGCGCTTGACGGCCTGGGCGCGCTCGCGGAGGTGGGCGTGGCAGGGGTTGATGTCGGACCAGGTGTTGAGGACGGCGACGACCGGCTTGCCGAGGTGTTCCTCGGGCAGATAGCCGAGCTGCCGGGTACGGGCGCGGTGGCTGAAGGAGCGCAGTCCGGCGGCGACCCCGTCCCCGTACCAGCGGTGGCTGCGCAGCTCGCCCCCCTGCCCGCGCCCTTCGCCGGTCATATCCCCCACCCCCGTACGATCTCCGCCACCCGCTCCCGCACGGGGCCGGGCAGCAGCCGGCCCGGCGGGCGCACGTCGCGGCGGGCCAGGCCGAGGGCGGCCAGCGCCTCCTTGACGACGGAGACGTTGTCGGCGGAGGCGTCGGCGGCGCGCAGTTCCTCGAAGGGGCGGATCTGCTCCCAGACGCGCATGGCCGCCGGGTAGTCGGCGGCGCGCAGTGCCTCCAGCATCGCGAGGGAGACCTTCGGCGCGACGTTGACGAGGCCGGAGGTGAAGCCGGTGGCGCCGCAGGCCCAGTAGGCGGGCGCGTACAGCTCGGCGAGCCCGGCGACCCAGGCGAACCGCTCCCGTCCCGCGTCGCGCGCGAAGGCGGCGAAGCGGGCGGCGTCGGGGACGGAGTACTTGACGCCGACGACGTTCGGGCACAGCTCGCCGAGCCGCGCCAGCCGGGCGCCGTCGAGCCGGTCGCTGCGGATGTACGGCACGACGCCGAGCCCGGGGACGGCCTCGGCGACCGCGCGGTGGTAGTCGACCCAGCCGCTCTGCGAGACGTACGGGTGCACCGGCTGGTGCACCATCACCATCTCGGCGCCCGCCTCCCCCGCGTGCCTGGCGGCCTCGACGGCGGTGGGCAGGTCGTGGCCGACGCCGACGATGACGGCGGCCTCGCCGCGGACCTCGGCGACGGTCAACTCGGTGACCCGGCGGTGCTCGCCGGGGCCGAGGGAGTAGTACTCGCCGGTGTTGCCGTTGGGGGTGACGGTCCGTACGCCGCCGTCGAGGAGGCGGCGCAGCAGCGCGCGGTACGCGTCCTCGTCGATGCCGCCGGCCGCGTCGAAGGGGGTGACGGGGATGGCGACGGCCTCGGCGAGTGCGGGCCTGAGGTGGTCCATGGGGCCGGCCTTCCGGTCGGGGGCGGCGGCGTCGGCCGCGGCCGGGGCGGCGGTCATGCGGGGAACGCCCGGGCGAGGAACGACGCGATGTGGTCGTGCAGCGCGGCGCCCGCCGCCTGGGCGTCGCCGGCGGCGGCGAGCCGGAGGATCTCCCGGTGCTCGCCGGCCTCGCGCTCCCAGGAGGGGTTGGCGGACCAGGCGACGGTGGAGACCAGCGCGGCCTGGTCGCGCAGGTCGTCGAGCATGCGGCTGAGCAGCGGGTTGCCGCAGGGCAGGTACAGGGCGCGGTGGAAGTCGCGGTTGGCGAGGCTGCGGTCGGCGGCGTCGGGCGCGGACTCGGCGCGCACCAGGGCCTCTTCCGCGGCGAGCAGCGACGCCTCCAGCGCGACGGTGCGGCGCAGCGCCTCGGGTTCGAGCAGCAGGCGGACGTCGTAGACCTCGCGGGCCATGGCGGCGTCCACGGTGCGCACGGTGACGCCCTTGTACTGGCTCATCACCACGAGCCCGGAGCCGGCCAGCGTCTTGAGCGCCTCGCGCACCGGCGTCTTGGAGACCCCGAACTGCGCGGCGAGGTCGGTCTCGACGAGCGGCTGCCCGGGGGTGAGCTTGCCGGTGAGGATGGCGTGCTTGATCGCGTCCTGCACGTACTGCGTGCGGGAGGGGATCGGGCCTGGAGCGAAGGTCATGGCCGCCCTTGGGTATCTCAGGTATCGCGTCTCATATATGACGTACGAAGTACGACGCGCTGAAAGTAGGGCGGCACGGGGGGTTCGTCAATGGGTGCGGCGGCACGACTTCCGTGCCGCCGGGGGGAGTTGGGCGGCGTACGCGGGTGCGGGCGGGCGGCGTACGGGCACCGGCCTCGTACGACGCGTGCGGATCAGGCGGTGCAGCCGGCGCGCAGCAGTGCGGCCTCGGCGAGCCGCCGGGAGACGGTGACGGGCTCGGGCACGGCGGAGAGCCCGTAGAGCACGGTCGCGCCCTCGTGGATCAGCAGCAGCTCGTCGGCGAGGAGCCCGGTGTCCTCCGCCCCGGCCCGCTCGCACAGCTCGCGCAGATAGCCGCGCAGCCAGTGCTTCTGGTCGGCGATGACCTGGCGGCCCGCGTGCCCGGGGTCGGTCAGCTCGGCGGCGGCGTTGACGAAGCTGCAGCCGCGCGGGGACTGCCCGCCCATCCAGGTGCCGAGCGCGTCGAAGGTGGCGAGGATCCGGTCGCAGGCGGTGCCGCCGGCGGCGGTGCGCTCGACCTCGGCGGGCAGCCAGGTGCGCCAGCGCTCGTCGCGCCGCCGCAGGTAGGCGGCGACCAGGGCGTCCTTCGAGCCGTAGCGGTCGTAGATCGTCTTCTTGGTCACACCGGCCCGGCGCGCGATCAGGTCCACGCCCACGGCGGTGATGCCGCGGTTGTAGAAGAGCGTCTCCGCGGCGTCCAGGATCTTCCGCGCCGCCGGCGTGAGCCGCGGCTGCACCGGTGTCTGCGTCGCCATCTACGACCACCTCCGCCGCCGAGTATACCGACCTGTTTAGTACACTGCCCAGATCGAGTAAACTGATCGGTTTAATCCAGGAGGTCACCATGGGTGTCACGGCCGTCTCCGCCGGTCTCGTCGCCTTCTGGAGCTCCGGCTTCATCGGCGCCGAGCTGGGCACCCGCGAGGCCGCGGCCGACACCCTGCTGATGTGGCGCTTCCTCGCCGCCGCGGTGCTCTTCGCCGGCGGCTGGCTGCTGCTGCGCCGCCGCCGGCTCCCGCGCCGGGCGCTGGGCGAGCAGGCCGTGATCGGCGCCCTGTCGCAGGGCGGCTACCTGGGCGCCATCGTCTGGGCCGTGGGCCTCGGCGTCCCCGCCGGCAGCGTGGCGCTGATCGCCGCGCTCCAGCCGCTGGCCGCGGGCGCGCTCGCGGGGCCGCTGCTCGGCGAGAGGGTGAGCCGGCGGCAGTGGGCCGGGCTGGCGGTGGGGCTCGCGGGGGTGGCGCTCGTCGTACGGGACGATCTCGGCGGCGCCGGCGCGGCGCCGCCGTGGGCGTACGCGCTGCCCTTCGCCGGCATGGCCGCGCTGCTCGGCGCCAGCTTCCTGGAGCGCCGGGCCCGCTCGCCGCTGCCGCCCGCGGACGCGGTGCCCGTGCACGTGCTGGTGAGCGCCGCGCTCTTCAGCGCCGTCGCCCTGGCCGGCGGCCGGGGCGCGCCGCCCGCGAGCGGTGGCTTCTGGCTGGCGGTGGCGTGGGTGGTGGTGCTCTCCACGGCCGGGGGCTACGGCTTCTACTGGCTGAGCCTGCGCCGCAGCGGGGTCACCGTGACCAGTGCGCTGATGTACCTGACGGCGCCGGTCACGGCGCTGTGGGCGTACGCGATGTTCGGCGAGGCGCCCGGCCCCGTGGCGGTGGCCGGGATGGGCGTGGCGGCGGCGGGCGTGGCGGCGGCGACCCTGGGCACGGGGGCCGCGCCGAGTCCGGCCGGCGACCGGGGGCGTAACGGTTCAGCCGGCGTCCCCGTCCGGCCGACACGGGCGGAACCGCGGACCGGGGCCGTTCGTTAGCCGGTGCATGACTGCGATGACCCCTGGCTCGAACCTACCGCTCAGCGCCGCCCGGGTGGCCGTGGACGTCACCGCGCCGGTGCGGCTCGACGTCTCGGGCCTCCTGCTCACCGCCGCCGGCAAGGTGCGCTCCGACGACGACTTCGTCTTCTACAACCAGCCCTCGGGCCCGGGGGTGACGCACCAGTCGGGCGCCGCCGACACCATCACGGTGGACACCGCGGGCGTGCCCGCGGACATCGAGAAGGTCGTGGTCACCGCCAGCCTGGACAGCGGGACGTTCTCGGGCACCGAGCCGACGGCGACGGTGCGGGACGCCGCGAGCGGCGCGGTCATCGCCACGTTCACGCCGCCGCAGTTGTCGAGCGAGACGGCCCTCGTCGTGGTGGAGGTCTACCGGCGCAACGGCGCGTGGAAGGTCCGCGCCGTGGGCCAGGGCTACTCGAACGGGCTCGCCGGCATCGCCACCGACTTCGGCGTCAGCGTCGACGAGCCGGCGCCCGCGCAGGCCGCGCCCGCCGCCGCGCCCCCGCCGCCGCCCGCCCCGGCCGCGCCGCAGGCGCCGGCGGCTCCGCAGGCCCCCGCCGCGCCCATGCCGCCCGCCGCGCCCATGCCGCCGGCCGCGCCCATGCCGCCGGCCGGACAGTGGGGCGCCCCCGCGGCCCCGCCGCCCGCTCCCCCGGCACCCGGCGCCCCGCCCGCCCCCGGCGGCTTCGGCCCGCCCCCGGCCGCCCCGCAGCAGCCCGCGCCGCCGCCGGCCGCCGGGCAGCCCGGGAAGGTCAACCTCGACAAGGGCCGCGTCAACCTCCAGAAGAACCAGACGGTCTCGCTCGTCAAGGGCGGCCAGCCGCTGCTGACCACGGTGAAGATGGGCCTGGGCTGGGAGCCCGCCTACGGCGGCCGCCGCCGCGCCAAGTCCATCGACCTGGACGCCTCCGTCATCGCGTACGGCCCCCAGCGCAACAAGATCGACAACTGTTTCTTCGGCAAGCTCCAGATCCTCAACGGCGCCATCCAGCACTCCGGTGACAACCTCACCGGCGAGGGCGCGGGCGACGACGAGGTCATCACCGTCCACCTCGGCGGTCTGCCGCCGGAGGTCACGGGGCTGGTCTTCACGGTCAACTCCTTCTCCGGCCAGAAGTTCACCGACGTCGCCAAGGCGTACTGCCGCCTGCTCGACGGCCAGACGGGCGAGGAACTGGTCCGCTTCGACCTCACCTCGTCCGAGCCTCGAACGGGCGTTCTCATGGCGAAGTTCATCAAGCAGTTCAGCGGCGAGTGGGAGATGACCGCCCTCGGCGAGTTCGTCGACTCGCGCACCGTGAAGGGCATGGTCAAGCCCGCCGCGGCGGCGCTGTAGCCCCGTACGCACACAGGCGGCGGGCCCCGGTCGCGGACCGGGCCCCGCCGCTTTCGTGTACGTCTCCGGCTACGCCAGGTCGCGCACCCGGATGTTGCGGAACTCCACGACCGACTGCGTGTCGTGGTTCTGCAGGCCGACGTAGCCCTCGGCGAACTGCCGGCCGCTGGTGCCCGGGTCGTCCGGGCGGCCCGGGAAGGGCAGGCCGGGCTTGTTCTCGAACTCGTTGATGACCTCGCCGTTGCGGATCACCGTGTACTGCTGCCCGACCACCCGGATCTCCAGGTCGTTCCAGACGCCCTTCCCGGTGGGCTTCGCCGCGGCGAGGTCGAGGTCGGCGAAGCCGTAGACCGAGCCGGTCTTGCGCGGGTCGTTGCCGGAGGTCTCGGCCGAGTCGTTGATCTGGATCTCGTGCCCGCAGTTGACGGACACCCACGCCGGGTCGTTCGTCCGGCACTCCGGGTTCGCCGCCGGGTCCACGCCCGGGAAGCGGACGAAGACGCCGCTGTTGGAACGGCCGCTGTCCGCCCGCTCGTCACGGAACTGCAGCCGCAGCGAGAAGTCGCCGAACTTCTCCTTCTCGTACCAGAGCAGCCCGAGCCCGCCGGTGGGCGGGGTCGGGCCCGTGACCAACGAGCCGTCGTCGTTCAGCTCGAAGCCGCGCCCGCCGACGTAACCCCAGTCGTCGAAGGACTCCTTGCTGCCGTCGAAGATGACGTCGTACGGCGCGGGCCCGTGCTTGCCGCCGATGCCGGACTGCGCCGCGGTCACGAGCAGCCGCACGTACTCCGCCGGGCCGATCACGTCGGCGCGCAGCAGGGAGCCCGACACCTTCCGGGTGTGCTCCACGAACGCGCCCCGGCTCTCCCAGGCGCGCTCGTCGTCGATGAGGTCGTTGATCGTGCAGCCGCCCCCGGCGGCGCGGTTGGGCACGCCGCTGTCGTCGTCCAGGAAGCGGACGGTCGAGCGGGCGTCGGGGGCCGCGCAGGTGGTGTCGCCCGCGGCGGCGCCGGCTGGGGACTCCCCGGCCGCGGTCGCGGTCGGGGCGAGCAGTCCTGCGGCGAGGGTGGCGGCGGCCAGGGCGGTGCCGGCGAGCGGGAGGCTCGTACGACGCATGGTGTGGCTCCTCGGGTGGTGTCGATGGGCGTACGGGTCAAGGGGCCGTGGGGGGATGCGGTGCTGCGGCGCGGAAGGTGCCCGGAGCCGGCCGGTGCGGATCCGGCTCCGGGCCCGCTGCGCGCCGCCTGTGCGGCGCGCGGCTGCCGGTCGCGGCCCGCCGGGCGCGGGGTGACCCGCGCCCGCCGGGACCGTACGTGCGGCCTTCCCCGCCGCCGCTGCCCGCCGGCGCTCCCCTCGGGGCGCCGGCGGCGGTGCGTTGGCGGCGTGCGGCGTCAGCCGCTGCCGAGGTGGAAGCTGTCCAGCGTGAACTCCCCTCCGGTGAGCACCAGATAGAGCGACGTCGTCCCGGCGGGCGGGTCCTTCACGGCGGCGCCCGCCTCGTGCCAGCCGCTCTCGCCGCCCACCGGGGCGGTGGCGAGCACCGGCCCGTCGGGCGCGCCCGCGCGCAGTTCCACGGCGCCGTCGGCGCTGCCCGCAGCGTCGACGCGGGCGGACAGGCGCGTGATGCCGTCGAGCACGTACGGCTCGAAGGCGATCCACTCGCCGCCCCCGCCGGTGACGGCCCGGCCGCCCTCGGCGCCGCTCGCGGCGCCGGCCGTGGCGCCGTCGGCGGTGTCGAAGTGCTCGGCCTGGCGGTGCGCGGGCTGGAGCTTGTGCTCGGCGCTGGAGTTCAGCGCGGGCACGCCCGCGGTGGCGCCGCCGCCGTCGGTGTAGCGGGCGCGGATGAGGCCGAAGAGGTTGGCGTTGTCGTCGTGCCGGTCCTCCTCGAAGGTCTCGATGGTGCCGGTGCAGCCCTCCTCGAAGGTCATCGGGTGGCCGTGGGTGTCGTGGCCGAGCGCGTAGTCGACGCGCACCCGGGAGCAGTCGATCTCGCCGTCCTCGGCATCGGTGACGGCCACCTCGAACGGGATGTCGTCGCCGTACTCGAAGACCGTGCCGTCGGCGGGCAGCTTCAGCTCGACCTCGGGCGGGGTGTTGCCCACCACGACGCGGACGGCGGAGGTGCCGGTGTTGCCGTCGGGGTCGGTGACGGTGAGGACGGCGGAGTACTGGCCGTCCCTGCTGTAGATGTGCTGCGGGTTCCGCTTGTCGGAGGTCTTGCCGTCACCGAAGTCCCAGCGGTAGCGGAGCTGCTCGCTGTCCCGGTCGGCGGTGCCGGCCGAGGAGAACGCGACCTTCAGCGGGGCGTGCCCGGTGGTCGCGCCGGAGGAGGCGACGGGCTCGGGGGCGAAGCCCTGGGCGGCGTTCTGGATCCGGTACAGGGCGGAGTTCTGGTCGCCGTTGAAGAAGCCGGTGCCGTAGTCGAGGAAGTACAGCGCGCCGTCCGGCCCGAACTCCATGTCCATGATCTTGCTGCCGGAGGAGAAGTCCTCGATGGCGCCGACGCCGCCGTCCGCGCCCACGCCGATGGTCTTGATCCACTCGCGGCCGTGCTCGCCGGCGAAGAACAGCTCGTCGTAGCGCTCGGGGAGCTGGAGCCGGGAGCCGAGGTCCGGGTCGTGGCGGAAGACCGGGCCGGCCATCGGGGACTCCGAGCCGCTGCCGAACTCCGGGACGGAGTTGCCGTCGTAGGCGATCCAGGCGGACTGGGCCGGGGGCAGCTCGGTGAGGCCGGTGTTGCGCGGCGACTCGTTGCGGGGCGCGGCGCAGTCGAACGCCTCGCCGGAGGCGCCGGTGGCGAAGTCGTAGTCGATGTAGGCGTCGTTGGCGCCGTGGCAGTACGGCCAGCCGAAGTTGCCGGCCTCGGTGATCCGGTTGAACTCGACCTGGCCGCCGGGCCCGCGGGCCGGGTCGGCGGCGCCGGAGTCGGGGCCGTAGTCGCCGACGTAGACGGTGTCGGTCGCCTTGTCGACGCTCATCCGGAACGGGTTGCGGAAGCCCATGGCGTAGATCTCGGGCCTGGTCTTCTCGGTGCCGGGCGCGAAGAGGTTGCCGTCAGGGACGGTGTACGAGCCGTCGGCGGGGTCGACCTTGATGCGCAGGATCTTGCCGCGCAGGTCGTCGGTGTTGCCCGCGGAGCGCTGTCCGTCGAAGGACGGGTTGCGGGTCTCGCGCTCGTCGATCGGCGTGTAGCCGTCGGAGGAGAAGGGGTCGGTGTCGTCGCCGGTGGACAGCAGCAGGTTGCCCTCGCTGTCGAAGGCGATGTCGCCCCCGTTGTGGCAGCACCGGCCTCGGTCGGTGCCGACTTCCAGCACGGTCTGCTCGCTGCCCAGGTCGAGGGTGCCGTCCTGGTTGAGAGTGAAGCGCGAGAGGCGGTTGACGCCCTCGTACGCCTCGAACTCGGCGGGCGTGCCGTCGCTGGGCGCGATGCCGTGCGGGGTGTCCGTCACGGGCGCGTAGTAGAGGTAGACGGCGCGGTTGGTCTCGAAGTCCGGGTCCACGCCGACGCCCTGGAGGCCGTCCTCGTCGTGCGGGTAGACGGGGAGCTGGGCGGCGACGCGGGTGCCGCCCGCGGCGCCGGTGTGCCAGAGGGTGCCGTCGCGCGAGGTGTGCAGCACGGCGCCGTCGGGGAGCACGGCGAGCGCCATCGGCTCGCCGACCTGGTCCACGCCCTTGGCGAGGGTGACCTGTTGGAGGTCGGGTGCGGCGGGACCGTCCTGGGCCGCCGCCGGCGGCTCGTGCGCGGCACCGGTGGCCGCCATGCCGGGGGCGAGGCCGCTGCCGAGGAGCAGGGCGCCCGCGAAGGCCGCCAGGGCGGTGCGGAGTCTGGGTCGGGTCTTGTGCACGTTGCGTCCTCCCGTGGGTGACGGGTACGGGGCATCGTTCGCGACATACCTGACATGTGTGGCGTGACTGGTGTGCGGACATGCGACTGGTGTGCGGACAGGCGCGCGCCGCCGTCAGGACCGTAACCGCTTTCGTCCCTGCCGAAAAGACCTTTGGCAGGAACCGGAGCCAACTTCATCCCGGGCTAGGACAAAGCCCAGTTGGGAGCGCACGAGAGCGCCCGGCCGCGTACGGGCCGGGCCCTCTCGGATACGTGCCGGGCGGCGCGGTACTACGCCGTGGGCCGGGAACGGGCCTTGAAGGCCGCCTTGCGGGCGTCCTTGGCGACCTGGCGGTCCGGGTGCAGCCGGCCCATCGCCTCCAGCACCTCAGGGGTGGCCGGGTGATCCACGCGCCAGGCGGCGGCGAAGAAGCCGCGGTGCATACCCACCAGGTGCTCCACCAGCTCGCGCAGCTCGGGGGTGTCGTCCCGCAGCCCGCCCAACTGGGCGGCGACCGTGTCGACGGCGAGCCAGAAGACCATGTCCTCCGAGGGCTGCGGCACGGCGGGGACGCCGCGCTCGGTGAGCCAGACCCGCGCCAGACCGCCGAGTTCGCGGTCGTGGAGCACGTCGCGTACCGCCGGCTCGGCCTCGCCGCCCGCGACGGCCAGCGCCTGCTGGCAGGCCAGCCGGCGGGCCGGGGCGCGCTCGTCGGTGCCGCGGGCGGCGTCGAGGAGCTCGGCGGCCGCCTCGGCGGGCTTGCGGTCCTCCAGCCAGGCTTCGGCCTCCGTCTGGGCCACCGCGTCGGGCAGCCGGGGCAGGGCGTCGAGGAGGACGTAGGCGTCCTCGCTCGCCAACTCGCCCACGAGCGGGGCGACCAGGCCCTCGGCGAGCATCCGCCGGCGCAGCGCGTACAGCCCGAGGGGGGTGAGGCGCACGACGCCGTAGCGGGACACGTCCTCGTCCTCGGCGCCGTCCGCGGACTCGTCCGCCGCGGGTGCGCTGCCGGCGGCTTCGAGGAGGATCTCCTCGGCCACCGGGCGGTACGCCACGACGCCGACCGGCTCCAGCATCCGGAACTGCTCGTCGAGCCGCAGCACCGCCTCGGAGACCTCCGCGAGCACTGCCTCGGTCGGCTCGTCCATGTCGTCGGGGACGACGAGCGAGGCGGCCAGCGCCGGCAGCGGGACGGCGCCGTCGGCGCCGGGGCCCTCCATGGCGGTGAGCAGGTAGAGGTTGCCGAGCGCGCCGTCGAGGAAGTCCGCGTCGGCCTCCGGATCCCAGTCGAGCCGGTCCAGGTCCAGCTCCTCGCCCGCGGTGACCTGCTCCACCAGCGCGCTCATGTCCGGCAGCGCGGCGTCGGACAGCACGCACTCGCAGGCGGCGGCCCACAGCTCCAGTACGTCGGCGGGCGCGCCGCCGGTGACCAGCCGCAGGTCGGCGCTCGGGGCCGCGGTGCCCAGTTCCCCGTCGCCCTCCTCGGGCGCCGTGACGTCGACGAGGCCGACGTCCACGGCGATCCGCCACGCCTCGCCGGCGACCGCCCGCGCCTCGCCCTCCTCGTCCGCGCTCTCCTCCAGGCCCAGCTCCGCCGCGGCCTCGCGCACCTCGGCGTCGGGCAGCTCGCCGCCGGCGCCGACCCGCAGCCCGGGACCGGCCCAGCGGGCCAGCCGGACGGCCCGCGCGAAGAGCGGCGAAGCCAGCGCCTCCCGGGCCAGCTCCGCCTCGGCGGGCAGCCGGACGGGCGGCAGGACGGTGCGGTCTGCGGTCATCGACAACTCCGAAGACTGGGGATCAATCGGACGCTGCCCAAGGGTAGCCCCCGCGGGGCGGCGCGGCCGACGACGCCGTTCCGGCGGGCCGCGCGGCCGGTGTTCACTTCGCGTTCCTTGACGACGCCCGTGCGGGCGCACGAGATTGACGCGCGTAGACGCAGGTCCCCTTCTCCCCGTCCTGCCCCTGTCCCGGAGGACACCATGCCACGCGCCCGTCCCGTCCCCTACGCCGTCGCCGCCGCGGGGGCCGCGGGCGCCGGGGCGGCCGACGGGCAGATACGCATCCGCGACATCCAGGGCGACACCCGGATATCCCCGCTCGCCGGCGAGCAGGTCACCGGCGTGCCCGGCGTCGTCACCGCCGTCCGCGCCTTCGGCTCCGCCTGCGGCTTCTGGCTCCAGGACCCCCGGCCCGACACGGACCCCGCCACCGGCGAGGGCCTCTTCGTCTTCACCGGCTCCCCCGAGGTCACGCCCGGGGATGAGGTCGAGGTCTCCGGCTCCGTCGCCGAGTACTACCCGGGCGGCAAGGACGCCGGGCTGCAGTCCGTCACCGAGCTGAGACGGTGGCGTGGAGCGGAAGGCCGTTTCTGGCGCGACCGAGCTGCATCTACGGGACTAGTGACGCCCTGAACAGGTGTTCCGTGGCGGGGATGCGGGACATGTTCGTACGATCACCGCATGCACCTTCGGTACACCTTCAGGTTGTACCCGAATCACCCTCAGCGCACGGCGCTGGCCAAGGCGTTCGGGTGCGCCCGCGTCGTATGCAACGACGCCGTTCGTGCATCGATCTCGGCCTCACTCATTTCGCCATCCTGTCCGCCGGCGAGAAGATCGATAACCCACGGTTCCTGCGCCGGGCGGAGAAGAGACTCAAGAAGACCCAGCGGACTTTGACCCGCAAGGAGAAGGGATCGAAGAATCGGGAGAAGGCCCGAATCAAGGTCGCACGCGCCCACGCGGCCGTCGCCGACGCACGCAAAGAGTTTCACCACCAGTTGTCGACAAGGCTGATCCGCGAGAACCAAGCGATCGGTGTGGAGAACCTGGCGGTCAATGGACTCGCGCGTTCCAGGCTGGCCAAGAGTGTGCATGACGCGGGCTGGGCTCGGTTCGTGACCATGTTGGAGTACAAGGCCGCCCGGTACGGGCGCCGGCTGGTCACGATTGGCCGATTCTTGCCCACCTCACAGACCTGCCACGTCTGCGGCCGGATAGACGGGCCCAAGCCACTCCACGTGCGCACTTGGACATGTCCCGGCTGCGCAATCGTGCATGACCGGGACATCAATTCCGCGATCAACGTCAAGAAGGCCGCCGGACATGGTGGTCACAGCCTGTGGAGCGCGGGTAAGACCGGGGCTTCGGTTCCGGCACAGCGCAGCGAAGCAGGAAGCCACGGATTCCCTGCCGAAGCCCGTGCCGCTGCGGCACGGGCATCGGCAGGGAAGGCCAGAATCATCGGGTTTCCACCCGATGAGCATGCCAAGTCATCAACGGCAACTCACAGGTGCTCGACCACATCCTGAGCAGCCCCGGCGCTGGCGGCCGGGGCGGAGTACGACATCGTGCACCTCAACGCCGGGTACGCCGACCAGGCCGGCGACCACGACCCCTCGGTGGTCCGGCTCAGGCCCTGACGGGCGGCGGTCCGGGAGCCGGTGCCGGGCCGCGGTCCCGCACGTCGTCGCCGACCAGGTGGCGGGCGAGCAGCGTCGCGCCCGCCACCGCCCCGGGCATCACCACCACCGCGGCCAGCGGCACCAGGAAGAGGAGCACGATCGGCACACCGAAGCCGAGCGCGAGCATCTTGCGCCGGCGCAGCAGCGCCAGCCGCCCGCGCACGTCTATCCCCCGGCGCTGCAGGGCGAACGACGTCAGCTCGACGGTGAGGAAGAAGCCGGCGACGGCGAAGCCGAGCGCGGGCACGACCGTCTGCCCGAGGAACGGGACGAAGCCGAGGAAGAAGAGCGGCACGGTGAACATCAGCGCCCGCGAGAGCACATGGACGCTCTCCTTCAGCGACCGCCACAGCCCCGGCAGCAGCGGCTCGTCCGGGCTGGGCGGGCAGAAGCCCGCGTCCTCCTCGACGCGCCCCGACAGCGCCTCGTAGAACGGGTCGCCGATCAGCAGCGCGACGGCCGTGAACGTGAGCAGCGCGAAGCCGATGCCGCCGAGCAGCAGCAGCGCCATGAACAGCCCGCGCAGCAGGCCCTGCCAGGGCGAGTCCCAGCCGTCGGCGAAGGGCGTGGCCCACACGGCGATGTCGTCGGCCCAGTACGCGAGGGCGGCGAGCGCGGCGGCGTAGAGCACGAGCGCGATGAGCGCCGGGACGAGGCCGAGGGCCCACGACCGCCCGTGGCCCGCGACCCAGCGCAGGCCCTTGCCGACGTAGCCGAATCCGGTGGTGAAGTCACGCATGCCCGCAACCCTATGGGGTCGCGGGCACGCGTGGCGGCCCGGCCGCGGGGCGCGAGGGAGCGGCTACCCGGGCGACGAACCGGGCGCCCGGCGTCAGTCGTTGGCGTGCAGCGCGGCGTTGAGCCCTCCCCACGAGCCCAGGCGCTGGCGGGCCTCGACCGCGCCGGTGGTGGAGTTGCGCAGGAACAGCAGGTTGCTCGCGCCGGACAGCTCTCGGGCCTTGACCACGGTGCCGTCCGGCAGCCCGACCTTCGTACCCGCGGTGACGTAGAGACCGGCCTCGACGATGCAGTCGTCGCCGAGGGAGATGCCGATGCCCGCCTGGGCGCCGAGCAGGCAGCGCTCGCCGAGGGAGATGACGTCCTTGCCGCCGCCGGAGAGCGTCCCCATGATCGAGGCGCCGCCGCCGACGTCCGAGCCGTCGCCGACGACGACGCCCGCGGAGATCCGGCCCTCGACCATGGACGTGCCGAGGGTGCCGGCGTTGAAGTTGACGAACCCCTCGTGCATGACGGTGGTCCCGGCGGCGAGGTGCGCGCCGAGGCGGACGCGGTCGGCGTCGCCGATGCGCACGCCGGAGGGCAGCACGTAGTCGACCATGCGCGGGAACTTGTCGAGGTGGCTCACCTGGAGGTGCTGCCCGGCGGCGCGCACCGCGAGCCGCACCTCCTCGATCCGGTCGGCGGGCACGGGGCCGTGGGAGGTCCAGGCGACGTTCGCCAGCAGGCCGAAGACGCCGTCGAGGTTCTGCCCGTGCGGGCGGACCAGCCGGTGGCTGAGCAGGTGCAGCCGCAGGTACACGTCGTGGGCGTCGGCCGGCTTCTCCTGGAGCGAGGAGATCACCGTGCGCACCGCGACGACCTCCACCCCGCGTAGCGGGTCAGGGCCGAGCGCCGCCCGCGCGTGCTCCCCGAGCAGCTCGGCCGCGCGCTCGGCGGTCAGCCGCTCGGTGCCCGCCGGGCCGGGGTCGTCGGCGAGCGCGGGGGCGGGGAACCAGGTGTCGAGGACGGTGCCGTCGGGGGTGACGGTGGCCAGGCCGGTGGCCGCGGCGCCGGTGGGGAGGGTGGTGGTGGTCGCTGCGTCGGTCATACCCGAACGCTAACCGCCGCCCGGCGCGGGAGGCGAACCGGTCCGCATGGCGACACGACCAGGCGCTGCGCGGCGGCCGGCGGAGCAGCCCCCGGCGGGGCGGCCCGGCACAGCCGGACCGCCCGCCGTTGCCGTGTCGCCCACGCGAGTCCGGTCCGCCGGGTGTGCCGTGCACCCCGCTCCGTACGCCGCCGGGCGGCCCTCAGGGCCGTACGCCGTCCCCGTCCACCAGCGCGGTGGTGAGGACCGCCGTGCTGGTCACGGTGTCGCCCTTCTTCCACTCCTTCTCGTCCGCCGGGCCCAACGAGGCCATGTCGCCGGTGGCGACGGAGCGGGTGCCCAGGTAGGTGTATGTCGTGGGGTCGATCAGCACCTCGTCGCGGACGGGCATGCCCCCCGGATCGGGGCCGACGGAGAACGCGAGCGCCCGCCGGCCGGCCGCGTCCTCCACGGTGCCCTCCGCGACCCGCAGCCCCGGGATGGTGGCCATCGCCTCGTAGACGCGGGACTGTCCGACGGGGTGCATCGGCGCCGAGGCCAGCAGCACACGCAGCGCCCCGAAGTTCCAGGCGGCCAGCTCCTCGTCGCTGCGCCCGGCGCCGGGGTCGTCGCTGTCGGGCCGACCGCCGCTCTCGGGGTAGAACCAGCGGGCCTTCTGCAGCACCTCGTCGGTGTCCTCGGGCAGTGCGGCAAGGTACTCGAAGCGCTCCCGCGGCGAGTGGTCGTCGCCCTCGTTCCAGTCCTCGAACTCGGGATCGGCGTACTTGTACCACTGCTCGCCCGAGGCCGGAGAGTCCGCGTGCAGGACGCCGTCGTTCTCCGCGACCGTCCGCACGTACACCCAGTCCCCCGCCTCCGGCTCCGGCACCGGGTCCGCCGCCACCACGACCGCGGCCTCCTGCAGCAGCTCCGACGCCCTGCCGGCCGGGCCCGGCGACGCCGTCGTCACGTGCGCGCCGCCGTCCGCCGCCGGGGTGCCCTCGCCGCCCGTGCCGCCGCCCAGGTTCGTCGACAGCAGCGCCACCGCCGTGACGCCCGCGGCCACCGCGCCCGCCACCACACGCCAGTCGCCCAGCACCGGCAGCCGCCGGCGCTTGCGCGCGCCGGCGGCGTCGAGCAGCCGGCGGCGACCGGGGGCAAGCCGGGCGCGGTCGGGAGTCGGCGCGTCCTCGCGCCACTCGCGCAGCTTCGTCATCTCATCCATGGGTTGCCGCCTCGGGTGTGTCGTACGTGGAGTGGGGATCGGTCCCAAGGACCGCGCGCACTTTGCGCCGGGCCCGGCTCAGCCGGGAGCGCACGGTGCCGATGGGTATCTCCAGCGCCTCGGCGACCTCCGCGTAGCTGAGGTCGGCCCAGGCCACCAGCAGCAGCACGTGCCGGTCGCCGGCCGCGAGACCGGCGAGCGCGCCCGCGAGCGGCGCGTGCGCGGCCTGGGCGATGAGCCGGTCGTCGGCCTCGTCCACCCAGGAGTGCGCCACGGGGTCGAGGCCGGTACGGGCCAGGGCGCGCAGCCCCCGTACCTCGGCACGGCGGTGCCTGCCGATGAGGTTGGCGGCGATGCCGTAGAGCCAGGGCCGGGCGCTGGCGCGGGCGGGGTCGAAGCGTCCGCGGGCGCGGAAGGCGGCCAGGAAGGTGTCGGCGGTGATGTCGTCGGCCGCGCCGGCGCCGAGCCGGCGGGTGGCGTAGCGGTGTATCGCGGGGGCGTACCGGTCGTACAACTCGGCGAACGCCTCGGGCCGGTCCAGCGACTCCTCGATCACGGCGGCGTCTCCGTCGACAAGTGGCGAGACGTCGCCGGGGGGTTGCGCGGTCTTCTCCGCGAAGTCGTGCGGTGGGTCGGTCACTGGGCGGTTCCCCGATCGAAGAGGTGGTGGCGGAGCCCTGTCACCTCTTCTTGCCCGATGAGGCCGAACGCGTTCTCACGCGCAAGCCCGCCCCGGGTGGACCGGGACGGGCCTGGCGCGGATGTCAGACGTTGAACCCGAGCGCGCGCAGTTGCTCGCGGCCCTCGTCGGTGATCTTGTCGGGACCCCACGGGGGCATCCAGACCCAGTTGATCTTCAGGTCGTTGACGATGCCCTCGGTGGCGGCCTTCGCCTGGTCCTCGATCACGTCGGTCAGCGGACAGGCCGCCGAGGTCAGCGTCATGTCCAGGGTGGCGATGTTGCCCTCGTCCACGTGGATGCCGTAGATGAGGCCGAGGTTGACGACGTCGATGCCCAGCTCGGGGTCGACGACGTCGTACAGCGCCTCGCGGATCTCGTCCTCCCCGGCCGGCGTGGTGCCGGCGGCGGAGGTGCCGGCGTCCGCCGTGCCCGTGTCCGTCGTGCTGGTTTCGGTCATGCTGCGGCCTCCTTCAGCGCCTGGGCCGTGGCGTCTTTCCACGCCATCCAGGACAGCAGGGCGCACTTCACGCGCGCCGGGTACTTCGAGACGCCGGCGAACGCGACCGCGTCCTCCAGCACCTCCTCCATGGCGTCGTCCGGCTCGATCCTCCCACGCGACTGCATCAGCTCCAGGAACCGCTCCTGGATCCGCTGCGCCTCGCCCAGCTCCTTGCCGACCAGCAGCTCGTTGAGCACGGAAGCGCTGGCCTGGCTGATGGAGCAGCCCTGGCCCTCGTACGAGACGTCCTCGATGGTCCGTCCGTCGAGCTTCACGCGCAGCGTGATCTCGTCGCCGCAGGTCGGGTTCACGTGGTGCACCTCGGCGTCGCCGTCCCGCAAGCCCCGCCCGTGCGGGTGCTTGTAGTGGTCCAGGATGACGTCCTGGTACATCGAATCGAGCTTCACGCTGTTCCCACGCCCTTCAGCCGAAGAAGTTCCGGACGTACTCCAGGCCGTCGATCAGCGCGTCGACCTCGCCCGGGGTGGAGTACAGATAGAACGACGCCCGCGTGGTCGCAGGAATTCCGTACCGCAGGCAGACCGGCCGCGCGCAGTGGTGGCCGACCCGGACCGCGATGCCCTGCTCGTCGAGCACCTGGCCGACGTCGTGGGGGTGGATGTCGCCGAGCGTGAAGGAGATCGCGGCGCCGCGGTCCTCGGCCGACGTCGGGCCGATGATCCGCAGGTCGGGGACCTCCTGGAGCCGCCCGAGCGCGTACTCGGTGATGGCGCGCTCGTGCGCCTCGATCTGCTCCATGCCGATGCCGCCGAGGTAGTCCACCGCGGCGCCGAGGCCGACGGCCTGGGCGATCGGCGGCGTGCCGGCCTCGAACTTGTGCGGCGCCGGGGCGTACGTCGAGGAGTGCATCGAGACGGTCTCGATCATCTCGCCGCCGCCGAGGAACGGCGGCAGGTCGTCCAGCAGCCCCTTGCGGCCCCAGAGCACCCCGATGCCGGTGGGCCCGGCCATCTTGTGCCCGGTGAAGGCGACGAAGTCGGCCTGGAGCGCCTGCACGTCCAGCGGCATGTGCGGCGCGGCCTGGGAGGCGTCGACGACGACCAGCGCGCCGACCTCCTGGGCGCGCCGGACGATGGCCTCGACGGGGTTGTGCGTGCCGAGGATGTTGGAGACCAGCACGAAGGAGACGACCTTCGTCTTCTCCGTGATGACCTCGTCCAGGTCGCTCAGGTCGAGGCGGCCGTCGTCGGTGAGGCCGAACCACTTCAGCTTCGCACCCGTGCGCTGCGCGAGCAGCTGCCACGGGACGATGTTGGAGTGGTGCTCCATCTCCGTGATGACGATCTCCGTGTCGCGGTCCACGCGGTACGGCTCGTCGGCGAAGCCCAGCATGTTGGCCACGAGGTTCAGCGACTCGGAGGCGTTCTTGGTGAAGACCACCTCGTCCCTGCTGGGCGCGTTGACGAAGGCGGCGACCTTGTCACGCGCGCCCTCGTACAGCGCCGTGGCCTCCTCGGCGAGGACGTGTACACCGCGGTGCACGTTGGCGTTGTGCCGCTCGTAGTACGCGTTCAACGCGTCGAGCACCTGGCGCGGCTTCTGCGAGGTCGCCGCGTTGTCCAGGTACACGACCTTCTTCCCGTCGTGGACCGTGCGGTCCAGGATCGGGAAGTCCTTGCGGATCGCCTCGGTGTCGAGGAGGCCCGGCAGTGGGGTCACGCTACCTCCCCCTGATTGTTCGCTCCGCTCACGGGGCCGCCCTTGGCATACGCTGCGTAGCCCTCTTCCTCCAGCTTGTCCGCCAGCTCCGGGCCGCCGGACTCGGCGATCCGGCCGCCCGCGAAGACGTGCACGTGGTCGGGCTTGATGTAGCGCAGGATGCGGGTGTAGTGGGTGATCAGGAGGGTGCCGACCTCGCCGCTCTCGCGGATCCGGTTGACGCCCTCGGAGACGATGCGCAGCGCGTCGACGTCCAGGCCCGAGTCGGTCTCGTCGAGAATCGCGATCTTCGGCTTGAGGAGTTCGAGCTGGAGGATCTCGTGGCGCTTCTTCTCACCGCCGGAGAAGCCCTCGTTGACGTTGCGCTCGGCGAAGGCGGGATCGATGTTCAGCCGCTCCATCGCCTCCTTGACCTCCTTGACCCAGGTGCGGAGCTTGGGTGCCTCGCCGCGGATGGCGGTGGCGGAGGTGCGCAGGAAGTTGGAGACGGTGACGCCGGGGACCTCGACCGGGTACTGCATGGCGAGGAAGAGGCCGGCGCGGGCGCGCTCGTCGACGCTCATCTCCAGCACGTCCTCGCCGTCGATGGTGACGGTCCCGGAGGTGATCTGGTACTTGGGGTGGCCGGCGACGGAGTACGCCAGGGTGGACTTGCCGGAGCCGTTGGGGCCCATGATGGCGTGAGTCTCGCCCTGCTTCACGGTCAGGTCGACGCCTTTGAGGATCTCCTTCGTGGCGTTGTCGGCCTCGACGGAGACGTGCAGGTCGCGGATTTCAAGCGTTGCCATGGTGCCTTCAGGACTCCTGGGTGACGGAGACGAGCACGTCGTCCCCTTCGATCTTGACGGGGTACACGGGGACGGGGCGCGTCGCGGGCAGCCCGGAGGGCTTGCCGGTACGCAGGTCGAAGGTGGAGCCGTGCAGCCAGCACTCGATCTGGCAGTCCTCCACCTCGCCTTCGGAGAGCGAGACGTTCGCATGCGAGCAGATGTCGTAGATCGCGAACACCTCGTCCCCGGTGAGCACGACCGACACCGGCGTGCCGGCGAGGTCCACCCGCTTGGGGAGGTCCTCCTCCAGCTCGCTCAGCGCACAGGCGCGTACGTACGTCGCGTTGGTCGTGTCGGTCATGCCACGGACGCCTCCAGCTCGGCCTCGATCTTCTCGATCAGGCGCTGCTCGACGTCCTCGATGCCGATCTGCTGCACCAGCTCGGCGAAGAAGCCGCGGACGACAAGCCTGCGGGCCTCGTCGGCCGGGATGCCGCGGGCCATCAGGTAGAAGAGCTGCTCGTCCTCGAAGCGGCCGGTGGCCGACGCGTGGCCCGCGCCGACGATCTCGCCGGTCTCGATCTCCAGGTTGGGCACCGAGTCGACGCGGGCACCGTCGGTGAGCACCAGGTTGCGGTTGAGCTCGTACGTGTCGGTGCCCTCGGCGCGCTTGCGGATCAGCACGTCGCCGATCCACACGGCGTGCGCGTCGGCACCCTGGAGCGCGCCCTTGTACGCCACATTGCTCCGGCAGTGCGGGGCGTCGTGGTCGACGAACAGGCGGTGCTCCTGGTGCTGTCCCGCGTCGGTGAAGTACAGCCCGTACAGCTCGGCCTCGGCGCCCGGGCCCGCGTAGTGCGCCCGGGGGTGCAGCCGGACCAGGTCGCCGCCGAAGGTGACGATCACGGACTTGAAGCTGGCGTCCCGGCCGATGAGCGCGGACTGCTGCGCGACGTGCACGGCCCCGTCGGCCCAGTCCTGCACGGAGACGACGGTGAGCTTGGCGCCGTCGCCGAGCACGTACTCGGTGTTCTCGGCGAGCACCGCGTCGCCGGTGTGGTCGATGACGACGACGGCCTCGGCGAAGGCGCCCAGCTCGATGAGCTGGTGCCCGTACGAGACGACTGCCTCTCCGTTCCGGTGTTCCCCGTGCACCGAGACCCGGATCGGCTCGGTGAGCTGCGTGTCCTTCGGCACGGTCACGACCGTGGCCTTCTCGAACGAGGAGTACGCCTGGGCGGCGATCCGGTCCACCGGGGTGCCGGCCCGGCCCAGCCGGGCGTCGTCGCGGCCGACGGTCTCGACGGTGACGCCGTCGGGCGCGGTGATGGCCGTCTTGGGCTCGCCGGTGGCGGTGGCGCTGCCGTCGTGCAGGCCGCGGGTCCGCTCCAGCGGGGTGAAGCGCCACTCCTCCTCCCGGCCGTGCGGGACCGGGAAGTCGGCCACGTCGAAGGACGGCGGGGCGCTCATCCTGGTGGCCACGGTGGACTCGGCGGCCACCGCGATGCTTCCGGCGGCGGTGGAGCCGGCCGGGATCTTCTGGGCGTCGGCCATGACTGTTCTCGTACTCGCTTTCTCGGGAATCGTCTCGGAGGCTGTTCCGGCCTGTGCGGGCGTACGGCGGCCGGCTAGCCGACCGCGCCCTCCATCTGCAGCTCGATCAGCCGGTTGAGCTCCAGCGCGTACTCCATCGGCAGCTCCTTGGCGATCGGCTCGACGAAGCCGCGGACGATCATCGCCATCGCCTCGTCCTCGGACAGGCCGCGCTGCATCAGGTAGAAGAGCTGGTCGTCGCTGACCTTGGAGACGGTCGCCTCGTGGCCCATCGTCACGTCGTCCTCGCGGACGTCGACGTACGGGTAGGTGTCAGAGCGGGAGATCGTGTCGACCAGGAGCGCGTCGCAGAGGACGTTGGACTTCGAGTTCTCCGCGCCCTCGCCGATCTCGATCAGGCCGCGGTACGAGGTCCGCCCACCGCCCCGCGCCACCGACTTGGAGACGATGTTGGACGACGTGTTCGGCGCCATGTGCACCATCTTGGCGCCGGCGTCCTGGTGCTGGCCCTCGCCGGCGAAGGCGACGGACAGCGTCTCGCCCTTGGCGTGCTCGCCCATCAGGTAGATCGCCGGGTACTTCATGGTGACCTTGGAGCCGATGTTGCCGTCGACCCACTCCATGGTCGCGCCCTCGTAGGCCACCGCGCGCTTGGTGACCAGGTTGTACACGTTGTTCGACCAGTTCTGGATCGTGGTGTACCGGCAGCGGGCGTTCTTCTTCACGATGATCTCGACGACCGCCGAGTGCAGCGAGTCCGACTGGTAGATCGGCGCGGTGCAGCCCTCGACGTAGTGCACGTACGCGCCCTCGTCGACGATGATCAGCGTCCGCTCGAACTGGCCCATGTTCTCGGTGTTGATCCGGAAGTACGCCTGCAGCGGGATCTCGACGTGCACGCCCTTGGGGACGTAGATGAACGAGCCGCCGGACCAGACCGCGGTGTTGAGGGAGGCGAACTTGTTGTCACCGGGCGGGATGACCGTGCCGTAGTACTCCTTGAACAGCTCCGGGTGCTCCTTGAGCGCGGTGTCGGTGTCCAGGAAGACGACGCCCTGCTCCTCCAGGTCCTCACGGATCTGGTGGTAGACGACCTCCGACTCGTACTGCGCGGCGACGCCGGCGACCAGGCGCTGCTTCTCCGCCTCGGGGATGCCGAGCTTGTCGTAGGTGTTCTTGATGTCCTCCGGCAGGTCCTCCCAGGACTGGGCCTGCTTCTCGGTGGACCGGACGAAGTACTTGATGTTGTCGAAGTCGATGCCGGAGAGGTCGGAGCCCCAGGTGGGCATGGGCTTCTTGCCGAACAGCCGCAGGCCCTTCAGCCGGGTCTTCAGCATCCAGTCGGGCTCGGACTTCTTGCTGGAGATGTCCCGGACGACGTCCTCGGACAGGCCGCGCTTCGCGGCGGCGCCGGCCGCGTCGGAGTCGGCCCAGCCGTACTCGTAGCGTCCCAGTCCTTCGAGCTCGGGATGCTCCGGAGCGGTCTCGATGGGCGCAGTCATGCGGGGTTCCTCCCGGATGTCGGTGGCTGCCTGCGAGCGTGGGGCTCGCGGATTTCGGGGACGAACGTCGTACACACCCCGTCGCCGTGGGCGATGGTGGCCAGACGCTGCACATGGGTGCCGAGCAAGCGGGAGAAGACCTCGGTCTCCGCCTCGCAGAGCTGCGGGTATTGCTCGGCGGTGTGCGCCACCGGGCAGTGGTGCTGACAGAGCTGCTCGCCGGGGGCTCCGGGCGCGCTGCGCGCGGTGGCAGCGTACCCGTCCTCGGAGAGCAGCCGGGCGAGGGCCTCGACCCGGCTCTCGGGCGGCATGCCGGCCAGCTCCGCGGCGTACCGCTCGGCCTGCTCGGCGACCCGGTCGCGGGCGAAGGCGGCGACGGCCGCCTCGCCCCGCACGCCGCCGCCCGCGCTCTGGGCGATCCAGCGCAGTGCGTCGGCGGCGAGCTGGTCGTACGCGTGGTCGAAGGCGTCGCGGCCGCAGTCGGTCAAGGCGAAGACCTTGGCCGGCCGGCCGCGGCCGCGGGTCCCGTAGACCCGCTGGTCACGGGGTTCCACGATGCCCTCGGCGACGAGCACGTCAAGGTGCCGCCGGACGGCGGCGGGGGTGAGTTCGAGCCGGTGGGCCAGGTCGGCGGCGGTCGACGGGCCGTGGTCGAGGATGGAGCGGGCCACGCGGTTGCGCGTCCCGTCACCGGGCACGACGGCGCCGGCGGCCGGCCCGGCCGCCTGCTCCTTCGCCGTGCTCCCACCCGGGTCCACGTTTTTCACAACGCCATTGTTGCTTAATTCGCCGGGGCGCGACAAGCCGGGTCTCGATCACCGTGCGGTGGAATGCGTCACTTAGGGTTACCTAAGTTCTGTACGGGATCCGCCCGCCCCTGGCGTGAACCCTCCCGGGGCGGCGACGGCCGGGCCCGCGGGCTCTTTAGACTCGCACTCATGCAACAGCCCTCCACCGACGCGGCCGTCGCGGTGTCCGGCCTCGTCAAGCGGTACGGCGGGAAGACCGCCGTCGCCGGGCTCGACCTGACCGCCGCCCGCGCCGACGTCACCGCCGTCCTCGGCCCCAACGGCGCGGGCAAGACGACCACCGTGGAGATCTGCGAGGGCTACCGCCGACCGGACGCCGGCACCGTCCGCGTCCTCGGCCGCGACCCCCTCGCGGACGCCGCCGAGCTGCGCCCCCGGGTCGGCGTGATGCTGCAGTCCGGCGGCGTCTACCCCGCCGCCCGCGCCGAGGAGATGCTGCGGCACGTCGCCCGGCTGCACGCCCACCCCCTCGACGTCGTCGCGTTGATCGAGCGGCTGGGCCTCGGCTCCTGCGGCCGCACGCCCTACCGCCGGCTCTCCGGCGGCCAGCAGCAGCGCCTCGCGCTCGCCATGGCCGTCGTCGGCCGCCCCGAGCTGGTCTTCCTCGACGAGCCGACGGCGGGCCTCGACCCGCAGGCCCGCCGCGCCACCTGGGAGCTGATCCGCGAGCTGCGCGCCGACGGGGTGTCCGTGGTCCTCACCACCCACCACATGGACGAGGCGGAACAGCTCTCCGACAAGGTCGCGATCATCGACGGCGGCCGGCTGCTGGTCGAGGGCGCTCCCGACGAGCTGTGCCGCGGCGGCGCGGAGAACACCATGCGCTTCACCGGCCGGGCGGGGCTCGACCTCGGCTCGCTGCTGAAGGCGCTGCCGGCGGAGACCGCGGCGCTGGAACTGGTCCCCGGCTCGTACCGGATAACCGGTGAGATCAATCCGGAGCTGCTGGCCACGGTCACGACCTGGTGCGCGCAGAACGGGGTGCTGCCGGAGCAGATGACGGTGGAGCGGCGCACGCTGGAGGACGTCTTCTTGGAGCTGACGGGGAAGGATCTGCGCGCATGAGTGCTCGGCAGGCGGGGACCGGCGTCTACGCGCCCCGTCCCGGGGCGGCGCCGCTGCGCCGCATGGTCGCCGCGCAGGCGGGGCTGGAGACGCGGCTGCTCCTGCGCAACGGCGAGCAGGTGCTCCTCACCATGATCATCCCGGCCGTGCTCCTGCTGCTCTTCAGCACGGTCGACGTCGTCGACACGGGACCCGGCCAGCGCGTCGACTTCCTCGCCCCCGGCGCCATCGCGCTCGCCGTCCTGGCCACCGCCTTCACCGGCCAGGCCATCGGCACCGGCTTCGACCGCCGCTACGGCGTGCTGAAGCGGCTCGGCGCCTCGCCGCTGCCGCGCGCCGGGCTGATGGCGGCGAAGGCGGCGGCGGTGCTGGCCACGATCGTGCTGCAGCTCGTGCTCCTGACCGCCATCGCGCTGGCGCTCGGCTGGTCGCCGCGCGGCGGTGCCGGCGGCGCGCTCGCCGTGGTGCTGCTCGTCGCGCTGGGCACAGCAGCGTTCTCCGGCCTGGGGCTGCTGATGGCCGGCACGCTGCGCGCGGAGGCGACGCTCGCCGCGGCGAACCTCGTCTTCGTCCTGCTGCTGGTGGCGGGCGGCGTGATCGTGCCGCTGGAGAAGTTCCCCGACGGCGCCCGCGCGGTGCTCGAAGTGCTGCCCGTCGCAGCCCTGTCGGACGGGCTGCGGGGCGTCCTCCAGGACGGCGGCGGCATGCCGTGGGGCGAGGTGGGGCTGCTGGCCGGCTGGGCGGTGCTGGGACTCGCCGCCGCCGCGCGGTTCTTCCGCTGGGAGTGACCCGGCCGGGTCCTGCGGGCGTACGGAAACGGGCGGCTCCCCCCTCGTGAAACCGCGCACAAGGGGCGGCATACGATAGGCGCCGTGCAGAACCCCCTCGCCCTCATCGCCGAGCGCTGGACCCCGACGCAGAAGACGGTCCAGCGCGCGACGCTCTCCGCACTGCTGATGAGCATCGTCATCGTCGTCACCGGGGGCGCCGTCCGGCTGACCGGCTCCGGGCTCGGCTGCGACACGTGGCCCAAGTGCTCGAACGACAGCCTCCTGGCGACGTCCGAGATGGGTGTGCACGGCGCCATCGAGTTCGGCAACCGGCTGCTCACGTACGTGCTGTGCGCCGCCGTCGGCTGGGCCATCGTCGCCGCCCGCGCCACCAAGCCGTGGCGCCGCGAGCTGACGCGGCTGGGCTGGGTGCAGTTCTGGGTGGTCATGGGCAACGCCGTCCTCGGCGGCGCCGCGGTGCTCACGGAGCTGAACCCGTACACCGTCGCCGCGCACTTCCTGCTCGCCACCGGGCTGATCACGATCACGTACCTCACCTGGCACCGCGCCCGCGAGGGCGACGGCGGGCCCGACCTGCTCGTCGGCGCCGTGGTGCGCCGGCTGACCAGGGCGCTGGTGGCGGTGTCCGTCCTGCTGCTGGCCGCGGGCACCGTCGTGACCGGCACCGGGCCGCACGCGGGCGACTCCAGCGACGTGCCCCGGATGGGGTGGATCAGCTGGGACCACGCGGCGAAGGTGCACTCGTTCACGGCATGGACGGTGGTCGCCCTGACGATCGCGATCTGGGTGACGCTGAAGCTCGTCGACGGCCCGCCGGGGCCGCTGTCCCGGACCCGGGACCTGTTCTGGGTGCTGATGTCGCAGGCCGTCGTCGGCTACGCGCAGTACCTGACCGACGTGCCCGAATTCCTGGTCATGATCCACCTGTTCGGTTCGACGCTGGTGTGGATCGCGGTGCTGCGGGTGGCGGTCTCGCTGCGGCACCGGCCGGAGGTGGCGCCCGCGGCTTCGCCTTCGGCGGCGACGCCGGCTGAGGTGCGGCCGGTGGGCTCCACGGCCTCGTAGCGCGGAACGCCTCCGGCGGGACGGGGACCACCCACGGGGTGGAGGTCAGGAGCCCTTCTCCCCGCCGCCCTCTGCGCTACCCGCCCCGCCGTCACCGCGGGCTCCCACGGCCGGGCCGTCCCCGGACTTCACGCCGCCGCCTTCCGTACCCCCGGCACCGTCCGTGCCGGCCTTCCCCGCCGACTCGGCCGGCTCGGACGCGGACGGTTCGCTCTGCTCGGCTCCCCCGCCGGAGGCCGTCGCCTCCTCGCCCGCCGCGGCCGGCTCCGCTTCGGGCTCGCTGCCCGGCGCAGCCGGGCTGGCGTGGCCGCCCATCTGCATTCCGGCCATCCGCGTCCACTCGTACGGGCCGGTCCGTACCCCCGCCGCCAGGTCGCCGTCGAAGTCCTCCTGCAGCGCCACCCCCGCGGCCTCCGCCGCCGCCGTCGCACTGCGCATGCTCGGCGCCACCAGGTCGCCCCACGTGCCGTCCGCCCCGACCAGCACCAGCCGCGCACCCGGCTCGCCGAGGTACGCGACCTGTCCCCGCGCGCCGCCGTGGCGGCCGGCGAAGGACTCGATCTGCCGGGTGAGCTTGCGGGTCCTGCGGTCGTCGTTGCTCATGGCGCAGATGCTACCCGCCGGTAAGTCGGCGCAGGAAGGACTCAGCGCAGGAAGGGGTCCACGGCCACCGCGATGAACAGCAGCGACACATAGGTGATCGACCAGTGGAAGAGCCGCATCTCCTTGAGCTTCGCGCCCACGACCCCGCTCTTCGCCCGCCGCAGCAGCCCGTGCGCCTCGCGCAGCCACACCGCGCCGAGCACCGCGGCCACCACCGGGTAGAACCAGCCGGTGTAGCCCAGCGGCCACAGCAGCAGGGAGACGGCGACCATCACCCAGCTATAGGCGACGATCTGCCGCGCCACGACCTTGTTCGACGCCACCACCGGCAGCATCGGCACCTTGACGCGCGCGTAGTCGTCCTTGACCTTCATCGACAGTGGCCAGTAGTGCGGCGGCGTCCAGAAGAACATCACCAGGAAGAGGATCAGCGACGCCCAGGAGACGGAGTTCGTCACCGCGGACCAGCCGATGGCGACCGGCATGCAGCCGGCGATGCCGCCCCAGACGATGTTCTGCGAGGTGCGCCGCTTCAGCAGCATCGTGTAGACGAGGACGTAGAAGAGGTTCGCGCCGAGCGCGAGCGCCGCCGACAGCGGGTTGACGAGTGTGGCGAACCACACGGTCGAGACCACCGTCAGGGCCAGGCCGAAGGCCAGCCCCTCCGCGGGCCGGACCATCCCGGTCACCAGCGGCCGCTGCTCGGTGCGGTGCATCAGCGCGTCGATGTCCCGGTCCAGGTACATGTTCAGCGCGTTGGCACCGCCGGCGGACAGATAGCCGCCGATACAGGTGGCGAGCACCAGCCACAGGTCGGGCACGCCCTCGGCGGCCAGGAACATCACCGGAACGGTGGTGATGAGCAGCAGCTCGATGATGCGCGGCTTGGTCAGCGCCACGAACGCCTTCACCCGGGCACCGGTCGGCCGGTGCGCAGTGCCCTGCCCGAGTACCCCTGCGGGTCGGGATTCGACGGCCGTCACGGACACCTCTGCTCGGGGTCAAGGGATTCTGTACGTCGTCACTGTAGACGCTGCGTATCGGCCCCCCGCGCGGGGGGTGCCCCGTGTTGGGGCCGCGCGCACCGGCCCCGGGGGCGGTGCGCGCGGGCGCCGTCCGGCAGGCGCGACCGGCCCGGCAACGGCACTCTGGATTTCAGCGGGATAGGCTCGAAGGCGCCCGGTGCTTTCCGGTCGCCGGAGTTCCCGACCGTGGAGAGAGGAGCCCTGAACAAGGGTGAGCACGCAGCCGACCACCGACTTCGAGTGGAACGAACTGGACGACCGCGCGGTGGACACCGCTCGCGTTCTGGCAATGGACGCCGTACAGAAGGTCGGCAACGGCCACCCCGGCACGGCGATGAGCCTGGCCCCCGCCGCGTACACGCTCTTCCAGAAGGTGATGCGGCACGACCCCGCCGACCCGCAGTGGACCGGCCGGGACCGCTTCGTCCTCTCCGCCGGCCACTCCAGCCTGACCCTCTACACCCAGCTCTACCTGGGCGGGTTCGGCCTTGAGCTGGCCGACCTGGAGGCGTTCCGCACCTGGGGCTCCAAGACCCCCGGGCACCCCGAGTACGGGCACACCGCCGGCGTCGAGACGACGACCGGGCCGCTCGGCCAGGGCGTCGCCAACGCCGTCGGCATGGCGATGTCCGCGCGCTACGAGCGCGGCCTCTTCGACCCCGACGCCCCCGCCGGCACCTCCCCGTTCGACCACCACATCTGGGTGATCGCGGGCGACGGCTGCCTCCAGGAGGGCATCTCGCACGAGGCGTCCTCGCTGGCCGGCCACCAGAAGCTGGGCAACCTCATACTGCTCTGGGACGACAACCACATCTCCATCGAGGGCGACACCGCCGCCGCCGTCTCCGAGGACACCGTCGCGCGGTACGAGGCGTACGGCTGGCACGTCCAGCGCGTCGCGCAGAAGCCGAACGGCGACCTCGACCCCCAGGCGCTGTACCGGGCGTTCCAGGAGGCCAGGGCGGTCACCGACCGGCCGTCGTTCATCGCCGCCCGCTCGATCATCGCCTGGCCGGCGCCGAACGCGCAGAACACCGAGGCCGCGCACGGCTCGGCGCTGGGCGCGGAGGAGGTCGCCGCGACCAAGCGGGTCCTCGGCTTCGACCCCGAACGGCACTTCGAGGTCGACGGTGACGTGCTCGCGCACGCCCGCGCGCTGGGCGCGCGCGGCGCGGAGGCGCACGCCAAGTGGGACAAGCAGTTCACCGCCTGGCGGGAGGCCCACCCCGAGCGCGCCGCGGAGTTCGACCGGATCCGCGCGGGCGAACTGCCCGCGGGCTGGGCGGACAAGCTGCCGACATTCCCCGCCGGCAAGGCCGTCGCCACCCGCAAGGCGTCGGGCGAGGTGCTGAAGGCGCTCGGCCCGGTGGTGCCGGAACTCTGGGGCGGCTCGGCCGACCTCGCCGGCTCCAACAACACCACCATCCCCGGCTCGACCTCGTTCCTGCCCGCGGACAACCCGCTGACCGACGCCGACCCGTACGGCAGGACCGTCCACAACGGGATCCGCGAGCACGCCATGGCCGCCGCCATGAACGGCATCACGCTGCACGGCAACACCCGTGTCTACGGCGGCACCTTCCTGGTCTTCTCCGACTACATGCGCAACGCGGTGCGGCTGTCGGCGCTCATGCACCTGCCGGTGACGTACGTGTGGACGCACGACTCCGTCGGCCTCGGCGAGGACGGCCCGACCCACCAGCCGGTCGAGCACCTGACGAGCCTCCGCGCCATCCCCGGGCTGAACGTGGTCCGCCCGGCGGACGCCAACGAGACGGTCATCGCCTGGCGCGAGATACTGCGCCGCTACACCAAGGAGTACGGCGTCGGCGCCCCGCACGGCCTGGCACTGACCCGGCAGGGCGTGCCGACGTACGAGGCCAACGACGACACCGCCCGCGGCGGCTACGTGATGTTCGAGGCCGAGGGCCCCGGCGGCGAGGACACCGAGCCGCAGGTCATCCTCATCGGCACCGGCTCCGAGGTGCAGCTCGCGGTCGCCGCCCGCGAGCTGCTGCAGGCCGAGGGCGTGCCGGTGCGGGTGGTCTCGATGCCGTCCGTGGAGTGGTTCGACGAGCAGCCGCAGGAGTACCGCGACGCGGTGCTGCCGCCCGCGGTGAAGGCCCGGGTGGCGGTCGAGGCGGGCGTCGGGATGACGTGGCGGCGCTTCGTCGGGGACGCCGGACGCGTCGTCTCCCTGGAGCACTTCGGCGCCTCCGCCGACTACAAGGTCCTGTTCCGCGAGTACGGGCTCACCGCCGACGCCGTCGCCGACGCCGCCCGGGAATCCCTGCGGGCCGGAAGTCGCTGACGGTTACAGACGACACGATGTCAGGAGATGCAATACCGATGACCGACGCACTCGAGCGCCTCTCCGGTGAAGGCGTCGCGATCTGGCTCGACGACCTGTCCCGCAAGCGCATCACGTCCGGCAACCTCGCCGAACTGATCGACGAGAGCCACGTCGTGGGCGTGACCACCAATCCCACGATCTTCCAGAAGGCCATCTCGGCGGGCGACGGCTACGACGGCCAGCTCACGGACCTCGCCACCCGCGGTGTCACCGTCGAGGAGGCCGTCCGCATGATCACGACGGCCGACGTACGCGACGCGGCCGACGTGCTCCGCCCGGTGTTCGACGCCACCGAGGGCCAGGACGGCCGGGTCTCCATCGAGGTCGACCCGCGGCTCGCCCACCACACGGCCGCCACCGTCGCCGAGGCCAAGCAGCTTGCCTGGCTGGTGGACCGGCCCAACACGTTCGTGAAGATCCCCGCCACCCGCGCCGGGCTGCCCGCCATCACGGAGGTGCTCGGCAAGGGCATCAGCGTCAACGTCACGCTGATCTTCTCCCTGGAGCGCTACCGCGAGGTGATGGACGCGTTCCTCGCCGGCCTGGAGCAGGCGAAGGCCGCGGGCCTGGACCTGGCGGAGATCCGCTCGGTCGCCTCGTTCTTCGTCTCCCGCGTGGACACCGAGGTCGACAAGCGGCTCGACGCCCTGGGCACCGACGAGGCGAAGGCGCTGCGCGGCAAGGCCGCCGTCGCCAACGCCCGGCTCGCCTACGAGGCGTACGAGGAGGTCTTCTCCTCGGACCGCTGGCTCGCGCTGGAGAAGGCCGGCGCCCACAAGCAGCGCCCCCTGTGGGCGTCGACGGGCGTGAAGGACAAGGCGTACAAGGACACGCTCTACGTGGACGACCTGGTCGCCCCCGGGACGGTCAACACGATGCCGGAGTCCACGCTGCACGCCGTCGCCGACCACGGCGGAATCGAGGGCGATGCGGTGCGCGGCACGTACGCCGGGGCCCGTGCCGACCTCGACGCCCTGGAGAAGGTGGGCATCTCGTACGACGAGGTGGTCGGCCTGCTGGAGGACGAGGGCGTGGAGAAGTTCGCGAAGTCCTGGACCGACCTGCTCGACTCCACGCGGCAGGAGCTGGAGCGCCGTGTACCGAAGGGGGCGTAGTCGACGGTGACCGGCTCTGAGTCCAACCCGCTGCGGGACCCGCAGGACCGGCGGCTGCCGCGGATCGCGGGCCCCTCGGGCCTGGTGATCTTCGGCGTCACCGGCGACCTGTCGCGCAAGAAGCTGATGCCCGCCGTGTACGACCTGGCGAACCGGGGGCTGCTTCCGCCCGGCTTCTCCCTGGTCGGCTTCGCCCGCCGCGACTGGGAGGACGAGGACTTCGCGCAGGTCGTCCACGACTCGGTCAAGGAGCACGCGCGCACGCCGTTCCGCGAGGAGGTGTGGCAGCAGCTCTCCGAGGGCTTCCGGTTCGTCCAGGGCGACTTCGACGACGACGAGGCGTTCGAGCGGCTGCGCACCACCGTCGAGGACCTGGACAAGGCACGCGGCACGGGCGGTAACTTCGCCTTCTACCTCTCGGTGCCGCCGAAGTTCTTCCCGCTGGTCGTCCAGCAGCTCAAGGAGCACCACCTGGCCGACCCGGCCGGCGACTCCTGGCGGCGTGCCGTCATCGAGAAGCCCTTCGGGCACGACCTGAAGAGCGCGGAGGAGCTCAACCGGATCGTCCACGAGGTCTTCGAGCCCGACCAGGTCTTCCGCATCGACCACTACCTCGGCAAGGAGACCGTCCAGAACATCCTGGCGCTGCGCTTCGCCAACACGATGTTCGAGCCGATCTGGAACCGGTCGTACGTGGACCACGTGCAGATCACCATGGCCGAGGACATCGGCATCGGCGGCCGCGCCGGGTACTACGACGGCATCGGCGCCGCCCGTGACGTCATCCAGAACCACCTGCTGCAACTGCTGGCACTCACCGCGATGGAGGAGCCGACCGCCTTCGACGCGCAGGCGCTGGTGGCGGAGAAGACCAAGGCGCTGGAGTCGGTGCGGCTGCCGGAGGACCTGGGCCGGCACACCGTACGGGCGCAGTACACGGCCGGCTGGCAGGGCGGCGAGAAGGTCCGCGGCTACCTGGAGGAAGAGGGCATCGACCCGCACTCCGGGACCGACACCTACGCCGCGATCAAGCTGGAGATCGACAACCGCCGCTGGGCGGGCGTGCCGTTCTACCTGCGTGCCGGCAAGCGGCTCGGCCGCCGGGTGACGGAGATCGCCGTCGTCTTCCAGCGGGCGCCGCACCTGCCGTTCGACACCACCGACACGATGGAGCTGGGCCAGAACGCCCTGGTGATCCGCGTCCAGCCGGACGAGGGCATCACCGTGCGGTTCGGCTCCAAGGTGCCGGGCACGTCGATGGAGGTGCGGGACGTGACGATGGACTTCGCCTACGGCGAGTCCTTCACCGAGTCCAGCCCCGAGGCGTACGAGCGGCTGCTGCTGGACGTGCTCCTCGGCGACGCGAACCTCTTCCCGCGGCCCCAGGAGGTCGAGCTGTCCTGGAAGATCCTCGACCCGATCGAGGAGCACTGGGCCAGGCACGGCAAGCCCGCGTCGTACACCGCGGGCACCTGGGGGCCGAAGGCGGCGGACGAGATGCTGGCACGAGACGGACGGAGCTGGCGGCGGCCATGAACATCGACCTCACCGAGACCACCTCGGCCCAGATCAACGCCGCGCTCGTGGGCGCCCGGCGGGCCACCGGCACGCCGGCGGTCGGAATGGTGCTCACGCTGGTGATCGTCACCGACGAGGGCAACCACTACGACGCGCTCAAGGCCGCCAGCCAGGCGTCCAAGGAGCACCCGTCGCGGATCCTGGTCGTCATCAAACGGCCGGGACGCTCCCCGCGCGAGCGCGCGCTGGCGCGGCTGGACGCGGAGGTGCGCGTCGGCAACGAGACGGACACCGGCGAGACGGTGCTGCTCCGGCTCCACGGCGAACTGGCGGGGCACCCGGAGAGCGTCGTGCTGCCGCTGCTGCTGCCGGACGCGCCGGTGGTCGTCTGGTGGCCGGAGGACGCGCCGGAGAACCCGGCGGAGGACCTGCTCGGCCGGCTCGCCACCCGCCGCATCACGGACGCGGCGGCCTGCGAGGACCCGGTCGGCGCGCTGCGGCAGCGGGCCACGGCGTACGCGCCCGGGGACACCGACCTGGCGTGGACGCGGATCACGCCGTGGCGCAGCATGCTCGCGGCGGCGCTCGACCAGCGGCACGCGGCCATCGAGTCGGCGGTGGTGGAGGGCGAGGAGTACAACCCCTCCTCGGAGCTGCTCGCGCTGTGGCTGGCCGAACGGCTGCGGGTGCCGGTGGAGCGCACCGGCTCGCCGGGCCCGGGGCTGACCGCGGTGCGGCTGCTGACGACGGACGGGGTGATCTGCCTCGACCGGCCGAACGGCGCGCTGGCGGAGCTGGCGGTGCCGGGGCAGCCGGAGCGGCACGTGGCGCTCAAGCGGCGCACGACGGCGGAGCTGATCGCGGAGGAGCTGCGGCGTCTCGACCCCGACGAGGCGTACGCGCAGGCGGTGGCGTACGGCGTGGAGCGGCTGGCGCCCGCGGGGGCCGTGGAGGCGGACGTAGCGGAGGCGGAAGCCGGGGCCGGGGCCGCGAAGAAGGCGGCGCCGAAGAAGCAGCCGGCGAAGAAGGCCGCGGTGAAGTCCTCCTCGGCGAAGTCGTCGTGAACGGGGCGCCGTGAGCACGCCGCAGATCGTCGTCCACCGCGACAAGGAGCTGATGGCCGAGGCGGCCGCCGCCCGGCTGATCACGAAGGTCGTGGACGCGCAGTCCGCCCGGGGCGCGGCGTCGGTCGTGCTCACGGGCGGTCGCAACGGCAACGGCCTGCTGACGGCGCTCGCCGCCGCCCCGGCCCGGGACGCGGTCGACTGGTCGCGGCTGGACCTGTGGTGGGGCGACGAGCGCTTCCTGCCCGCGGGCCACCCCGACCGCAATGCGACCCAGGCCGGGGAGGCACTGCTGGACGCGGTGCCGCTCGACCCCGCGCGGGTGCACGAGATGCCGGCGGCGCAGGCGGCGTTCGGCGCCGACGCGGACGCGGCGGCGGCGGCGTACGCGCGCGAACTGGCCGCCGCGGCCCGGCCGGAGGACCACGGGCCGGTCCCGGCGTTCGACGTGCTGCTGCTGGGCGTGGGCCCGGACACGCACGTCGCGTCGCTCTTCCCCGAGCTGCCGGGGGTACGGGAGACGGAGCGCACGGTCGTCGGCGTCCACGGGGCGCCGAAGCCGCCGCCGACGCGGATCTCGCTGACGCTGCCGGCGATCAGGGCGGCGCGGGAGGTGTGGCTGCTGGCGGCGGGCGAGGACAAGGCGCGGGCGGCGGCGATGGCGCTGTCGGGCGCGGGCGAGATCCAGACGCCGGCGGCGGGCGCCCGCGGCCGGACCCGCACTCTCTGGCTCCTGGACCGCCCCGCCGCGGCCCTGCTCCCCCCGGCCCTGTACCCGCCGGCGTCGCCGTAGCGCGCGGACGCCGCGGGAGGACGGGCAGCGGTACGCGCGGGTGAGGGCTCGCGTCAGAGCATCGTCCGGGCCAGCGCCACCGCGCCCGCCAGGCCGTCCGGAACCGGGGCCGGGGTCACGTCGTACGGGCGCATGCGTGCCGTGAAGCGGGGCAGGAGGGGGCCCGCGGGGGCGAGGAGCGCGCCGGTGGTGACCAGGGGCTCGCCGGGCGCGGGGGCGAGCACCGCGACCGTCTCCGCGAGGTGGTCCGCGGCCTCGTCGAGGATCGCCCCGGCCACCGCGTCACCGGCCGCCGCGGCCCGTACGACCACCGGGCACAGCCGCGCGATCTCCACCGGCGCCCCCCGCGAACCCGGCATCCACCAGCGCGATCCGTACCACCGGGCCGGCCGCCGCCCGCCCAGGAGCCTCCGCGCCTGCTCCCCGCTCCCCCGGCTCTCCGCCGCCCGTCGCCGCCGTCAGCAGCCCCGCCAGCGAAGTCGCCGGGCCCCTGCCGTCCAGGGACCGCAGCGCCGCTCGCAGCGCCTGCCGGGCGATCCAGAAGCCGCTGCCCTCGTCGCCCAGGAGCCAGCCGTGGCCGTCGATCGTCGCCGTCTGCCGCCGGCCCGTGATCCGGGCCGCGCACGCACCCGTGCCGGCGATGGCCACGACCCCCTCCGAAGGCGCGTCCGGGCCCGCCGCAAAGGCGATCTCCGTGTCGCCGCGGATCTGCAGCGGCACCGGCCGGACCCCGCCCCGGCGCAGCGCCGTGCGCAGGGCCGCGTGCGCCACCCGCGTGCCCGCGTCGTCCGGGTTGCGGGGCTCCGCACCGGCGACGCCCGCGACCACCGCCGCGATAGGTCCCGTGCCCGGCGCCTCCGCCGCCTCCGCCAGCGGCGCCACGCACGCCGCCAGCCGGGACGCCAGCACCTCCGGCGGCACCGAGCGCGGGTTTCCCGCCCCGGCCGACGCCGTCCGCAGCACTCCGCCGCCCGCCGAGCGCGCGAGCGCCGCGCGGATCCTCGTCCCGCCCACGTCGATGCCGATGACCAGCTTCTCCACTGCCCGCTCCCGGTGGTCGGCCCCGCACCGCACCCTTGACGCGCCGCGCGCGACTGCCTGAGATTGACCCCGCGTACGGCCTGTTGTCCAGACCACTCCCGGGAGCACCGATGACCCTCAAGCCGATCAGCGCAGCCGCCTTCACCGCCGCCGCCCTGACCTCACTCCGGCGGGTCGCCGAGGGGCAGCGCGCCGAGGTCGGCGCCGCCGCGACGGTGTTCGCGGACGCGCTGGGCGGCGACGGCGTGATCCAGGCGTTCGGCACCGGGCACTCCGAGTCGCTGGCGACCGAGATCGCCGGCCGCGCCGGCGGCTTCGTACCGACGAACAAGATCGCCCTGCGGGATCTCGTGATCTACGGCGGCGAGCCCCCGGCGCTGCTCTCCGACGCCAAGCTGGAGCGCGACCCCGCCACCGCCCGCCGGCTATACGAGCTGGCCGCACCGCACCCCGCCGACGCCTTCGTCATCGCCTCGAACTCCGGCATCAACGGCTGCGTCGTGGAGATGGCCGCCGTCGTGAAGGAGCAGGGGCACCCGCTCATCGCCGTCACCTCGCTCTCCCACGGCGCCCGCGCCGAGTCCCGCCACCCCTCGGGCAAGCGGCTGACCGACCACGCCGACGTGGTGCTCGACAACGGCGCCCCCTTCGGCGACTCCGTCCTCACCCTGCCCGGCGGCGGCACGGCCTGCGCGGTGTCGTCGATCACCGGCGCCCTGCTCGTGCAGCAGGTCGTGGCCGAGGCGGTCCGGCTGCTGCTGGAGCGCGGCGTGACGCCGCCGGTGTACCTGTCGGCGAACATCCCCGAGGGCGACGCGCACAACGCCGCCCTGGAGGCCCGCTACGCGGGCCGGATCCGCCGCGGGGCGTAGCGCAGCAGCACCAGCGCCGAGTCGTCGTGCAGGTCGGGCGCCCAGTCCTCGAGGTCGTGCCGCAGCGCGGCCAGCACGTCGGCCGGCGGGCGCTCGCGCGGCGCGCGGGCGTAGCGCTCCGCCAGCGGGAAGAACTCGCCCGCCGCGCTGCGCGCCTCCAGCACGCCGTCGGTGGCCAGCAGCAGCTCGGCGCCCTCGGCGAGCGCCATGGTGGTCTCCTCCACGTCCTGGAGGGACCGCGCCAGACCGAGACCCAGCGGCGGGCCGCCGTGCAGGTCGGCCTCGCGGACGCGGCCCGCTGCGCTGCGCAGCAGCGGCGGGGGGTGGCCGTGGTTACGGGCCCGGCACAGGCCCTCCGCGGAGATCGTCAGCAGCAGCACGGTGGCGAAGTCCTCGGGGCCGCCGTCGCGCGCGAGGCTGCGGTCCATGCGGGCGGCGATCCGGTTCAGCTCCGGCTCCTCGTGCGCGGCCTCGCGGAAGGCGGCGATCACCATGCCGGTGGTGCGGACGACGCCGAGGCCGTGGCCGCGCACGTCGCCGATGACGACGCGCACGCCCCAGCGGGTGCAGAGAACCTTGTAGAAGTCGCCCCCGATCATCGCCTCGTCCGCGGCGGACTGGTACGAGTGCGCCACGTCCAGTGGCCCGGCCCGGGCGGGCGGCGCGGGCAGCAGGGCCTGCTGGACGACGTTGGCGACCCGGGTGACGCTGCCGAGCTGCCTCTCGCGTACCAGGCGCTCCCGGTGCACGAGCAGCCCGATCCCGATCGCACCGAGGATCCCGAGGACGCGGGCGGCGAAGTCCAGGTCGAACGCGTGAAAGTTCCACCAGCTCAGCAAGCCGCCCATGACCATCGCGACCGCGCCGGAGACGAAGATCGCCCGGCGCGTGCCGTTGACCGCGACGAGCGCCGGTACGACCGCGAACAGAGCGGCCAGCGAGCTGCCGCGTGATGTCGAGAGGTCGACGGCGGTCACGGCGATCAGGAAGAGCCCTCCGGCCCAGTAGGCGTAGTGACCGCGAAGCGCCCGCATTCCCTCAGCCTGCCGTGCGAACCCCCGGCACGCGAGCCGAGCGCCGCCGAACGCCGCAGGTCAGCGCCCCCTCAGCGCCCGGTAGGCATCGACCAGCGCGAGGGTCGAGCCGTCCAGACCGTCGACCTCCGTGCCGTCCGTGAGCACCGGCTCCAGCCGCTTGGCCAGCACCTTGCCCAGCTCGACGCCCCACTGGTCGAAGGAGTCGATGTCCCACACCGCGCCCTGCACGAAGACCTTGTGCTCGTAGAGCGCGACGAGCTGCCCCAGCACCGAGGGCGTGAGGCCGTCGGCGAGGATCGTCGTCGTCGGGTGGTTGCCCGGGAACGTCCGGTGCGGCACCTGCGCCTCGGGGACGCCCTCGGCCGCCACCTCCGCCGCCGTCTTGCCGAAGGCGAGCGCCTGTCCCTGGGCGAAGAGGTTGGCCATCAGCAGGTCGTGCTGCCCGGTCAGCTCGCCCAGCCCGGGGACCGGCCGGGCGAAGCCGATCAGGTCGGCGGGGATCATCTTGGTGCCCTGGTGGAGCAGTTGGTAGTACGCGTGCTGGCCGTTGGTGCCGGGCGTGCCCCAGACCACGGGCCCGGTCTGCCAGCCGACGCGCTCGCCGCGGCGGTCGGTGGCCTTGCCGTTGGACTCCATGTCGAGCTGCTGGAGGTAGGCGGTGAACTTCGACAGGTAGTGGCTGTACGGGAGCACGGCGTGCGACTGCGCGTCGAAGAAGTCGCCGTACCAGATGCCGAGGAGGCCCATCAGCAGCGGCGCGTTCTCCTCCGGCGGCGCGGTGCGGAAGTGCTCGTCGACGAGCCGGAAGCCGGCCAGCATCTCGCGGAAGGCGACCGGGCCGATGGCCACCATGAGGGACAGGCCGATGGCCGAGTCGTACGAGTAGCGCCCGCCGACCCAGTCCCAGAACTCGAACATGTTGTCCGTGTCGATGCCGAACTCGGCGACCTTCGCCGCATTGGTCGACAGGGCGACGAAGTGCTTGGCGACCGCCTCGTCGCCGGCGCCGAGGCCCGCCAGCAGCCAGCGCTTCGCGGCGGTGGCGTTGGTGATCGTCTCGATGGTGGTGAAGGTCTTGGAGGCGATGACGAACAGCGTGGTCTCGGGGTCGAGGTCCCGCACGGCCTCGTGCAGGTCGGCGCCGTCGACGTTGGAGACGAAGCGGACGGTCAGATCCCGCTGGGTGTACGCGCGCAGCGCCTCGTACGCCATGGCCGGGCCCAGGTCGGAGCCGCCGATCCCGACGTTGACGACGGCGCGCACCGGCTTGCCGGTGTGGCCGCGCCAGTCGCCCGAGCGGACCCGGTCGGCGAAGGTGGTCATCCGGGTCAGCACGTGGTGCACGCCGGGCACCACGTCCACCCCGTCCACCTCGACGGTCTCGGCGCTGGGCGCGCGCAGCGCGGTGTGCAGCACGGCGCGGTCCTCGGTGATGTTGATCTTCTCGCCGCGGAACATGGCGTCGCGCAGCTCGGCGACACCGGTCGCGGCGGCCAGTTCGCGCAGCAGGCGCAGGGTCTCGTCGGTGACGAGGTGCTTGGAGTAGTCCAGATAGAGGTCGCCGACGCGGAGCGTGTACCGGCGGCCGCGCTCGGGGTCGGCGGCGAACAGCTCGCGCAGGTGCGTGGCGCCGAACTCCTCGCGGTGCTTGGCGAGTGCGTGCCACTCGGGGGTCTGGTCGAGCCTGGTGCGTGACGTGGTGTCGGCCATGCCGTCCAACCTAATTGATCCCGGAGCGCGCCGCCGGTCCGAGCGCGGCCACCCCGAGGCCGGTGAGGACGGCGGCGGCCAGCGCCGGGGTGTTCTCCCCGAGGGAGCCGGCGAGCACCCCGCCGAGCACGGCACCGAGCGGCACCACGGAGATCGACAGGGTACGGAACGCGGCGCTGGTCCGGCCGATGGCCCCGGCGGGGCTGCGCCGCTGCAGGACGGTGATCTCGGTGGCGGTCCAGAGCATCCCGGCGAAGCCGAGGACGGCGAGCGCGGCGCCGGCCGCGGGCAGGCTGCGTACGGTGCCGAAGGCGGTCAGGCACGCCGCCTGGGCGAGGCCCGCCCAGACCAGGGTGCGCGGGGCGCCGAGGGCGGCGGCGATCCGGCCCGCGGCCATGCCGCCGCTGACGCTGCCGATGCCGTACGCGGTGAGCGCGAGGGCGTAGCCGGTGGTGCCCGCGCCGAGCCAGCCGGTCAGGTGCAGCACGAGGGTGGCGACGAGGGCGCCGAAGCCCGTGTTGGCGACGACGGTGGCCGCGCAGACGCCCCGGAGCACCGGTTCCGTCCACAGGGCGCGCAGCCCGTCGGCGACGTCCCGGCGCAGCGGCGTCGGGGGCCGCTCGGCGGCGGGCCGCCGACGCCGCGGCAGGCCGGCGACCAGGGCGGCGGCCAGCAGGTACGAGACGGCGTCCACGGCGTACGGCACGGCCGCCCCGGCGCCGACGAGCACGGGCACCAGCGGCGTACCGGCGAAGCGGTGCACGGCCTCCTGACCGGCCAGCAGCCGCCCGTTCGCGGTGCCGAGGGCCGCGGCGGGCACGACGGCGGGCAGCAGGGCGGTGGCGGCGTTGTCGAAGACCGTCTGGAGCGCGGTGAGCGCGAAGGCGAGGACGAGGAGCAGGGCGATCCCGGCCCGCTCCTGCCACACCGCGAGCGCGAACGCGGCCATGAGGAGTCCGCGCAGCACGTCCGTGATCCACATCGCGCGCCGCTGGTCGACCCGGTCCGCGAGGGCGCCGCCGATCAGCCCGAAGAGCAGCCAGGGCAGGAAGCCGCAGGCGGTGACGAGCGCGACGAGCAGGGCGGAGTCGGTCAGCTCGACGGCGAGCAGCGGCAGCGCGGCGCCCCGCAGGGCGTCGCCGAAGCGGGAGACGGCGGCGGCGGCCCACAGCCGTCCGAAGCCGCCGCGCCAGGCAGGTGCGGCGGTCTGCCGCGGGTGGGTGGTCCCGGATCGCATGCCGGGACCGTAGGTACGCGGGTGCCCGGGGCACCTCGGGCGGTTGCCCTATCCGCCGCCTCAGATCGGGCGGCCGGTCCTGCGGCGTGACGGCCCGGCGCGCGCGACGGCGCGCTGCCGGTGGAGCCGGTACTGCCGCCGGTGCCGGGGAAGAAGGAGGGGGCCGCCGGCGCGGCTCGGGCGGCTCGGCAGGGCCGGGGACCGCCCGCAAGCACGGCCGGGGTCAGATCTCGCCGCGGAGCTTGGCGAGGGCCTCGGCGAGGATGGCCTCGCCGTCGGCGTCGCTGCGCCGCTCGCGCACGTACGCGAGGTGCGTCTTGTACGGCTCGGTGCGCGGCGGGTCCGGCGGGTTGTCCCGGTCCTGGCCCGCCGGGAAACCACAGCGCGGGCAGTCCCAACTGTCCGGGATCTGCGCGTCGGTGGCGAAGCTGGGTCGGGTCTCGTGCCCGTTGGAGCACCAGAAGGAGACGCGCAGGCGCGGCGCTGACTCGCCTCGCTCCGCCTCCCCCATCGGCCCGGCGCCGACCCGGCTTCCACGGATCGCGTTGCCACTTGCCACGGTCGTAACTCCCTGCGTGAAATGCGGCGAGGCATCGTCGGCGACCCCGCCGCGGGCGCCCTAGTCTACGTACCGCCGGTCGCCGTGGTGGCTCAGCTGTCGAACTTCATCAGCAGGCCCAGCACGACGATGATGGCGAACCAGATCAGGCCGACGACCACGGTGATCCGGTCCAGGTTGCGCTCGGCGACGGAGGAGCCGCCGACGGAGGACTGCATGCCGCCGCCGAACATGTCGGACAGGCCGCCGCCCTTGCCCTTGTGCATGAGGACGAGCATCATCAGCAGCCCGCTGAAGATGATCAGGGCGATGGAGAACCCTACGGTCACGGCTTTTCCAACTCTCTCGGTGACGGACGGACACGGAACGCGGCCGGTGCGGTCATCCTGCGTGACCGGCCCCCGACAGCCTACGACGAACAGGCGGCCCGGGCCTACTCCCCGGTCGGCGGGAAGGGGCCCGGGACCGCGGACCTCACTCGTCCCGGAAGCGGACGATCTTGACGAACTCGTCGGCGTCCAGCGAAGCGCCGCCGATCAGCGCGCCGTCCACGTCGGGCTGCGCCATGATCGCCGCGACGTTGCCGCTCTTGACGGAGCCGCCGTACTGGATGCGCACCGCGGCCGCCACCTCCTCGCTGTACAGCTCCGCCAGCCGCTGCCGGATCGCGCCGCAGACCTCCTGCGCGTCGTCAGGCGTGGCGACCTCGCCGGTGCCGATGGCCCACACCGGCTCGTACGCGACGACGATGCTCTCCGCGTCCGCCGCGTTGACGTCCTTCAGCGCCCCGTCGAGCTGCGCCAGGGTGTACGCGACCTGCTCGCCGGCCTTGCGCACCTCCAGGCCCTCGCCGATGCAGAGGATCGGCGTGATGCCGTACTTGAACGCGGCCTTGACCTTCGCGTTGACGAGCGCGTCGTCCTCGCCGTGGTACTGCCTCCGCTCGGAGTGGCCGACGACGACGTACGTGCAGTGGAGCTTGGCCAGCATCGGGCCCGAGACGTCGCCCGTGTACGCGCCGGCGTCGTGCGGCGAGATGTCCTGGGCGCCGTACTTGATCTTGAGCTTGTCGCCGTCCACGAGCGTCTGCACCGAGCGCAGATCGGTGTACGGCGGCAGGACGGCGACCTCGACGGCCTCGTAGTCCTTGTCGTGGAGCGCGAAGGCGAGCTTCTGGACGTGCGCGATGCCCTCAAGGTGGTTGAGGTTCATCTTCCAGTTGCCCGCCATGAACGGGATACGGGTCGGCTTGTCGTTCATCGTTACGGGTCAGTCCTCCAGTGCGGCGAGGCCGGGGAGCGTCTTGCCCTCGAGGTATTCGAGGCTGGCGCCGCCACCGGTCGAGATGTGGCCGAACGCATTCTCGTCGAAGCCCAGGATGCGGACGGCGGCGGCGCTGTCGCCGCCGCCGACGACGGTGAACGCGGAGCTGTCCACCAGGGCCTGCGCGACCGCGCGGGTGCCCTCGGCGTAGTCGGGGTGCTCGAACACGCCCATCGGCCCGTTCCAGAAGACCGTGGCGGCGTCGGCGATCTTCGAGGCGAAGAGCCGGCCGGACGCCGGGCCGATGTCGAGGCCCATCACGTCGGCGGGGACGGCGTCCGCCGGCACGGTCACGGGCTCGGTCGGCGCCTGCGCCTTGACGTCCGGGAACTCCCGGGCGGCGACCACGTCGACGGGGAGCACGAACTCCACGCCGAGCTTCTCGGCCCGCGCCAGGTACTCGCGGACCGCGGGCACCTGCTCCTCCTGGAGCAGGCTGGAGCCGACCTCGTACCCCTTGGCCTTGAGGAAGGTGTACGCCATGCCGCCGCCGATGAGGATGCGGTCGGCCTTCTCCAGCAGGTGGTCGATGACCCCGAGCTTGTCGGAGACCTTGGCGCCGCCGAGCACGACCGCGTACGGCCGCGCGACGTCCTCGGTGAGCTTGCGCAGGACGCCCACCTCGGCGGCGATCAGGTAGCCGACGTAGTGCGGCAGCCGGGCGGGCAGGTCGTACACCGAGGCGTGCCTGCGGTGGACGGCGCCGAAGCCGTCGCCCACGTACACGTCGGCCAGTTGGGCCAGCTCGTCCGCGAACGCGCCGCGCCCGGCGTCGTCCTTCGCGGTCTCGCCGGGGTTGAACCGCAGGTTTTCGAGCAGCGTGACCTCGCCGTCGCCGAGCCCGGCGACGGTGGCCTTCGCGCTCTCGCCCACGGTGTCCGTGGCGAACTCCGTCTTCTTCGCGGAGTCCCCGAGCAGTTCGCCCAGCCGGCGCGCCACCGGCGCGAGCGAGAACGCCGGGTCCGGCGCGCCCTTGGGGCGGCCGAGGTGGGAGGCGACGACCACCCGGGCGCCGGCCTCGGCCAGCTTGGCGATCGTCGGGACGACGGCGCGGATGCGGCCGTCGTCGGTGATGGTGGTGCCGTCCAGCGGCACGTTGAGGTCCGCGCGGACGAAGACCCGCTTGCCGGCGATGCCTTCGCCGAGGAGGTCGTCGAGCGTCTTCATGGAGACTCCTGCATCACTGCTGACACCGCCCGCGCACCGCCGCGGAGCGGCGCGCGCGACGGCCTGGTCGTCGGAACGAGCGGGGCCCGCCGCCGTGCGGCGGCCGGGCCCCGGCCGGGATGAGCCGCCCGGGGAGCCGCGGCCCCCCGGCCGGGCGGCCGCGCCGCCTCAGAGGCGCTCGCCGACGAAGGTGGTGATGTCGACCAGACGGTTGGAGTAGCCCCACTCGTTGTCGTACCAGCCGACGATCTTGACCTGCTTGCCCTGCGCCATGGTCAGCAGGGAGTCGAAGGTGCAGGACGGCGCGGTGTTGACGATGTCCGAGGAGACGATCGGGTCCTCGGTGTACTCCAGGATGCCCTTGAGCTGGCCCTCGGCGGCCTTCTGGTACGCGGCGTTGACCTCGTCCTTGGTGACCTCGCGGCCCAGCTCGACCACCAGGTCGGTGACGGATCCGGTGGGCACCGGCACGCGCATGGCGATGCCGTCCAGCTTGCCCTTGAGCTGCGGCAGGACGAGCGCGGTGGCCTTCGCGGCGCCGGTGGTGGTCGGGATGATGTTCTCGGCGGCGGCGCGGGCGCGGCGCAGGTCCTTGTGCGGGAAGTCCAGGATGCGCTGGTCGTTGGTGTAGGCGTGGACGGTGGTCATCATGCCCTGCACGATGCCGAAGTTCTCGTCCAGCACCTTCGCCATCGGCGCGACGCAGTTCGTCGTACACGAGGCGTTGGAGATGATGTGGTGGGCGGCCGGGTCGTAGGAGTCCTCGTTGACCCCCATCACGATGGTGATGTCCTCGCCCTTGGCGGGCGCGGAGATGATGACCTTCTTCGCCCCGGCGTCCAGGTGCTTCTTGGCGTCCTCGGACTTGGTGAAGATGCCGGTGGACTCGATCACCACGTCCACGCCCAGGTCGCCCCAGGGCAGGTTCGCCGGGTCGCGCTCGGCGAGCATCTTGATGGGGCGGCCGTCGACGGTGATGGCGTCGGCGCTGTGGCTCACCTCGGCCTTGAGCTTGCCGAGCAGGGTGTCGTACTTCAGCAGGTGTGCGATGGTCGCGGCGTCACCCAGGTCGTTGAACGCCACGACCTCGATGTCCGCACCCTGCTCCAGGATGGCGCGGAAGTAGTTGCGGCCGATGCGGCCGAAGCCGTTGATGCCTACGCGGATCGTCACGAACCGATCTCCTCGTTGGTACGCCGGTCCTTCATCGACCGGTGCTCTGACTGGGAATCCCCGACCACTGCCGACCCTACCGCTTCCGCACCCCCGTGGCGGCCCGGACCCCGCCGGTTCCGCGGACGGCGGCCCGTACCCCCCGGTAGGGCTACGGGCCGCCGCCGCAATCCGGCGTCGTGGCCGGTCAGCGGGCCTGTGTCAGCGCCTCAGATGGGACCGTGCGCGGCTCAGAAGAGCGGCCCGTGCCGCCTTGTCTCCGAGGTGCTCGACCCCGAAGCCGACCCGGGTCGACTGCCCGGCCCTGCGGGGCCGGTTGCGGTGGGGTCCCCGCCGACACGGACGCCGACGACGGGCACGTCGCGGTCTGCGGTGGCGAGGCCGGTGAGGATCGCGGCGAGGGTGAGGCCGGAGCCGACCGGGGCGACGATACGGTCGAAACCGGTCGCCGGGAGCGCCGCGGCCCGCTCGGCGACCTGAGCCACATAGGTGGGGTGGTCCCTGCCGAACGGCACGCACGCCCAGCCGCGTTCGGCCCGCCGGTCGGCGTCGGTGCGGTAGCGGGCGCGGATGACCGAGAGCCGGCCGGGGCGGTGACGTAGCAATGTGGCGCCGGTCGCGGCGGCGAGGAGGGTTTCGGGAGTGTCGGCGCCGTGCCCGGTGTGCAGCCTGGCGGGATGCCGGGGGCGTTTGCGACGAGGGCGGGGCGAGGGCGGCGCCGGGTGGGGCGGGCGGGTGTCAGCCCACCATTTCCTCCGTGAGGTTCGCCTCCGTGCCCGGGATGCCCAGGTCGCCCGCCCGCTTGTCGGCCATGGCGAGCAGCCGTCGGATGCGCCCCGCGACCGCGTCCTTCGTCAGCGGCGGGTCGGCGAGCGCGCCCAGTTCCTCCAGCGACGCCTGCTTGTGCTCCATGCGCAGCCGGCCGGCCGCCGCCAGGTGCTCCGGCACCTCGTCGCCGAGGATCTCCAGCGCCCGCTGCACCCGCGCGCCGGCCGCGACCGCCGCGCGGGCGGAGCGGCGCAGGTTGGCGTCGTCGAAGTTGGCCAGCCGGTTGGCGGTGGCGCGCACCTCGCGGCGCATCCGGCGCTCCTCCCAGGCCAGCACCGACTCGTGCGCGCCGAGCCGGGTGAGCAGGGCACCGATGGCGTCCCCGTCCCGTACGACCACGCGGTCCACGCCGCGCACCTCGCGGGCCTTGGCCGGGATGCTGAGCCGGCGGGCGGCGCCGACCAGGGCGAGGGCCGCCTCCGGGCCCGGGCAGGTGACCTCGAGCGAGGAGGAGCGGCCGGGCTCGGTGAGCGAGCCGTGGGCGAGGAAGGCGCCGCGCCAGGCGGCCTCGGCGTCGCAGGTGGCGCCGGAGACGACCTGCGGGGGCAGCCCGCGGATGGGCCGGCCGCGGCCGTCGACCAGGCCCGTCTGCCGGGCCAGTTGCTCACCGCCGGCGACCACGCGGACCACGTACCGGCTGCTGCGGCGCAGCCCGCCCGGAGCCATGACGATCATCTCGGACCCGTGCCCGAAGATCTCCAGGATGTCCTTCTTCAGCCGCCGTGCGGCGACCCCGGTGTCCAGCTCGGCCTCGATCACGATGCGGCCGCTGACGAGGTGGAGCCCGCCGGCGAACCGGAGCGTGGCCGAGACCTCCGCCTTGCGGCAGCACGTCCGGGTCACGGGGAGCCGCGAGATCTCGTCCTTCACCGCTGCCGTCATCGCCATGGCCCGATCCTTCCATGCATCCGAAAAATACGGTCGTACGCGGCGGCCAGCAGCTCCGGATCGTGCCGGGGAGTCCCGTCGGTCCGCGCCACCGGCGCCAGCTCGACCGAGCCCTCAAGCTCTTTCGCAGCCTCGCGCAACCCGTCGCGCTCTGCCGCACCGGGCACTGCATCCTTGTCGGCCAGCACCACGTCGAGGGCGAGTTTAGGGGCGTGTCGTCGCAAAACCTCCAAATGACGCTGCGGGGAAAATCCGTCCGTTTCCCCCGGCTGCGGGGCGAGGTTCAGGGAGAGGACCTTGCGGGCCTTGGTCTCCACCAGGGCCTGGCGCAGGTCGGGCACGAGCAGGTGCGGGATGACGGAGGAGAACCACGACCCCGGCCCGAGCACCACCCAGTCCGCCTCGCGGACGGCCTCGACGGCGGCCGGGACGGCCGGCGGGTCGGCGGGCACCAGGTAGACCTGCTGCACCTCGCCGGGGGTGAGGGCCACCGTGGCCTGGCCGGCCACGGTGGTGACCTGCTCGGGACGCTCCGGCGCGTGGCCGCGCACGTCGGCGCGGAGCTCCAGGGGCACCGCGGACATGGGCAGCACGCGGCCGTGCGCGCCCAGGAGCGTACCGACCAGGTCGAGGGCCGCGACATGGTCGCCGAGCTGCTCCCAGAGCGCGACGATCAGCAGATTGCCGACGGCGTGGTCGTGCAGCTCGCCCTGGCTGGTGAAGCGGTGCTGGATGACGCGGGACCAGGTCTGGCCCCAGTCGTCGTCGCCGCAGAGCGCCGCCAGCGCCTTGCGCAGGTCGCCCGGCGGCAGCACGCCCAGCTCGGCGCGGAGCCGCCCGGACGAGCCGCCGTCGTCGGCGACGGTGACGACGGCGGTGAGATCGCCGGTGATCCGGCGCAGCGCGGCGAGGGAGGCGGACAGGCCCATCCCCCCGCCGAGCGCGACCACCTTCGGCTGCGAACCGGGGCTGCGGGCGCCCCGGCGGCGCAGCCGGAGGTTCCGGCCGCCGGCGATCCGCCTCACTCGCGCCCCATGTCCCGGTGGACGACGACGGTCTCGATGCCGTCCGAGGCGAGCCGGCGGGCCAGCCGCTCGGACATCGCCACGGAGCGGTGCTTGCCGCCGGTGCAGCCGACGGCGATGGTCACGTACCGCTTGCCCTCGCGCCGGTAACCCTCGGTGACCAGGTGCATCAGCTCCGCGTAGCCGTTGAGGAACTCCTTGGCGCCGGGCTGGTTGAAGACGTACTGCGCGACGTCCTCGTTCAGCCCGGTGAACTGGCGCAGCTCGGGGACCCAGTGCGGGTTCGGCAGGAAGCGGCAGTCCACCACCAGGTCGGCGTCCACCGGCAGGCCGTACTTGTAGCCGAAGGACATCACCGTGGCGCGCAGCTCGGGCTCCTCGCCGCCGGCGAACTGGGCGTCCATCTTCGCGCGCAGCTCGTGCACGTTCAGGCTGGAGGTGTCGATCACCAGGTCGGCGTCGCCGCGCAGCTCGCGCAGCAGGTCCCGCTCGGCGGCGATGCCGTCGAGGATCGTCCCGTCGCCCTGCAGCGGATGCGGGCGGCGCACGGACTCGAAGCGGGCCACCAGCGAGTTGTCCGACGCCTCCAGGAAGACGATGCGCCGGGGCACCCCCTTCTCCTTCAGGTCGGCCAGGGACTCCTTCAGGTTGTCGAAGAAGCGCCGGCCGCGGACGTCCACGACGACCGCGATCCGCGCCACGTTCCCCTGCGAGCGGGCGCCCAGCTCCACCATGGTGGGGATGAGCGCGGGCGGCAGGTTGTCCACCACGAACCAGCCGAGGTCCTCCAGGCACTTCGCGGCCGTGCTCCGGCCGGCACCCGACATCCCGGAGATGATCACCAGCTCGGGGATGCCCGCCTGCGCGGAGTCACCCGTCTCGCCCGGCACGGCGGCCTGGTCACCCGTGGTCACGGTGGTCTCGTCGGTCTCGTCTGTCCCGTTGTCGTTCATCGCTCTGTCCCCCGGTCCTCACTCGTCCATGATCTCTCCGGTGGCGGTGTTCACCGCCGGCGCGGCAGGTGCCGCCTGCGCAAGGGTCGCGGCGATGTTTTCGGCCGTCTTGCGGCCGATGCCGGGAACCTCACAGATCTGATCAATAGTCGCAGCTCTGAGCCGTTTCACCGAACCGAAGTGCCGCAGCAGCGCCCGGCGGCGGCTCTCCCCCAGGCCCGGCACGTCGTCCAGCGGTCCGGCCTTCATGCTCTTGGCCCGTTTCTTGCGCTGGTAGGCGATCGCGAAGCGGTGGGCCTCGTCCCGTACGCGCTGAAGCATGTACAGGCCCTCGCTGCTGCGCGGCAGGATGACGGGGTCGTCGCTGTCCGGCAGCCAGACCTCTTCGAGGCGCTTGGCCAGGCCGACCACGGCCACGTCGTCCACGCCCAGCTCGCCCAGGGCCCTCTTGGCGGCGGCGACCTGCGGCTGACCGCCGTCGACGACCACGAGCTGGGGCGGGTACGCGAACTTCCTGGGCCGCCCGGTGTCGGGATCCCGCCCGGCGGGCCCCTCCGCCGCCGCGTCGGCGCCGGCAGTGGCGCCGGCGGCGCCGGCACGGCCGCGCTCGGCCGCCGCCTCGGCCTCCGGGTCGCCCCACTCCCCCGTCTTCTGCTTCTCCTGCACGTACCGCCGGAACCTGCGGGTGATCACCTCGTGCATCGCCCGGACGTCGTCCTGGCCGGTGAAGCCCTTGATCTCGAAGCGGCGGTACTCGCTCTTGCGGGCGAGGCCGTCCTCGAAGACGACCATAGAGCCCACGACGTCGTCGCCCTGCAGATGCGAGATGTCGTAGCACTCGATGCGCAGCGGCGCGGAGTCCAGCTCCAGCGCCTCGGCGATCTCCTCCAGCGCCCGGGAGCGGGTGGTCAGATCGGAGGCGCGCTTGGTCTTGTGCAGAGCGAGGGCCTGCTGCGCGTTCCGCGCGACCGTGGCGAGCAGGTCCTTCTTGTCGCCGCGCTGCGGCACCCGCAGGTCCACCCGGGCCCCGCGGCGCTCGGCCAGCCACTCCCGCACGGGCCCCGCGGGCCGCGGCAGCGCCGGGACCAGCACCTCGCGCGGGATGGCCTCGGCCTGCTCGTCCCCGTAGAGCTGCTGGAGGGCGTGCTCCACGAGGCCGGCGGTGTCGACGGCCTCCACCCGGTCGGTGACCCAGCCGCGCTGGCCGCGCACCCGGCCGCCGCGGACGTGGAAGATCTGCACCGCCGCCTCCAGCTCGTCCTCGGCGAGGGCGATCAGGTCGGCGTCGGTGGCGTCGGCGAGGACGACCGCGTTCTTCTCCATGGCGCTCCGCAGCGCCCCTATGTCGTCGCGCAGCCGCGCCGCCTTCTCGTACTCCATCTCCTCGGCGGCCTCGTGCATCTGCCGCTCCAGCCGCTTCAGATACGCGCCCGTGCGGCCCGCCATGAAGTCGCAGAACTCCTCGGCCAGCTCGCGGTGCTCGGCGGCCGTGACCCGGCCGACGCAGGGCGCGGAGCACTTGCCGATGTACCCCAGCAGACAGGGCCGGCCGATCTGCGCGCTGCGCTTGAACACCCCGGCGGAGCAGGTACGCACGGGGAAGGCGCGCAGCATCAGATCGACGGTCTCGCGGATGGCCCACGCGTGCGCGTACGGCCCGAAGTAGCGCACGCCCTTGCGCTTGGGGCCGCGCATGACCTGCACCCGCGGATACTCCTCGCTGAGCGTCACGGCGAGGGACGGATAGCTCTTGTCGTCCCGGTACTTGACGTTGAACCGGGGGTCGTACTGCTTGATCCAGGTGTACTCGAGCTGGAGGGCCTCGACCTCCGTGGCCACCACGGTCCACTCCACGGAGGCGGCGGTCGTGACCATCGTGCGCGTGCGCTGGTGCAGCCCGGCGAGGTCCTGGAAGTACGACGAGAGCCGCTGCCGCAGACTCTTGGCCTTGCCGACGTAGATGACCCGGCCGTGCTCGTCCCGGAACCTGTAGACCCCCGGGGAGTCGGGAATCTGCCCGGGCTTGGGACGGTAACTGGACGGATCGGCCATGGTTCCCACCCTACTGTCGACCACTGACGCAGAGCCGTCCGTCCACACCCGTGTACCGAGCCCGCGACAGTCCGGTGACCGTATGGTCGCCGGGGCGTGCCCGTGTTGCCTCCCGGGGACCTGTGGGCGGCGGCCGGACCGTACGCTGAGCGCATGATCGTGGTTGGTGGTGAGGCTCTGATCGATCTCGTGCCGGCCGGGGGCGGGGGTGTGCTTCCCGCGCTGCAGCCGGTGCGGGGCGGCGGGCCGTACAACACGGCGGTGGCGCTGGGGCGGCTCGGGGCGGACGTCGCGTTCGCCTCGCGGGTCTCCACGGACGCCTTCGGGGCGGCGCTGATGGCCGGGCTCGACGCGGCGGGGGTGGCGACCGGGCTCGTCCAGCGGGGCCCGGAGCCCACGACGCTGGCCGTCGCCGACGTCAGCCCGGACGGCTCCGCCGGATTCCGCTTCTACGCCGAGGGCACCGCCGACCGGCTGTTCCGGGCGCCGGACGCGCTGCCTCCGGAGACCCGGGCGCTGGCGGTGGGGACGTGCTCGCTGGTGCTGGAGCCGGGGGCGACCGCGTACGAGACGCTGCTGAAGCGGGCCGCCGCGGACGGGCTGTTCACCCTCCTCGACCCGAACGTCAGGGCCGGGCTCATCGAGGACGCGGACGCCTACCGCGCCCGCTTCCTGGCCTGGCTGCCGCACGTGGCGCTGCTGAAGCTGTCGGTGGAGGACGCGCAGTGGCTCGCCGGCGGGCGGCCGTGGGCCGAGGCGCTGCCCGGGTGGCTGGCGGCCGGGCCGCGGGCGGCGGTGCTGACCCGCGGCGGCGAAGGGCTGACGGCGGTCGTCGCGCAGGGCCTGGAACGGTACGACGTGGCCGCGCCGCCCGTCGAGGTGGTCGACACGATCGGCGCCGGCGACACCGTCAACGCGGCGCTGCTGCACTGGTTCGCCGCCCACGACGCCCTCACCCCCGGCGCCCTGGCCGGCCTCGGCCCCGACGGCTGGCGCGCCGCGCTCGGCCACGCCGCCCGCGCCGCGGCGATCACCTGCTCGCGCGCGGGCGCGGAGCCGCCGTACGCGGCGGAGCTGGACGGGTTCGCGGACGGCTGAACCGCGGCGGTGCGGGCGCGGGGGGCCCCGGGGCCCCCCCCCCCCCCCCCCCCCGCGCCGCGGGCGGCGCCCCCCCCCCCCCGCGGGGGGC
>NZ_VISV01000007.1:0-159160 GCF_007827615.1 Streptomyces sp. CNZ287 | reverse complement strand
GGGCGCCCGGGGGGGGGGGGGGGGGGGTTTGTGGGGGGGGGGGGGGGGGGGGGGGGGGGGGGGGGGGGGGGGGGGGGGGGGGGGGGGGGGGGGGGGGGGGGGGGGCCCGGGCCCCCCGCCCCCCGCCCTCTCCGCTAGCGGGTGACCGTGACCCGGTCCCCCTGCGTGACGCCGTTGACCATCACCGTCAGCGTGACCGTCCCCGGCCGCAGCCCCGTCACCTCGCCGGTGGCCGGGTCGTACGCCGCGATGTCACTCCGGTCCGCCTCCCGCGGCGGGCCGATGTGCAGCCGGTCCGTACCGGACCAGTCCGCGCTGACCGGCCAGGCCACGGGCACCTGCCGTGTGCCCTGCGCGACCGCGGCCGTGGCCGCGGCCGAGCGGCCGACGCGCACCTCCTCGGGCGCGGTCACCGCCAGCCCGTCCACGTGCGGCCTGGTCTGCACGGACACCCAGTCGGGCAGTCCGCGGTACGGCGCGCGCCGCGCCTCCTGCTGCTCGCCGGCCGTCACCTGGTCGACGCCGATCAGCGACCAGCCGGAGAACCCGCCCTCGCCGGGCGGGGTGGCCGGGGCCTTCCCGGAGTTGCCGTTGATCAGGTACGGCACCCCGTCGACGTGCTCGGCGTGGAACGTGCCGACGTGCCCGCCGACGAACGCGGCGCCCTTGCCCGTACGGGCCCGGAAGTCCGCCAGCCAGTCCTCCAGCACCCGCGCCTCCTTGCGGTCACTGAGCTGGCTGGCGCGCTGCGCGGTCGGGTCGCGCGGCGGGACGTGCTGGATCACGGTCACCGAGCGCACCGACGGGTCCTCCGCCGCCGCCTCCAACTGCCGCTTCATCTCCGCGATCTGCGGGTAGCCGCCGCCGCGGAGGGTCAGCGAGGAGGTGTCGAGGGTGAGGAAGCGGGTGCCCTTGTGGTCGAACGTCCGCTGCGCGGGGCCGAATTCGGCGACGAAGTTGGCGACGGAGCCGCCCATCACCTCGTGGTTGCCCGGCACGTAGTACCAGGGCACGGCGTCGCCCAGCTCCTCCTCCAGTATCCCGCGGGCGAACGTCAGGTCCGCGGGCGAACCCTCGTCGACCAGGTCGCCGTTGATGACGAGGAAGTCCGGCCGGGCCGCCCTGATCTCCTGCAGCGTGCGCCGGGTCTGCCGGACGAGCGCGCTGTCCGGCTCGCGGGCGACGAACTGTGCGTCGGACATCACCGCGTACCGCCAGTCCCGGCCCGCCGTCCCGGCACCGGAGTCGATCAGCGGATCGCGGTGCGCCGCCGTGCGCGGCAGGTCGGCCTCGGGCGGGCTCTGCGCGGTCAGCTCGTCGATGACGACCTCGCTGCTGTACTGGCTGGCGGGCTTGGCCTCCGCGAGGTAGAAGCGGAAGACCGACAGCGGGTACTGCGTGCCCTCCGGCACCTGGAAGACCACCTGCTTCCAGCCCTGCCAGGTGACGTAGTCGCCGCGGAGTATCAGGTCGGCGCCCGCACCGTCCTTGAGCTGGAGCGACGGCCAGGCGCCCTTGCCGTCGCCCTTGATCCACAGCCCGAAGCTCAGCGGCTGGCCGGGGATCTCGATGCGCTGCGGCGGCGTGACGTAGGCGGCGCGGGTGGCGGTGGACTGGGAGAAGTCGTACGTGATCTTCATCCCGGCGCCCGTGTGGCCCGCGGGCTCCGGGGCGAGCGAGCCGGTGGCGCGGGCGGTGGAGAACTTCCAGTCGGCCGCGTTCCCGAAGTCCGCCAGCACGCTTTCGGTGAGGCCGACGGTGAGCGCGACGTGCGTGACCTTCCCCTGCACGGTCGCCTTGAGCACGCCGGAGGCCGTCGGCTCGGTGGTGCGGGCCCGTACGGTGAAGCCGCCGCTGCGTTCGTCCGGGGCGACGTCGAACAGTGTGCGGTCGTAGTCGAGGCGTACGTCGGCGGGGTCGACGGGGGCGCTGGCACCGTGGGCGTCGCGGCCGACGATGCCGAAGGCCGCCGCGTCCCCGGGGGCGGCCAGGCCGACGCGCTCGCTGGTGGGCGTGATCCGCTCCAGCCTGTCCAGGACGGTCAGTTCGATGCTCCCGGCCGCGCCGCCGCGCCGGGCGGTGACCTTCGCGGTGCCGCCGCGGCGGGCGGTGAACGTACCGTCGCCGTCGACGCCGCCGACGTCGCCCCGGTTGCTGGACCACGACGGGCGGCCGGGCGCGGGGCCGTACGTCTCGTCGTAGCCGGCGGCGTCGAGCTCGCGGGTCAGGCCCGGGAAGACCCGGTCGGGGTGGCCGCCGGGCACCGGGTCGACCCCGGGCGCGAGCGCGGGGTCCGCGGCGGTGGTGACGCGGAAGTCCTTGAGCGTGCCGCTGCCGCCGGGGGCGGTGAACGCCAGGCCGTTGGGGACCTCCCGCTCCTCGCCGTCGGACGGGGAGTTCTCCACGAACCGCTCGTCGGAGCCGGGCGCGCGGGCGACGAGGGTGGAGGAGCCGCCGCCGTCGAGGTTCAGCGCGTCGTACGCGCCGAGGGCGTCCATCATCTTCGCCAGCTGTGTGAGCGTGACGCCGCCGGCGTCCGCCTGGCGGCCGTCGACGGTCAGCACGTGCATGGTGCCGCCGTCCTTGGAGAAGCCGACCGCGGTGCGCGGGGCGGCGGTGTTGTTCGGCCGGCCCTCCCAGTCCTGCGGCACGCCGTCCTCGACGAGGACGCCGCGGCCGCCGACCGCGGTACGGGGCACGGAGCTGCCGTCGTCGGTGCGGACGTCGTACTCCACCTGCACCGCGTCGCCCGGCCGCAGTTGGGCGAGGATCTTGGCGCCGGTGTCGCGGCCGACGAGCACCGTGGTGCCTTCGGCTATCGCGCCCTTCCCCGGCCCGGCGGTCACCTCGGCGACCTTGCCGTCCCGCACGGCGGCCTCGGTGACCTCGGTGGCGCCGTCGACGGTCATGGCGCGGTCGGCCTCGCCCCACTGGGCGTTGTACGCGCCGATGCCGTCCGCGGGGACGTTGGCGGCGTTGTGGCCGCCGAGCGGGTGTGCGCCGTCCGGGAGGGTGAGGGTGCCGTCGAAGTAGAGGCCGAGCACGCGGCCCGCCTGGTCGGGGCCGACGCCGACCGCCTCGGAGACGCCCGGCGCGGGCGAGTGCGTCGGGCGGCCCTCCTCGACACCGGGGCCGAGGGGGGCGCCGGTCTCGTTGATGTCGAAGAAGTCGGCGTTGATGGCGGCCACGGTGGTGCGGCCGGGGCCGGGGTCGTGCTCGGCGGCGAGCTGGGAGACGGAGGCGCGCTCGGAGACCTTGCCGCCGAGGTAGTCGACGCGGGTGCCGGCCCCCAGGTCGACGCTGAGCGCGTCGGCCTTGAGCCACTTGTCGGTCTCCAGCCGCTCGAAGGAGGTCAGTTCCATGCCGGGGGCGACGGGCCGGGAGACGGAGGCGATGTCCATGCCCTCGCCTGCCGGTACGGACACCGCGCCGGCGGCCCCGGCCGGGGCGGCGGGCCGCTCCTGACCGACGGCCGCGGGGGCGCCGAGGAGCAACAGGGAAGCCGCCGCTGCCGCGACGGCCCTGGGTCGGAAGGGTTTACTGCGTACTCCCGCTCTGAGCACGTTTTCTCCTTGGAAGGACACGGGAACGCACGCTTCTTGCGCACGGCGGGCCACAGCCTGGCAGTGGAGAGTGGTCTACACCAGAGGGCGCGCGCAAACTCCGACCGAACAATTGCCGCCGCCGGTCCGTCATTTGAGATCGTGTCAGGAAGGTCCGTCCCAGGTGGGACGGTGGGCGGGCGTGTCGCGCGACACGCCCGCCGCGTGTCGTCCGGGTGTCAGCCGCGCCGCTTGGCCGCGGTCTTCTTCGCCGCCGCCTTCTTGGCGGGTGCCTTGGCGGACGCCGTCTTGGCAGCCGCCTTCTTGGCCGGCTTCTTGGCCGTCGTACGCCTGCGGGCCGGAGGCGAGTCGCTCACCCGGTCGCCCAGGATCTCCCGGAGGAACTTCCCCGTGTGGCTGGCCGGCACGGCCGCCACCTCCTCGGGCGAGCCCTCCGCGACGACCAGGCCGCCGCCGCTGCCGCCCTCGGGGCCGAGGTCGACGACCCAGTCGGCGGTCTTGATGACGTCGAGGTTGTGCTCGATGACGATCACCGTGTTGCCCTTGTCGACCAGGCCGGTCAGCACGCCGATCAGCTTCTTGATGTCCTCGAAGTGCAGCCCGGTCGTGGGCTCGTCCAGCACGTACACCGTGCGGCCCGTCGAGCGCTTCTGCAGCTCGCTCGAGAGCTTCACCCGCTGTGCCTCGCCGCCCGACAGCGTCGGCGCCGGCTGGCCCAGCCGCACGTACCCGAGTCCCACCTCGTTGAGCGTCCTGAGGTGGCGCGCGATCGCCGGCACCGCCTCGAAGAAGGACAGCGCCTCCTCGATCGGCATGTCCAGCACCTCGGCGATGGACTTGCCCTTGTAGTGCACGTCCAGGGTCTCGCGGTTGTACCGCGCGCCGTGGCAGACCTCGCACGGCACGTAGACGTCCGGGAGGAAGTTCATCTCGATCTTGATGGTGCCGTCACCGGAGCAGTTCTCGCAGCGACCGCCCTTGACGTTGAAGGAGAACCGGCCCGGCTGATAGCCGCGGACCTTCGCCTCCGTCGTCTCCGCGAACAGCTTGCGGACGTGGTCGAAGACGCCCGTGTACGTCGCGGGGTTGGAGCGCGGCGTGCGGCCGATGGGCGACTGGTCGACGTGCACCACCTTGTCGACCAGGTCGTCCCCGTCGACCCGGGTGTGCCGCCCGGGCACGCTCCGCGCGCCGTTCAGCTCGCGCGCCAGGTGCGTGTACAGGATGTCGTTGACCAGCGTCGACTTCCCGGAGCCCGAGACGCCCGTGACCGCCGTGAGCACCCCGAGCGGAAACGCCACGTCGATGTCCTGCAGATTGTTCTCCCGCGCGCCGCGGACGACGAGCTGCCGCCCGCCGTCGACGGGCCGCCGGATCTCCGGCGTCGGGATCTCCCTCTTCCCCGACAGATACTGCCCGGTGACCGACGCGTCGTTGTCCAGCAGCTCCTTGAGCGAGCCGCTGTGCACGACCGTGCCGCCGTGCTCGCCGGCGCCCGGGCCGATGTCGACGACCCAGTCGGAGGTCTTGATGGTGTCCTCGTCGTGCTCGACGACGATCAGCGTGTTCCCCAGGTCGCGGAGCCGGACCAGGGTCTCGATCAGCCGGTGGTTGTCCCGCTGGTGCAGCCCGATGGACGGCTCGTCCAGCACGTACAGCACGCCGACGAGGCCGGAGCCGATCTGCGTGGCGAGGCGGATGCGCTGGGCCTCGCCGCCGGAGAGGGTGCCCGCGGCGCGGTTGAGCGACAGGTAGTCCAGGCCCACGTCGACAAGGAACCGCAGCCGCTCGTTGACCTCCTTCAGCACGCGCTCGGCGATGGTCTTCTCCCGGTCGGTCAGCTCCATCGCACCGAGGAAGTCGGCGCAGTCGCTGATCGACATCGCGGAGATGTCGGCGATCGACCTGTCCTGCACGGTGACCGCGAGGACGACCGGCTTCAGCCGCGTCCCGTTGCAGGTCGGGCAGGGGACCTCCCGCATGTACCCCTCGAAGCGCTCGCGGCTGGCGTCGCTCTCCGCCTCCGCGTGCCGCCGCTTGACGAACGGCACGGCGCCCTCGAAGGAGGTGGTGTACGACCTCTCGCGCCCGTACCGGTTGCGGTAGCGCACCTCGATCTTCGTCCGGTGCCCCTGGAGCAGCGCCTTCTGCGCCCGCTGCGGCAGCCCGCCCCACGGGATGTCCGTACGGAACCCGAGGTCGTCGGCGAGCGCGCCGACGAGCCGGGCGAAGTAGTCCTTGGTGTGGCCGTGCGACCACGGGTGGATGGCGCCCTCGTCCAGCGACTTGTCCGGGTCGGGGACGATCAGCTCCGGGTCGACCTCCATCCGGCTGCCGATGCCCGTGCAGTCCGGGCAGGCGCCGAACGGCGAGTTGAACGAGAAGGAGCGCGGCTCCATCTCCTCGAAGGACAGGTCGTCGTACGGGCAGTAGAGATGCTCGGAGTACATCCGCTCGCGGTCCGGGTCGTCCGCGTCCAGGTCGACGAAGTCGAGGATGACCATGCCGCCGGAGAGCCCGAGGGCGGTCTCGACGGAGTCGGTCAGCCGGCGCTTGGCGCTCTCCTTGACCGTGAGGCGGTCGACGACCACCTCGATCGTGTGCTTCTCCTGCTTCTTCAGCTTGGGCGGGTCGGTCAGCGACGAGGTCTGCCCGTCGACCCGCGCCCGGCTGTACCCCTTCGACTGCAGGTCGGAGAAGAGGTCCACGAACTCGCCCTTGCGCTCGCGCACCAGCGGCGACAGCACCTGGAAGCGGCTGCCCTCGGGCAGCGCGAGCACCTTGTCCACGATCGCCTGCGGCGACTGCCGGGTGATCGGCCGGCCGCAGACCGGGCAGTGCGGCTTGCCGATACGGGCGAAGAGCAGCCGCAGGTAGTCGTAGACCTCGGTGATCGTGCCGACCGTGGACCGCGGGTTGCGCGAGGTGGACTTCTGGTCGATCGAGACGGCCGGCGACAGGCCCTCGATGAAGTCGACGTCCGGCTTGTCCATCTGACCGAGGAACTGCCGCGCGTAGCTGGACAGCGACTCGACGTAGCGGCGCTGGCCCTCGGCGAAGATCGTGTCGAACGCCAGGGACGACTTGCCGGACCCCGAGAGTCCCGTGAAGACGATGAGGGAGTCGCGGGGCAGGTCGAGCGAGACGTTCTTCAGATTGTGCTCGCGAGCGCCACGGACGAGGAGACGGTCGGCCACGCCGGTCGGACCTTTCGTGATGAGCGGCGGGGACCGTCCGGACGGGCGGCACCCCTTGTCAAGCGTATGGGGGTGGCCGCGGAGCTGTCCGCAGCTTTCTCCCATCGAGCCACACGCTAACGTCTGGGTCTGACAACGACGTCCGGCCCAGCATTCCCACCCGCTCGCCACCAGGGGATCCGATGACAGAAACCGCAGCTCACACGTACGACCCCGTACGGGACATGGCCACCCTACGAGCCGCCACCGACAGGCTCCTCGACAACGCCGCCCGGCTCGGGGACGACGCGGTACGGGCGCCGAGCGCGCTGCCCGGCTGGACCCGCGGCCACGTGCTCTCCCACCTCGCCCGCAACGCCGACGCCCTGGTCAACGTGCTCTCCGGCCGCCCCATGTACGCGAGCGCGGAAGCCCGCGACGCCGACATCGAGGCCGGCGCCCCCCGCCCGCTCGCCGAGCAGCTCGACGACGTACGGGCGACGGCGGACCGGCTTGCGGGGACGGCGGCGGACATCCCGGCGGACGGCTGGTCGGCCCGCTGCGAGCTGCGCAACGGCGTGACGGATGTCATGGCCCGGATCCCGTTCCGGCGGCTGGTGGAGGTGGAGCTGCACCACGTGGACCTGGACGCGGGCTACACCCTGGACCGGCTCCCCGAGGAGTTCGTGACCCGGGAGATCGACTTCCTCACCGCCCGCTTCGCGGGCGACGAGCGGGTGACGCCCCTGTCACTCTCCGCTCCCGACGGCAGCACCTGGACCACCGGCGCCCCGCCGTCGGGCGGTGATCCGGTGCGGGTCACCGGCGCCCCGTACGCCCTGATGGGCTGGCTCGCCGGCCGCACCACGGGTACGGGCGTACGCACGGAGAACGGCGCCGCGCTGCCGACCCTGCCTCCGCTCTGAGAAGCTGGCCCCATGTCGTACACGGGCAAGGTCACCGTCGGCGGCGCCGCCGACGTACACGAGCTGACGGACCTGATGATCTCCAAGGTCGCCGTCGGGCCGATGAACAACAACGCCTATCTGCTGCGCTGCCGCGCGACGGACGAGCAGGTGCTGATCGACGCCGCGAACGAGCCCCACACGCTGCTCACCCTCATCGGCCGCGACGGCATCACCTCCGCCGTCACCACCCACGGCCACGGCGACCACTGGCAGGCCCTGGCCCCGGTCGTCGCGGCCACGGGCGCCCGCACCTACGCGGGCCGCGCGGACGCCGCCGACATCGACGTCCCCACGGACGTCCTCGTGGACGACGGCGACACGATCACGGTGGGCCGCATCCCCCTCACCGCCCGCCACCTCGTCGGCCACACCCCGGGCTCCATCGCCCTGGTCTACGACGACCCGCACGGCCACCCCCACGTCTTCACGGGCGACTGCCTCTTCCCAGGCGGCGTGGGCAACACCTGGGGCGACGCGGCGCGCTTCACGTCACTGCTGCACGACGTGGAGACCAAGATCTTCGCCGCACTCCCCGACGAGACCTGGGTCTACCCGGGCCACGGCGACGACACCACCCTGGGCGCGGAGCGCCCGCACCTGGCGGAGTGGCGCGAACGCGGCTGGTGAGGGCGAAGACCTGAGCGGTCGGCCCCCTCGGACCGGCACCGCGCGGGGTCGCGGTGCTGCGCGACGGCCTGCGCAAGCTGGAGGCCGAGGTCGCGGACCGGGAATGGGACGGCCGCTGGACTCTGCCGGCGTTCTCCGTACCGGAGACGCGGCGTGCCGACCGTCACGCGCTTCGGACCCGGCTGGGGTGGGCCGGGTTCGCTCCCCTGCGCAGTGGGCTGTGGGTCTCGCCGGGTACGGCGGACGGCTGCCGCCCGCACTCCTGCCGCCGGAGTGGCCGGGTGTGCGGGCCCAGGAGATGTTCCGGACCTTGCGGGCCGAGCTGATCGGCCCCTCGGACGAACTCGCCGCGGCGTGGCTCGCGACCATCGCCGACGCGGGGGCACAGCACCCTTCGGCCAATGTTTGACACTTCATTGACGGGCGTTACGTAGATGCCTAACTTGATGCGTGCGGGGCCAGAACAGGAGGCAGCATGACTCGCATCAGAGCCGCACTGGCCGCCATCGCCAGCGGCTTACTGATCACCCTCGCCGGAATCGCCGCCCCGGCGTCGGCAACCGCGGCCCAACTCGTCGAGGTAACCGACTTCGGCGATAATCCCGGCAACCTGCGCATGCACATCTACGTTCCGGATTCCGCCCCCGCCAGCCCGGCGATCGTCGTCGCCATGCACGGCTGCGGGGGCTCGGGTCCGGGCTTCGCAGGTTCCAGCGAGTTCATCTCGCTGGCAGATCAGCACGGGTTCGTCGTCATCTACCCGACCGCGACGAAGCAGACGGCGATGGGCAACTGCTTCGACGTGTGGTCACCGGAGTCCAAGACGCACGGCGGCGGCAGCGATCCCGCGTCGATCGTCTCGATGGTCGGCTACGCGGAGCGGCAGTACGGCGGCGATCCCGCACGGGTCTTCGCCACCGGCAGTTCGTCCGGCGGAATGGAGACGCAAGCCCTGCTCGCCGTCTACCCGGACGTGTTCAAGGCCGGGGCGTCGTTCATGGGTGTCCCCTTCACCTGCTTCGCGAACGAGGCCGATTTCCCGCCCTGGACGAGCCAGTGCGTGAGCGGGAACTTGGACAGATCTCCGCAGCAGTGGGGCGACGCGGTCCGGGCCGCGTACCCGGGCTACACCGGTGACCGCCCCCGGGTACAGCTCTGGCACGGCACCGCAGACCCCCTCGTGCCGTACCAGCTTCATGGAGAAGCGGTCGATCAATGGACGAACGTCTTCGGGCTGAGCAGGACCCCGACCTCGACGGACCAGCCGCAGCCCGGCTGGACGCGGGACCGGTTCGCCGACTCAGGCGGGACGGTGCGGGTCGAGGCCATCGGAGTCCAAGGCGCCGGCCACAGCCTGCCCATGAGCGGCATGGCCCGCGCGGCCGTGTCGTTCTTCGGCATCGACGGAACCTGACCGCCTGCGGCCGGGCTTGACGGAGGGGAGCCGCCGGTGCGTCCCGCACTGACGGCTTCCCTTCGCCCTTCGGCGGAAGTGCGACTAGTGACAGCAGGGGCGGGGTGGCTTGGGGGTGGCGAATTCCGACTTCGTTGAGTAGTCGCACGATTACGCGAATAGCCTGATCGCGTCGACAACTGACGAGGGGTGACGCGTATGGGCGCGGGCGGCAGTGAGCAGGCAAGGCACCAGCGGAAAGCGGGAAAGCGCGTCAAGAAGGAGAAGGAGGCGCCGCCGCCGGCCTGGGTCGCGTACGGAAAGCTGGTCAAGCTCCACCGACAGCGTGCGGGCATGACACAGCCCCAACTCGCGGACCTGGTCGGTTACTCGGTGGACACGGTCGCCGCCATCGAGCAGGCCAAACGCCCGGCGAAGCTGGCCTTCACTCAGGGCGCGGAGCGGGAACTCGACGCCCAGGGGACGCTGATGGTGCTCCAGGAGGAGGTGGACCGGGCAAAGCTGCCGGAGTTCTTCCGGGACGTCGCGCTTCTGGAAGAGGAGGCACTGAGCCGGTACGGCTGGGATCCGCTGCTCGTGCCGGGGCTGTTGCAGACGGAGGACTACGCGCGGGCGCTGTTCTCGGCGCACTGCCCGCCACTGGCGGAGGACGAGATCGAGCAGAGTGTGGAAGCCCGCCTCGCGCGGCAGAGACTGCTCACGCGGAAGAAGCCGGTGGAGCTGTGCTTCGTCATCGGCGAGGCGGCGCTGCGTAACCCGGTGGGCGGGAAGCGGGTGCAGCGCGAGCAGTTGGAGGCGCTGCAGAAGCATGCGGATCTGCCGCACGTGGAGATCCAGGTGATGTCCTGGGCCTGCGGCTTCCACCCCGGCCTCAACGGGCCCATGGTCGTGATGGAGACGGCGGAGCACGAGGTGGTGGGGTACGTGGAGTCGCAAGGGGCCGGGTTCGTCGTCTCCGACGCGGACCGTGTCAGCTCGTTCACCCACCGGTATGGAAAGATGCGCTCACTGGCACTGAGCCCCGATGAATCGGCACGGTTCATCGACCGCCTGGCAGGAGACCTATGAGCGTGGAGCAGGCAGCGGACACCGGCAGTTCGCCTGAGTTGGCATGGGTGAAGAGCAGCTACAGCGGATCGGGCGGCGGCAACTGCGCAGAGGTGGCCGTCGCGTGGAAAAAGAGCAGCTACAGCGGGTCGGACGGCGGCAACTGCGTAGAGGTGGCCGTCGCGTGGAAAAAGAGCAGCTACAGCGGGTCGGACGGCGGCGACTGCGTAGAGGTGGCCGTCGCGCCCGAACGAGTGCACGTGCGCGACTCCAAGGACCCCTCCGGCCCCGTCCTCACGGTCTCGCCCGAGGCATGGGCCTCGTTCGTCGCCTTCGCGGCGACCCAGGAGCCCCGCTGACGCGGTAGCTCTACGTGCCCGGTCCCGGACGCCCTCCGGGACCGAACACGTAGAGGGTCTGTGTCAGTCGTCGCCCTTGCCCGGGTGGTGGCCGGCCTCCGCGGGCTCCTCTTCCTTGTCCTTCTGCTCCGCCTCCAGGCGGCGGGAGGCCCGCAGGCTCGTGATCGTCGTGATGACCAGGACGCCGCCGATCACGCTCAGCGAGATCGCCGTGCTGATCTCGGGGACGTGCACCCCGGACTCGTGCAGGGCGTGGAGCACCAGCTTCACGCCGATGAAGCCGAGGATGGCCGACAGCCCGTACGAGAGGTGGACCAGCTTCTTGAGCAGGCCGCCGATGAGGAAGTAGAGCTGCCGCAGGCCCATCAGCGCGAAGGCGTTGGCCGTGAACACGATGTACGGGTCCTGGGTGAGGCCGAAGATCGCGGGGATGGAGTCCAGCGCGAAGAGCAGGTCCGTGGTGCCGATCGCCAGCATGACGATCAGCATCGGCGTCATCAGCCGCTTGCCGTTCTCCGTGATGAACAGCTTCGTGCCATGGTACTTGTCCGTGGCGGCGAAGCGGCGCTCGACGGCCTTGAGCAGCCGGTTCTCCTCCCACTCCTCTTCCTCGTCGGCCGTGGCCTCCTGGATCAGCTTCCAGGCGGTGTAGATGAGGAACGCGCCGAAGATGTAGAAGACCCAGGAGAACGACGCGATCAGCGCGGCGCCCGCGGCGATGAAGGCCGCGCGCATCACCAGCGCGATGAGGACGCCGACCATGAGCACCCGGGCCTGGTACTGCGGGGGGACCGCGAACTTGCTCATGATGATGACGAAGATGAAGAGGTTGTCGACGCTCAGCGACTTCTCCGTGACATAGCCGGCGAAGAACTCGCCGGACGCCTGGCCGTCCCCCCAGATCAGCAGTCCGACACCGAAAAGCCCGGCGAGGACGATCCAGATGATCGTCCAGGTGCCGGCCTCCTTGAGGGTCACCTCATGGGGTTTCCGGCCGACGAGGAAGTCGGTGCCGATCAGGGCACACAGGCCCACGATCGTGAGCACCCACAGGGTCAGCGATACGTCCACTCGTCCTCCGCGGCAGTCCGGCATGTTCAGCGTGATGGTTGCCGGGCGTGCCTTCCACTCGTGGAACCGGAAGCTCACCCCCAACCGTCGACTGTATAGAACGAGCCAAGCAATGGCAAAGTTCCGACCAAGTGTGCAGGTCGGAGCCTATACAGGCCGGGACAGGCGGTACGCGGAACGGCCCGCAGGCGCAGTGCCTGCGGGCCGTACGTGATGCGGGACCGACCCGTCAGCGGCGCAGTGCCCTGCGGGCCGCCGCGACCTGGGCCAGCACCTGTTCCAGCACCCGGCTGCCCATCGGCGCGCGCGCCGGCTCGTACGTCCACGCGTGGCCGATCCAGGGGTCGGCCAGGTGGTCGTCCGGGGTGGGCGTGAGCCGCAGCATGCCGCGCCAGAACGGGTCCAGCAGCGGGCCGTAGCCCTTGGCGTCCTCCCGGTCGGCGACGACCAGCAGGTGCACGCCGACCGACGGGCCCTCGTCCGCGAGATACCGCAGTTGGTTGATGGCGCGGTCGTCGAAGCCGTGCGGGAAGTCGTTGACCACCAGGAGCTGCTGCGCCGGGTCCAGGTCCGGCGGCAGCGCGTCGGCCGCGCCGCTGCGCAGCGCCATCTGGACGAGGTCGATGCGCTGGGTCAGCCGGCTGAGGGTGTCGGTGACGGCCGCGGCACCCTTCGGCGGCGGCTCGGCGAGCACGCCGGAGTGGAGCAGCGGGGTGAGCGCCGTGGTGGCCGTGCCGCCCGGGTCGATGAAGTGCACGTTGAACTCGCCCGCCGGGTGCACCGACAGCAGCCGGGAGGCGTGCGCCACGGCGGTGTCGAGCGCCAGCGCGCGCCGCTCCGCGGAGTCCGGGAAGCCGTGCTCGGGGTCGCCCTCGAGCGCGCCGGGGCCGAGCGAGGAGGTGCCGCTGTCCACCCACAGGCCGCGCTGCAGCGGCAGCCGTACGAGCAGCGGAACGCGCAGCTCCGTGTGCTCGGGCAGGTGGAGGTCGCCGAGGCGCAGGGCCATCGGGGCGTCCTCGGGCACCTCGTACTCGTGCCACACGGGGCTCGCCCAGGAGGCGAACGCGGGCGGCAGCGCGGGCTCGACGACGCCGGCCTCGGCGACGAGCTGCCCGAGGTCGCGGTCGAGGACCTCGCGCGCCCGGTCCACCAGGGTGGAGTGGCGGGCGAGCACCTCGGCGCGCGCGGAGTCGGCGATGGAGCCCATGCGGGCGCGCGGGTCGGCCAGGAGCTGGTCGAGCTCGCGGTCCATCCGGGAGTCGGCGAAGTCGACGGCGCTGCGGTACGCCGCGACCGTACGGGCCAGATCCTCGAACATGCCCCAGACCTGGTTGTACAGCCGCTCCTCCATGCTCCAGCCGGGGGCGTCGCCCGCGACCGGCGCCGCGGGGCCCGACTGCGGGCGGCCGGACTGCGGCGGTACGCCGCCGGCGGCGCTGCCCGCGCCCGCGGCGGCGCCGGGACGCGCACCCGCTCCGGCGCCGGCCCCGACACCGGGGGGCGGGGGCGCCGCGGCGGACGCGGGGGCGCGCGGCGCACCGGACGCGCCCGGCGTACCCGGTCCGCCACTTGAGCCGCCCGACGCGCCCGCGGCACCCGCCGCGGCGCGGCGGGGGTGGCGGTAGTCGACGGGGCCCGCCTGGGTCTGCCGCTCCTCGGCGGCCTGCTGCGGCCGCCTGGCGCCGGGACCGGTCGGCTGGCCGGTGACCGGCGGCGGCGCCGGGGCGACGGCACGCGCCAGCCCTTCGGCCACGGCCCGTTCGATGTCGGCGGCGAGCTGCTGCGCCTCCGGCAGGCCCTGGTCCGCGAGCATGGCGGCGAGTCCGCCCGCGTACCCCTGGCCCACGGCCCGGATCTTCCACGCGTCGCCCCGCCGGTACAGCTCCACGGCGGTGACCGCCGACTCGCTGTCCAGACCGGTGATGACGAACCGCGCGATCGCCGTACCGTCGAGGCCCGTGACGGCCACAGAAGGCGGCGCGATGGCGCCGAAGTTCCGCGGCCCCGGCACGCCCGCGGGCAGCGCCAGCAGCACGTGCACGCGCTCCACGTCCGGCGGGACCGCGTCCAGGTCCACCGCCAGCCGGTGTTCCGCCGCGGCCTGGCCGGGCACTTCGAGGCCCGGGAGCTGCGTCGCACCGGGGTGCGCGATCCGGCCCGGGTCGCTGAGCCTGCCGTCCTGTCCCCCCAGCGTGGCACCCGGCGTCACCGGGCACCCCGCCGAAATCCTGATCTCCACCCGGGTCTGCGGCAGCAGATGGTTCTGCCCGCGGACCAACTCGGCCGTCATGCGGCCCTCCCCTGCACTCGCTGCGGCCGTCGACGTCGCGTCATGCCTCGGAAACCGGTCGTCCCTTCGCCCTTAGAGAAGCGGCTGGATCGACGGCATCAGGTCCTGGAAGGTACGGCCGTTGGCCGGCGAACCGAGGGCGGTCATGCCCCAGCCGGACCCCGTGCGGTGCACCTTCGCCATGATCTGGGCGGTGTACGTGCCGCCGCCGGTGAGCGTGTAGCGCGCCAGCTCCTGGCCGTTGCTCTCGTCCACGAGCCGGCAGAACGCGTTCTGCACTTCTTCGAAGGTCTGGCCGGTGAACGAGTTCACGGTGAAGATGATCTGGTCGATGTGCACCGGCACGCGCTGCAGGTCGACCAGGATCGACTCGTCGTCGCCGCCCTGTCCCGCGCCGCCGACGAGGTTGTCACCGGTGTGCCGCACGGAGCCGTCGTCGCTCACGAGGTGCTGGAAGAACACCACGTCGACCGGCTCCTTGTCGGCGAAGAGCACGGCGGAGGCATCGAGGTCGATCTCGCGCGTGCGCTTACCGAAGAGACCGCGCCGTTCGGCGGCCTGCCAGCCCAGCCCCATGCGGACCGCGCTGAGGCTGCCGCCATCGGACTTCTGCAGGCTGATGGCCTGACCCTTGGACAAGTTGATCGACACGCTGACGTTCCCCTCCTGCTCCGAACGCGCCATGACCGGCGCGCTGCCACGCACATTACGCAGGACAGCGGCCCTGTGCTCCCCCCGGAGGAGGATTTGTGGCGCTCCTGCTACACACCACCGGTTGTGCACTCCCGGACGGCCACGCTCCGCGTACGCCCGGGGGCGCTCCCACGCCCCGCACAACCCGGACCTACGACAGCCCTGCCTCCTTCATCTGCCGGAGCTCCTTCTTCATCTCCGCCACCTCGTCGCGCAGCCGGGCCGCGACCTCGAACTGGAGGTCCCCGGCGGCGGACCGCATCCGGGCGGTCATGTCCTCGATCTGCGCGGCGAGGTCGGCGGCGGGCGTCTCCGTGGGCGCCGCACCGGCCTCGGCCTCGCCGCGGCGGGCGGGCTTCGTCTTCTGCCGCAGCTCCGGCACCGGCGCCTTCGCCGCGGCGTCGGGCTTCGTGGACCGGTAGCCGGAGCCGAGCAGCGCCTCGGTGTCGACCTCCTCGCGGGCGATCTGCGCGACGATGTCGTTGATCTTCTTGCGCAGCGGCTGCGGGTCGATGCCGTGTTCCTCGTTGTACGCGATCTGCTTGGCGCGGCGCCGGTTGGTCTCGTCGATCGCCTTCTCCATGCCCGGCGTGATCTTGTCCGCGTACATGTGCACCTCGCCGGAGACGTTGCGCGCGGCGCGGCCGATGGTCTGGATCAGCGACGTGCCCGAGCGGAGGAAGCCCTCCTTGTCGGCGTCGAGGATGGCGACGAGGGAGACCTCGGGCAGGTCGAGACCCTCACGCAGCAGGTTGATGCCCACCAGGACGTCGTACTCCCCGGCGCGCAGCTCGCGCAGCAGCTCGACGCGGCGCAGCGTGTCGACGTCGCTGTGCAGGTAGCGCACCTGGATGCCCAGCTCCAGGAAGTAGTCCGTGAGGTCCTCGGCCATCTTCTTCGTCAGCGTGGTGACGAGGACGCGCTCGTCCTTCTCCGCGCGCGTGCGGATCTCGTGCACCAGGTCGTCGATCTGGCCCTCGGTCGGCTTGACGACGACCTCGGGGTCGACGAGCCCGGTGGGCCGGATGATCTGCTCCACGAAACCGTCGCCGCGGGACAGCTCGTACGGCCCGGGGGTGGCGGAGAGGTAGACCGTCTGGCCGATGCGCTCCAGGAACTCCTCCCACTTCAGCGGGCGGTTGTCCAGCGCGGACGGCAGCCGGAAGCCGTGGTCGACGAGGGTGCGCTTGCGGGAGGCGTCGCCCTCGTACATGGCGCCGATCTGCGGGACGGTGACGTGCGACTCGTCGATGACGAGGAGGAAGTCCTCCGGGAAGTAGTCCAGCAGGGTGTGCGGCGGGGAGCCGGTCTCGCGGCCGTCCATGTGCAGCGAGTAGTTCTCGACGCCGGAGCAGGTGCCGATCTGCTGGAGCATCTCCAGGTCGTACGTCGTCCGCATGCGCAGCCGCTGCGCCTCCAGCAGCTTGCCCTGCTTCTCCAGCGTCCCGAGCTGCTCGCCCAGCTCGGTCTCGATGCCGGTGACGGCCTTGGCCATGCGCTCGGGCCCCGCGATGTAGTGCGAGGCCGGGAAGACGTACAGACCGTCGTCCTCGCTCATGACCTCGCCGGTCAGCGGGTGGAGCGTGGACAGGGCCTCGATCTCGTCCCCGAACATCTCGATGCGGACGGCCAGTTCCTCGTAGACCGGGAAGATCTCGATGGTGTCACCGCGGACCCGGAACGTGCCGCGCGTGAACGCCTGGTCGTTGCGGGTGTACTGGATGTCGACGAAGCGGCGCAGCAACTGGTCCCGGTCGATCTCCTCGCCGACCTTCAGCGGCACCATCCGGTCGACGTACTCCTGCGGCGTGCCCAGACCGTAGATGCAGGAGACGGAGGCGACCACGATGACGTCGCGCCGGGTGAGCAGTGAGTTCGTCGCGGAGTGGCGCAGGCGCTCCACCTCCTCGTTGATCGAGGAGTCCTTCTCGATGTACGTGTCCGTCTGGGGGACGTACGCCTCGGGCTGGTAGTAGTCGTAGTACGAGACGAAGTACTCCACCGCGTTGTTCGGCAGGAGCTCGCGGAACTCGTTCGCCAACTGGGCGGCCAGCGTCTTGTTGGGCGCGAGGACCAGCGTGGGGCGCTGCAGGCGCTCGACCATCCAGGCCGTCGTGGCCGACTTGCCCGTGCCGGTCGCGCCGAGCAGCACGACGTCCCGCTCGCCCGCCCTGATCCGCCGTTCGAGCTCGTCGATGGCGGCGGGCTGGTCGCCGTTCGGCTGATAAGGGCTGACTACCTCGAAGGGCGCCATGGTGCGTTCGATGTCTGTGACGGGCCGCATGCCCCCACCGTACGACTCTCCACTGACAACGCGGCGCGCGTCGCCCCGGGCTCCTCGCTGACCTGGCCCAATACCGAACAACCCCGGCCCCCGGCCAGATCATTTCCAGCCAGATCGGAGGGGCCGAAAATAGCATAGCAAGCGCTTCCTCAAGCCTGCCACCTGCGCCGACCGGAACCGGCAGGCGTTCACCGCGCCGATATCGGCGTTCAATCTCTGGCCATCCGCGGCCTCGTACTCTGTCGCCTGCCACTGGGACCCTGCGGCGACAAGTGATCACCTCTAGTCGAGGAGACTGCATGCCCTCCCGCACGCTTACGCGCGCGTCCGGCGCTCTGACGGCGCTGGCCGGCCTCGTCCTCACCGCGGCCGCCACGTCCGCCACCGCGACCGCTGCCGAGCCCGCAGCCGACTCCGATTCCGCCGCACCGGTCGTGACCGTCGCGCACCGCGGCGCCTCCGCGTACGCCCCCGAGAACACCCTCGCCGCCGTCGACGCCGCCCGTGACATGGGGATCGACTGGGTCGAGAACGACGTGCAGCGCAGCAAGGACGGCGAGCTGGTCATCATGCACGACGACACGCTCGCCCGGACCACCAACGTGGAGGAGCTGTTCCCCGACCGCGCCCCCTGGAAGGTCTCCGACTTCACCTGGAAGGAGATCAGCACGCTCGACGCCGGGAGCTGGAAGGGCGAGGAGTGGGCCGGCACGCGGGTGCCGACCCTGGACCAGTACATGAAGCGGGTCACGCAGAACCGCCAGAAGCTGGTGCTGGAGATCAAGAAGCCCGAGCTGTACCCGGGGATCGAGAAGGAGATCCTCGCCGAGCTGCGCAAGAGCGGCTGGCTGAGCCGCGCGGCGGTGAAGCACAAGCTGGTCGTGCAGAGCTTCGGCGCGGACTCCATCAAGACCGTGCACGAGCTGCGGCCCGACGTGAAGACGGGCTTCCTCGGCGCCCCCGCGGTGGCGGACCTGCCCGAGTACGCCACCTTCTCTGATCAGATCAACTCCAACCACGGCACCATGTCCGCGGAGTACTACGCGGCCGTGCACGCCCTGAAGGGGCCGCACGGCAAGCAGTTGGAGAGCTACACGTGGACGGTCGACGACCCGGCGCGGGCCGTCCAGCTGGCCGAGTGGGGCGCGGACGGCATCATCACCAACAAGCCCGACCTGATCGCCGAGGCGCTGGCGGGCGCCGGCTTCGGAGTCGCCGCGGAGTAGCGGCCGCGGGCGGTCCCCCGGCACGGACCGGGGCGGCGGGTCGCGGTCAGACACCGCCCGGGCGGCGGCCGCCGCCCCGTTCGAAGTACGCCGCCGCTCCCGAGCCCGCGGGCTCGGGAGCGGCGGCGTCCCCGCCCACGATGCCCTCGTCGGCCACGGACACCCGCCACTCGTTCTCCAGCGGGTCCATGCCGACGAACAGCCCGACGAACACCAGCAGGAGCACGGGTCCGATGAGGATCGGCGCCAGGATCTCCGCCGGGCTCTTGCCGTCCGCCACCGTAGTGGCGGCGTGGGCGTGCACCTCCAGTGCCGCCATCCCCGTGTAGTGCATGCCGGAGACGGCCACGCCCATGATCAGCGCGGCGCCCACCGCCACGCCGAACCGCTTCACGGTCATCGACAGCCACAGCGCGGCGGTGGCGGCGACCACGGCGATGAGCACGGACAGCGCCACGACCGTGCCGTCGTAGACGAGCCGGCCCCTGTCCATCTTCATGCCCGCCATGCCCAGGTAGTGCATGGCGGCGACGCCGAGCCCGGTGACGATGCCGCCGGTGGTGAGGGCGAACGCGGTCCGGCCGAGGTAGCCGACGGTGAAGACACCGATGCCGACGACGACGATCGCCACACCGAGGCTCGCCAGCGTGATCGGCACGTCGTAGTTGATGTGGACGGAATCCGCCGTGAAGCCCATCATCGCGATGAAGTGCATGGTGAAGATGCCGGTGCCGATGGCGACCGCGCCGAGCAGCAGCCAGCCCGCCCGCCGCGCGGGCTCGACGGTCAGCGCGCGCATGGTGCAGCGCAGCCCCAGGGCACTGCCGACGGCGGCCATGACGAAGGCGGTGGCGGGGGTGAGCAGGCCATGCGTGAACCCGTCGACGGGCACGGGGGCAGCGAGCACGGAGTGACTCCCGGGGCGACTGATGGGTCTACGGATCTGTCGACAGATGTACAGGGCAACCAGAGTGAATCGTAGGTCTGTGCGAGTCGCGACCGAAATGTTTCCACCGCCCGCGGCGCAGCCGATACGCAATCGGTACGCGGCCGATTCGCCGCATGGGACCGGCACCGGGGCGGGGCGCGGACGCGGGCGGTTGTCACTGCCGTGTCCTACGCTCGCGGCATGGACGCCACCGATGCCATCGCACCCCGGCAGGGCCGCCGGGTGGTCGACTCGCCGATCGGCCCGCTGCTCCTGGCCGCCACGGACCGGGGGCTGGTCAAGGTCGGGTTCCACGCCGAGCCGGGCGCCGCGGGCCCGGCCGGCCGGGAGGAGCCTGCGGGTCCCGCGGCGCACATAGCGGCGGCCGAGCGGCAGTTGCGGGAGTATTTCGCGGGCGGGCTAAAGGAGTTCCGGCTGGAGCTGGACTGGTCGCTGTCCGACGGCTTCAACAGGCGGGTGCTGGAGGAGCTGGCGGCCGAGGTGCCGTTCGGCTCGGTGGTGAGCTATCAGTTCCTCGCCGGCCGGGTCGGGGAGCCCGGCGCCGCGCAGGCGGTCGGCCGGGCCATGGCGTCGAACCCGCTGCCGATCGTGGTCCCCTGCCACCGCGTCATCGAGAGCGACGGCGGCCTGGGCGGCTTCGGCGGCGGGCTCGACACGAAGCGGAGCCTGCTGGCGCTGGAGGGCGTGCTGCCGGAGCCGCTGTTCTGACGGTGCGAGGAGGACGGCCCGCGTCCGGCCGCGGTGCGCGGGCGGATCGGGCGGACGGGCAAGGGAGGCGCCGGGCGTGAGCAAGCAGATCGCCCTGCTGCGCGGCATCAACGTCGGCGGCAGGAACAAGGTCCCCATGGCCGGGCTGCGCACGGCGCTGACCGACCACGGCTTCGCGGGCGTCGCCACGTATGTGTCCAGCGGGAACGTCGTCTTCGACGATCCCGGCACGCCGCCGGAGAAGACCGCGGCGGCCGTCGAGGCGGTCGTGGCGGAGGAGTTCGGCCTGCGTATACCGGTCATCGCGCGCACGCGGGACGAGATCGCGGCCGTCGTCGCCGGCAACCCGCTGCCGGAGGGCGCCGCGGAACCGGCGCGGTTCCTCGCGGTGTTCCTCTCGGGCCCCGCGCCGGCCGGCGCGTGGTTCCGTACCGCCGACCCCGCGTCGTACGCGCCCGACAGGTTCGCGATCGGGGACCGCGTCGTCTACGTCTGGTGCCCCGGCGGCATCGGGCGGTCGAAGCTGGCGGCCGACTTCTCCGGCCGCAAGCTGGAGGTGACGGCGACGGCGCGCAACTGGAACACGGTCCTCAAGCTGCTGGAGATGGCGGACGGCTGACGCCGGGCCCGGGAGGGGCGGCGGGGGGCCGCGGCCCGTCACGGGCGGGTCTGGTCCCGTTCCCTGGCCCACGCCTCCAGCGCCACGAAGTCCTCCTCCACCAGCCCGCGCGTGGGGTCGATCCGCCGCAGCAGCGCCTCCCCCGCGTGGTGCTCCTCGATCCACGCCGTGTCCGCCGCGGTGATCTCGTCGTCCACCCAGGCGAACGTCCGCCCGGCGGTCCAGGCGGCGACCTGACGCGTCTTCCAGTACAGCCCGTCCGGGTCGTCGGTGGTGAACATCGACGGCCACTCGATGACCGGCAGCGGCGGCAGCCCCAGCACCCGGTCGCCGATGACGGTGTTGGCCTCGTGCATCCACGTCGTGGCCCACACCAGTTCGTACGGGAGCGACAGCAGCCGCTCCCCGTGCGCGGGCCGCAGCCACAGCCGGATGGGCCCCGCGGGCATGCCGGTGACCACGTACTCGCCGTAGCCGGGCGGCTGTACGCGCGCGGCGTACGGGTTGAGGGGCCCGTCGACGTCGAGCAGGAGGAGGGGACGGGCGGGGGCGTCAGGAGCGTCCGGGGCGGCGTCAGGGTCGGCAGCGCGGTCAACGTCGTCCATCCAACGACGGTAAAGGGCTGAGGCCCTCCGCGTATCCCCCCACGCGTCCTCCCGCTTGCCTCGGCGCGTGCGCCGCGCCCGCCGGCCAGGGCCCGGATACCGGTCGCCGCGGCCACCCCTTAGGGTCTGGGCCATGGCGATCCCTGAGGTCATCCCGATACGTCACGAGCCCGGCTACCGCACCGAGAACATCGGCCGTTACGACCACGGGCAGTTCCTCGCCTCGATCACCGCCGCGTACCCGCCCGACTACCGCATGGGCCCCGACTGGCTGGAGCACCGCCGCTGGTACGCCGTGCTGCACCGCTTCGACGCCGAAGGACACCACACCGGCTCCGACATCTGGACCCCGGGCCCCGGCGTGCCCGCCGACGGGCGGATGGACGCGAAGATGGAGGGCTGGCTCGACGAGCTGCCCGGGCTGGTCTTCGGTGACATCGCGATCAGGCCGTTCGAGGTCTCGGTGGACGGGATCCGCTTCGGGCTGGTCGCGGAGCGGCATGCGGAGCCGGCCGCGGGCGCCGGTGGGGACGAGCCGGACTGGGCGGAGTTGTACCCGGACCGGCTCGGGTTCCACGAGCCGTGGGACGGCCTGTACGACACGTAGGGGCTGATCACCGGGGTACGCACGGCACGTACCGTGGGCGCATGCACCTGACTGACGAGGTACGCGCCGCGCTCGCGGACCGGCGGCCGGTCGTCGCCCTGGAGTCGACGATCATCGCCCACGGCCTGCCCCGCCCCCGCAATCTGCAGGTGGCGGCCGAGCTGGAGGACATCGTCCGCTCCGCGGGCGCGGTGCCCGCCACCATCGCCGTCCTGGACGGCACGCCGCATGTCGGACTCGGCGGGGCCCAGTTGGAGCGGATCGCCTCCGACGACACCGTGCGCAAGCTGACCGTACGCGACCTCGCGCCGGCCGCCGCCCTCGGCGCGAGCGGTGCCACGACCGTCGCGGCCACGGCGTTCCTCGCGGCCCGCACCGGCATCGGCGTCTTCGCCACCGGCGGCCTCGGCGGGGTGCACCGGGAGTGGACCCAGTCCCAGGACGAGTCGGCCGACCTGCGGCTGCTGGCGGAGACGCGGATCGCGGTGGTGTGCGCGGGGGTGAAGTCGATCCTGGACGTGCCGGCGACACTGCAACGCCTGGAGACGCTGGGCGTGACGGTCCTCGGCTACGGCACGGCGGAGTTCCCGGGGTTCTACCTGCGGACGTCCGGGGAGCCGGTGGAGTGGACGGTCCGTACGCCCGCCGAGGTCGCGGCGGTGCTGCGCGCCCAGCGGGAGCTGGACGTGCCGCCGTCGGCGGTGATCGTGGCCAACCCGGTGCCGGCCGCCGAGCAGTTGGACCCGGCGGTGCACGACGCGGTGCTGGCGGACGCGTTGCGCGAGGCGGAACGGCGGGGGGTGAGCGGGCAGGCGATCACGCCGTTCCTGCTGGGGTATCTCACGGAGCACACCCGGGGGGCGTCGCTGGAGGCGAACCTCGCGGCGGTGCGGGGGAACGTGCGGCTGGCGGCGGAGATCGCGGTGGCGGGCGGCGCGTGAGGGGACGGGCGTGAGCGGGGGCGCGGGGGCGCACGGCCGTACGGAGTCACGGACACACGCGCCTACGGGACCGCGGCGCACCGGACCGCGGGCAGACGTGCGTACCGGGCCCCGCGGGGACGGTGCGCGTCGCGGGGTGCTGCTCGTGATCGGCGACGTCGTCACCGATGTCGTCGCCCGCCACTCCGCCCCGCTCGCCCCCGGCACCGACACCCCGGCCGACATCGCGATCCTGCCCGGGGGCGCCGGCGCGAACGTCGCCGCGTGGGCGGCGCATTGTGGCGCGCGGGTGCGTCTGCTGGCGCGCGCGGGCCGGGACGCCGCCGACTGGCATCGCGCCACGCTCGTACGCGCCGGGGTCGACGCCCACGTCCGCGTCGACCCCGAGGAGCCCACCGGCAAGGTCGTCGCCCTGGTCGACGGCGGCGGCGAGCGGTCGTTCCTGGCGGACAACGGGGCGTCGTTCCGGCTGGGCCCGGACGACTGGACGCCGGGGCTGCTGACCGGCGTCACCCACGTCCACCTCTCCGGCTACCTGTTCTTCACCGCCCCCGGCCGCGCCCTCGCCGCGCTCGCCACCGCCGAGGCACACGCGCGCGGGGCGACGGTCAGCGTGGATCCCGCGTCGGCCGGCTTCCTCGCGGAGTCGGGGGTACGGGACTTTCTCGACGCGGTCGCCGACACCGACACCCTGTTCCCCAACTCCGCGGAGGCCGCGCTGCTCTCCGGCCTCCCCTCCCCCGCCGCCGCGGCGGCGGCCCTGGCCACCGCGCTCGACGCCACCGCCGTGGTCACCGCCGGGGACGACGGCGCGCATCTCGCCACCCCCGGGGCGCCCGCGGTGCACATTCCGGCGACGCCGGTCGTCCCCCTCGACACCACGGGCGCGGGCGACGCCTTCACGGGCGCCTATCTGGCGGCGGCGCAGTCCGGCGGCGACCCGCGCGCCGCCGCGGCGGCGGGCTGCGCCACGGCGGCGACGGCGGTCCGTACCCCCGGCGGACGGCCGGGGCAAGGGGCGTAGCGGAGCGCGGTGGCGGGGGCCCGGGAGACTCCGCGCCTCAGGACACGCGCCTGCGCCACGGGCGCGCGCGCAGCCGGTCCCGCGCCGGGCCGTGCGGGCCCGCGGCGAGGGCGTCGCGGACGGCGGCGGTGAAGGCGTCCGGTTCGCGGAACAACTGACGCGGTGTGGTGTGGACGAGGTGCAGGCCCAGGGATTCGAGGGCGTTGTGGTGTTCCACGGTGCCGTCGTCGTGGCGGTACGGCGGCTCGGTGAGGTGGAGGAGGACGCCTGTGCGGGGCCAGTGGGCGTGCGGGGTGGTGAGCCAGTAGCCGTCGAGGTGCAGGGGGATGTGCCAGAGCGGGGGCGGCAGTTCCGCGGTGCGGAGCAGGGTGCGGGCGCGGGTCTCGGCGGGTGGCCGGGCGGCGGGCCCGAGGGTGGCGAGGACGGCGGCGACGTCGGGGCGGGTGTGCAGGCCGGCGGCGCGTAACGCGGTGGCCGCGGTGGCGGGCGGGGTGGCGCGGGTGTCGAGGAGTTCGCGGATGAGGGCGGCGGTCCTGTCGTGGTCGAGTACGTCGCGCAGGGCGTCGGCGGCGGCGCGGACCGGCGGGGCGGCGGGGAGTCCGGGCGGCAGGCGGACGGGCGGGGGCAGGCGGCGTAGCGCGTGGTGGACGCGGATCCCGGGCGGCGCGGTGAAGCGGCGGCGGGGCGGTACGAGCACGTCGACCACGCGCACGTCCGCGGCGGCGGGCACGCTGCGGAACCCGTAGAGCGCCAGCGCCGCCACCCCCGTCAGCAGTGCCTCGCCGCGCCCCGCGCCCCGCTCCAGGGCGGCGCGGTAGCGCGCCTCCCAGCCGCCGGAGGCCCCACGGGTGCCGTTCGCGTACGTCATGGGTGCGCCATGCCCGCCGTCGCACCCCGCTACGGCGTTCCGGCGGCGGACTTCACCGGGTCGGGCGGGGCCCGGGGCCGGGAGTTGACCCGTGGGCGCTACGCCGCGTGGACGGCGCTGTCCGCGGGGGCCTCGGGATCGGGTGCGGCGCAGGTGTCGGCCAGGGCGTCGAGGGAGACGCCGAGGGCGCTGGCGAGGGCGGCGATCGTGAAGAAGGCCGGGGTGGGGGCGCGGCCGGTCTCGATCTTGCGGAGCGTCTCGGCGGAGATGCCGGCCGCCGCGGCGACGTCGGTCATGCTGCGCTCGCCTCGGGCGGCGCGCAGCAGGGCGCCGAAGCGCTCGCCGCGGCGGCGTTCCTCGGGGGTCAGTGGAGTACGAACCATGAGCGTGATACTAATACCGGTATAGTAATTGGGAGGCCGAGGGAGAGCCGCATCATGGTCGAGATCAAGAACGACGCCGCGCTGGACGCCATGCGGGAGGCCGGCCGCGTCGTCGCCCAGGCCCTCGCCGCCGCGCGGGACGCGGCCGGTGTCGGCGTCAGCCTGCTGGAGCTGGACGAGGTCGCGCGGGAGGTGCTGGACAAGGCGGGAGCGGGCTCGCCGTTCCTCGGCTACCGGCCGTCGTTCGCCTCCACGCCCTTCCCCGCGGTCCTCTGCACCTCCGTCAACGACGCGATCGTGCACGGCATCCCCACCGCGTACCGGCTGCGCGACGGCGACCTCGTGTCCCTCGACTTCGGCGCGGAACTGGACGGCTGGACGGGCGACGCGGCGATCAGCTTCACCGTGGGCACGCCGCGCCCCCAGGACACCGCGCTGATCGCCGCCACGCAGCGCGCGATCGACGCCGGCGTCGCGGCCGCGGTCGCGGGCGGGCGGCTGGGCGACATCTCGGCGGCCGTGGGGCACGTGGCCGCGGAGGCGGGCTGCGGGATGCCGGCGGACTTCGGCGGGCACGGCATCGGGCGGCGGATGCACGAGGACCCGCATGTGCCCAACCGGGGGCGCGCGGGGCGGGGTTTCAGGCTGCGGCACGGGCTGACGCTCGCGATCGAGCCGATGCTGCTGTCGGGCGGCTCCGACGACTACGAGGTGGACGGCGACGGCTGGACGCTGCGGACGACGGACGGCAGCAGGGCGGCGCACATCGAGCACACGATCGCGGTGACGGACGACGGGCCGCGGGTGCTGACGGCGTTGTGAGGGCCGGGTCCCGTACGCGGCCGCGGTGTCAGCGCCAGCCGTAGCGCAGGCGCAGGCGGTGCTCGACGAGGTGGAACCGCCGGCGGTCGAGCGAGCACGCCTCGCGGCGCATGCCGCCGTCGTGGAGGCGCAGCACACGGTCCAGGTCGACCCACGACTCGCGGCCCTCGCGGTCCCAGGGGCCGGCGCCGATGCGCACCCAGTCGTGGTCGTCGTCGCGGCGCCTGCTGGACAGTTGGACGGCGAGGACCGTACCGGCGGTCTCGCGGGCGACGACGAGGACGGGGCGGTCCTTGCCGCGGCCGTCGTTCTCCTCGTACGGGACCCAGGTCCAGACGATCTCGCCGGGATCCGGGTCGCCGTCGGGGTCGGGCGCGTAGGAGGTGCGTACGACGCCGGCGGCGCGCGGGTCTATCTCGGTGGTGGCGGTGGGGCCGTGCTGGCCGGGCAGGCTCGCGTGGCCGTTCTCGTCGGTCGGCGTGGTCACGGCAGGCACCGTAGCAACCGCGGGCGGGCGGGCTGAGCGGCGGGCGCCGGGGCGGGCAGGCGCCAGGCGGGCGCAGCGGGGCGTCTGCGGCAGGGTGTCATATGCCGGGGGAAATGGGGCGCTGAGGGCGGTCGGGGCGGGCGTTGTCAGTGGAGGGCTGTAGCTTCCAGGGCATGGACTACCACGACGTTGTCGACGAGCTGGAATCGGCGGAGCAGGAGCTCGGCCTGGCCGCGTGCGACGTGGACGAGACCGAGGGCGCCGGGCTGGACCTGGCGGGCATGGCCGCCGAGCTGGCGGAGCGTGCGGAGCCGACCGGCGCGGGGCGGCCCGGTGCCCCGCCCGCGGAGGCGTGGGACGGGGCCGACGCCGCGGTGTGGTCCGCCCGCAGGGCGGACGGGCTGGCGGACGCCGAGCGCGCCGAGGGGCTGCCGGAGGCGGACTGGCAGCAGGGTCGCCGGATATCCCTGGCGCGCTGCGCGCAGTAGGGGGTCGCACGCGCAGCGTGCCTGGTTGGACCTCGGCCCCGGACAGTCGGATGCTGGAGGTAGGAGGTGCTAGGCATGAGGCTGATCCGCTCCGGCGACGAGCCCGTGCACGCCCGCTCTCCGCTGCGCATGCGCTTCTGGCTGGCGCTGTGGGGAACGCTCTGGATGATCGCGGGCACGGTGTTCTTCGTCGCCGTCGACCAACCGGTGTGGGCCGGGGTGACCGCGGCTCTCGCCCTGATCACGGCCATCGACATCGCGGTGGTGATCCGGCACATCAGACAGGGCTCGCGTTTCCAGCCGGGCCCGGGAGTGCCGCCGTACGAGCCGACGGGTGAGGACGAGGAACCGCGCGAGCCGATACGCGGAGACGGGGATCCGCACGAGCCGATACGTGACACCCGGGAACTCCACGAGCCGAGGCGGTGGCGCTGACGGTGGCGGGGGTCTCCGGGGAGGACCGGTGCGGGGCCGCGATGGAGCGTGGGCAGGCCGGACGGCTTCCGGCGGCCGTCGGCTACGGCCGCTCGGGGCGCCAGGCCGGGCGGCGCGGGTCGTCGAGGCGGACGAGCACGTCGGCGGAGGCCGCGGGGTCGGCTTCTTCCTCGTAGCGGGCGAAGGCGGGCAGTGTCCAGCGCTCCTGCTCCGGTGTGCGCCGGGCGAGGGCCGCGGCGGAGAGACGGAGGTGGACGACGAAGTCGAAGGGGAACCAGCGGCCGAGCAGCAGCGGCCCGTGCAGCAGCACGACGCCGCCGGGCGGGAGCCGGACGTACGGGCTGCGCGTGGCGCGGTCGGTGGCGGGGTCCCAGAGGTCGGGCAGGACGCGGCCGTCGCCGCCGGGCTCCAGCGGGCCGAAGACCTCGCGCCAGAGCGCGCCGGTGTCGAGCCAGATGTCGTAGTACGCGTCGGGGTCCTCGCGCCCGAACTCGTAGCGCAGCGAGGCGGCCCGCAAAAATCCGCCCGTGTCCAGGACGAGCGCTTCACGCCCGCGCACCCGGAGCGCGTCACCCACCCGGGCGGCGAGCGCCCCGGGCCCGGCCGCGGGGGGGGCCGTCCACGGCGACACGCAGCCGCAGGCTGCCGTCCGCCGCCTTCGTCTCGGCGATGCGCTCGGCCAGCGCCTCGGTGAGCCGTTCCCAGGAGATCGGTTCCAACTGCACGGTCCCATGATGCCGCGCGGCGAGGGGCGGTCGCCCGAGTCCGGAGGGGCGGTACGGCGACCGCGGGGAGTTCTCGGTGCGTGTACGTCACCGGAAGGCGGGCCCCTCCGCGTGGGGCCCGCGCGCCGCCACTCGCCGGCGGCCGGGTGATCCGGGCGGCGGGTGGCCCGGTGGCTCGGTGGCTCGGTGGCTCGGCGCGGGCGGCTCTCCCGAGCGCCCGGGGGTCTTCCGCACGGCGCCCCCGCGGTCCACCTCGCCGCGGGCGGGCCGGTGATCCCGCGGGCTGCCCGACCGGACGGCCGGCGGGGGTGGTTGAGTACGGGGCAGCGGATGTGAGCAGGCGTACCGCGGTCGACGCCGCAGGCAGGGGGCACACACGTGGGACCGGACGAGCTGAGCCCACCCGAGCGGCGGCTGTGGGAAGCTTTCCCCACCGCCGGGCACGTCGATCTCCGTACCGGCGACCCCGCCGCGGACGACCCGGTCAGGGGCGCCGCCTGGGGCCCGGAGCGGGTCGTGCGCGCGGAGGTCGTCGCCGCGCTGCTGCTCGGCGCGCGCGACGGCGAGTCCGGGCACACCGCCGCGGTCCAGCTCACCGGCGCCCGGATCACCGGCCGCCTCGCGCTCGACCACGCCGACGTCCAGCACCATCTGCGGCTCCAGGACTGCTCGTTCGAGGAGTCCGCCGACCTCTACGGCGCCCGTACGCGCCAGCTCAGCTTCAACGGCTCGCACCTGCCGGGCCTGCTCGCCTCCCATCTCTGGGCCGAGGGCAGCCTCCGCTTCACCGGTTGCACGACCAGCGGCAAGATCCGGCTCGTCGCCACCCGCATAGCCGGGACCCTCATCCTCAACGGCGCCCGGCTCCACGACCCCGGTGGCGAGGTGCTCAACGCCACCCGTCTGCAAGTCGACAACGACATCCTCATGCGCGACGACTTCTCCGCGCAGGGCACGGTCGTGCTGCGCAGCGCCCGCATCGGCGGCAGCCTCGACCTGCGCACCGCCCGCCTCGACGCCGGCTCCGGTGAGGCCGCGCTCGACGCCGCCCGGGTGCAGGTCGACGGCGATTTCTCCGCCTACCGGCTGTCGGCCACCGGCAGACTCGGCCTCCGGAACGCCACCGTCGCCGGCGCGACCTTCCTGCGCTCCGCCTCCCTCGACAACCCCGACGGACGCACCCTGGACGCCCCGGGCATGCACGTCGGCTCCGACGTCGTGCTCGACAAGCACTTCCGGTCCCACGGCCAGATTCGGCTGGCCGACGCGACCGTCGGCGGCCGGCTGGTGATGAGCGGGGCCACGCTGCGGGCCGAGGCGGACGACGCGGCACTCGACGCGTACGGGATCCAGATCGGCGCCGACGCCGTGCTCGACCACGTGACGGCCACCGGTCTGGTCCGGCTGTCAGGCGCGCAGATCACCGGCCGCATCGAGGCCGACGGCAGCCGCATCATCGGCCACACCCCCGGCGCCACCGCGCTCAGCCTGCGCCGCACCACCGCCCGCGAGGCCGACATGCGCACCACACGCCTCGACGGCGCCCTCGACATGCGCTACTCCGCGCTCGGCGTGCTGCACGACGCGGCCGCCACCTGGCCGCCCCGCGTCCGCCTCGACGGCGCGGTGTACGAACAGCTCCACGACCCGCTCGCCGCCGCCGAGCGGCTGCCCTGGCTGAGCCGGGGCGACAGCGCATACGTTCCGCAGCCCTACGAGCAGTTGGCCGCCGTGTACCGCCACCTGGGGCACGAGGACGACGCCCGCCGCGTCCTGCTCGCCAAGCAGCGCGCCCGCCGCCGCCAACTGCCCTGGTACGCCCGCGTCTGGGGCGCCGTCCAGGACGCCGTCGTCGGCTACGGCTACCGTCCCGAGCGCGCCGTCGCCTGGCTGGCCGGGCTGCTGGCGCTGGGTTCGCTGCTCTTCTCGGCGAAGGAGCCGCGGCCGCTGGAGCCCGGCAAGGAGATCGAGTTCAACCCGTTCGTCTACACGCTCGACACGCTGCTGCCGGTCGTCGACTTCGGCCAGGGCAACGCGTTCGCGCCCGGCGGCGGCGCGCAGTGGGTGGCGTACGTGCTCGCCGCCGCCGGGTGGATCCTCGCCACCGCCGTGGCCGCCGGCGCGGCGCGGGCGCTCAACCGGGCGTAGCGGGGCGGTCGTGAGAAGGAAGGGCTACGCCGGGTCCGCGGCGGGGCGGCTGCGGCCCGAGCGGCAGCGGCCGTCGACGGGGGCCGGGAGAGCCCGCCGAGGGGGCCGCTGCCGCCGCGCCGGGACCCGCGAGCACCCGCCCGGGTGCGGGTCCGCCCCGGTGCGTCCCCCGCCCGGGAACGCACCGGAAGGACCGGATACGCCGTGGGTGGCGTCGGTGCCCTGAGCAGCGGGACCGGCAGCGCTTCAGTAGCGCAGCGCCGCCAGGTACTCGTAGCTGTTGCGCGCCGTTGCGAAGGGGTCGGACGGGTTGTCGTGCTCGACGAGCCACTGCTTGACCCCGCCGCTCTCCGCCCCCTGGAACATCTCCGGGAAGTCCAGCACGCCGGAGCCGACGTCGGCGAAGTCGCCGTTCGGCGCCATGTCCTTGACGTGCAGGGCGGGGAAGCGGCCGGGGTGCCGGCGGAAGTACGTGAGCGGGTCGGCACCGCCGCGCACCCCCCAGTACACGTCGAACTCGAAGGCGACCAGGTGGGGATCGGTCTCGTTGACGAGGATGTCGAACAGCACCTCGCCGTCGACGGTGGCGTGGTCGTTGCCGTGGTTGTGGAAGAGCACCTGCTGCAGGCCGGCGTCGCGGCAGGCGCGGCCCGCCGCGTTGAGCTTGCGCGCGGCCTCGCGGAAGCCGGCCGGCGTGTGCATCGCGCCGGGCAGGCTGGGGACGACGACCCACTTGCCGCCCAGGGTGTGGACGTCCTCGATCGCCTTCGGCAGCCCGCTGCCGGAGACGATGTCCCACCCGACGTGCTCCAGCACGGCCGAGAGCCCGGCGTCGTCGATCATGCCGCGGATCTGCTGCGCGTTGTGACCGTGCCGGCCGCTGACGCCGACGGTGGCGTAGCCGATGTCCGACAACCGCTGGAGCGTCCCGGCGAAGTCGGTGGCCAGCGGCCCGCGCATGGTGTAGAGGTGCATGCCGATGCCGCCCGGCGGGATACGCCGCTTGCCCGGCAGGCCGCCGCCGCACGCGTCCGCCTCGGCCGCCGCCGCGGGTCCTGCCGCGCCGCCGAGGGCGGCGGCCGTACCGGCGCCGAGCGCCGCGGTGAGCAGAGCGCGCCTTCCCAGCCCGCTGTTCGCCGGCCGCCGGGACCTGCCCGTCCCGTCGGCTCCCTGGTCCGTTTCGTGCCTGCCGTTCATGCGCACAACCGCCTCTCCCGCGTCTGACCAGTCCCGCCTAGAAAGCGCTTTCTGGCATGCGCGCATCAGAGTAAGCGGCCCGCGTCACGCGGTCAACGGTTCTGTGCACGGCGGCGGCTTCTGCGGCACCCGCGGCCCGAACAGGCGCACGTCGGCGCACCCCGGCGCGCACCCGCGCTGCTCACGCCGGCGTGCCCGGCTTGCCCGGCGTGTGCGGCACGCCCCGGCGCCTCAGAGCCGGATCAGCACGTCGTCCAGTTCCTTGCGCCGGATGTCCGGCACCCGCGCTCCGTCCGCCGGGTAGCCGACCGGGATCACGTACGCCGCCCGCTCCTCCGGCGGCCGCTCGCACACCTCGCCGAGGAACCGCATCGGGCTCGGCGTGTGCGTGAGTGTCGCGAGCCCCGCCTGGTGCAGCGAGGCGAGCAGGAAGCCGACGGCGATGCCGACCGACTCCTTCGTGTAATACGGCCGCGGGCTCTGCGGCCCCTTGTGCACCTCGAAGACGACGATCACCGCGGGCGCGGACTCCAGGAACGGCTTGTGCCAGTCCGTGCCCAGCGGCGCCAGCGCCGCCAGCCACTCCGGCGACGCCCGCCGCGCGTAGAACTCCCGCTCCGCCTGCTCCGCAGCCTCCCGCAGCCGCCGCTTGCGGTCCTGGTCGGTGACGACGACGAAGCGCCAGGGCTGCACGTTGGCGCCGCTCGGCGCGGTGGCCGCGGTGCGGATCGCCCACTCCAGGACGCCGTCCGGGATCGGGCGCGGCGAGAAGTCCCGTACGGTACGGCGGCGGGTCATCGCCTCGTGGAAGGCCCGGCTGCGCACCTCCGCGTCGGACGCCGGCACGCCGAGGGGCTCGTACGGGACGGTGGGATACGGGGCCGGATACGGCTGCGAGGTCGTCATCAGCCCAGCAGAACACGCCCCGCGACCTTGGCCCAGACCTGATACGAGCCGAACGCCCGCGGCCGTGCCCGCCCCCGCGGCCCGCCCGCCGCAGTCCCCTACTCCTCGAAGCCCGCCGCGTCCACGAAATCCGGCCGCGGGTCCAGGGCCGCCGCCAGCCGGAAGTGCCGGCGCACCTCGTCCGGGTCGCCCCCCGCCCGCTCCAGCGTGCGGGCCAGGGCGAAGTGCGCGTAGGCGTTGTCCGGCTCGCGGTCGATGACCGTGCGGAAGTCGGCCTCGGCCGGGCCGAGGCGGGCGCTCATGAAGTACGCGCGGGCGCGCAGCAGCCGCGGCGAGACCTTCTCGGGATGGGCCTCGACCAGCGGGTCGAGCAGTTGGACCGCGCCGCGCGGATCACGGGCGGCGAGCAACTGCTCGGCCGCCCGGTAGTCGACGACGTCGGTCTCCGGGCTGCGCTCGGCCACGGCGGACTCCTTCCTCGTCTGCTGCGTCTTTCCGTCTCCCGCCTTCCCGCTTCCGCGCCGGGAGACCGCCGGGAGGCGATTCGCCTCCCAACACGGGATCATGCCCCGCTGTTCCGCCCCCTGACCCCCTTGCGTGCCACCAGTTCCTCCCAGACCTTCCGTACCCGCTCCGCCAGCTCCTCCGGCGTCCCGTCGTTCTCCACGACGATGTCGGCGATCGCCAGCCGCTCCTCGCGCGTGGCCTGCGCCGCCATCCGGGCGCGCGCCTCGTCCGCCGCCATGCCGCGCAGCCGCACCAGCCGGTCGAGCTGGGTGGCAGGCGAGGCGTCGACGACCACGACGACGTCGTACAGCCCGGCGAGATCGTTCTCGGCCAGCAACGGCACGTCGTTCACGACGATCGCGTCCGGGCCCGCGGCCTCCTGCAGCGCGGCGGAGCGCTCGCGGACCAGGGGGTGGACGATGGCGTTCAGCGCCCGGCGCCGGTCGGCGTCGGCGAAGACGATGCTTCCGAGCTTCGCCCGGTCCAGGCTGCCGTCCGCGGCGACGACGCCGTCACCGAACTCCGCGACGACCGCGGCAAGACCCGGGGTGCCGGGCTCCACCACCTCGCGGGCGATCTTGTCGGAGTCGACGAGCACCGCCCCGTACGAGACCAGCAGCCGCGACACCGCGCTCTTGCCGGCGCCGATCCCGCCGGTCAGTCCCACCGTCAGCATGGGTCCAGCGTAGGCCGCGAACGCGCGGAGGGCGGGCGCCGGAGCGGACGGCTCGCGCTCCGGCGCCCGCCCCCGCGCGGCCCGCGCCTCAGTCGCCCTCCTCGCGCTCCGCGAGGAACCGCTCGAAGGCGTTGCCCAGCTCGTCCGCCGAGGGCAGCTCGGCGGACTCCGCCATCAGGTTCTCCCGGTCGTCGCCGCCGGCCAGCGCGTCGTACTGGTGCTCAAGCCCGCGGACCATGCCCACCAGTTCCTCGTCGCCCTCGTCGACCTGGCGCTCGATCTCGTTCTGCACCTTCAGCGCCTCAGAGCGCAGCGCGTGCGCCACGCCCGGCAGGACGAGGCCCGTCGCGGAGGTGATCGACTCCAGGACGGTCAGCGCCGCGTCGGGGTACGGGGTGCGGGCCAGGTAGTGCGGCACGTGCGCGGCGACGCCCAGCACGTCGTGACCGGCCTCCCCGAGCCGGTACTCCAGCAGCGCGTCGGCGCTGCCGGGGACCTGCGCCTCGTCGAAGACGCCGCGATGGCCCGGCACCAGGTCGACACGGTTGCCGTGCGGCGTGAGGCCCACCGGGCGGGTGTGCGGCACGCCCATGGGGACGCCGTGGAAGTTGACTGCCAGGCGCACGTTCAGCCGCTCCACGATCTCGCGGACGGCCTCGGCGAAGCGCTCCCACTCCACGTCTGGCTCGGGGCCCGTCATCAGCAGGAACGGACTCGCGGTCGCGTCGCGTACGAGGTGGAGTTCGAGTTTGGGGACTTCGTACGCGGCCCAGTGGTCGCGACGGAAGGTCATGAGGGGCCGGCGGGCGCGGTAGTCGACGAGCCGGTCGTGGTCGAAGCGGGCGACGACCTCGTGCGGAAGGTCGTCGAGAAGCCGCTCGTTGATCTGGGCGCCGGTCTCGCCCGCGTCCATGAAGCCTTCGAGGTGGTAGAGCAGGGTCAGCCCCGCCGAGTCGTGCTCCAGCACCGCGTCGACGGCCGCGAGCCCGCTGGGGTCCCATTCGTACATGCTCATGGGGGTGTAACACCCCGCGTGCCCGCGGTGATTCCCGGTGACGCGGACGGATTCCGCGGGCGGCGGCCGCGGCGTCCGCAGACCAGGTCAGCTCCTCTCCCCCGCACCGGATCCGGCCCCTCGACTGGCTGGATCATGACCTACGGCGGCGGAACCTCGCCGCGGCGTATAGCGTCCTTCTTCGCAGAAGGAGGGGGTCGTCGTGCCTGAGGAGGGGCCGGGAGGAGAAGTCCCGGGCGGGCGCGGTGGGTTGCGGGAGCCGCTACGGCCCCGCCGAGGGGGGCGGCGCCGCATGTCGCGCTCCCTCACGCTCGCCGCCATCGGTGCCTGCATCCTCGTGATCGCGAGCATCGTCGTGTCCGCATGGCCCGGCGGCAGCGGGCTGAGACCGCCGGGGACGCCGTCGCCCGACGCCACCACGGCCGCCGCCTTCACCGGCGTGTACCGCATCGGCGCCCTCGGCGACGCCGACCCGGGCGGCGGGCAGGACGCCGTGCTGAACCGCAGCGTGGCCCGGGCGCTCTCCGACCACGGGAACGGCAGCGGCGGCGGCAACGGCGGCGTGGCGACACCCCCGCTGGCCGTCTCCGACCTCACCGCCTACAAGGAGTCCACCGAGCCCGCGAACCGCCGGCTCATAGCCCGCTGGCTGGAGATGGAGCCGGGCCTGACCGGGGTCGTCGGCGGCGACCCCGCGCTCAAGCTGCCGGAGAGCGGCCTGACGTCCTTCCGCCTCCCCGTCGTACGGGCCTGCCGCCACGACGGCGCCGGCCTCAACCCCGAGCCGCGCTACGCCGACACCAACGAGCTGCGCTCCTCCGCCTCCACCGCGGACATGGGCGTCGTCATGGCCCGCCACCTCGCCGCCGAGCCCGGGGTCCGCAAGGTCTACGTCCGCGGCGACACCGCCGCGGGCCCCACCCGGGCCCTGGTCGAGCGGCTGCGCGCGGACGGCGTCGCGGTGCGGACGGGCGACGCGGGGCAGCTCGCCGACGCCCTCGGCCGGTTCGAGCCCGACGCGGTGTTCCTGGAGGGAGGGGCGGCGAACCTGGCGGACTGGCTGGAGCAGGTCGAGGAGAGCGGGTTCGCCGGGGTGAAGGCGCTGTGGGACCCGACGGCGCCGACGTGCACCGGCCGCAACACCGCGGCCGACGAGGACTTCTCCGTCCCGGACGGCTGGCTCACCGTCCGCGGCCACTACGACGTCCGCCTGGACCCCGACGCCGGCCGCCGCGCCACCGTCCGCAAGGTCCTCGGCGACGACCTGGCCACCCGCCCGTACGCCGTCGAGACCTACGACGCCGCCAGCGCCATGCTCTCCGCCTGGGACACCGTCTCGGCGGAGGACCGCAACAGCAACGAGCCGGACATGGCCCGCGCGGCATTGGCCGAGGCGCTGCCGACGGTGCCGGTGCGGGGGACCCTGGGCGGCTGGTGGAAGGAGCTGTCGGAGGCCGAGGCGCACCCGGTGGTGTGGATCGACCGCCGGGAGGGCGGCGAGTGGCGGCAGGAGGCGGAGAAGCGCCGCTGAGCGCGGGGTTCCGCCCGGCGTGGCCGCATGCCTTGCCGTACGCGCACGGGCCCGCCCGTACGGCCGTGGCCGCAGCCCTGGCCGTACGGGCGGGCCGCCGCGCGCCCGGCGGTCGCCGGTGCCCTACGAGACGCCGACCCCTCGCTGCCCGGACCGCTCTCCCTCCTCGTGCCCCACGGGCCCCTCGGGACGCTCCAGCGCCACCCGCGGCAGCTTCCTGGCCAGCGGTCCGGGCAGCCACCAGGCGTGCCGGCCGAGCAACTGCATCACCGCCGGCACGATCAGGCAGCGGATCACCAGCGCGTCCAGCAGGATCGCCACCGCGAGCCCCAGGCCGAACTGCTGGAGCATCCGGCTCGGGCTCAGGATGAAGGCCGCGAACACCACGATCATGATCAGCGCCGCCGCCGTGATCACCTGACCGGTGACGGCCAGGCCCTCGCGTACCGCGAGCCCGGCGTTCTTCGTGCGCTCCCACTCCTCGTGCATCCGGGAGACGAGGAAGACCTCGTAGTCCATGGAGAGCCCGAAGACGATCGCGAAGATCATCACGGGGATGAACGCCTCGATGGGCCCCTGCTCCACGCCGAACCAGCCCTCCTGGAAGACCAGCGTGATCACGCCGAGCGCGGCGCCGATGGAGAGCAGGTTCAGCACCGCCGCCTTGAGGGGGATCCACAGGGAGCGGAACACCACCATCAGCAGCAGCGTCGAGAGGCCGACGACGAGGGCGACGAAGAGCGGCATCCGGTCGGCGACGGTGTCGGAGAAGTCCTGCGTACCGGCGGTGGCGCCGCCGACCAGGTACTCCGCGCCGGTCTCCGCCGCCAGCGGCGGCAGCACGTCGTCGCGCAGGTCGTGCACGAGGTCCGCGGTCGCCTCGTCCTGCGGCGCCGACTCGGGGAAGACGAGGACGGTGGAGACCTCACCGTCCTCGGACGGCAGCGGCGGGGTCGTCGCGGCGACGCCGTCGGCCTCCGCGATCCGGGCCTGCGCCTGCTCCCCCGCCTCGGCGGCACCGGCCCCGGCGTCTCCCTGCGCCACGACGACGAGCGGGCCGTTGAAACCGGGCCCGAAGCCCTCGGCGAGCAGGTCGTACGCCTTCCTGCTGGTGCTGGAGGGGGCGTCGTTCCCGGCGTCGGCGAAGCCGAGCCGCATGCCGAGGACGGGCGCGGAGAGGGCCACCAGCGCGACCAGGGCCGCGACCAGCGCGGGCAGCGGACGGCGCTGTACGGCGCCCGCCAGGGCGCGCCAGCGGCTGCCCTCGACCTTGCCCTTGGCCGCCGCCTTCTCGGCGCGCTTGAGGACGTGGCGCTGGATGCGCCGGCCGAGCACGGCCAGCAGCGCGGGCAGCAGCACCAGCGACGCGGCCATCGTGACCAGTACGGTCAGCGCCACCGAGAGCGCCACGCCCTGCAGCGAGCCGAGGCCGAGGGCGACGAGGCCGAGGAGGGCGACGATGACGGTGCAGCCGGCGAAGAAGACCGTGCGGCCGGCGGCGTCGAGCGCGATACGGACTGCGGTGTCCCGGTCGGCGCCGCGGATCAGCTCGTGGCGGTACCGGTAGAAGATGAGCAGCGCGTAGTCGACGCCGACGCCCAGGCCGACGAGCATCATGATCGGCGGGGTGAAGTCGGCGACGGTGAAGAAGTGCCCGGCCAGGGTGATCAGGCCGACGGCGGTACCGACCGCGAACAGCGCGGTGACCAGCGGCACCGCGGCGGCCACCAGCGAGCCGAAGAGCAGTACGAGGATCACCAGTGCCGCGAGCATGCCCGCGCCCTCGGCGCCGCCGCCTCCCTCCTCCTCGGCGCCGCGCACGGCCTCGCCGCCCAGCTCGATCTGGAGCGCGTCGGTACGTGCGTCCTGCGCGGTGTCGATGATCTTCTCGACGTCCGCCTTGGGCACGGTCTCCGCCTTGCCGTCGAGGGTGACGGTGGCGTACGCGACGTCGCCGCCCTCGGAGACGGCCGCGCCGCCGTCGGCGTACGGGCTGCGCACGTCCACGACGCTCGGCAGCCCGCGCACCTGCTCCAGCAGGCGCTCGACGTCCTGCTCGGTGCCCGCGGCGCGCAGCCCCCGCTCGTCCTTGAACACGATCTCCACGCTGTCGCCCGCCTGCGCCGAGCCGTGCTTCTCCAGCAGGTCGGTGGCGGCCTGGGAGCCGGTGCCGGGGAGGGAGAAGTCGTTGCGCCAGTTGCTTCCGGCGCCCTGGGAGGCGGCGGTGACGCCGAGGAGGACGACGATCCAGAGGAGGATCGCCAGTCGTCGGCGGCGGCGCGACCAGTCGGCGAGCCGTGCGAAGAGGCCGGGGCGGGTGGCGGGGGCGGTGGGCGGCGGATCAGCGCGGTGTGCGGACATGATGCCAGCGTGGGTGGCCGGATGCGGCGGGCACGTCGGCCGGGCGCGGACACCGCCACTACCCCGCTGGTTGCGCCCGTCGCCGGTCCCGTACTACCCGGGTTGCGCCCGCCCCCGTAACGCCGCCGCGTCCCCTAGGGGGCGCGGGCGGATCCCCTACGGCCCGGCACCGGCGCCCTCGGCGCGGCGGGGGTCGGGCGGAGGGCGGCGGGGTCGTGAGGGTCCGGGGGACGGGTCGTTGTCGGCGGGGCGGCCTACCCTTGGGCGGGTGCGTGGGGGACGTGGGGCTGGCGCGTGAATGCGGGGGCGTCGGGACGGGCGTGCGGAGTCGGCGACGTGTGGATCGGGCGCGCGGAATCAGGCACCCCAGACCGGGCGCGTGGAGTCGGGTGCGTGGCGACGGGCACGTGACACCGCCGGCCGGCGTCGGGACGCGCGGTGCGGTCAGGGCGCCAGCCAGCCGGGGCGGACCATCCCCGACTCGTACGCCAGCACCACCATCTGCGCCCGGTCGCGCACTCCCAGCTTCGTCATGATCCGGCTCACGTGCGTCTTCGCCGTCGCCGGGCTCAGCACCAGCCGCGCCGCGATCTCGTCGTTCGTCAGCCCTGCCGCCACCAGTTGCATCACCTCGGCCTCCCGCTCCGTCAGCGCGTTCAGCCGCGGGCTCGGCTCCGGCGCCTTCACCCGGCCGGCGAACTCGGCGATCAGCCGCCGCGTCACCGACGGGCTGATCAGGGCGTCGCCGCGGGCCGCCACCCGCACCGCGTGGATCAGCTCCTCCGGCTCGGTGTCCTTGACCAGGAACCCGGCGGCGCCGGCGCGCAGCGCCCCGTACACGTAGTCGTCGAGGTCGAACGTCGTCAGGATGACGACCCGGACGTCCGCCAGCCACTCGTCCGCGGCGATCCGCCGGGCGGCCTCCAGGCCGTCGGTGCCCGGCATCCGGATGTCCATCAGGACGACGTCGGGGCGCAGTTCGCGGCACGCGGCCACCGCCTCGGCGCCGTCGCTCGCCTCCCCGACCACGTCGAGGTCGTCCTCGTCCGCCAGGATCGAGCGGAAGCCGGCGCGCACCAGCTTCTGGTCGTCCGCGAGCAGAATCCTGATCATGCCTGGGCGTGCTCCGTTCCGTAGGGCAGCCGGGCGGTGACGGCGAAGCCGGCGCCTCCGGGCCGGGGGCCCGCGGCCAGTTCCCCGCCGACCGCCCGCGCCCGCTCCCGCATCCCGTCGATGCCGCTGCCGCCGCCGGCCGCGGCGGTCCCGGGTCCGGCGCCGGCTCCGCCCCCGGCGCGGGCCTCGGCAGCCGCAGCCCGGCCGTCGTCCTCCACCGCCAGCCGCAGTTCCCGCTCACCGTAGTCCAGCCGTACGGTCACGGATGTGGCCCCCCGCGCATGCCGCGCGACGTTCGTCAGCGACTCCTGCACCACCCGGTACGCGGTCAGGTCCAGTTCCGCGGGGAGCGTCCGCTCCGCGCCCGCCACCACCGTCTTCACCCGCAGCCCCGCCGTGTCCGCCGCCCGCTCCGTCAGCTCACCCAGGCGCGCCAGCCCCGGCGCGGGCGCCGTCGGCGCCTCGTCGTCGACCTGCCGGAGCACCCCCAGCGTGGTGCGCAGCTCGCGCAGCGTCTCGCGGCTGGTCTCCTTGATGGTGGCCAGCGCGTCGGCGGCGGCCGGGTCGGGAGCGTCGCTCTTCTTCAGCCGGTGCAGGGCGGCGCCGGACTGGACGTTGATCAGCGAGATGTTGTGCCCGATGACATCGTGCAACTCGCGTGCGATACGCAGCCGTTGCTCGGTCGCGCGCCGGCGTACCTCGCCCTCGACGTGCGCGCGCCGGCCGTGCCACATCGCGCCCAGCGCCACCACGGCGACCACCCAGCCGGTGAGCATGAACAGCGCGATGCCGTTGACGTCGTCGTTGCCCGAGAGCGTCCCGGCCGCGGTGCCGGTGACGACGAGCGCGCCCAGCGCCGCCGCCGCGCGCAGCCGCCCGGCGGCGGCCACGCAGTACAGCGCGATGACGAGCACGACGAACAGCGGGCCGTCGTACGCGCTGGCCACGTAGTAGACGCCGACGGCCGGGATGACGAACGCGCCCACGGCGACCGGATGACGGCGGGCGAAGTACAGCGCCCCGCAGGCCAGCACGATGAGCGCCCAGCCCAGCGCCGTCGTCGCCCACGGCTCCCGGCGCTGGCCGATGAACGCCTGCACCGTGCCGAGCGCCACCAGCGCACCCGTCCCGGCCGCGAGGGCGGTGTCCGCCGCGCGGCCCTGGGGCAGGCGGAGCTGACGTACGGGCAGGGGCATGACCCCAGCGTACGTGCCCGGGCGCATGCCCCGGAGCGAAGGCGCCGGGGTCCCGCGAGCCCCGGCCGTACAGCCCGCGGAGGGCACGCACGGCGGAAGCCCGCCGCCCCCCGGAGGGGACGACGGGCTTCCGTCCGTCGTGCTGCGTACTGCTACCCGGGCCGCCGGCCCGCGATCAGCTCTGGCCGCCGGCCAGCTTCTCGCGGAGGGCCGCCAGCGCCTCGTCCGAGGCCAGCGCGCCGGAGTCGTCCGCACCCTCGGAGGAGTACGAACCGCCGCCGGACGGTGCCGGCGCCGAGTCGCCCGCCTCGGCCGCCGCCTGGGCGTCGGCCTCGCGGGACTTGACGACCTGCGCCTGGTGCTGCTCGAAGCGGGCGTGGGCCTCGGCGTACTGGCCCTCCCACTCCTCGCGCTGCTTCTCGTACCCGTCGAGCCACTCGTTGGTCTCGGGGTCGAAGCCCTCGGGGTAGATGTAGTTGCCCTGGTCGTCGTACGACGCCGCCATGCCGTAGAGCGTCGGGTCGAAGTCGACGGCCATCGGGTCGGGCCCAAAGGTCTCGTTCGCCTGCTTCAGCGAGAGGCTGATGCGGCGGCGCTCCAGGTCGATGTCGATGACCTTGACGAAGATCTCGTCCCCGACCTGGACGACCTGCTCCGGGATCTCCACGTGGCGCTCGGCCAGCTCGGAGATGTGGACCAGGCCCTCGATGCCCTCGTCGACGCGGACGAACGCGCCGAACGGCACCAGCTTCGTGACCTTGCCGGGCACGACCTGACCGATCTGGTGCGTCCGCGCGAACTGCTGCCACGGGTCTTCCTGGGTCGCCTTCAGGGACAGCGAGACGCGCTCGCGGTCCATGTCGACGTCCAGGACCTCGACCGTGACCTCCTGGCCGACCTCGACGACCTCGGACGGGTGGTCGATGTGCTTCCAGGACAGCTCGGACACGTGCACCAGGCCGTCCACGCCGCCCAGGTCCACGAAGGCGCCGAAGTTGACGATCGAGGAGACCACACCCGACCGCACCTGGCCCTTCTGGAGGGTGGTGAGGAAGGTCTGGCGGACCTCGGACTGGGTCTGCTCGAGCCAGGCACGGCGGGACAGAACCACGTTGTTCCGGTTCTTGTCCAGCTCGATGATCTTGGCTTCGAGCTCCTTGCCGACATAGGGCTGGAGGTCGCGTACGCGGCGCATCTCGACCAGCGACGCGGGGAGGAAGCCCCGCAAGCCGATGTCGAGGATGAGACCGCCCTTGACGACCTCGATGACGGTACCGGTGACGATGCCGTCCTCTTCCTTGATCTTCTCGATGGTGCCCCACGCACGCTCGTACTGCGCGCGCTTCTTCGAGAGGATCAGCCGGCCTTCCTTGTCCTCCTTCTGGAGCACAAGGGCCTCGATCTCGTCGCCGACGGCGACGACCTCGTTCGGGTCGACGTCGTGCTTGATCGAGAGTTCCCGGGAAGGGATGACACCCTCGGTCTTGTAGCCGATGTCGAGCAGGACCTCGTCCCGGTCGACCTTCACGATGACGCCGTCGACGATGTCGCCGTCGTTGAAGTACTTGATCGTCTCGTCGATCGCGGCGAGGAAGGCTTCCTCGGAACCGATGTCGTTGACCGCGACCTGCGTCGTGGCGGCCGCGGTGTTCTCGGTGCTGCTCGTCATGTGGGATTGGGCTCCGGTACGGGCAAGTTGAGTCGTCGTCACTCCACGCCGAGAGCCCTGTGATCGCACCGCCGAAGCCGGACAGCCTAAGAGGCGCTTTCCCGACTCCACTCGGAAGTCCGGCAGCGCCTCGTGAACCGAGGGGACATACAACAGATGCGAGCGCGGCCTGCTCCGTCCGAGGCGCGCAGGCCCGCAGCGCAACTTGTAGCATACGGGGGCAGCCGGGCATGGTCAATGCGCGAAGAGTGCACCTGGGGCATGCCGCCCTATACCCGGCAGTAGTGGCGCTCCGTCACTCTCGCGCGTGGCAGGAAGGTACGACGACGGTCCGGCCGATGATCCACGAGTACGAAAACGGTACGGACGGTGCCGGCGGTGCCGCTGACGCGGATGTTCCGGCAGAGGCTACCCGACGGCCCGTCCCCGCGCGGGAAACCCGGCAAGCGAGCCGTGGTTGGTGGGACCGCAACGCCGACGACTACCAGCGCGAGCACGGCGGCTTCCTCGGCGGCGCGGACGGCGCCCGTTTCATCTGGGGCCCCGAAGGGCTGGACGAGGCCGAGGCCCGGCTGCTCGGTCCCGCGGACTCGCTGACCGGACAGGCGGTGCTGGAGGTGGGCGCGGGCGCCGCGCAGTGCTCGCGCTGGCTCGCCGAGCAGGGGGCGCGGCCCGTAGCACTCGACCTCTCGCACCGTCAGTTGCAGCACGCGCGCCGCCTGGCCCTCGAAGCGCCGGAAGGGGCTGCGCCGTTCCCGCTGCTCCAGGCGGACGCGACGGCGCTGCCGTTCCGCGACGGGGCATTCGACCTGGCGTGCTCCGCGTACGGCGCCGTGCCGTTCGTCGCCGCACCGGTCGCGGTGATGCGGGAGGTCAGGCGGGTGCTGCGGCCCGGCGGGCGGTGGGTCTTCTCGGTCACCCACCCCGTGCGATGGGCGTTCCCGGACGAACCGGGGCCCGAGGGGCTCTCCGTCGCCGCCTCGTACTTCGACCGCACGCCGTACGTCGAGCAGGACGACGAGGGGCGCGCGCTGTACGTCGAGCACCACCGGACGCTCGGCGACCGGGTGCGCGACGTGGTCGCGGGCGGGTTCCGGCTGCTGGACCTGGTGGAGCCCGAGTGGCCGCAGTGGCACGACCAGGAGTGGGGCGGCTGGTCGCCGCTGCGCGGGCACCTCATCCCCGGCACGGCGATCTTCGTCTGCGAAGCGGCCTGAACCCGCGGCGGGCAGAGACCCCGCGGCCGCCGGGGCACGGTCCGTAGCACACTGGCGTCCGTGGCCCTCCGCTCCGACGCACTCGACGCCCTGCCCGTACGGCACGCGCTGCCCGCCCTGCGCGCGGCCCTCGAAGAACCCGGCGTCGCCGTACTCGGGGCACCGCCCGGCACCGGCAAGACCACGCTCGTACCACTGGCCCTCGCCGGACTCGTCCCCGGCGCCGGCGACCCGCCGCGCCGGGTGCTCGTCGCCGAACCCCGGCGCATGGCGGCGCGGGCCGCCGCCCGCCGCATGGCGTGGCTGCTCGGCGAGGAGACCGGCGACCGGGTCGGGTTCACCGTCCGCGGCGAGCGCCGCGCCGGGCCCCGCACCCGGGTCGAGGTCGTCACCACCGGCGTCCTCCTGCAACGCCTCCAGCGCGACCCCGAGTTGGCCGGCGTGGACGCCGTACTCCTCGACGAGTGCCACGAACGGCACCTCGACGCCGACACCGCGCTCGCCTTCCTCGTCGACGTACGCGCCACCCTCCGCCCCGAACTGCGGCTCGTCGCCGCCTCCGCCACCTCCGACACCGCCGCCTGGGCCCGCCTCCTCACCGCGCCCGACACCGCCGCGCCCGCCCCCGTCGTACGCGGGGAGGGCACGATGCACGCCGTCGCGATCGGCTACCGCCCCCCGCCCGCCGGCGTACGCCCCGCCCACGGCACCCGCGTCGACCCGGCGCTGCTGGCCCACATCGCCGACGTCGTACGCGAAGGGCTGCGCCGGCCGGACGGCGACGTGCTCTGCTTCCTGCCGGGCGTCGGCGAGATCGCCCGGGTCGCCGGCCTGCTGACGGACACGGCCGCAGACGTCCTGCAGCTGCACGGGCAGGCACCTGCCGAGGTGCAGAACGCCGTACTGCGCGGCAGCGCCCCCGGCGAACGGCGCGTGATCCTCTCGACCGCGGTGGCCGAATCCAGCCTGACCGTGCCGGGCGTGCGGATCGTCGTCGACGGCGGTCTCGCCCGCGAGCCGCGCATGGACCACGCCCGCGGGCTCGGCGCCCTCACGACCGTACGGGTATCCGCCGCCACCGCCACCCAGCGGCTGGGCCGGGCCGGGCGCGAAGGCCCAGGGCTGGCGCTGCGCTGCTGGTCGGAGGCCGAGGACGGGCGGCTACCGCGCTACCCGTCGCCGGAGATCGCCGTCGCCGACCTGGCCGGCTTCGCCCTGCAGGCCGCTTGCTGGGGCGACCCCGACGCCACCGGACTCGCCCTGCTCGACCTCCCGCCGCCGGGCGCGCTGGCCGCCGCCCGCGACGTCCTGCGGGCGGTCGGCGCCGTGGACACCGCCGGCCGCCCGACGCCCCGCGGCACCCGCCTCGCCGGCCTCGGCCTGCACCCCCGGCTCGGCCGCGCCCTGCTCGACGCCGCAGACGAAGCCGGCCCCGGCGCGGCGGCAGAGGCAGTGGCACTGCTCAGCGAGGAACCGCCGCGCATGTACGGCGACGACCTCGCCGCAGCCTGGCGCCGCGCCCGCCGCGGCGGCGACGCCTACGCCCCCCGCTGGCGCCGCGAGGCCCAGCGCCTGCGGCGCGCGCTGCGAGTACCGGCGGGCGACCGGAACCCCGCGAACGCACACCGGGACGACGAGCCCGGCGCCGCGTCGCAGGCACCGGGCGCGGGCGGAGGCGCAGGCCCGCCCGCGGAAGCCCCCGCTCCCGCCGACGACGCGGCCCGACGCGCCGCTCCGGCCCACGCACCCGCCCGCGACGGCGGCCGGCCCGGCGACGACGCCGTCGCCGGTCTCGTCGCCGCGCTCGCCTTCCCCGAACGCGTCGCCCGGGGACGCGGCGACGGGTCGTACCTCATGGCATCCGGCACCCGCGTAGAGGCCGGCGCCGAATCCGCCCTGCGCGGGCAGCCATGGCTCGCCGTCGCCGTCGCCGACCGGCCCGTCGGTGCCGCCGGCGCCCGGCTGCGGCTCGGCGCCCCCCTCGACGAGGCCACCGCGCTACGGGCCGCGGAAACCCTGCTCCGCACCGAGGACGAGGTCACCTGGTCCGCCGAGCGGCACGAAACCGTCGCCCGCCGCGTCACCCGCCTCGGCGCCGTCGAACTCCGCGCCCGGCCCCTCCCCCGCCCCGACCCCGCGCGCCTGAGGGCCGCCCGCCTCGACGGGCTGCGCCGCGAAGGCACCGAGCTGCTGCGCTGGTCCGAGCACGCCCGCGCGCTACGCCGCCGGCTGGCGTTCCTGCACGGCGCACTCGGCGACCCTTGGCCCGACGTGTCCGACGACGCACTCCTCGCCCGCGCCGGAGACTGGCTGGACGACGACCCGCACCGCATCGACGCCGGCCGCGTACTCCAAGGGCTCCTCCCCTGGGCCCGCGGCGAAGCCGCCCGCCTCGACGAACTCGCCCCGGAACGCATCGAGGTACCCAGCGGCTCCCGCATCCGCGTCGACTACGAGGACCCCCAGCAGCCCGTGCTCGCCGTCAAGCTCCAGGAACTCTTCGGCCTCGACCGGACCCCGCGGATCGCGGACGGCCGCGTACCCCTCCTGGTGCACCTGCTCTCCCCCGCCGGCCGCCCCGCCGCCGTCACCGCGGACCTGGAGTCCTTCTGGCGGCAGGGCTACCCCGCGGTCCGCGCGGAGCTGCGGGGCCGCTACCCGAAGCACCCCTGGCCCGGGGACCCGGCCACCGCCACGCCCACCCGGCACACCACGCGCCGCACGAACGCCGGGCGCTGACCGGCGAGACCGCGACCGCGGCGGCCCCGCGTCCCTCAAGCCTGCTCGCCTTACTCGACGGTCAGCTCCAGCGTGAGGGTCACGCCCTCGCTCGTGGTCAGCCGCAGCAGGTACGTGCCGACCGCGTCGCCCGCGTGGATCGTCGGCAGCTTCACCGTGCCGTCGTCCTCCGTGGTCAGGTTCAGCTTGCGGACCGGGTTGCCCTCCGTGTCCTTGAAGAACGGGCCCTCGTCGTTCTGCTCGCCCGCCTCCGTGACCATCGCCGCCGTCACCGGCGCCTTCGCGGCAGGACCGCCCCGGTACGTCACCTTGGCCTCGACGGTGCCGAACTCGCCGCCCGCCGCCGCCTTCAGCGCCGCGTCACCGACGCGGGCCAGCCCGTACGACGCCTCCACCTCGGCGGCGAAGTCCACCGGGCTCACGCCGCCGCCCGTCGTGGCGCGGATCGTGAACTCCCCGGTCAACTGACCCGCCTTGACCACAGGCGCCGTCGCATAACCAGTGCTGTTGGTGGTCACGGACGCGGTCTTCCCGCCGCCGGCGAAGACCGCGCCGGTCTGGCCGCTGATGGTGAACGTGACCGTCTTGCCGGACACGCCGGTGCCGCGCGAGGTCACGCCCCGCACCTTCGGACGCTCCTCGAAGTCGGCGCCGGTGTACGCCGTGGAGGACTGCGGGCTCGCCAGGCGCAGGTCCGCGATGGTCGGCGGCGGCGCCGGCTCCTCGGGGTCCTCGTCACCCCCGCCGGACGGCGGCGGGTCGCTGGGGTCGGGGCTGGGGCTGCCGCCGCCCTTGCCGTCGTCCTTGCCACCGCCCTTGCCGTCGCCGTCGTCTCCGCCCTTGCCCGGGCTGTCGCTCTCCGACGGGCTCGGCGAGGGAGTCGGCGTGTTGATGCCGTCGCTGCGGTCGCCCGGGTCGGCACCGGTGCCGTCGGGCACCGCGTCGGCGCCGCCCTCCTTGTAGAAGTCGTACCAGGTCAGAACCGTACGGAGATACGACTGCGACTGGTTGTACCCGAGGATGGCGGCTTCCAGATCGGACTGCGAGGACAGATCGCGCCCGCCCGCGCACAGGTAGCGGCCGGCGGCCAATGCCGCGTCATAGACGTTGTTCGGATTCCGCTCGCCGTCGTCGTTGCCGTCGCTGCCCCAGGTGGCCCAGGTCGAGGGGATGAACTGCATCGGGCCGACGGCACGGTCGTGGCTGGTGTCACCGTCGTACTCGCCGCCGTCGGTGTCCGTGATGTTGGCGAAGCCGTTGCCGTTGAGCACGGGACCGAGGATCGGGCTCCGCGTCGTACCGTCCGCCTTCACGTCACCGCCGCGGGCGTGCCCCGACTCGACCCGGCCTATGGCCGCCAGCAGCTCCCACTCCAGGTTGCACCCGGGGTTCGTGCTCGCGAGCCGGCTCTCCGCCTGCTTGTACGCGTCGAGAACGGTCGCCGGGATACCGGAGTCGTCGGCCTCGTCCTCCAGCTCGTCACCGGGCGAGGGGTTGGCGCTCTCCAGCGGCGGCAGGTCGGTGTAGTAAGGGGACCCACCCGTGATCGAGTCCTCCCCGCCCCCCGGCGCCTGGTCGGGGGCGCTCTTCCCGGGGACGTCGGGCCCCGCGGAGAGCCCCGGCGCCTGTGAGGCCGTGAGCGCCGCCATCGCGGCGGCGGCCACCGCCGCGGTCATCGCACCCTTGCGCAGTCGTCGTCGCGTCGGCGCAGACATCGCCTACCCGTCCCCTCCGTAGGTCTGCAGGCTCCCCCGCACAGCAATGCTCGCGACCATACGTCAAGTTGATGCGGCGTTCTACCGCCTGTGGATGAACGGTAACCCCACCCGCACACCCCTCGGACACCGGCGACGGCGGGGCGGGCACCGGGTCAGTACTTCGGCCCAACGTGCGCGTCCATCAGCGCGACGGAGGCACGCCTGGCGACGGAGATGTTGAACGGATCGGACCCGCGGGCAAGGGTCGTCCACTCGACCCCGACCCGGTCGAGGGTGTCGGTGAACAGCCTGCGGATGTCGTCGGACTTGTTGCTGAAGAAGTAGCGCGGGTACTCGTACCGCTTGCGCCGGCCGGCGACGAGACGCGTCGTCCAGTTCGTGATCCGGCACCCGTCCGAGTGGATCAGCCCGCGGATGAAGGGCCAGGGGTGGCGGTCAAGGATCTCCTGCTGCCATGGCTCGACCGCGATCCGCCGCTCGTGCTTCTTACCGGGGCCGTGCTGGGGGAACATGCACGCCCAGTGGACACTACAACTGGTCACCGCCACACACCCCTTTCGCTGCACGCGGCCGACCCTGTTATCCGGTCGGACTGCGCGGATGGCATCGGAGCAGGCCGCGATGAGCCCCGGCCATGCGTCCGCACAGGCGATGCTCAGGGTGTAGGTGCCACCACGCTGAGGGCTGACGCAGCCGTCACCCAGGTATAGCCCGAACAAATAGGCGTACGGCTCGGGTGCCGCGGGCAGGGTGGCCTGCGGGCCGCAGCGCACGCACTGTCGCTGCGCCGTCACAGAGGGGTGCGGTTCGAGCCGCACGAGCCATCTCCCAATAGATGCCCGGGACACCCCCATCTGCCTGCTGACCGAGTGCAGGCTTCGCCCCTCAGCGATCAGGGCCATTGCGCGCTTGCGCGTATCAAGGTCGTACACAGAAGCGAGCTTGGCTCAGAGACGAGCAGGGCGGAGAGAAGTCGCGACATGGTCACCGGATCGCATGAAGATCAAGTGCCCCGGGTGGGACTCGAACCCACACTGGATGCTGTTTGAGAGCATTGCCTGCTACCGATTGGGCTACCGGGGCTCCGCGTGAGGCGGCGACACTCACCATACAAGAGGTCGGTACCCTCGGGGGTGCCCCCCTATCGCAGCCAGGCAATACCCCGAGGAGCACCGTGAGCGCCCCCGAGACCCCCGAAACCCCGGAGGACGTCGTCGCCGCCAGCGCCGGAGGCGGCGAGCACGTGCCGCCGCTGACCACGCGGGTCGTCATCGCGGAGGACGAGGCCCTCATCCGGCTCGATCTGAAGGAGATGCTGGAGGAGGAGGGGTACACCGTCGTCGGGGAGGCGGGGGACGGGGAGACCGCGGTGCGGTTGGCGCGGGAGCATCAGCCGGATCTGGTGATCCTGGATGTGAAGATGCCCGTGCTCGACGGGATCTCCGCTGCCGAGCAGATCGCCGCCGACTCCATCGCGCCGGTGCTCATGCTCACCGCGTTCTCCCAGCGCGAGCTGGTGGAGCGGGCACGGGACGCCGGGGCCATGGCGTATCTGGTGAAGCCGTTCAGCAAGGGTGATGTGGTGCCGGCCATCGAGATGGCCGTCTCCCGCTACACGGAGCTGAAGACGCTGGAGAAGGAGATCGTCGATCTCACGCAGCGGCTGGAGACGCGGAAGCTCGTGGACCGGGCGAAGAGCATCCTGCAGACCGAGTACGGGCTGTCGGAGCCCGCGGCCTTCCGGTGGATCCAGAAGACGTCGATGGACCGCCGGCTGTCGATGCAGCAGGTGGCCGAGGCCGTGATCGAGGACGACGCGGAGAAGAAGGCGAAGAAGAAGCAGGGTTAGTCCGCGGAGCCTCTACGGGGCTTCCGTAGGACCCGCGAACGCGCGAGCGGCCCGTGCCCCCCTCCCCGGGGCGCGGGCCGCTCTGGCTGTGCGGTGGGTTCTCAGTCCTCGCCGAGGTACGCCTTGCGCACGGATTCGTCGTGCAGCAGTTCCTCTCCGGTGCCCGACAGGACGACCTTGCCGACCTCCATCACGTGGCCGTGGTCGGCGATGGAGAGCGCGGCCTGGGCGTTCTGCTCGACGAGCAGGATGGTGGTGCCCTGGGCCTTCAGCTCCCGGATCGTCTCCATGATCTTCTGCATCATGATCGGCGAGAGGCCCATGGAGGGCTCGTCGAGCATGAGCAGCTTGGGCCGGGACATCAGCGCCCTGCCCATGGCGAGCATCTGCTGCTCGCCGCCGGAGAGGGTTCCGGCCGCCTGCTTGCGCCGTTCGCCGAGGATGGGGAAGAGCTCGTAGCACATCTGGATGTCCTGCTCGATGCCCGCCGCGTCCTTCCGGAGGAAGGCGCCGAGTTGGAGGTTCTCGGTGATGGTGAGGCGGGGGAAGAGCCGGCGGCCCTCCGGGGAGTGGGCGAGGCCCATGGCGACGATCTTGTGGGCGCCGACGCCGTTGAGCGGGGTGCCGTCGAAGAAGATCTTGCCGCCGGCGGGCTTCAGCAGTCCGGAGAGGGTGCGCAGGGTCGTCGTCTTGCCGGCGCCGTTGGTGCCGATGAGCGTGACGACCTCGCCGCTCTGGACGCTGAACGAGATGCCCTTGACGGCCTCGATCTTGCCGTAGGCGACCTTCAGGTCTTCGACCTGCAGTAGCGCGGTCACGCGTCGCCCTCCTTGCTGGTCTTGGGGGTGCTGCCGCTCCCGGTGTTCCCGGCGACCGCGTCCTCGGCGGCGGCGACCTCGGCGACGGCCTCGTCCTCGGGGACGCCCTCGAAGGGGGTGCCGAGGTACGCGGCGACGACGCGGTCGTCGCTCTGGACGACGTCGGGGGTGCCCTCGACCAGTTTTTCGCCCTGGACGAGGACGGCGACGCGGTCGCAGAGTCCGAAGATGAAGCGCATGTCGTGCTCGATGACGAGTACGGAGATGCCCTGTTCGCGGATCGCGAAGACCAGTTCGCGGGTGGCCCGGGTCTCCTGCGGGTTCATGCCCGCGGTGGGCTCGTCGAGGAGCAGTAGTCCGGGTTCGCTCGCCAGTGCCCGGGCGATTTCCAGCTTGCGCTGTTCGCCGTAGGGGAGGTTGCGGGCGAGGTGGTCGCGCTTGGCGGCCAGCCCGGTGAACTCCAGGAGTTCCATGGCGCGTGCTTCGGACGCCTTCTCCGCGCGCTTGAAGCCGGGGTTGCGCAGCAGCGCGGACCACAGCCCTTCGTTCGTGCGGGTGTGCCGGCCGACGAGGACGTTTTCCAGGACCGTCATGTTGGCGAAGAGACGGATGTTCTGGAAGGTACGGGCGATGCCCGCCTCGGTGACGCGGTGGGAGCGGTGTGGCAGGACCGTGCCCTTGTAGCGGACCGTGCCCTCGGTGGGGATGTAGAGCCCGGTCATGCAGTTGAAGAAGGTGGTCTTGCCGGCGCCGTTGGGGCCGATGAGCCCGACGATCTCGCCCTGGCCGACGGTGAGGTCGACGTTGCGTACGGCGGTGAGGCCGCCGAAGCGCATGGTGACGCCGCGGGCGTCCAGGACGGTCGCGCCGTCCGGCCCCTTGGCGGGGATGGTGTCGCTGGCCATTGTTGTCACACCCCCACCTTCTTGCTGAGGCCGGTATCGTCCTTGGGCACGTCGAGCTGGCCGGTGTCGTGGAATTCGAGCTGCTTCCGGCGGTCGGCGATGAGGCCCTCCGGGCGGAAGCGCATGAGCAGGACCAGCGCCACGCCGAAGAGCAGGAGCTGGTACTCCTGGACGAACTGCAGCTTGGCGGGGATCAGGTAGAGCAGCGACGCGCCGATGAGCGGGCCGCTGACGGTGCCCATGCCGCCGAGGATGACGGCGGCCAGCAGGAACGCGGAGTTCGGCGGCACGGCTTCGACGAACTTGTACTGGGTGGGCGTGACGGTGTACGTCACGTGCGCCTGTACGGTGCCCGCCATGCCGGCCAGGGTGGCGCCGAGCGCGAACGCGAGGAGCTTGAGCCGGAAGGCGTTGATGCCCATGGCGCGGGCGGCCGTCTCGTCCTCGCGGATGGCGACCCAGGCGCGGCCGATGCGCGACTGGTCCGCCCGCCGGAAGATCGTGACGATCACGACGGTGAAGAGCAGCATGAGCAGGAAGTAGTTGGAGAACCTGCCCAGCTCCTGGCCGAGGATGGTGTGCTCCTCGCCGAGGTTGAAGCCGAGGATCTCCAGCTCCGGGATGTTCGGGATGCCGTTGGGCCCGTTGGTGACGTCGGGCCCTGAGTCGCCGTCGAGGTTCTGCACGCCGATGCGGAAGATCTCGCCGAACCCGAGGGTGACGATGGCGAGGTAGTCGCCGCGCAGCCGCAGGGTCGGGGCGCCGATGAGCACGCCGAAGACGAGCGACGCCGCGGCGCCGGTGAGCACGGCCGCCCAGAACGGGAAGGTGACCCCGATGCTGGAGGTGGGCGCGCCGGAGACCAGGGCGGCGGTGTACGCGCCGACGCCGAGGAAGGCGACGTAGCCGAGGTCGAGCAGGCCGGCGAGGCCGACGACGACGTTGAGGCCGAGCGCCACGGTGGCGAAGATGAGGATGTTGGTGCCGATGCTGGCGTAGGCGTCGTTGCTCTGGGTGAACGGGAAGGCGAACGCGGCGACGAAGGCCGCGGTCACGGTCACGTTCCGGTGCTCGGCGGTGAGCTGGCCCAGTTGCCGGGTGAGGCCCGCGCGGCCCACGGCGGGGAACGCGAAGGAGACGAGCACCATGTAGCCGATGAAGAGTTCGGCGTAGTCGGTGTCGATGCCGAACGTGAAGATGTACAGGCCGAGGGCGAAGGCGGCGGAGATGATGACGATCTCCACCCAGCCGGGCAGGGGCCGTACTCGCCCGGGGGCGGGTGCCTTCAGGGAGTGGACCAGTTGTGCCCAGGCGTTGGCCGGCGGCCTCTCGGGGTCCACGGGGACGTCGGCCGGCAGGCCGAGGGCGCCGAGGGCGGCGATCAGGGCCATGGCGACGGCGATGTAGCCGCCGGGGTCGACGTTGACCAGGCCGCCGAGGTTCTTGACGATGGCGCCGATGGTGTAGCCGGTGACGCCGAGGGTGCCGAGCGCGAGCAGCCGTACCGCGCTGTTGGGGCCGCCGGGGGTGAGCCAGCGCAGTCCGCGCAGGCCGCTGCCGGAGAGCAGGAACAGCAGGGTGAGCAGGGCGCCGGTGAGGGTGAGGAGCTGCAGTCCGCCGGGGTATCCGTAGACGGTGAGGTTGCCCGGGAACTCCTCCGTGTAGGTCCACGAGAGGAAGGTCGAGACGAAGGTGCCGGCGGCGCCGGCGTAGGCGATGAGCCGGGCGCGGCCCGGTGCCAGGGGCAGCACGGCGCCCGCGGGGGCGGCTTCGGATGCGGTGTTCTTCTCCAGGGTGTTCATGGCTATCACGCCCGATCCGCGACGCGTTCGCCCAGCAGGCCCTGTGGCCGCAAGAGCAGTACGAGAATGAGCAGGACGAACGCCCAGACGTCCTTCCACGCACCGCCGCCGAGCTGCTCCATGCCGGGGATGTCGGCGATGTAGGCGGTGGCCATGGCCTCGGCGAGGCCGAGGACGACGCCGCCGATCATGGCGCCGTAGATGTTGCCGATGCCGCCGAGGACGGCGGCGGTGAATGCCTTGAGGCCGGCGATGAAGCCCATCTTGAAGTTGACCTCGCCGTAGCGCAGGCCGTGGGCGATGGCCGCGATGGCCGCGAAGGCGGCGCCGATGGCGAAGGCCATGACGATGATGCGGTCGGTGTTGATGCCCATGAGCTTGGCCGTGTCCGGGTCCTGCGACGTGGCCTGCATCGCGCGGCCGGTGCGGGTCTTGGAGACGAAGAAGCCGAGGGCGATCATGCAGAGGGGGGCGGCGATGAGCAGGTAGAGCTCGCCGCGTTCGATGGTGAAGGCGCCGAAGTCGAGGCGCGGGCCGGAGAACTCCGGGAAGGGCCGCGACTTCGTGGCGTCGGGGTACCAGGCCCAGATGGCCTGCTGGAGGGCGATGGACAGGCCGATCGCGGTGATAAGGGGCGCGAGGCGGGGTGCGCCGCGCAGAGGTCGGTAGGCGAAACGTTCCGCGCCGACGCCGACGAGCACGGAGCAGATGACGGCCATGAGGATCATCAGCGGCAGGGCGACGAGCAGGCTGGTGCCGTTCGGCATCCACAACCACATCGTCAGGGCGCCGAAGCCGCCGATCATGAATATCTCGCCGTGGGCGAAGTTGATGAGCTGAACAATGCCGTACACCATCGTGTAACCGATGGCTATGAGCCCGTACAAGGCGCCGAGTAGCAGGCCGTTGGCAAGTTGCTGCGGCAGATCGTTCACCGCTGGGCCTCCGAGTGGGTGTCAGATATGGCCGCGGGGGGGGCGCTGTGTGCGCCCCCCGCGCCGCTTGCGGTCTGTGTGATCAGTGGGCGGTGGTGGTCGCCCCGGTCAGCCTTCGAACTCGCCGCTGGTCAGCGGCACGTGCTCGCCGTCCTTGACCTGGTACAGCGACAGCTGCTTGTTGGTGGTGTCGCCGAACTCGTCGAAGCCGACCTTGCCGGTCACGCCCTCGAAGGAAACGTCGTTCATGGCCTCGGTGATGGCCTTGCGGGCCTCGTCCGTGTCACCGGGCAGTTCGCCGTCGTTCTCTTCGACGACGGTCTTCACGGCCTGGATGATGGCCCAGGTGGAGTCGTAGGAGTAGCCGCCGTACGCCTCGTAGGCGTCCTCGTAGCCGGCCGCCTCGTAGTTCTTGATGAACTCCTTGGCGGTGTCCAGCTCGGTCAGCGGGGCGCCGACGGAGCTGGCCATGTCGCCCTCGGCGTTCTCCTTGGCGAGGGCGACGTACTCGGCGCTGAACAGCGCGTCGCCGCCGACGGTCGGGATCTTGGCCCCGGCCTTCTTGACCTGGGCGGCAAGCGGGGCGCCGGCCGGGTACTCGCCGCCGTAGTAGACGAAGTCGGCGCCGGAGTTCTTGACCTTCGTGGCGATGGCCGCGAAGTCCTTGTCGTCGGGGTTGACGTGGTCGGTCCCGACGACCTTGCCGCCGAGCTTCTCGAACTCGTCGGCGAAGGTGCCGGCGAGGCCGGCGCCGTAGGTCTTCTTGTCGTCGATGACGAAGACCTTCTGCAGCTTCTCCTCGTTGTAGAGGTACTGCGCCGCGTACGGGCCCTGGATGGCGTCGGTGGTGGACACGCGGAAGTACGTGTCGAACGGCCGGGTCTTCTCGCCGTCCTGCCACTCCTCGCCCTGGGTCAGGGCGGGGTTGGTGTTGGCGGGCGAGACCTGGACCAGGTCGGCGTCGGCGAAGACCTTCTGCATGGACTGGCCGACGTCGGAGTTGAGCGGGCCGACGACGCCCATGACGTCCTCGTTGCCGACGAGCTTGGTGGCGTTCTGCTGGCCCTGCTGGGCCTGTGCCACGTCGTCGAGGGGCTCGAGCTCGAACGTGACGCCCTTGACCTCCTCGTTCTTGTTGGCAGTCTTCACGGCGAGCTCGGCGGAGTTCTGGATGCCGATGCCCAGGGCCGAGAGGTCGCCCGTCAGCGGGGCGTCGAGGCCGATAACGACGGTCGTTCCGTCGCCACCGCCCCCACCTTCGCTGTCGTCGTCGCGGGAACCGCAAGCAGACAGCGTGAGAGCCCCTGCGGTGACCGCAGTGGTGAGTATGAGCAAGGAACGGTGACGCACGATCAGTCCTTTCCCCTGGCGCGGCCTCGACTGCGCAGAGTGGGCCGGTGCACGCGGCAGGCGTCGGAAGGTGACCTGCTGCGCGGTGACTGGGCGTGACTCTAAGCCGCCCCGGGTCGAGGGGGCAGAGGTGCAGGCAATGCTGTGACTCTCTTGTTATGACCCTTACAGCCACCTTCCGCGTCGGCGGGCGCGGTCTGCGCCGGATCCGCGGAGTCCGGACGCCCGAACGGGCGCGAAGCCGCTGCTGGTGTCCTATGCGCCGGGAGCCGCCCGCGAGGCGGGTTCGCATATCGTACGGAGCGCCCGGGACAGTTCGGCGGCGTAGGTCCCGCCGAGGATGGAGCTGTAGTCCTGTATTGCGCGCATGTTACGCAGCGTTACGCGCAGCGAGGGCAGGCTGGCGTCGAGGGGGAGCCCCGCGCACCGGACGACCTCGAACCTGACGGTGACCCGGGTGGGTTGGCCCTCGGCGAGGTCCAGCGGCAGCGCGGGCCGGACGGACAGCTTCAGGCCGCTGTAGCCCTGGGTGATCTTCTCCAGTGAGGCGCCGCTCTCCGAGGTGGCCATGAGCTGGGCGTCAAAGACGTTATCGCCCGCTTTGGGGGTTTCTATCCCGAGAAAGGAGAAGTGAGTGGACTGGAGCGGGTACGGTACGGGCGCGGGCGGCTCCGGCTCCGGCCGTGTGGCCAGGGCGTATCCGCCGGCGGCGGCCAGCACGGCGAGTCCGGCGCCGGCGGCGGCGAGCCGGCGGAAGCGGGGCGGCAGCGCGGTCCAGCGCTCGCCGAGGCGCGGCCCCGCGGAGCCGCCGCCGAGGATCTCCGCGGGCGGGCCGGGGTCCGGCTCGGGGCCGGGCTCGGGCCGGGTGGGGGCGCTCATGGCCGACAGAGTAAGGGCGTACGGGCCGCTGCGCAGCGGTCCGTACGCACCCGCGTCCGACTACCGAACGTACGCGGCGGCGGGTGCCGGGGCCGGGGCCCCGCTCCCGCCGCCGCCGTCCGGACGTGGCCCGCGGCCGGTCCGCGGGACGCCGTCAGCGTCCCCGCGGGCCGGCGGCCGGGCGGGGTACGGTCAGAAGTCCCACTCGGCGTCGTCGAGTTCGGCCCGCTTCTCGCTGTCCGCGCCTGCGAACGCGGCGCCCGCCATGCCCGCGGCGAGGGTGGAGCCGTCGGCGGGGTCGATCAGCAGGAACGAGCCGGTGCGCCGGCAGTCGCCGTAGGCGTCCATCGGCAGCGGCTCCGAGGTGCGGAGCACGACGCGGCCGATGTCGTTGACCTCCAGGGACCCCGGGGAGGGGTGGTGGGAGAGGTCGTCCAGCGTGAGCCGGTCGGGGATCTGCTTGACGATCGCCTTGACGGTGCGGGTGGTGTGCTTGAGCAGCACCCGGGCGCCTGGGGTGAGCGCGGTGTCGTGCAGGTGGCAGACGGTGGCCTGGATGTCCTGCGTGGCGTCGGGGGCCTGCTCGGTGGGGGCGATCATGTCGCCGCGGGAGATGTCGATGTCGTCGGCGAGCCGGATGGTGACCGACTGCGGCGCCCACGCGGCGTCGACGCTCTCTCCCAGCACGTCGATGGCGGCGACGCTGGAGGTGTGGCCCGAGGGCAGCACGGTGACGGGCTGGCCGACGTGGAAGATGCCGGAGGCGATCTTCCCGGCGTAGCCGCGGTAGTCGCGGTGCTCCGCGGTCTGCGGACGGATCACGTACTGCACGGGGAAGCGGGTCACGCGGCCGCGCGGGTCGTGGTCGATCTGGACGGTCTCCAGGTGCTCCAGCACCGTGGGGCCCGCGTACCAGTCCATGACGGCCGACGGGGTGACGACGTTGTCGCCCTCCAGCGCCGAGATCGGGATGGTGGTCACGGCGGGCACGCCGAGGGCCTTGGCGTACGTGGTGAACTCGGCGGCGATGGCGGCGAAGACGTCCTCCGCGTAGCCGACGAGGTCCATCTTGTTGACGGCCAGGACCACGTGCGGCACGCGCAGCAGCGCGGCCACCGCGGCGTGCCTGCGGGTCTGCTCGACGACGCCGTGCCGGGCGTCCACGAGGATGACCGCCAGTTCGGCGGTGGAGGCGCCGGTGACCATGTTGCGGGTGTACTGCACGTGGCCGGGGGTGTCGGCGAGAATGAAGCGGCGCCGCGGGGTGGCGAAGTAGCGGTACGCCACGTCGATGGTGATGCCCTGCTCGCGCTCGGCGCGCAGCCCGTCGGTGAGCAGCGCCAGGTCGGGGGCCTCCTGCCCGCGGCTGGCGGAGGCGCGCTCGACGGCCTCCAACTGGTCGGCGAGGACCGACTTGGAGTCGTGCAGCAGCCGGCCGACGAGGGTCGACTTGCCGTCGTCGACGCTGCCCGCGGTGGCGAAGCGCAGCAGGGAGACCTCGGTGAGCGCGGCCGGCTCCGTGGCGGGGGCGGGTGGGTTCACAGTCATGATCAGAAGTAGCCTTCGCGCTTGCGGTCTTCCATGGCGGCCTCGGACATCTTGTCGTCGGCCCTGGTGGCGCCGCGCTCGGTGAGGCGGGTGGCGGCGATCTCGGCGATGACCTTCTCGATGGTGTCGGCGTCGGAGTCGACGGCACCGGTGCAGGACATGTCGCCGACGGTGCGGTAGCGCACCGTGCGGGTCTCGACGCGCTCGCCCTGCTTGGCGCCGCCCCACTCGCCGGGGGCGAGCCACATGCCGCTGCGGAGGAAGACCTCGCGGCGGTGCGCGTAGTAGATCTCCGGGAGCACGATCTTCTCGCGGGCGATGTACTGCCAGACGTCCAGCTCGGTGAAGTTGGACAGCGGGAAGACCCGGACGTGCTCGCCGACAGCGTGCTTGCCGTTGTAGAGCTGCCACAGCTCGGGGCGCTGGCGGCGCGGGTCCCAGCCGCCGAACTCGTCGCGCAGGGAGAAGATGCGCTCCTTGGCGCGGGCCTTCTCCTCGTCGCGGCGGCCGCCGCCGAAGACCGCGTCGTAGCGGGCCTCCTCGATGGCGCGCAGCAGCGGCACGGTCTGCAGCGGGTTGCGGGTGCCGTCGGCACGCTCCTTCAGCTCGCCGCGGTCGATGAACTCCTGGACGGAGGCGACGTGCAGCCGCAGGTTGTGCTGCGCGGCGACGCGGTCGCGGTACTCCAGCACCTCGGGGAAGTTGTGCCCCGTATCGACGTGCAGCAGCGCGAACGGCGGCGGGGCCGGCGCGAACGCCTTCAGCGCCAGGTGGAGCATCACGATGGAGTCCTTGCCGCCGGAGAAGAGAATCACCGGACGCTCGAACTCCCCCGCGACCTCGCGGAAGATGTGCACCGCCTCGGACTCCAGCACGTCCAGGTGCGGCAACTGGAAGTCCTGGGCGGCGGCCTGCTCGAACCGGCTCATGCGAGACCTCGTTCCACCAGTGCGGCGTGAAGCATCGCCGCGGATTGTTCGACACTCTGCTCGTGCGTGGGGATGCGCAGATCGGGGTCCGCGGGCGGCTCGTACGGGTCGTCCACGCCGGTGAGTCCGGAGATCTCGCCGGCCGCCTGCTTGGCGTAGAGGCCCTTCACGTCGCGCTCGGCGCAGACGTCGACGGGCGTGGCCACGTGTACCTCCACATACGTCGTACCCTCCGTCTGGTGGCGCTTGCGCACCGCCTCGCGGCTGTCCGCGTACGGGGCGATCACCGGCACGAGGACCTTCACGCCGTGCGACGCGAGGAGTTCGGCGACGAAGCCGATGCGCTGCACGTTGGTGTCGCGGTCCTCCCGGGAGAAACCGAGGCCGGCGGTGAGGAATTCCCGGATCTCGTCGCCGTCCAGCACCTCCACCCGGTGGCCGGCGTCCCGGAGCCGCTCGCCGAAGGTGCGCGCCAGCGTCGTCTTGCCGGCGCTGGGCAGGCCGGTGAGCCAGATCGTGGCGCCGCGCGCGTGTACGCCGTCGGCGCCGGGTGCGTTGTCAGGCACTCCCACTCCCGTGAATCTCCTCGAAAAGTGCCTCCCACTGCGGATGGACCGCCTCGGGAGTGTAGGAGCGCGACGTCTGCAGTGCCGCCGCTCCCATGTCGGCCCGTAGGCCCTCGTCGTCCATGAGCTGCCCCATGGCCTCGGCGAGCCCGTCCACGTCCTTACGGGGCACCAGCAGCCCGTCCTTCCCGTGGGTGAGCACGTCGGCGGGACCCGTCGGGCAGTCGAAGCTGACCACGGGGAGTCCGTGGGTCATCGATTCGATCATCACCATGGGCAGGCCCTCGAACCGCGAGCTGAGCACATAAAAGGATGCTCTCGCAAGTTCGTCGTCCAGTTTGTGCGTGTGCCCCATCAGAAAGACGTGGTTGTACAGGTGGTTCTCGTTGATCAGCCGGCGCAGCTCGGCCTTCTTCTCGCCGGTGCCGAAGATGCGCAGTTGCCAGTCGGGGAACTTCTCCACGAGCTGCGCCCACGCGGGGATCAGCATGTCGAAGCCCTTCTGGGGGAAGAGCCGGCCGGCGGCCACGGCGACGTGTGCCGCGTAGGTGGTCAGCTTCTTGTCGCCGGTGTGCACGGCGTTGGGGATGCGGACGACGCGGGTGCCGGGCAGCAGCTCCTGGTAGTCCTCGCGGTCACCGTGGGTGAGGACGGCGACGGCGTCGAACCGGGGGTACTCGCGCTGGATGGCGGCGCGGATGTCCGAGGGGTGCGTGCCCAGGTTCATGTGCTCCTGGGCGATCTTGTGGCAGGAGCGCGGGGTGAACCGGGCGGTGAGGAAGTTCAGCCCGGGGCGGGTCGGGACGATCACGGCGTCGTGCTGCCGCTCCAGCCAGTCGATGACGGTGTCCTCGATGTACCGGTTGTAGCGCTCGTACGCGAACTCCCCCGACGGGATGTGCCGGGGCAGCTGGCCCTCGCGCTCGACGCGCTTCTCCGCCGCCCGGGCCCCGGCCGCGGCCAGCTCCGCCTCGCGGGCGCCGGGCCGCTGGTCGACCAGGGTGGTGATGGTGACCTTCGGGTGGAGGGGGAAGTGGGGCTCGTCGCGGGTGCGCTGCATGCTGGCGATCTCGACGTCGTGGCCCGCGGCGGCCATGGACCCGGCCTGGTTGAACACGGTGCGGATGGTCCCGCCGGTGCCGTAGGCGTGCATGAGCAGATAGCGGATCTTCATGAGGCCGGCAGTACCTCGACGGAGAGGTTGTCCTTGATGGTGTAGTACGGCTTGACCTCGACGTCCGCGCCGTCGATCTCGGCGGGCTGGCCGGGGAAGACCATGATGTTCTTCTTGCCGGTGATCCCGTCGAGGTGGCGGCCGGCACGCAGCCGGACCTCCCTGTCGCCCTCGGGCGCGGCCAGGTGGATGTCCCACTGGGCCGGGGTGGTCAGCCCCGCGGGCGCGAGGTCGGCGACGGGCACCGTGACGTCGAACCCGCCGTCCGCAAGGTCCGCCGGGTAGCGCAACTGCTGGTCCTCGTGGTCGCGCCGGACGAGGAGCAGTTCCCAGGGGCCGCGGCCGCCGGTGACGCCGTGCAGGCTGCCGGTGAGGCGTACGGCGCCGTCGCGGGGCCAGACCTCGGCGATCTCGGCGTGCGGCTCGCGGGCGACGGCCGCGGCGGCCTGATCCGCTCCGCCTTCGAGGTAGCCCCAGGCGGCGCTGATCTCGCGCAGGGGCTCGGGGATCTCCTCCTCGGCCGGCAGCGCGCGGCCGGCCTGCACCTGGCCGCTGCGGATCTTGTCCTTCCAGTCGCCGAGACCCTTCTTGTAGCTGGTCTGGGTCCGGGAGCCGTAGTCGAGCATGCCGGGCTCGAAGTCGATCTCCAGGTAGGAGCAGATGCCCTTCATGGCGGACTCGGGGTCGTCGGTCAGCTCCTCGTACCGCACCACGTGGCCCGGCAGGGCCTGGCGGGCGCGTTCGGTGGCGCGCATGTAGCGCAGCGCGTCGAGGGCGGCCTCCTCCTCGGTGCGCTTCTCCGGGTCGGCCTCGTACCAGGAGCGGGCGATGGAGGCGGGGTGGCGGAGGAGGAAGATGAACCGGGCGTCGGGCCAGCAGGCGGCGATGCGCTTGTACGCGAAGGTGTTGCTGGGCGTCTTCTCCACCAGGAAGTCCTTGCCGGAGCGCACCAGCTCACGGTGGAGCACCCGGTCCCAGATGAGGTGCTCCAGGTCGCCGCGCTCCAGGCCCAGCTCGGCCATGGCGCGCTCGGCGAGCTTGGTGCCGGCGGTGACCTCCAGCCGGCGGAAGTGCAGCTCGTGCGCGGAGTGCAGGCGCGAGTGCGCGTTGAGGAGCAGGCGCAGCAGGGTGGAGCCGGAGCGTACCGGCGACATGATGAACACGGGCCGCCGGAGTAGCCGGTCGACTTCGGGATCCTCCGGGGGGCGGTACGCGACCTGCGCGACCGGCTTCGTCTCCGCGGGCTCCTTGGCCGGGGCGGGTTTCGGGGCAGGCGCATGCGGCAGCCCGGCCTTGCGGATCTCGTAACCCGTGGTTGCGCCGAGCTTGTGATTCAGCTTCCGGAGGAGGTTCATGCGCCCCGAGGCTAGAAGGCGTTTGTGAGACGGGCAACGTACCCGCGCGGCATGTTCTCTAAACGTGCAGGTCATAGCCAGTTTGATTCACGCCGAGTGGCGCTGGTCACAGCGACCTCGGAGGGCTGGGGCAGACCTGCGGAATCCCGTACCGGGCACTGCCTCTCACCGCCCGGACGGGTGAATTCCGCACGAGGCGTCGGCGCCGCCAGGGTGAGGGCGTGCTGAGAACCATGAGAGCGGGATGAGAGCGGACGGCCCCGGGGGCGGCCGCTCTGAGCGTATCGGGTGAGCGATTCTCATGTGCTTCTCATCCCCGGGTCCGCCGCGGTGTCCCGCGGCGGGACACGCGGGCGGGCGGCGGAAGTTCGGGCGCGCGGGCCGGCGCGGTCGATGGTGGTGCACGTGCCGGACGGACCGGCACGGAAGGGATGTCTCACCATGAACGTGACGATGAAGCGCGCCGCGGTCACCGCGGTCGCGGCGCTGGCGGTACTGCTCGGCACCGCGGGCGCGGCGAGCGCAGCCGAGGGGCACGCCGCGCCGCAGCGACCGTGCGCGACGCAGGGCAAGCACGTCTCGCACGGTCCGGCCGGCCCGGCGGGCCAGACCGGCAAGCGGGTGCACGTGAAGGACGTGCCCCGGGGGCACTGCAAGAAGACCAAGCGGACGCACGCCCGCGGGGAGCGCAAGCCGGTGAAGAAGGTCGTCGTCAGGGACGGGCTGAGGGGGCCGCGCCACTGACGCCTTGCGGCGGCGGCCGGCGGTCCCCGGACCGTCCCGGCCGCCGCCGTGCGCCGGTCCGCCGCGGGGTCAGGCGTCGCGCAGCAGGCAGGTGAGCCGTGCGGTGCACACCCGGCGGCCCTCCTCGTCGCTGACGACGATCTCGTACGTCGCGGTGGACCGGCCGCGGTGCAGCGGGGTGGCGACGCCGGTGACGACGCCCGCGCGCAGGCCCCGGTGGTGGGTGCAGTTGAGGTCGACGCCGACGGCGGCCTTCGCCGGGCCGCCGTGCAGCATCGCGCCGACGGAGCCCAGGGTCTCGGCGAGCACCGCGGAGGCGCCGCCGTGCAGGAGCCCGTACGGCTGCGTGTTGCCCTCCACTGGCAGCGTGCCCACGACCCGCTCCGGCGCCGCCTCCAGCACCCGCAGGCCCATGCGCTGCCCGAGGGCTCCGGCGGAGAACAGCTTCTCCAGGTCGACGCCGACGCCGGCGAACTCGTCGAGGATCTCTCGGGGGAACTTCGTGGTGTGCTCGCCCATGGGCGCCCGGCTCCGTCCTTTACGCCGTCGTGTCGGGCTCCACCGTAGACGCGGCCGGTTCCAGCCTGACCACCAGGGACTTGCTCGTGGGGGTGTTGCTCGTGTCCGCGGTGGAGTCCAGCGGCACCAGCACGTTGGTCTCCGGGTAGTACGCGGCCGCGCAGCCCCGGGCCGTCGGGTAGTGCACGACGCGGAAGCCGTCCGCGCGCCGCTCGACGCCGTCGTGCCACTCGCCGACGATGTCCGCGTACGCGCCGTCGGCGAGGCCGAGGTCCGCGGCGTCGCCGGGGTGGACGAAGACGACGCGCCGCCCGCCGCGCACGCCGCGGTAGCGGTCGTCCAGGCCGTAGATCGTGGTGTTGTACTGGTCGTGGCTGCGCAGCGTCTGCAGCAGCAGCCGCCCCTCGGGCACCTCGGGGTACGTCACGGGGCCCGCGGTGAAGTGGGCCTTGCCGGTGCTCGTGGGGAAGCGCCGCTCGTCGCGCGGGGCGTGCGGCAGGGTGAAGCCGCCGGGGCGGCGGACGCGGGCGTCGAAGTCCTCGAAGCCGGGCACCACGCGCGCGATGCGGTCGCGGATGCGCCCGTAGTCACTGCTGAACTCCTCCCAGGGCGTGGCGCTGTCCTCCCCCAGCACCGCGCGGGCCAGCCGGCAGATGATCGCGACCTCCGACAGCAGCGCGTCGCCGGCGGGCGCGAGCCGGCCGCGGGAGGCGTGCACGACGCCCATGGAGTCCTCGACGGTGACGAACTGCTCGTGGCCGCGGCCGTCGGGCCCCGGCTGCCGGTCGCGCTCGGTGCGGCCGAGGGTGGGCAGGATGAGCGCGCGGGCGCCGGTGACGACGTGGCTGCGGTTGAGCTTGGTCGAGACGTGCACCGTGAGCCGGGCACGGCGCATCGCGGCCTCGGTGACCTCGGTGTCGGGCGAGGCGGAGACGAAGTTGCCGCCGACCGCGAAGAAGACCTTGGCGGCGCCGTCGCGCAGCGCGCGGATGGCGCGTACGACGTCGTAGCCGTGGTGGCGGGGCGGGTCGAAGCCGAACTCCTTGCGCAGCGCGTCCAGGAAGGCGGGCGCGGGGCGCTCGAAGATGCCCATGGTGCGGTCGCCCTGGACGTTGCTGTGGCCGCGCACGGGGCAGACGCCGGCGCCGGGGCGGCCGACGTGGCCGCCGAGGAGCAGGAAGCTGACGATCTCCTTGATGGTGGGCACGGCGTGCTTGTGCTGGGTGAGGCCCATCGCCCAGCAGACGACGATCTTGTCGGCGGCCAGCACCAGTTCCGCGGCGCGGTCGAGGTCGGCGGCGGTCAGGCCGGTGGCGCGCTCGGCGTCCGCGTCGGTGTAGCCGCGGGCGGCGGCGGCGTACTCCTCGTAGCCGTGGGTGTGCTCCTCGATGAACTCCTCGTCGACGGCCTTGCCGCCGGAGTCGTGCGCGGCGAGGACCCGCCGGGCCAGGGCGCGGAAGAGTGCCTGGTCGCCGCCGACGCGGACCTGGAGGAAGAGGTCGGTCAGCGGGGTGCCCCCGCGCGCGAGGCCGCGTACGGTCTGGGGGTTCTTGAACCGGACCATGGCGGGTTCCGGCAGCGGGTTGACGGTGATGATGCGGGCGCCGTTCTGCTTGGCGCGCTCCAGCGCGGTGAGCATGCGCGGGTGGTTGGTGCCCGGGTTCTGGCCGGCGACGATGATCAGGTCGGCCTGATGGAGGTCGTCGAGCAGGACGCTGCCCTTGCCGACGCCCAGGGTCTCGGTGAGCGCGGAGCCGGACGACTCGTGGCAGAGGTTCGAGCAGTCCGGCAGGTTGTTCGTGCCGAACTCGCGGGCGAAGAGCTGGTAGAGGAACGCGGCCTCGTTGCCGGTACGCCCGGAGGTGTAGAAGACCGCCTCGTCGGGTGAGTCGAGGGCGGTCAGTTCCTCGGCGACGATGGCGAACGCCCGCTCCCAGGAGACCGGCTCGTACGTCTCGGCGCCCTCGGCGAGGTACACGGGGTGGGTGAGCCTGCCCTGCTGGCCCAGCCAGTAGCCGCTGCGGCCGGCGAGGTCCGCGACGGGGTGCGCGGCGAAGAACTCGGGGGTGACGCGGCGCAGCGTCGCCTCCTCGGCGACGGCCTTGGCGCCGTTCTCGCAGAACTCGAAGGTGTGCGGCTTGTCCGGGTCGGGCCAGGCGCAGCCGGGGCAGTCGAAGCCGTCGCGCTGGTTGACGCGCAGCAGGGTGCGGGCCGTACGCCGTACGCCCATCTGTTCCTGCCCGGTGCGGAGCGCGTGCGCGATGGCGGCGGCGCCGACGGCCGACTGCTGGGGCGAGGTGACCTCGGGGGCGTCCTGTACGGGGTCGCCGACGGGCGGTTTGCCGGCCATGGCGGTCACCCTTTCTCCGGTGGGGTGTACGGTTCCGATCCTGCCATGCCGCACCGTCACGGGCTCCGTTGTCAGTGCGGCATGGCAGGATCAGGACCGTGGCTGAGAACGGATCGAAGACCCATCGCCCCCGCCTGATGCTGCTGGACGGACATTCCCTGGCATACAGGGCGTTCTTCGCGCTGCCCGCGGAGAACTTCTCCACCGTCGGCGGGCAGGTCACCAATGCGATCTACGGCTTCACGTCGATGCTGTCGAACACGTTGCGTGACGAGGCGCCGACGCATCTGGCCGTCGCCTTCGACGTCTCGCGCAAGACCTGGCGCTCCGCGGAGTTCGCTGACTACAAGGCGAACCGGTCGTCGACGCCCGACGACTTCAAGGGCCAGGTCGAGCTGATCGGCGAGCTGCTGGACGCGATGAACGTGCCGCGCTTCGCCGTCGAGGGCTTCGAGGCGGACGACGTGATCGCCACGCTGGCCACGCAGGCCGAGGCGGCCGGGTTCGAGGTGCTGATCGTCACCGGCGACCGGGACTCCTTCCAGCTCGTCTCCGACCAGGTGACGGTGCTCTATCCCACCAAGGGCGTCTCCGAGCTGACCCGCTTCACCCCGGAGAAGGTCGAGGAGCGGTACGGCCTGACCCCCGCGCAGTACCCGGACTTCGCCGCCCTGCGCGGCGACCCCTCCGACAACCTGCCCGGCATCCCGGGCGTCGGCGAGAAGACCGCGGCCAAGTGGATCAAGCAGTTCGGGTCGTTCGCGGAGCTGGCCGAACGGGCCGAGGAGGTCAAGGGCAAGGCCGGACAGAATCTGCGCGACCACCTCGACGCGGTGAAGCTCAACCGCCGCCTGACCGAGCTGGACCGCGCCGTCGAGCTGCCCGCCCGGCCCGAGGAGCTGGAGCGCAAGCCGTACGACAGGACGGCGCTCCAGGTCGTCATGGACGCCCTGGAGTTCCGCAACCCCAACTTCCGCGAGCGGCTGTTCAACGCCGACCCGGGCGCCGCCGAGGCGGTGGTCGAGCCGGAGCCGGGGGTGCAGGTCGACGGCCGGGTGCTGGCGACGGGCGAGCTGGCACCGTGGCTCGCCGAGCACGGCTCCGTGCCCCTCGGCATGGCCACCGTCGGCACCTGGCAGCTCGGCGTCGGCAGCGTCTCCGAGGTCGCTCTGGCCACCGCGGAGGGCCCCGCCGCGTGGTTCGACCCGGCCCGGCTGGACGCCGCGGACGAGCAGGCGTTCGCGGGCTGGCTCGCGGACCCCGGCAGCGCCAAGACGGTGCACGACGCGAAGAGCGCGATGCGCGTCTTCGCCGAGCACGGCTGGACGGTCGAGGGCGTGGCGATGGACACGGCCCTGGCCGCCTATCTGGTCACCCCCGGCCGGCGGACGTTCGCGCTCGACGCGCTCTCGATCGCCTATCTTGGCCGCGAGTTGGAGCCCCCGGCGGCCGACGGGCAACTGGAGCTGGGCCTCGACGGCGCGGAGGGCGACCAGGAGGCGGCCGAGCGGGACGCGCTGATGCGCACGGCCCGTACGGTCCTGGACCTCGGCGAGGCGCTGTCGGAGAAGCTGGCGCAGGTCGGCGCGGCGGAGCTGCTGGGCGACATGGAGCTGCCGGTCTCCGCGGTGCTGGCGGGGATGGAGCGGGCCGGCGTCGCCGTCGACCGGGCCCATCTGGTGGCCATGGAGGAGCAGTTCGCCGGCGCGGTGCAGCAGGCCGTCCGGGAGGCGCACGACGCGGTGGGGCACGAGTTCAACCTCGGCTCGCCCAAGCAGTTGCAGGAGGTCTTCTTCGGCGAGCTGGATCTGCCGAAGACGAAGAAGACCAAGACGGGCTACACGACGGACGCCGACGCGCTGGCCTGGCTCGCCACCAAGACCGACCACGAGCTGCCGGTCATCATGCTGCGCCACCGCGAGCAGGCCCGGCTGCGCTCCACGGTCGAGGGGCTGATCAAGACCATCGCGGCGGACGGCCGGATCCACACCACGTTCAGCCAGACCGTCGCCGCCACCGGCCGGCTGTCCTCCACGGATCCGAACCTGCAGAACGTGCCCATCCGTACCGACGAGGGCCGGGCGATCCGGCGCGGCTTCGTCGTCGGCGAGGGGTACGAGTCGCTGCTGACCGCCGACTACAGCCAGATCGAGCTGCGCGTGATGGCCCATCTGTCGGAGGACGAGGGCCTGATCGAGGCGTTCACCTCCGGCGAGGACCTGCACGACACGGTCGCCTCACAGGTGTTCGCGGTGCCGCGCACCGAGGTCGACGCCGAGATGCGCCGGAAGATCAAGGCGATGTCGTACGGGCTGGCCTACGGGCTGTCCGCGTTCGGCCTCTCGCAGCAGCTCGGCATCGAGGCGGCCGAGGCCCGCAAGCTGATGGAGAACTACTTCGAGCGGTTCGGCGGCGTCCGGGACTATCTGCGCCATGTCGTCGACGAGGCGCGGGCGACGGGCTACACGGAGACGATGTTCGGCCGCCGCCGCTATCTGCCCGACCTCAACAGCGACAACCGCCAGCGGCGCGAGATGGCCGAGCGGATGGCGCTCAACGCGCCGATCCAGGGCACGGCGGCCGACATCGTGAAGCTCGCGATGCTGCGGGTGGACCGGGCGCTGACGGCGGCGTCGCTGGAGACGCGGCTGCTGCTCCAGGTGCACGACGAGGTCGTGCTGGAGGTGGCGCCGGGCGAGCGCGAGCAGGTGGAGGAGCTGGTGCGCCGCGAGATGGCCGGCGCGGTGTCCCTGCGGGCGCCCCTGGACGTCGCGGTGGGCGTCGGCCCGGACTGGGAGTCCGCCGCGCACTGAGCGCCTGTCCCCCGGCGCGGGCGGGGAAAGCCCGGTCCGCGGGGGGGGCGCCGGCGGGAGCTGCGGGACTCACCGCTGCCGCCTGCGGCGAGCAGCGGCGGCCGGGCGCGGTGTTCCGCATGCACGGAAGCCCGCGAGCACAGCGAGCCCCGGTTACCCACCCGGCCGCCCCGCCGAAGGCGGACCTCCGCGGTGCGTCAGCTCGCCGGGTCGTCCTCGCCTATGCGGTGGACGCGGACGAGGTTGGTCGAGCCCGGGATGCCCGGAGGGCTGCCGGCGGTGATCACCACGACGTCGCCCTTGCGGCAGCGGCCGATCTTCAGCAACTGCTCGTCGACCTGCGCCACCATCTCGTCGGTCGTCTGCACCATCGGGCCGAGGAACGTCTCCACGCCCCACGTCAGGTTGAGCATGCTGCGCGTCGCCGGATCCGGGGTGAACGCCAGCACCGGGATCGGCGAACGGTAGCGCGAGAGCCGCCGCACCGTGTCGCCGGACTGCGTGAACGCCACCAGATAGCGCGCCCCGAGGAAGTCGCCGATCTCCGCCGCCGCGCGCGCCACCGCGCCGCCCTGTGTGCGCGGCTTGCTGCGCTCGGTCAGCGGCGGCAGGCCCTTGGCGAGCATCTCCTCCTCCGCCGCCTGCACGATCCGGCCCATCGTCCGCACCGTCTGGATCGGGTACTTGCCGACGCTCGTCTCGCCGGAGAGCATCACCGCGTCCGTGCCGTCCATCACCGCGTTGGCCACGTCGGACGCCTCGGCGCGCGTCGGCCGGGACGCCTCGATCATCGAGTCGAGCATCTGCGTGGCGACGATGACCGGCTTGGCGTTCCGCTTGGCCAGCTTCACCGCCCGCTTCTGCACCATCGGCACCTGCTCCAGCGGCATTTCCACGCCCAGGTCCCCGCGGGCCACCATGAGCCCGTCGAAGGCGTCGACGATGCCCTCCAGGTTCTCCACCGCCTGCGGCTTCTCCACCTTGGCGATCACGGGGACCCGCCGGCCCTCCTCGTCCATGATCCGGTGGACGTCGCGGACGTCCTGCCCGGAGCGGACGAAGGACAGCGCGATGATGTCCGCGCCGGCGCGCAGCGCCCAGCGCAGGTCATCACGGTCCTTGGTGGAGAGCGCGGGGACGGAGACGGCGACGCCGGGCAGGTTGAGGCCCTTGTGGTCGGAGACCATGCCGCCCTCGATGACCATCGTGCGGACCCGGGGCCCGTCCACGGCGGTCACCTCCAGCGTGACGCGGCCGTCATCGACGAGGATCCGCTCGCCCCGGCCGACGTCGGCGGCCAGCCCGGCGTACGTCGTACCGCAGCACTGGCGGTCGCCTTCGACCGGATCGACGCTGATGGTGAATTCATCGCCCCGTTCGAGAAATACAGGACCTTCGCGGAACGTGCCGAGGCGGATCTTCGGGCCCTGAAGGTCGGCGAGCACGCCGACGCTGCGCCCCGTTTCGTCCGCGGCCTTGCGCACCCGCGCGTAACGCTCCTCGTGCTCAGCGTAGGTGCCATGGCTGAGATTGAACCTGGCGACGTCCATTCCCGCCTCGACCAGCCCCTTGATCTGGTCGTATGTGTCGGTGGCAGGGCCCAGGGTGCAGACAATCTTCGCTCGGCGCATACATTCGACTCTATGACTTACCGACAGGTAGGGAACCGGGTATTGCCCATTCCCCAACGACATTTGAGCGAAGGTCTATTGAGATCGAGCTGACAACTAATAAAACGTGCGGGCCGCTGCTCTGATGAGCGCTTTCAGAGTTGCGGACGGGACATGGTGAACCTCGCGTTCACCCGTGCGTAGACAGTCTGTCGCTGGGGTTCGAGGTCGAGCGCGGGGGCCGCCTCCCCGCCGGGGACCGCGGGGCCGCCGTAGCCGCGGGTCGCCTCCGTCGCCAGCCACGCCTCCTGCCGCTCCGCGCCCTCGTCGGCGATCTCCAGCACGGCCGTCAGCTCCGCACCCACCGCCTCGGCGTACTCGCGGGCCCGCGTCACCGCCTCCCGTACCGCCTGCTGCCGCGCCTCGCGGTGCACCGGCGAGTCCGGGCGCAGCGCCCACCACGGCCCTTCGACGCTGGTGAGTTCGAGGTCGGCGGCCCGGGTGCTCAGCTCGCCGAGCGCGGTGAAGTCGCTGAACGTCGCGGCCAGCCGGACCCGGCCGTGGTAGCGGCGCACGCGCTCGCCGCGGCCGTGCCGGCCGAGTTCCGGGGTCACGAGCAGCGCGCCCGTCTCCAGCTTCTCGACCGCGTCGCCGTACGACCTGATCAGATCGCGCGCCTCGGCGTTGCGGCGGGTCAGGTCCTCCAGCGCGGTGCGCCGGTCGGTGCCGCGGACGGCGACGGTGACCGCGATCCGGGCGATCTCCGGGTCGACTTCGAGCCGCGCTTCGCCGCGGACGGCGAGGCGCGGCTGGTCCGGGGTGCCGTGGGGGGCCGGGGCGGAAGCGGGGGGCGGGTTCGTCATGTCCTTACTGTGCCAGGATCCGGCGCGCACGGCCCGGGGATGCGGGGCGCCGCTTCCCCGGGCCGTGCGCGCCGGTCCTGCCGGAGCCCGAAGGTGGTGAAGGCGGTACGGCTCGGCAGCGGGTACGGCTCCGCGCCGGTGACGTCGTCGAGGATGACCGCACTGCGGTGCGCGGCCAGGCCCAGGTCGGGCGCGCCGACGCCGTGCGTGTGCCGCTCGGCGTTCTGCACGTAGATCCGGCCCGTGACCTCGGGGTCGAGCACCAGGCGGTGCCGCTCGTCGACCTTCGGGCGGCCCGCGGCGTCGCGCTGCAGCAGCGGCTCCAGCGGGGCGAGGAGGCCGTCGAGCGGGCGCTCGCGGTAGCCGGTGGCGAGCACCACAGCGTCGGTGCGCAGCGTCTCGCGGGCGCCCTGCGCGGCGTGCTCCAGGTGCAGTTCGATGCCGTCCGAGCCGAGGCGCCCGGCGGTGCGTACGGTGACGCCGGGGGTGAGGACAACGTCGGGCCAGCCGCCGCCGAGGGTGCGGCGGTACAGCTCGTCGTGCACGGCGGCGATGGTCTCGCCGTCGATTCCCTTGTACAACTGCCACTGCCGGGGCAGCAGGTCGTCGCGCACCTCCTCGGGCAGCCCGTGGAAGTAGTGCGCGTAGTCGGGCGTGAACTGCTCCAGGCCCAGCTTGCTGTACTCCATGGGCGCGAACGCCGGGGAGCGGGCCAGCCAGTGCAGCCCTTCCGCGCCCGCGGGCCGGGCCCGCAGCAGGTCGAGGAAGACCTCCGCGCCGGACTGCCCGGCGCCGAGGACGGTGACGTGCCCGGCGGCGGCGAGGCGGGCGCGGTGGGGCAGGTAGTCGGCGGAGTGCACGACGTCGGCCGTGGGCGAGCCGACGAGCGGCCGCAGCGCCTCCGGTACGTACGGCTCGGTGCCCACCCCCACGACGAGGTGCCGGGCGTGCGTGCGGCCCAGCGCGGCGGCCTCGCCGGCGGCGTCGAGCTGGGCGAAGTCGGCCTCGAAGAGGCCGCTCTCCGCGTTCCAGCGGACGTCCTCGACCTGGTGGCCGAAGTGCAGGCCGGGAAGCTGCCCGCTGACCCAGCGGCAGTACGCGTCGTATTCGGCGCGGTGGGCGTGGAAGCGCTCCGCGAAGTAGAAGGGGTAGAGCCGCTCGCGCAGCCGCAGGTAGTTGAGGAAGCTGAAGGGGCTGGTGGGGTCGGCGAGCGTGACGAGGTCGGCGAGGAAGGGCACTTGGAGGGTCGTGCCCTCGATGAGCAGCCCGGGGTGCCAGCGGAACTCCGGGCGGCGCTCGTAGAACGCGGTGGTGAGGCCGCGGACGCGGGCGGCGAGGGCGGCGAGGGAGAGGTTGAACGGGCCGATGCCGATCCCGGCGAGGTCCAGGGGGCGCCGGCGGCCGGTCTGCTCAGCGGGCATCGGAGGCGGCTCCGTTCTCGCGTTCCTGCCGGGGCGTAAGGGCCGGTGCCCGGTGGGCCTCGGTGACGAGCTTCAGCAGGTTGCGCAGGTCGCCGGGGTGCACATGGGGGTTGAGCAGGGTGGCCTTCAGCCAGCGCCGCCCGCCCGCCTCGGCGCGGCCGAGCACCGCGTGCCCGTCGGTGAGCAGCCGCCGCCGCAGCGCGCCGACCGCGGCGTCGCCGGCGCCGGCGGGCCGGAAGAGGACCGTGGTCAGCGTCGGCGGCGCGTACAGCTCCAGCTCGGGGTCCTCCTCGACCAGTTCGGCGAGGTGCGCCGCCGCGGTGAACGTCCGCTCCACCAGCTCCGCGATCCCCGCGCGGCCCAGGGCGCGCAGCGTGACGGCGATCTTGAGCACGTCGGCGCGGCGGGTGGTGCGCAGCGAGCGGTGCAGCAGTGCGGGCAGTCCCGCCTCGGTGTCGTCGTCGGCGCTGAGGTAGTCGGCGGTGTACGCGAGCGGCGCCAGGTCGGCGTCGTCGCGTACGGCCAGGAAGCCGGCGGCGATCGGCTGCCAGCCCAGCTTGTGCAGGTCGAGGGCGACGGTGTGGGCCCGGTCGAGCCCGGCGACAAGGTGCGCGCGGGCCGGGGCGAGGAGCAGCAGCCCGCCGTACGCGGCGTCCACGTGCAGCCGGGCGCCGTGCGCCGCGGCGGCGTCGGCGAGCGCCGGCAGCGGGTCGACGGCGCCGGCGTCGGTGGTGCCGGCGGTCGCGACGACCAGCGCCGGGCCCGGGGCGCCGCCGGGGCCGCGGATCTCCGCGAGCACGTCCCGTACGGCGGCCGGGTCCAGGACGCCGCGCGGCGTGGGCACGGCGTGCGGGGCGCGCATGCCCAGCAGCCACGCGGCGCGCCGCACGCTGTGGTGGGCGCCGGCGCCGGCGACCACCTGCACGCCGGGGCCGAGGAGTTCGCGGGCGAGCAGCAGCGCGAGCTGGTTGGCCTCTGTGCCGCCGGTGGTGACCAGCGCGTCGGGCCGGGCGGCGCCGGGGTGGACCTCGGCGGCGACGGCGGCGGCCACCTCGGCCTCCAGCTCGGCGGCGGCCGGGGCCTGGTCCCAGGAGTCGAGCGACGGGTTGAGCGCGCCGGCCGCGAGGTCCGCCGCGGCGGCGACGGCGAGCGGCGGGGCGTGCAGGTGGGCGGCGCAGTGCGGGTCCGCCGGGTCGGCGGCGCCTTCGGCGAGGAGGCGGACGAGGCCGGCGAGGGCCGCCTCCGCGCCGACGCCGGTGTCGGGCAGCACGGGGCGGACGGCCGCGCGCACCCGCGCGGCGACGGCCGCCGGGCCGCCGGCGGGCAGCGGCCCCCGGCGGCGGTCGGCGCCGTCGCCGAGGGCGGCGAGGACGGTGTCGAGGTACGGGCGGAGGGCGCGGGGGCCGGCGGGGCCGCCCGCGAGGGCGGCTTCGGCGGCAGCGGGCATGCAGTCTCCTGAGGGCGCCGGCCCCGGAGGGCCGGTGGTGAGGTGAGGCGGCCCTAACCTACTTCCGCCATTTCTCCGAAACGCACCGTTCTGCCCGGGAGTTCGCCCGTACGTGGGAACGCGTCAGGACACGGAGGGGCGCGTTCCACGATCTGCTACGGGGCCGGGCGCGACGCCGTTCCGGCAGCCGCGCCCGGCCCGTTCCGCTACGCGGACCCGGCGTCCGCCGCCTCGCGCACGCGCAGCGCCCGGCCCAGGTCGTCGAGTTGGTCGGCCAGCCGCCGCCGCAGCGCCGGCACCAGATCGTCCCGCTCCAGACACTCCCGGCCGAGCCGCAGCGTCTCCGCGTCCACGAACCCCCGCGGGAACCCGGAGCGCCCCGCCGCCTCGGCGATGGCCGGGCCGCGGCGCCCGGCGAGCCCCGGCGTCTCGGCGAACCAGCGCGGCACGTACGGCGCCAGCACCTCGCGCTGCTCCGGCTGCCAGAAGCCCAGCGCGGTGGCGGTGAACAGGTAGGTGGAAAGCTCGGCGGCACCGGCCGCGCCCCCGTACATCGACTCCCAGGCCGCCGCCTTCGCCCCCGCGTCCGGCAGCGCGGCGAGGCACCGCGCCGCGCCCTCCTGCGCGGACGCGCCGGGGTCGCGCGCGACCTCCGCCTCGATCCGCTCCGGGGTCGTGGCACCGAGGACGGCGAGCCGGACGAGGCAGCGCCAGCGCAGGTCGGGGTCGAGCACGGGGCCGCCCGGGACGGTGCCGGCGGCGAGCCAGTCGCGTACCTCGTCGGGCTCGTCCGCGCAGTCGATGAGGGCGCGTACGGCCGCGAGCCGCAGCCCCGGGTCGTGGTCGTCGTCGGTGCGGCGCAGCAGTTCGCGGCAGGTCTCCGCGACCGTCGCGCGGGCCGCGGGACGGTCCGCGTCGGGCACGTAGGCGCCCGCGACCGGACCGCGGGCGAAACCCAGCACGCCCTGGACGACGGCGAGGTCGTCCTCCGCCGGCAGGTGCGCGGCGGCGGCCCGGAGGTAGTCGGCGGGCGGGAGTTCGGCGTCGCGGACCATGTCGCGGGCCGCGTTCCACAGCACGGCGCGGCTGAGCGGGTCGGGGATGCCGGACAGGCAGCGCAGCGCGGTCTCCCAGGAGCCCTCGTCCAGCCGGATCTTGGCGTACGTGAGGTCGCCGTCGTTGACGAGCACGAGGTCGGGCACCCGGCCCTCCGCGGACGCGGACTTCAGCCCGAGGTCCGCGGCGAACTCCTGTGCCGCCCTCTCGCGCAGCACCATCCGGCCCGGCTCGCCGGGGACCTCGTCGTAGAGGCCGACGTCCAGCCGGTGCGGGCGGCGCCCGGCGTGCTCGACCTCCAGCACCCACACGTCGTCCTCGCCCTGCCAGATCTCGGGACGGAAGGTGTCGACGCCGGTGGTGCGGAGCCAGGCGTCGGCCCACTCGGGCACGTCGCGGTCGGAGGCGCGGTCCATGGACGCGATGAAGTCGGCGAGGGTGGCGTTGCCGAAGCGGTGCCGGGAGAAGTAGTCGTCGAGCCCGGCGAAGAAGTCCTTCTCGCCCATCCAGGCGACGAGTTGGCGCAGCGCGGAGGCGCCCTTCGCGTACGAGATGCCGTCGAAGTTCTGCAGCGCGGCGGCGCTGTCGGGGACGCGCGGCGGGGCGACGGGGTGCGTGGAGGGCCGCTGGTCGGCGTCGTAGCCCCAGCTCTTGCGGGCGATCGCGAAGTCGGTCCAGGTGCCGGTGAAGCGGGTGGCCTCGGCGAGGATCTGGTAGCCCATGTACTCGGCGAAGGACTCGTTCAGCCAGATGTCGTCCCACCAGCGCAGGGTCACCAGGTCGCCGAACCACATGTGCGCCATCTCGTGCGCGATGACCATGGCGCGGGTCTGGCGCTCGGTGTCGGTGACGGCGGAGCGGTAGACGAACTCGTCGCGGAAGGTGACCAGGCCCGGGTTCTCCATGGCGTTGGCGTTGAACTCCGGGACGAACGCCTGGTCGTAGGAGTCGAAGGGGTACGGCTCGGCGAACCGCTCGTGGTAGCGGTCGAAGCAGCGCCGGGTGACGTCGAACAGCTCCTCGGCGTCGGCGTCGAGGTGGGCGGCGAGGGAGCGGCGGCAGTGCAGGCCGAAGGGCAGCCCGGCGTGCTCGGTGTGGACGGAGTGCCAGGGTCCGGCGGCGACGGCGACGAGGTAGGTGGCCAGCGGCGGGGTGGTCGTCAGCCGCCACCGCACGCCGGCTGCGGGCTCCGCGCCGGGTCCCGCGTCCGCCTCCTGGTGGGCGATGCCGTTGCCGAGCACGGTCCATCCTGCGGGCGCGGTGACGGAGACGTCGAAGACGGCCTTGAGGTCGGGCTGGTCGAACGCGGCGAAGGCGCGCTGCACGTCGTCCAGGAAGAGCTGGCTGTAGACGTACGTCTCACCGTCGGCGGGGTCCGTGAAGCGGTGCATGCCCTCGCCGGTGCGCGAGTAGCTCATGACGGCCTCGACGCGCAGTTCGTGCTCGCCCTCGGCGAGTTGCAGCGCGAGCCGGTTGTCGTCGAGCGCGCCGGTCTCCAGGTCCCGGCCGTCGAGCGTGGCACGTACCAGCTCGGCGGGCCGGATCTCGACGAACGTCTCCGCCGCCGTGCGGGCGGCGAAGGTGATGACGGTGCTGGAGCCGAAGACCTCCTCACCGCGCGTCAGGTCGAGGTCGACGGCGTAGTGGCGGACGTCCAGCAGGTCGGCGCGGAGCTGCGCCTCGGCGCGGGTGAGTGCGGGCATGGGCCTTATGCTGCCTCACGACCTGCGGGTACGACGACACCCGGGCGGGGTCGGGCCGCGGCCTCGCGTCCCGGCCGGGGCGGCGGGACTACGCTGCCGGGCGTGCCGGACAGAACGCTGGAGGCGCTGGGCCTCGCGACCGTACCCCTGCTGGAGCCGCTGGCGTATCCGGGGCCGCCGGTGCCCGGGCCCTCGCTGCTCGCCGGCGACCGGCTGCTGCCGCTGCGGCCCGCGCCGGGCGGGGTGGGGCGGTGGCGGGTCGCGGACGGCGGTACGGACACGGGGCTGGACGAGGCGCTGGCGGCGCTCGGGCAGCCGCCGGTGGCGGCGCGGGCCCCGGTGCTGGCGCTGGGGTCCAACGCGGCGCCGGGGCAGGTGCGGCACAAGCTCACGCGACTGGGGCTGCCCGCCGTCGCGCCGGTCTCCCCGGTCACCGCCGGCGGCCTCGGCGTCGGCGTCTCGGGGCACATCAGCCCGCCCGGGTACGTCGCGGCCGCCCCGTACGCGGAGCCGGACGCCGAAGCGCGGCTGTGGGTGACGTGGCTGGACGACGGGCAACTGCGGACCGTCGACGGCACGGAGATGCCGAACTACGGGCGCGCCCTGCTGCCGGCCGCGGAGTTCCCGGTGCGGCTGCCCGGCGGCGGGCTGCTGCCGGACACGTACGTCTACTACAACGTCCGCGGCATCCTCTCCGACGGCCGCGGCCGTCCCCTCCCCCACGCCCTGGACCAACCCGCCCTCCTCACCCGCCTCCTCGCCGCCTCCACCCGGCTGCGGGACCTCCTGGGCCCGGCACCCCGCGACTGGGTCGCCCGCGCGGGCACCGACGCCGGGGTGCGGGAGGCGGGGACGCGGATCTTCCACGAGGAGGGCTGGCTGCTGCCGGAGCGGACCTTCGCGGCGTACGACGCGGGCGGCGGGGCGTAGGAGACGGGCGGGGAGCGCGCGGCCTGCCCGCCCACCGCGCGTGCTGCGCGGTCCTGTTGCCCGCGTGCGGGACCAGGTACCGGAGCGTTTCGCCCGTCAGGGGGCGGAGGGGGATTCCGGGGCGGCGGAGTTGGCGATGGTCTCGTGGTGCCGGATGACCTCGGCGATGATGAAGTTGAGAAGTTTCTCCGCAAATGCCGGGTCCAGCTTGGCGCTCTCCGCCAGCTCGCGGAGGCGGATGATCTGGCGGGCCTCGCGGGCGGGGTCGGCGGGGGGCAGGTGATGGGCGGCCTTGAGGCGGCCGACCTGCTGGGTGCATTTGAAGCGTTCGGCGAGCATGTGCACGACGGCCGCGTCGATGTTGTCGATGCTGTCGCGGAGCCGGTCGAGCTCGGCGCGTACATCGGAGTCGGAGAGGCCGTCCATGGCCGACGGGGACGTGGAGTGGTCGGTCATGCCGCCACCGTAACAGGGGCGGGACGGTTGTCAGTGCCGCCTGTTACCTTGCTGGGCATGGCAAACGTGCAGGCAGGGGCGGACCGGCGGGCGATGGCCGCGGCGGCGGTGACGGTGGTGCTGTGGGCGTCGGCGTTCGTCTCCATCCGGGACACGGGCGAGCACTTCAGCCCCGGCGCGCTGGCGCTCGGCCGGCTGCTGGCGGGCTCGGCGGCGCTGGCGCTGCTCCTGCTCGTGCGCCGCGAAGGGCTGCCGCCGCGGGGGGCGTGGCCGGGCATCGCCGTGTCGGGCACCCTCTGGTTCGGGGTGTACATGGTGGCGCTCAACTGGGGCGAGCAGCTGGTCGACGCGGGCACGGCCGCGATGGTCGTGAACGTCGGGCCGATGCTCGTGGCGCTGCTCAGCGGCTGGCTGCTGAAGGAGGGCTTCCCGCGGATGCTGCTGGCGGGCCTCGGCGTGTCCTTCGCGGGCGCCGTGGTGGTGGGGATATCGATGTCCGACGGGGGCAGTTCCTCGCTCGGCGGGGTGCTGCTGTGCCTGCTGGCCGCGGCGACGTACGCGAGCGGGGTCGTCAGCCAGAAGCCGGCCCTGGCGCACGCCTCGCCGCTCCAGGTCACGGCCTACGGCTGCATGACGGGCGCGGTGCTGTGCCTGCCGTTCGCCGGGCAGTTGGCGGGGCAGATAGGCGACGCGCCGCTCTCCGCGACGGCCAACGTGGTCTATCTCGGCATCTTCCCGACGGCGCTGGCCTTCACGACGTGGGCGTACGCGCTGGCGCGGACGACGGCGGGGAAGATGGGCGCCACGACGTATGCGGTGCCGGCGCTGGTGGTGCTCATGTCCTGGGCGGCGCTGGGCGAGGTGCCGGAGGTGCCGACGCTGCTGGGCGGCGCGCTGTGCCTGGCGGGCGTGGCGGTGTCGCGCCGCCGGGGCGTGCGCCGCGACCCGCGCGTCGTCGCCTCGGGCGGTACGGCGGCGGGCACGCCGGCGGCCGGTGCGGCACCGGCGGCCGGGGAGCCGGCCGGAGGACCGGCCCCGGAGGAGAAGACGTGCTGAGCGTGCGGGCGGCGCAGCCCCGCTGAGCGGCGGGGGTGTGCCCGGGGCCCTGGCGGGGTCCTCCCGTGGTACTACGGGCCCGCGCGGATGCGGGCCGTGGTCGGACGTTCTGCCCGGCCGCGCCGCCTAGCGTCGCGGGTATGACGATCGAAGTACGCGGGCTCACCAAGCGGTACGGCGAGAAGACCGCCGTCGACGACCTGACCTTCACCGTGCGCCCGGGAACCGTGACGGGCTTCCTCGGACCCAACGGCGCCGGCAAGTCCACCACGATGCGCCTCATCGTGGGCCTGGACGCGCCGACGAGCGGCTCCGTCACCGTCAACGGCCGCCCGTACGCCCGGCATCCCGCGCCCCTGTCCGAGGTCGGGGCACTGCTGGAGGCGCGGTCCGTCCACACCGGGCGCAGCGCGTACAAGCATCTGCTCGCGCTCGCCCTGACCCACGGCATCCCGCGGGCGCGGGTGGAGGAGGTGATCGAGGCGGTCGGGCTGGCCGGGGTGGCGCGCAGGCGCGCCGGCGGGTTCTCGCTGGGCATGGGGCAGCGCCTCGGCATCGCCGCCGCGCTGCTGGCCGACCCGGCGGCCGTCGTACTCGACGAACCGGTCAACGGTCTCGATCCCGAGGGTGTCCTGTGGATCCGCAACCTGCTCAAGGAGTTGGCGGCGGAGGGCCGCACGGTGTTCGTCTCGTCGCATCTGATGAGCGAGATGGCGCTGACCGCGGAGCACCTGGTCATCGTCGGCCGCGGACAGCTGCTCGCGGACACGACGGTGACGGAGTTCGTACGGGCCGCCGGGCGCGACGAGGTGTCGCTGAGATCCCCGCAGGCGGGCCGGTTGCGGGAGTTGCTGGCCGGCCCGGGTGTGGAGGTCGCCTCCGACGGACCGGACGAGCTGCGGGTCCGCGGCGTCGGCGCCGAGGACATCGGCCTGACGGCGGCCGCGCACGGCGTCCCGCTCTTCGGGCTGACGCCGCACCGGGTGTCGCTGGAGGAGGCGTTCATGGAGCTGACCAGGGACGCCGTCGAGTACCACGCCCCCACCGCGGGGCGGAAGGAGGAGATCGCCGCATGAGTACCCCGTCCCTGACCGCACCCGGCACGGGCCGCACGCGCGTCGCCGCCGGTGGCGGCTACCGCGTGACGTACCCGCGGGTGCTGCGCGCGGAGTGGTCGAAGCTGTGGTCGCTCCGCTCGACCTGGTATTCGCTGGCCGCCGTCGCCGTGCTGGCCGCCGGCATCGGCCTCGCCATCGGCGCAAGCTACACCGACGGAGGCGGCGACGGTCCCCAGGACCCCGTCGAGGTCAGCCTGCTGGGCCTCAACTTCGGCCTGCTGATCCTGGCCGTGCTGGGCATCCTCACCACCGCCGGCGAGTGGTCCACGGGGATGGTGCGTGCCACGATGTCGGCGGTGCCGCGCCGGCTGCCGGTGCTGTGGGCCAAGGCGGTCGTCTTCGGCACGGTGAGCTTCGTCCTGACGCTGGCGACGGCGCTGGTGACGTTCCCGCTGGCGCAGGCGTTCCTCGCCGGCACCCCCATCGCCGCCGGCCTCGGCGACCCCGGGGTGGGGCGGGCCCTGGTCACCACGGCCGCGGGGGCGGCGCTGATCGCCGTGCTGGGGGTGGCGGTCGGGGCGCTGCTGCGCGGCGTACCGGCGTCCATCGGGGCGTTCGTGGCGGTGCTCATGGTGGTACCGAGCGTGGCGCCGCTGCTGCCGTACGACTGGGTGGAGGACGCCGTGGCGTACACCCCGCTGGCCGCCATGGAGCCGCTGATGGCCGCCCACCCGGCTCCGGACCTGCCGTCGATCGGCGCGGCGCTCGTCACCATGGCCGTCTGGGCGGCGGCCGGGCTGGCCGGGGCGGCGCTGCGGCTCCGGCGCCATGACGTCTGAGTGCCGCTGGGCCACCATGGGCCGAGGGCAGGCGGCGGGTGCGCGGCGATGCGTTGTCCGGCCGGCGGGGCCGGGCGGGCGGAGCGTCCCGCCAGGGCGGTGAGGGCGGGGCGGATGGCGTGAACGGGGCAAGAGGCGCGGGTGGCGACGGGAACCCTGCGAGTGGCGGCAACGGCCGGGGGGACGGCGGCGGGATGACACGGGAAGCGGCAGAGCGGCAAGCGGAAGGGCCCGGCGCGGACGGGGACACGGCGGCGGGGCGGGGCACGGGAGCGGATCCGGCGCCCGTGCCCACGCAGCGCCTCCACGCCGCCGCGCAGCGCATACGGGGTTTCGACGCCCGCCGTCCGGCCGTGTGGGACGCGGTGCTGACCGGCCTCGTCGCCTTCCCGGGCCTCGTCCAACTCACCCTCGGCGACTGGCGCGGCGACTCCCGGGACCAGCCCGGTGCGGACCCCGCCGAGCTGGCGTCGATGACGCCGACCGTGCCGTGGCTGATCTGGGCGGGCATGGTGGCGGCGATGCCGTGGCGCCGGCGCTACCCGTTAGCGACGTTCTGCGCGGCCGCCGCGCTGACCTTCGTCCACGACGCGTACCACCTGGCGCTCGCCTCCGTGATCGCGCTCGGCGTCGCCCTGCACAACGTCGCACTTCGGCTACCGCTGTCGCGGCTGCTGTGGGTCGCCGCGATCCTGGCGGTGGACATCGGCGCGGAGACGCTGCGCGAGCCGCCGGAGGACTTCGTCCGCACGTATCTGCCGGTGATCGCCATCGCCGCGACCCTCGTGATGAGCGGCATCACCGTACGCACCCGGCGCGACTACATCGCCTCCCTGCTGGACCGGGCCGACCGGCTGGAGGTCGAGCGCGACCAGCGGGCGCGACTCGCCGCCGCGGCCGAACGCGCCCGGATCGCACGCGAGATGCACGACATCGTGGCGCACAACCTCTCGGTGATCGTCGGCCTCGCGGACGGCGGCGCGTACGCGGCCCGCCGCGGCGGCGGCCCGGCGGCGAGTGGCACGGGCGGCCCCGCCGACCGCGCCGCTGAGCGGCCCGCGCAGGCGCTGGAGGCGATCTCCACCACCGGCCGGCAGGCACTGGGCGAGTTGCGCCGCCTCCTGGGCGTCCTGCACGAGCAGGACGCCGGCGCCGGGCCCGCGCACCTGGCGCCGCAGCCGGGGCTGGCCGAGCTGGACCCGCTGCTCCAGCGGGTACGGGAAGCGGGGCTGCCGGTGCGCTGCACGGTGCGCGGGGACTCGGGAACCCTCTCGGAGGGGCGGCAGTTGACGGTCTACCGGATCGTGCAGGAGGCGCTGACGAACACGCTCAAGCACGCGGGCGCGGGCGCGACGGCCGCGGTGCGTCTGAACTGCGGGACGGGCGGGGTGGAGATCGTGGTGACGGACACGGCGGCGCCCGCCGGCCGGGACGGCGAGGGCCGGGGCCGGAACGGGCGCGCACACGTGCCGCGGGAAGCGGGTGACGGGAGCGGGCCCGTCGCCGGGGCAGGGGGCGCGCCCGGGACCGTGCCGGGGGCCGGGGCCGCAGGCAGGTCCTCCGCCCGGGACGGGTCCGCCGGCGCGTGGGCCTCCCCGGGCAGCGGTGACGAAGGGCACGGTCACGGCGGCCGGGGCATCGCGGGCATGCGCGAGCGCGCCGCCGTGTACGGAGGCACCCTCGACGCGGGCCCCGCCGCGGGCGGCTGGCGCGTGTACGCCACACTGCCGCCGGTGGCCGGTCCCGCGCCCGCCGGCGCGTCCCCGTCAGCACCCGGCCCTTCGCACCTCGCCGCCCCCTCGCCCGGGTCTCCTCACGCACCCGCTGCCGGGACCCCGCGCACGGACTCCTCCTCTCCGGCCGCGGCTTCACACATTTCCTCTTCTGCGCCCCCGCGGGAGTCCTCGCCCGCTGCCGGCGGCCCGCCCTCCGCCGGGAGGCCGCCCGTGCCCGGTCCCCCGCCGGAGGCGACTCCGTGACCAGCGTGCTGATCGTCGACGACCATGCCCTCCAGCGGTTCGGCTTCCGGATGCTGCTGGAGAGCCAGGGCGACATGGCCGTCGCCGGCGAGGCCGGCGGCGGCGCGGAGGCGGTGCGGCTGGCCGCGGAACTGCGGCCCGACGTCGTCCTGATGGACGTCCGCATGCCCGGCCTCGACGGCATCGAGGCCACCCGCCGCATCACCGCCGCCGGCGGCCGCACCCGCGTGCTGATCCTGACGACGTTCGACCTCGACGAGTACGCCTTCGCCGGGCTGCGCGCCGGCGCCAGCGGGTTCCTCGTCAAGGACGCGCTGCCCGACGAACTGCTCGCCGGGATCCGGGCGGTGGCCTCCGGCGAGGCAGTGGTCGCCCCGGCGCTGACCCGCCGGCTCATCGAGCGCTACGCGCACCTGCTGCCCGCCCGCAGCGAGCCCGCGGGCCCCGACCCGCGGCTCGCCGTGCTCACCGACCGGGAGCGCGAGGTGCTGCGGGCCGTCGCGCTGGGCTGGACGAACGGCGAGATCGCGGAGCGGATGCACCTCGCCGAGTCGACCGTCAAGACGCACATCGGCCGGATCCTCGGCAAGACCGGAGCCCGCGACCGTGTGCAGGCGGTGATCTTCGCGTACGACACCCGCCTGGTACGCCCCGGCTGACCGGCGCTGCCCGCGACGACGTACCGCGGCGCCCGGCCCGTACGCCCGTGACCGCGGGGCGTACCTGCCCACCCACCGGCCGGCCGACGGCCGGCTACCCGGGGCCCCGGCCCCGCGGGGTCCATCCGGCCACCGGCGGGTCCCCCGTGTCCGGGGCGCGGTCGCTCCAGCCGCCCGGAGCCGTGCGGCCCTGCTGGTCGCGGAAGCGCACCGGCGCCACCCCCACCCGGCGGGTGAACAGCCGCGAGAAGTACGCCGGGTCGTCGTATCCCACCCGCCGGGCCACCGCCGCGATCGGCAGCTCCGTGGCGGCCAGCAGCTCCTTCGCCCGCCCGAGCCGTATCCCCAGCAGGTAGTCCTTCGGGCTGCACCCCGCCGCCCGCCGCACCGCGGAGCGCAGCTCCGCCGTCGTCATCCCGTGCCGCGCCGCGTGCTCGGCGACGGACAGCGGCAGGAAGGCGTCGCGGGCCAGCGCCGGCAGCACCGGGTCGCCGTCCGGGGCCATGTCCGCGCGCGACCGGCGCAGCGCCACGAGCAGGTCGTGCACGGCGGCGGACGTCTCGACCTCCAGCATCGGGTTGCCGCGGCGGGCGGCGCGGGCGATGCGGGTGACGACGGTACGCGGCCCGGTGGCGTCGCTGAGCGGCACCACGGGCCGCTCCGGCTGGACGTAGCCCAGCTCGGTGTACGCGGCCACGGCGGACCCGGTGAAGTCGACGAACGCCTCGTCCCAGCCGGTCGCGGGGTCGGGCCCGTAGTGGTGGACAGCGCCCGGGGTGAGCCACAGGAGCGCGGGCGGCGCGACGTCCAGCACCGGTCCTTCGCCGTTCCGGAACCAGCCGCGGCCGCTGCTGATGACGACGGCGACGTGGTGGTCGAGCGTGCGCGGCCCCACGACCGGCAGGTCGCCGTACTGCAGCCCGACGCCCAGGCAGACCAGGCCGAGCTTGCGGTGCACCGGGCCGGGGGTGAAGTAGCGCATCCACGTGTGGTGGCTCATCTCCCGCCCTCCTTGCATCGCCGCCGCCGGGTCCTGACACCGGGACCGAGCGCCGAGTCCAAGCACCGTCGATCTTTGTCCATAGACGGGCGGGTGGCCAGGGGGCGCGAGTATGTGCCCGGCAATCGGCGACGAACGGCGGGAATCGGTGCCTGAGTTCACGGTGGAAGGCGACAGTTTTCATCTCGACGGGAGGCCGGTGCGGCTGCTGTCGGGGGCCATGCACTACTTCCGGGTGCACGAGGCGCAGTGGGGCCACCGCCTCGCGATGCTCCGCGCGATGGGCCTGACTTGCGTCGAGGCGTACATCCCGTGGCACCTGCACGAGCCGCACCCCGGCCGCTACGAGGACGTGGCGGCGGCCGGCCGCTTCATCGACGCCGCGCAGGCCGCGGGGCTGTGGGTGATCGTCCGCCCGGGTCCGTACCTCTGCGCCGAGTGGGAGAACGGCGGGCTGCCGCACGGGCTCACGGGCCCGCCGGGTCGCGGGTGCGCACCCGCGACCCGGAGTTCCTGGCCGCCGTGGACGACTGGTTCGACGCCGCGCTGCCGCAAATCGCCGCCCGTCAGGTGACGCGGGGCTACGCCCCCTCCGACAGCCGCGCCGGGAAGCCCCCGGTGGCCACGGGACCCCACCGCTCCGGCGTGATCCGGATCAGCGACTTCCCCTGCCGCACCATGGCCTCGCGGTACTCGTCCCAGTCCGGGTGCTCGCCCGCGATGTTGCGGAAGTACTCCACGAACGGCTCCACGTCAGCCGTCGCGTCGATCACCTCCGCCGCGCCGTCGACCTGCACCCACGGTCCGTCCCACTCGTCGGAGAGCACTACGATCCCGACCCGCGGGTCGCGCCGCGCGTTGCGGGTCTTGGCCCGTTCCGGGTACGTGGACACGACGATCCGCCCCGCGTCGTCCACGCCGCAGGTCAGCGGCGACGCCTGCGGCGAGCCGTCGGCCCGCCGGGTGAGCAGCAGGGCCCGGTGCCTGGGCCGTACGAAGTCGAGCAGCCCGGCGAGGTCGACCCGGGTGTTGGTGGCGATGTTCGGACTCATGTGCGTCACGATACGTCGCGCCGGGCCGCGCGGCGCGGGGCCCGTACAGTGGGCTGGAGTCGGACCCCGGGGGTCGCCGGTGAACAGCGTGAGCGAGGTCGTGCACGGCTTTCCGCATCTGCGGACCGTGCGGTCGGCCCTGACGGCGCTCTACCGGCGGCTCACCGCCGACCTCCTGCACGCCGACTTCCCCGTCAGCGTCCCCCCGGCCGACGTCGCCCTGGCCGCCGACGAGGATCTGCACCTCGGCGTCCAGCGCGTGGCGCACACGCTGGTGCAGCATCTGCGGCTGCCGGACGCGCGGGTGATCGTCGGCTTCCGGGAGATGCCGGAGGCCGCGGTCGTGGAGCTGGCCGCGGGCCCGGAGTACTTCGTCGAGCTGAACCCGCGCTTCCGCGAGCACCGCAGGGACATCGGCGGGGCGCTGGCGCACGAGGTGATGCACGTCTATCTGGACCGCCTCGGCCTGTCCTTCCCGGAGACCGCGGAGAACGAGATCCTCACCGACACCGCGACCGCCTACCTCGGCGCGGGCTGGCTGCTGCTGGACGCCTTCCGGGAGGGCGGCGGCGCCTCGCAGCGGTTCGGCTACCTGACGCCGGAGGAGTTCGGCTACGTCGTCGCCAAGCGTGCCCTCGCCTTCGGCGAGAACCCGGAGGTCTGGTTCACCAGCCCGCAGGCGTACGAGGCGTACACCGCCGGCATGGACCTGGCCCGCCGGGACGCCGCCCGCCCGCCGCTGGCGGCCAGCGGCCGGCTGGGCCGGCACCGGTACACCCGGGACCGCAGGCGCGCGCAGGAGCTGTTCCTGCGTGCGGCCGACGGCGGGCTGACGACGACGGCCGCCCCCGTCGACGGCTACGCCTTCGAGGCCGGGCCCCCGATGCGGGTGTCGTTCCCGTGCCCCGTCTGCCACCAGCGGATCCGGGTGCCGGTGCGCGGATACGTACGGGCGCGCTGCGGGCTGTGCAAGGCGGTGCTGGAGTGCGACACGTGACCGGCCCGCGGAATCCGTGGGCGCCGCGGGCCGGTACGTGCCGCGTCCTCAGCCCTTGATCGCCCCGGCCGCGAGACCGGAGGCCAGCCGCCGCTGCACGATCACGAAGAAGATCAGCACCGGCAGCGTGATCAGCGTGGAGCTGGCCATGACCGGCCCCCACGCGGTGTCGTTCTCGCCGAAGAACTGGTAGATCCCCACGGCCGCCGTGTACTTCTCGCTGTCCTTCATGAACGTGTACGCGAAGACGAACTCGTTCCAGGCGGTGATGAACGCGAAGACGCTGGTGGCCACCAGACCGGGCGCCACCAGCGGCAGCAGCACGGACCAGAACATCCGCGGCCAGGTGCAGCCGTCGATGTACGCCGCCTCCTCGACCTCCTTCGGCACGGTGGCGACGAACCCGCGCAGCGTCCAGATCGCGAACGGCAGCGACAGCGCGATGTAGACGATCGTCAGCCCGAGCAGGCTGTTGAGCATCTCGTAGTCGCGCATCTGCAGGAAGAGCGGGATGACCAGCGCCTCCAGCGGCACCATCTGCACGATCAGGATCATGATCAGCACGGAGGTGCGGAACGTGAAGCGGAAGCGCGCCACGGCCACGGCCGCGAAGAGCGAGAGCGCGGCGGCGGCCAGGATGGTGCCGAGGCCGACGATCGCCGAGTTCAGCAGGTAGCGGTCGAAGTCGCCCTCGTTCCACACCCGGCTGAAGTGCTCGAACGTGACGCCGCTGGGCAGCAGGTCCGAGCCCCGCGAGGAGGCCCGTGGGTCCAGCGCCGTGCTCATCATCCAGTAGACGGGGAAGAGGGTGAAGATCAGCAGCCCCGCGACGGCGGCCGGCAGGCCGATGCGCGAGCCGATCGAGGTGCGCTTCACAGGTCCTCCTCCCCCTGCCGGAAGAGCGTGCGGATGTAGACGAGGGTGATGGCGATGAGCAGGAGGGTGAGCATCACCGCGGCGGCGGCGCCGGCGCCGTAGTCGTTCTTGGCGAACGCCTCGATGTACGAGTACACGCCGAGGTTCATGACGTCCTCGTTGCTTCCGCTGCCGCCGGGCATGAGGAAGATCTGGGTGAAGACCTTGAAGTCCCAGATGGTCGAGAGGATGGTCACGACCAGGAAGATCGGCCTGAGGGCCGGCACGGTGATGCGCCAGAACCGCTGCCAGGCGCTCGCGCCGTCGATCATCCCGGCCTCGTACAGCTCCTTCGGCACCGTCATCAGGCCCGCGAGCACGGTGATGGCGACGAAGGGGAAGCCGTGGTGGACGACGTTCAGGGTGGCGATGGCGTAGAAGCCGAGCCGCTCGGTGAACCAGTTGGTGGTCTCGGGGTCGATGAGCCCGAGACCGCCGGCCAGCCGGCTCATCAGCCCGTCCTCCGCGGCGAAGAGCCAGACCCAGACGTACGTGCCGGTGACCGCCGGCATCGCCCAGGCGGCCATGATCGCGGTGGAGCAGACCACCCGCCACACGGTGCCCAGCCGGTTGAGCAGCAGCGCGACGAAGGTGCCGAACGCCACCGTGAGGATCACGCAGCCGAACGCGAAGAACGCCGTGTTCGGCAGCACCGTGCGCCACAGCAGCTCGTTGGAGAGCAGGGCGGAGTAGTTGTCGAAGCCGGTCCAGGTGCCGACGCCGCCGCCGAACTTGACCTCGTAGTCCTGCAGCGACAGCTTGCCGACCTCGATCAGCGGCCACAGCAGCAGCCCGGCCAGCACCACAAGGGAGGGTGCCAGCAGCAGCCACGGCCGGGTCACCGTCACCAGCCGCTTGCGGCGGCGGGCGGCGTCGGCGGAGGCGCGGCCGGGCCGCGACGGCTCCGTGGGGGGAGCCAGCGCGACCTCGGCGGCGAGCGAATCCTTCACTGTGTCTTTCCGTGTCCTTGTCCGAAAGCGGGGTCTACTCGGACTTGGCGAAAATGTCGTCCATCTCGCCGGCGGCCTTGTCCGCTGCCTCCTGGACGCTCTGGTCGCCCTTGAGCACGGACTGGACCAACTTCAGCACCACCTGGCTGGCCTGGATCTCGCCGTAGGCGGTGGTCTTGGGGACGGTCGCGCCGGCCTCCATCATCTGCTTGGCGAACGGCTCGACCAGCGGGTCGCCCTCGTCGGCGATCTTCTTCAGGTCGGTGTTGGTACCGGGGAAGTAGTTCGTCTGCTTGGCCCACTCGGCGGCGAACTTGCCGGTGGTGGCCATCTTGACGTACTCCCAGGCCAGTTCCTTCTTGTCGCTGTCGAACGTCGACAGGTAGGAGCCGCCGAGGAACGACGGGCTCATGCCGCCGTCCTTGCCGGGGATCGGCGCGGCGGCGATCTTGCCCTCCAGCTCGGGGGCCTCGTCGAGGAAGGTCTTGGGGGTCCAGTTGCCGGAGATCGTCATGGCGACGTTCCCCTTGGTGAACTCCTGGGCCACCTCGTCCTCGCGCCAGGTGGTGACCTTCGCCGGGGACAGCTTGTCCTTCGTGGCGAGGTCGGTGTAGAACTGCAGGCCCTCGACGGACTCCGGCGAGTTGATGGCCGACTTCCAGGTGTCGCCGTCCTGCACGGCGGGCTCGCCGCCCGCGCCCCAGACGAAGGGCATCGCGAACATCTCGGCCCCGCCGGCGACGGGGAACGAGATCATGTCCGGCTCCTCCTTCTTCAGGGTGAGCGCGACGTCCCGGAGCTCTTCCCAGGTCGTCGGGGCCTTCAGGCCGTGCTTGTCGAAGATGTCCTTGCGGTAGACGAGGCCGCGCACGCCCGCGTACCAGGGCATGCCGTACTGCTTGCCCTCCAGCGTGCCCGCGTCCTTCAGCCCCTCGACCAGGTCCTGGTCGAGACCGGCGTCCTTCACCTGGTCGGTGACGTCCACCAGGCCGCCGGTGTCGGCGAACTGGGGCACCCAGGTGGTGCCGACCTCGGCGACGTCCGGCACCTGGTCCGGGCCGCCCTCGATCGCAGTGGTGAACTTGCGCTGAGCGCTCTCCCACTGCTGGTACTCGACGTTGACCTTCGCGCCGGTCTTCTTCTCGAACTCCTTGTTCAGTTTGTCGAAGAAGGGCTCGGCATCGGGGTTGGTCCCCTTCATGATCCAGACGTCGAGGGTCTTGCCCTTGCCGTCCAGTGCGTCGCCGCCGCCGTCCCCATCGTCGGAGTCGCTGCCACAGGCGGCGAGCCCCAGCACCATTGCGGCGCTCACGGCGCCGATGACGAACTTCCGCATGAACCGCTCCCGCTCTCCAGTGAGCCGAACCTGAACTTGTCTAGACCACCAGGACGGTATGGAGTGGTTTAACCAGGGTCAAGGGTGGTTTCGAGGTGATGCCGAACCGTTGTCTGAGGCGTCGCCGAAGCGTCCATCCGACACTTGTCCGACCTTTGACGTTGCGCGCTGTGCATCCGAAACTATCATCGTCATTTTCTTACCGCCCGCCTCCGGCGCGCGACCGGAGGCAGGCGTGGAAGCGCTTGCTATCGCGAAGCGTCAGCCGGCGGCCCTGGCGGAAGCGGTCAGCGTGCAGGCGTCGCCGTTGAGCGTGGCGCGCTTCGGCGGCGAAACATCACCCGTATGGCTCGCCAGATAGCCCAGCGAGACGCTCTCCCCCGGCTCGATCACCGCGTTGTGCGCGGCGTTGGCCGCGGTGATCATGTCGCTGCCCTGGAAGAGGTCGGTGTTCCAGTCCGAGATCACGGTCTGGCCGATCGCCAGCGGGAACTTCAGCGTCCAGCCGTCGATCGGCGTGCTGCCGGTGTTGGTGAGCGTCAGATCCGCGCTCAGGCCGCCGCCCCAGGTGGTCGAGGCGACGTCCAGCGCGCAGGTCGGCCGCTGCCGCTCGAAGGCGACCTTGTGCAGCCCGCCCGGCAGGTCGTTGACGACGTAGAACTCGCCGTCGACCGTCTCGCCCACGTCGGTGATCTGGGTCGGGAACTGGCCGATCTCCGCCTGCTCGTAGCCGCCCCGGCCGTCCGGGCGCAGCGCCCAGACCGCCGACGAGCAGTAGTCGGTGCCGATGTACGTGCCGCCCAGCAGGCCGGCGTACCGCTCGCCGCGGTAGACCCGGCCGCCGACCACGGCGCAGCCGCCGGTCTGCGGGGAGTAGGTGAACACGGGGTCGGTGTAGTCGGCGTCCCCGGCGCACTGGGCCTCGTCGAAGACCTGGAAGCCCTCGCGGCAGGACCAGCCGAAGTTCGCGCCCGGCTGCTCCGGACGGGCGACGTGGTCGATCTCCTCCCAGCGGCCCTGGCCGACGTCGCCGAGCCACAGCGAGCCGTCCGCGGGGTCGAAGGAGAAGCGCCAGGGGTTGCGCAGCCCGTACGCCCAGATCTCCGGGCGGGCGCCGGCGGTGCGGGTGAACGGGTTGTCCTCCGGCACGCAGTACGGCAGGTCGCCGCAGGTCCGGTTCACGTCGATGCGCAGCAGCTTGCCCAGCAGGGTGTCGAGGCGCTGGCCGCTGTCGAACGGGTCGCCGGCGCCGCCGCCGTCGCCGATGGTCCAGTAGAGGTAGCCGTCGGGGCCGAAGGCGAGCGTGCCGCCGTTGTGGTTGCTGTACTCGGCGTGCTCCTGGGCGAGCAGCACCTCCAGGCCGCCGTCGTCGAGGCCGTAGCGGGCGAGGGTGATCGCCCCGTCGGGCAGCGCGCTGTAGACCACGTACAGGTCCCGGACCTCGGGGAAGGCCGGGTCGGGGACGATGGCGAGCAGCCCGCGCTCGTTGCCGGACTCGTCGACGACGTCGGTGAGGTCGGCGACGGGCTCCGGGGCGAGGCCGGTGTCGGGGTGGTAGGCGCGGACGGTGCCGCGCTTCTCGGCGATGAAGAGCCGGCCGCTGCCGTCGTCGGGCGCGGCGATGTCGATGGGGCGGCGCAGTCCGGAGGCGACCTGGGTGGTGGTCACCGCCAGCTCCTCCAGCGGGACGTCGGCGGCCGGCCCCGATCCGGTGACGGTCGGTTCTGGGGCGGCGGCGGCCGTGAGCGGGGCGAACAGGGCGAGCACTAAGGCGAGGAACAGCGGTGCCGTCGAGCGACGTCTGAGCATGTGGACTCCTGGGATACGAACGGGAGTTGCAGGACGGCGCACCTTCCCGGAAGGTATCCGCTGCGCCCCGGCCGCACCAGACCGCAGCCATCCCGCCCGCCCCGCCCGCCCCCGCGGCCCCACCGCACCCCCCGGACGCGCCGAGGCGCCCGCCTCAACGGTCGGGGAGAGGCAGGCGCCGCGGGTCTTGCTGTTCCGTACCTCGTTGTACGGGACATCCCGAAGACATCTCTGTGCGGTGCGGCCGGGCGTCAGACCACCAGCGCCCGGTCCGTCGGCCGGATCGGCGCCGGCAGGTCGCTGGCGCCCGTCAGCATACGGTCCACGCCGCGCGCCGCGGAACGCCCCTCGGCGATCGCCCAGACGATCAGCGACTGACCGCGCCCGGCGTCGCCGGCGACGAAGACCCCGGGGACGCTGGTGGCGTAGTCCGCGTCGCGGGCGACGTTGCCGCGTGCGTCCAGCTCCAGGCCGAGCTGCTCGACCAGACCGTTCTCCCGGTCCACGCCGGTGAAGCCCATCGCGAGCGTGACCAGCTCGGCCGGGATCTTCCGCTCGGTGCCCGGCACCGGCTTGAACCCGCCGTCCTCGAACCGCACCTCGACCAGGTGCAGGAAGGCCACGTTGCCGCCCTCGTCGCCCTCGAAGTGGGTGGTCGAGACGGAGTAGACGCGCTCCCCGCCCTCCTCGTGGGCGGAGGTGACCTTGTACGTCATCGGGTAGACCGGCCACGGCTGGCCCTCGGGGCGCTCCTCCGACGGCCGCGGCATGATCTCCAGCTGGGTCACGGACGCCGCGCCCTGCCGGTGCGCGGTGCCGACGCAGTCGGCGCCGGTGTCGCCGCCGCCGATGACCACGACGTGCTTGCCCTCGGCGGAGATCGGCGGGGTGACGTAGTCGCCCTCCTGGACCTTGTTGGCGAGCGGCAGGTAGTCCATCGCCTGGTGGATGCCGGCCAGCTCGCGGCCCGGGACCGGCAGGTCGCGGGCGGTGGTGGCGCCGGCGGCGACCACCACGGCGTCGTAGCGCTTGCGCAGCTTGGCGCCGTCGATGTCGCGGCCGATCTCCACACCCGTACGGAACTTGGTGCCCTCCGCCCGCATCTGCTCGACGCGCCGGTTGATGTGCCGCTTCTCCATCTTGAACTCGGGGATGCCGTACCGCAGCAGCCCGCCGATCCGGTCGGCGCGCTCGTACACCGCGACCGTGTGCCCGGCCCGGGTCAACTGCTGCGCCGCGGCCAGCCCGGCGGGGCCCGAGCCGATGACGGCGACCGTCTTGCCCGACAGCCGCTCCGGCGGCTGCGGCGTGACGGCGCCGGCCTCCCACGCCTTGTCGATGATGGTGACCTCGACGTTCTTGATGGTCACCGCCGGCTGGTTGATACCCAGCACGCAGGCCGTCTCGCACGGCGCCGGGCACAGCCGCCCGGTGAACTCCGGGAAGTTGTTCGTCGCGTGCAGCCGCTCGCTGGCGGCGGTCCAGTCCTCGCGGTAGGCGTAGTCGTTCCACTCGGGGATGAGGTTCCCCAGCGGACAGCCGTTGTGGCAGAAGGGGATGCCGCAGTCCATGCAGCGGCCCGCCTGCTTGCTGATGACGGGCAGCAGCGAGCCCGGGACGTAGACCTCGTTCCAGTCCTTGACCCGCTCGGCGACGGGCCGGGTCTCGGCGACCTCGCGGCCGGTGGTCAGGAAGCCCTTGGGGTCAGCCATGGAGCGCAGCCTCCATCATCTTCTCGTGCGTCTGGGCCTCGGTGAGGCCGGCCCGCTCAGCGGCGTCCTTGGCGGTGAGCACTGCCTTGTACGTGGACGGGTAGACCTTGCTGAAGCGGGCGACGCCCGCGTCGGGGGCGTCCCACTCGGCGAGCAGCTTCCCCGCGACGGTCGAGCCGGTCTCCTCGTGATGGCGGCGCACCACGTCGTGCAGCCACTCCCGGTCGGCGTCGTCCAGCTTCTCGACGGCGGCGAGGTTGCCCTCGTTGACGTTGTCCGGGTCGAGGTCGATGACGTACGCGACCCCGCCGGACATGCCGGCCGCGAAGTTGCGCCCGGTCTCGCCCAGCACGACGGCCTGGCCGCCGGTCATGTACTCGCAGCCGTGGTCGCCGACGCCCTCGGCGACGACGAGCGCGCCGGAGTTGCGGACGCAGAACCGCTCGCCGACCTTGCCGCGCAGGAACATCTCGCCGCCGGTGGCGCCGTACGCGAGGGTGTTGCCCGCGATGACGCTGTACTCGGCGAGGTGCTCCGCGGCACGGTCCGGCCGGACCACGAGCCGACCGCCGGACAGGCCCTTGCCGACGTAGTCGTTGGCGTCGCCCTCCAGCCGCAGCGTGACGCCGCGCGGCACGAAGGCGCCGAACGACTGTCCCGCGGAGCCGGTGAAGGTGATGTCGATCGCGCCGTCGGGCAGCCCTTCGCCGCCGAACTTCTTCGTCACCTCGTGGCCGAGCATGGTGCCGACCGTGCGGTTGATGTTGCGGATCGCCACCCGGGCCCGTACGGGCTGGGCCTCGGCGGCGGACGGTGCGGCCAGGGCGTCGGCGGCGAGCTTGATCAGCTCGTTGTCGAGCGCCTTCTCCAGGCCGTGGTCCTGGCCGGTGACCTGGTAGCGCGCGGCCCCGTCCGGCAGCTCCGGGACGTACAGCAGCGGCGCCAGGTCCAGGCCCTGCGCCTTCCAGTGGTCGACGGCGCGGGTGATGTCCAGCACCTCGGCGTGGCCGACGGCCTCGTCCAGGCTGCGGAAGCCCAGCTCGGCCAGGAGCTCGCGGACCTCCTCGGCGATGAACTCGAAGAAGTTGACGACGTGTTCCGCCTGACCGGTGTAGCGCTCGCGCAGCACCGGGTTCTGGGTGGCGATGCCGACCGGGCAGGTGTCCAGGTGGCACACGCGCATCATCACGCAGCCGGAGACCACCAGCGGCGCGGTCGCGAAGCCGAACTCCTCGGCGCCGAGGAGCGCGGCCACGACCACGTCGCGGCCGGTCTTGAGCTGGCCGTCGGTCTGCACCACGATCCGGTCGCGCAGCCCGTTGAGCAGCAGCGTCTGCTGGGTCTCGGCGAGACCCAGCTCCCAGGGGCCGCCGGCGTGCTTGAGCGACGTCAGCGGGGAGGCGCCGGTGCCGCCGTCGTGTCCCGAGATCAGCACCACGTCGGCGTGCGCCTTGGACACCCCGGCCGCGACCGTGCCGACGCCGACCTCGCTCACCAGCTTCACGTGGATGCGGGCCTGCGGGTTGGCGTTCTTCAGATCGTGGATGAGCTGCGCCAGGTCCTCGATCGAGTAGATGTCGTGGTGCGGCGGCGGCGAGATGAGGCCGACGCCGGGGGTGGAGTGCCGAGTCCTGGCCACCCACGGGTACACCTTGTGGCCGGGCAACTGGCCGCCCTCGCCGGGCTTGGCGCCCTGCGCCATCTTGATCTGGATGTCGTCGGCGTTCACCAGGTACTCGCTGGTGACGCCGAAGCGGCCGGAGGCCACCTGCTTGATCGCCGAGCGCCGGGCCGGGTCGTACAGCCGGTCGGCGTCCTCGCCGCCCTCGCCGGTGTTGGACTTGCCGCCGAGCTGGTTCATCGCGATCGCCAGCGTCTCGTGCGCCTCCCGCGAGATGGAGCCGTACGACATGGCGCCGGTGGAGAACCGCTTGACGATCGCGGCGACGGGCTCGACCTCGTCGAGCGGCACCGCCGGGCGGTCCGACGCCAGCCGGAAGAGCCCGCGCAGCGTCATCAGCCGCTCGGACTGCTCGTCCACGCGCTGCGTGTACTGCTTGAAGATGTCGTAGCGGCGGGTGCGGGTCGAGTGCTGCAGCCGGAAGACCGTGTCCGGGTCGAAGAGATGCGGCTCGCCCTCGCGGCGCCACTGGTACTCGCCGCCGATCTCCAGGTTGCGGTGCGCCGGGGCGATGCCGGAGGCGGGATACGCCTTGGCGTGCCGGGCGGCGACCTCCCGGGCGATGACATCGAGTCCCGCGCCGCCGATCTTCGACGTGGTGCCGTGGAAGTACGTGTCCACGAACTCCTGGTCCAGGCCGATGGCCTCGAAGACCTGCGCACCGCGGTACGAGGCGACGGTGGAGATGCCCATCTTGGACATCACCTTCAGCACGCCCTTGCCCAGCGCCTTGATCAGGTTGCGGATGGCCGTCTGCGCATCGCCGTCCGGGCCGCCCTCGATGAACGTACCGGCGCGGACGAGGTCTTCGACGGACTCCATCGCCAGGTACGGGTTGACGGCGGCGGCCCCGTAGCCGATGAGCAGAGCGACGTGGTGTACCTCGCGCACATCGCCGGCCTCGACCAGCAGGCCGACCTGGGAGCGCTGCTTGGTGCGGATCAGGTGGTGGTGGACGGCGGAGGTGAGCAGCAGCGACGGGATCGGGGCGTGCTCGGCGTCGGAGTGCCGGTCGGAGAGGACCAGCAGCCGGGCGCCGGAGTCGATCGCCGCGTCGACCTCGGTGCAGACCTCCGCCAGCCGGTCGGCGAGCGCCTGGCCGCCGCCCTGCACGCGGTAGAGCCCGGAGAGCGTCACGGACTTGAAGCCCGGCATGTCGCCGTCGGCGTTGACGTGGATGAGCTTGGCCAGCTCGTCGTTGTCGAGGACAGGGAACGGCAGCGTGACCGTACGACAGGACGCGGGCGTGGGCTCCAGCAGGTTGCCCTGCGGGCCCAGCGCCGAGTGCAGCGAGGTGACCAGTTCCTCGCGGATCGCGTCCAGCGGCGGGTTGGTGACCTGCGCGAAGAGCTGGGTGAAGTAGTCGAAGATCAGCCGCGGCCGGTCCGAGAGCCCCGCGAGCGGGGTGTCGGAGCCCATGGAGCCGATCGGCTCCGCGCCGGTGCGCGCCATGGGCGCGAGCAGGACGCGCAGCTCCTCCTCGGTGTAGCCGAAGGTCTGCTGGCGGCGGGTGACCGAGGCGTGGGTGTGCACGATGTGCTCGCGCTCGGGCAGCTCCGGCAGCGCGACGATGCCGGCGTCCAGCCAGTCCCCGTACGGGTGCTCGGCGGCCAGCTCCGCCTTGATCTCGTCGTCCTCGACGATGCGGTGCTGCGCGGTGTCGACCAGGAACATCCGGCCAGGCTGCAGCCGGCCCTTGCGCACGACGCGGTCCGGGTCGAAGTCGAGCACGCCCACCTCGGAGGCGAGCACGACCAGCCCGTCGTCGGTGACCCAGTAGCGGCCGGGGCGCAGGCCGTTGCGGTCGAGGACGGCGCCGACGAGGGTGCCGTCGGTGAAGCTGACGCCCGCCGGGCCGTCCCAGGGCTCCATGACGGTGGAGTGGTACTGGTAGAACGCCCGCCGGGCCGGGTCCATGGACTCGTGGTTCTCCCACGCCTCCGGGATCATCATCAGCATCGCGTGCGGCAGCGACCGACCGCCCAGGTGCAGCAGCTCCAGCACCTCGTCGAAGGAGGCGGTGTCGGAGGCGCCGGGGGTGCAGATGGGGAAGACCCGCTCCAGGTCGTGCTCCCCGAAGAGCTCCGAGGAGAGCTGGGACTCCCGCGCGCGCATCCAGTTGCGGTTGCCCATGACCGTGTTGATCTCGCCGTTGTGCGCGATGTAGCGGTACGGGTGGGCCAGCGGCCAGCTCGGGAAGGTGTTGGTGGAGAACCGGGAGTGCACGACGCCGATGGCGGTCGTCAGCCGGCGGTCCGACAGGTCCGGGAAGAACGGTTCGAGCTGCCCGGTGGTGAGCATGCCCTTGTACACGAGGGTGCGCGAGGACAGCGAGGGGAAGTACACGTCGGTCTCGCGCTCGGCACGCTTGCGCAGCACGAACGCGGACCGGTCCAGCTCGATGCCGCTCTTGCGGGCCGCCGGGTCGGCGCTCTCGACGAAGAGCTGGGCGAACGACGGCATGGTCGCGCGGGCGCCGGCGCCGAGCAGCTCGGGCGCGACGGGCACCTCGCGCCAGCCGAGGACCCGCAGGCCCTCCTCGGCGGCGATGGCCGCGACCCGCTCCCGTACGGCGGCGGCCTCGTCCTCGGCCACGGGCAGGAAGGCCATGCCGACGGCGTACGAACCGGCGGCCGGCAGCGGGAAGCCGGCGGCGGCGCGGAGGAACGCGTCCGGGACTTGCAGCAGGATGCCGGCGCCGTCGCCGGTGTCGGGGTCGGAGCCGGTGGCACCGCGGTGTTCCAGGTTGCGCAGCACCGTCAGCGCCTGCTGGACGAGTGCGTGGCTGGCCTCCCCGCTCAGCGTGGCGACGAAGCCGACCCCGCAGGCGTCGTGCTCGTACCGGGGGTCGTACAGCCCCTGCGCTGCAGGGCGGGCCGCCTGGGATGCGTGCCGCATCGGCTCTCCCGTCGTCGTCGTGGCAGTGATGCGTGCCGAGGGACGACGTTGGCCCTGGCCGAAATTTCGTGCAGGTTACATGATGACCTGCAGCTCAGGAAGCGGATACCGCGTATCAGCATCCGGACACCCCCGGTCGGGGAGTGCACCCCGCCGCGCGGGGGATCTGCACGGTTCGTGCAGGACGAAGCGCGGGCGGCACTGCCCGCGGTCCCCGTCACATGCCCGCGGTGGTCCGGTTCGAAACGCGGGGGTAATAGATCAGAAGTGCGAGCAGATCGCTTTCGAGGATACGGGATCCGGCCGCGCCCGCGGTCCGGCGATCAGCCGCCGACCGTGGCTCCGAAGAGGGCGCCCAGGCCGTACGTGACGGCCGCCGCGGCGCCGCCGAGGAGCAGTTGCCGCAGCCCGCTGTACCACCAGGTGCGGGCCGTGATCCGCGCCACCGCCGCGCCGCAGGCGAAGAGCCCGGCCAGCGCGAGCAGCACCGCGGGCCACAGCGCCGTCGCGCCCAGCAGATACGGCAGCACCGGCAGCAGCGCGCCGACGGCGAAGGAGCCGAACGACGACAGCGCCGCCACCGGCGGCGACGGCAGGTCGCCCGGGTCGATGCCCAGCTCCTCCCGGGCGTGGATCTCCAGCGCCTGCTCCGGGTCCCGCATGAGCTGCCTGGACACCTCGGCGGCCAGCTCCGGGTCCACCCCGCGGGACTCGTAGAGGTCGCTCAGCTCTTGCAGCTCGTCCTCCGGGTGCCGGCTCAGCTCGCGCCGCTCCACGTCCAGCTCGGCGAGGACCAGCTCGCGCTGGGAGGCGACGGAGGTGTACTCCCCCGCGGCCATCGAGAACGCGCCGGCCGCCAGCCCCGCGAGGCCGGTGAGCACGATCGTCGTGGACGAGACCGAGCCGCCGGCCACGCCGGTGATCAGCGCGAGGTTCGACACCAGCCCGTCCATCGCGCCGAAGACGGCGGGCCGCAGCCAGCCGCCGGTGACGTCACGGTGGGTAGGGCCGTGCCGCTCGGCCGGCCCGCCCGCCTGCAGCCCCGCGGACATGGATCGCGCTCCCCTCGTCGATCTTCCGTTCGACGATACGCGGGGTCCCGGCGGCCCGCCAGCAAGGCAGGCCGTACTCACCTGGGACGACACACCCCGCCGGCCACCGGCCGCGGGCCGCCCGGGGCCGGTGTCTCCGGGGGCGGCGGGGCGGCGGGGGCGCGAGCGGCTGAGGCGTCAGAGGTGCTGCGGGTCGCACGGGATGCTTCCGGTGCGCGGCGGGGGCCCGGCAGGCTGAGGTGCCCTTACCGGCCGTATCACCGGGGTTCGGTCGCCGGACTCGCCGGACAGACTCTAGGGGACGATCCGGCCGGGTGACCGGGCCGGACACGGGCGGGGCCGTCGCCGCGGGTGCGGTGACGGCCCTGCCGTGCGTGCGGTGTGCGGGGCGGCTACGTGTGCCGGCCGCGCTCCCCCGCGGGGGCGTCCCCCGCGGCCTTGGCCTCGGCCGCGCCGGCGGTCGCGGGCTCCTGCTCGCCGGCGGCCCCGGAGGCGTCGCCGGGCCCGTCCGGTCCTTCCGCCTCGCCGGGCTCGCCGTCCTTCGCGTCGGCCCCGGCCTTCCCGGCGGCGCCGGGCGCGTCCTTCCCGGGGGCGCCGGGCGCGTCCTTCCCGGGGGCGCCGGACTCGTCGTGCGCGGCGCGCTCCACGACCTCCTCGCGGCCCGGCCGCTTCTTCGCCGACACCACGATGTAGAGCACCGCGGCGGCGAAGACCAGGATCGACGTCCAGACGTTGAGCCGCAGCCCGAGGACCTCGTGCGCCTCGTCCACGCGCAGGTACTCGATCCAGCCGCGGCCCGCCGTGTACCCCGCGACGTAGAGCGCGAAGGCCCGGCCGTGGCCGAGGCGGAATCGCCGGTCGGCCCAGATCACCAGCAGCGCGACGCCGATGCACCACAGCGACTCGTACAGGAAGGTCGGGTGGAAGGTCTCGGCGGTGCCGGTGACGGAGTACTCCGCGTCGATCTCGACGGCCCAGGGGACGTCGGTCTGCTTGCCGTACAGCTCCTGGTTGAACCAGTTGCCCCAGCGGCCCAGGGCCTGCGCGAGCGCGATGCCGGGCGCGACGGCGTCGGCGTAGGCCGGGATCGGGATGCCGCGGCGGCGGCAGCCGATCCAGGCGCCGAGTGCACCCATCGCGATGGCGCCCCAGATGCCGAGGCCGCCCTCCCAGATCTCGAAGGCCTTGACCCAGTCGCCACCCTCGCCGAAATACGGCTCGTACGTGGTGACGACGTGGTAGAGCCGGCCGCCGACGAGGCCGAAGGGCACGGCCCAGATGGCGATGTCCGCGACGGTCCCCGCCCGGCCGCCGCGTGCGATCCAGCGACGTCCGCCGAGCCAGATGGCCACGAAGATGCCGAGCAGGATGGCGAGGGCGTAACCGCGCAGCGGGAGCGGTCCGAGGTGCCAGACGCCCTCGGAAGGGCTGGGGATGTATGCGAGATCCATAGCAGGTCCGACGGTACCGTGCCGCGGCGCGGCGCGGGGAGCCCGCGGGGACAACGGCTCCGTAACTCTCCGCGATGTCGCCGCCCCGCAGAGGTGGCTCAGTCCTTACCGGCGTCCTCGACGAGCTGCTTGAAGCTCTCCGGGGTGAGGTTCGAGCCCGGCCCGAGGATGTTCTCGCCCTCCAGCAGCACGGTGGGGGTCGAGTTGTGGCCGGACTTGCCGAACGCCTCGTCGGACGCGTCGACCCAGCCGTCGAACCTGCCGTCGTCGACGCAGGAGTCGAAGCGCTTGCCGCGCAGCCCGTCGACCTTGCCCGCCAGGTCCTTGAGGTGTCCCTTCTCGGCGAAGGCGTCGTCGTTCTCCGGCGGCTGGTTGCGGAAGAGCACGTCATGGTACGGGACGAACTTGCCGGCGTCCTGGGCGCAGGCCGCGGCGTTGGCGGAGTTCAGCGAGCCGGTGCCGCCGAAGTTGCCGTCGATGAGCTTGACCAGCCGGTACTCCGTGCGCAGTTTCCCCGCGTCCTCCAGCTCGTTGATCGTCTTGCTGAAGCGGTCCTCGAACTGGCCGCAGGCCGGACAGCGGAAGTCCTCGTACACGGTGAGGGCGGCCGGGGCGGCCGCCCTGCCCGCGGGCAGCGCGAGGCGGTCCTCGCCGACGGCGCCCTTCGGGAACACGACGGGCTTGTCGTTGGTGTCACTGCCGCTGTTCTGGCCGATGAGGACGCCGACCACCGCGACCACGGCGAGCACCCCGACCACCGCGGCGAGCACGACCAGCATCCGCCGCCGCTTGTCCATGGACCTCTGCCGCTCGCGCTCGGCCTGCATCCGGTCCCGGGCGGTGCGCTTCCCCTGAGAGTTGTTCTCGCTCACGCCCGGCTATAACGAGGGACCCGGCCCCCGGTGACGGATCAGAACACGCGCCCGTACTGCAGGTAAGCGGCGGCGGCGGAGAGCACCAGCACGACCGAGACGAGGACGAGGCAGACGGTGAGGGCGCGCGGCACCGGCGCGTGGGGCATCCGCGGGCGGGGGCGGCGCATCCGGTGCTCTTTCGGTGCCGCCTCGCGCCGGGCCTCCTCGGCGGCGAGCCGCTCCGTGACCTCGTACCACCGCGCGGAGCGCTCCTTCGGCGCGGTGGCCTCTATCTGGCCCAGGGAATCCCTCTGGAACCGCTCCCATATGTCATCGGGCAGACGCGGCTCGTCGTCGGCGCCGGGCTGATTGCCGGCCATCGGGCCCTCCCCTGTGCGGCACGGATTACTACGTCAAGTTTCGCACGTCCGTACCCACCGCGGAGGGCCCTGTGGATATCCGCTTGGGTCGCTCAGCCCCGGCGGCGTACCCCCTCGGCCAGCTCACCCGCGAGCGCCCGCACGGCCGCGAGGCCCGCCTCGTGGTCGTCCCCCGCGGCCAGCAGCCGCTTGACGAACGCCGAGCCGACGATCACGCCGTCGGCGAACGCGGCGACCTCGGCCGCCTGGTCCGCCGTCGAGACCCCGAGGCCGACGCAGACCGGCAGGCCGCCGTCCCGTGCCGCCTCGGTGGCGCGGGTGCGCCGGACCAGGTCCTGGGCCTCGCGGCCCACGGACTCGCGGGTGCCCGTGACGCCCATCAGCGACGCGGCGTAGACGAAGCCGCTCCCGGCCGCCGTGATGGCCGACAGCCGCTGCTCGCGGCTGCTGGGGGCGACCACGAAGACCGTGGCCAGGCCGTGCTTGTCGGCCGCCTGGCGCCACGGCCCCGACTCCTCGACGGGCAGGTCGGGCAGGATGCAGCCCGCGCCGCCCGCCGCGGCCAGGTCCTCGGCGAAGCGCTCGGGGCCGTAGCGGTCGACCGGGTTCCAGTACGTCATGCAGAGCACCGGGGCGTCCGTCGCGGACTGCACCTCGGCGACCGTGCGGATGACGTCCTTGATACGCAGCCCGCCGCGCAGCGCGATGTCGTCGGCGGTCTGGATCACCGGGCCGTCCAGCACCGGGTCGCTGTGCGGCAGGCCGACCTCGAGGGCGTCGCAGCCGCCTTCGAGCATGGCGGTCATGGCCCGTACGCCCGTGTCCACGTCGGGGAAGCCGGCGGGCAGATAGCCGATGAGGGCCGCCCGGTCCTCCGCCTTCGCGGCGGCGAGCACGGCGTCGAGCCGCGCGATGTTGCCCGTCACCGGTCCGCCTCCTCGGCGTCGTAGAGCCCGAAGTAGCGGGCGGCGGTGTCCATGTCCTTGTCGCCGCGCCCGGAGAGGTTGACGACGATCAGGCCGTCGGGCCCCAGCTCGCGGCCGACCTCCAGCGCACCGGCGAGCGCGTGGGCGCTCTCGATGGCCGGGATGATGCCCTCGCTGCGCGACAGCAGCCGCAGCGCCTGCATCGCCTCGTCGTCGGTCACGGCCCGGTACTCGGCGCGGCCGGCGTCCTTGAGGTAGGCGTGCTCGGGGCCGACGCCCGGGTAGTCGAGGCCGGCGGAGATCGAGTACGGCTCGGTGATCTGGCCGTCCTCGTCCTGCAGCACGTACGACCGGGAGCCGTGCAGGATCCCGGGGTCCCCGAGGCTGAGGGTCGCGGCGTGCTCGCCGCTGGTCAGGCCGTGGCCGGCGGGCTCGCAGCCGACGAGGCGCACGGCGGGGTGGGGCAGGAAGGCGTGGAAGAGGCCGATGGCGTTGGAGCCGCCGCCGACGCAGGCCACGGCCGCGTCGGGCATCCGGCCCGTGCGGTCGAGCAACTGCTGCCGGGCCTCGATGCCGATGACCCGGTGGAAGTCCCGGACCAGCGCGGGGAAGGGGTGCGGTCCCGCGACGGTGCCGAAGAGGTAGTGGGTGTGCTCGACGTTGGCGACCCAGTCGCGGAACGCCTCGTTGATCGCGTCCTTGAGGGTGCGGCTGCCGGACTTCACCGGGACGACCTCGGCGCCGAGGATCCGCATGCGGGCGACGTTGAGCGCCTGCCGCTCGGTGTCGATCTCGCCCATGTAGACGGTGCACTCCAGGCCGAGGAGGGCGCAGGCGGTGGCGGTGGCCACGCCGTGCTGGCCCGCGCCGGTCTCGGCGATGACGCGGGTCTTGCCCATGCGGCGGGTGAGCAGGGCCTGGCCCAGCACGTTGTTGATCTTGTGCGAGCCGGTGTGGTTGAGGTCCTCGCGCTTGAGGAAGACCCTGGCGCCGCCGGCCTCCGCGGCGAAGCGCGGCACCTCGGTGAGCGGGCTGGGCCGGCCGGTGTAGTGGACCAGCAGGTCGTTCAGCTCGGCGACGAACGACTCGTCGTCCTTGGCCTTCTCGTACGCGACGGCGACCTCGTCGACGGCGGCGCGCAGCGCCTCGGGGATGAACTTGCCGCCGTACGCGCCGAAATAGCCTTCGGCGGTCGGCACCTGACGCTCTGGGTCAGGGATGAAGAATTCTGCGGGCATGACTGATCCTCGGTCGGAACGGATGACGGACGGCGTGGGGACACGCCGCGTGCCATCGCATGCCGTTGATCTGGCCCGGCTCGGCCCCGATGTGGTACCTCACCCGCCGCCCGCGCACCCGCCGCGCGGGAGCCCGGCAGCCACGCGGCCGGCACCCGGGGGCGAGGACACCTCCCGCCTGGCGGACGGAGGCGAGCGCGGCGCCGCCGCCGGCCGCCGCGCCCCGCGGCGGGTGGGAGCGCTCCGCGTGCGTGCTCACCGGGGCGTCAGCCCCGCCCGTGGCGCAGCGCGGGGTGGGCGCCCGCGGCGACGAGGTCGGCGACGGCGGCGCGCGGGTCCTTGCCGGTGACCAGGGACTCGCCGACGAGCACGGCGTCGGCGCCGTCGTTCGCGTACGCGATGAGGTCGTGCGGGCCGCGCACGCCGGACTCGGCGATCTTGACGATGTGGTCGGGGATCTCGGGGGCCACCCGGCCGAAGTTGCCGCGGTCCACCTCGAGCGTCTTGAGGTTCCGCGCATTCACGCCGATGATCTTCGCCCCGGCGGCCACCGCCCGCTCGGTCTCCTCCTCGTCGTGCACCTCGACCAGGGGCGTGAGCCCGATGGACTCGGCCCGCTCCACCAGCGAGACCAGCGCCTCCTGCTCCAGCGCCGCGACGATCAGCAGCACCAGGTCGGCGCCGTACGCCCGCGCCTCCCAGAGCTGGTACGACGTGACCACGAAGTCCTTGCGCAGCACCGGCAGGTCCACCTTGGCGCGCACGGCCTCCAGGTCCGCCAGCGAGCCGCCGAAGCGGCGCTGCTCGGTGAGGACGCTGATGACGGCGGCGCCGCCCGCCTCGTAGTCCGCGGCGAGCGCGGCCGGGTCGGCGATCGCCGCGAGCGCGCCCTTGGACGGGCTGGAACGCTTGACCTCGCAGACGACGGTGACGCTGTCGCCGCGCAGCGCGGCCACGCCGTCGCGCGCCTGGGGGGCTCTGGCGGCGCGCTCCTTCAGCTCGTCGAGGCCGACCCGGGCCTGCCGCTCGGCGAGGTCCTCGCGCACGCCGTCAATGATCTCGTCGAGCACACTCACGCGAGCGGACCCCTTTCTGCTGGCGCCGGTGCCGGTGCCGGCCGGCGCCGGGCGCCGGCCGCCGGCGGGCGGCTGTTCGGGTACCTGTGATGGTATCCGGCACCGGGCGGAAGCCCCGAATCCGGACCTTCTCCGTCCCACCAGCCGGACGCGCCTCGGCTACGGTCCCAGCGCCGCCCCGAACGGCAGGTTCCGCAGCAGCGCAAACGCTGCGACCAGCGCGAACAGCACCGGCCCCACGGGCAGTCGCGCCGGGATCCGGATCCGCGGGAGCGCGCGCGGGAGGGGGCGTACGGCGGCGAGGAGCCAGCCCAGCAGGGCGACGCCGAGGACGGCCGCGCCCGCGGCCGCGAGGGCGTTGGCGCCGAGCGCTCCGGCCGCGTCGCCGTGGGCGAGCGCGTACGCGCAGCGCAGGCCGCCGCAGCCGGGGCAGGCCAGGCCCGTGTACGCGAGGACGGGGCAGGGCGGGTAGCGGCCGGGCTCGTTCGGGTCGGCGGCGCCGACCGCGGCGAGGCCGGCGGCGGCGCAGGCCAGCGCGGCGAGCGGGGGCGCGAGGCGCCGTAGCGGGGCGGTCGCGGCGGTACGGGCGGACACACCCGGATTGTCCCGGTGGGGGAGCGCGGGCGCATCCGGTACGGCGTACGGCAGGCAAAGGCGGCGCACGGGCGGCGCCGCGCGCCCCGGCGCGGATCTCCCGGCCGGGGCGGGGCGCGGACCGTACGGGCTACTCGCCGGCGGTGCGCACCGGCGGCAGCGGCTTCTTGCCCATGCCCATGCCGCGCATCACGGCGCCGACCACGCCGCCGATGGGGATGATGGCCAGGCTCAGCCAGAAGAGCAGGGGCTGGTCCATCACCATCAGAGCGCCCGAAACGCAGAACCCGATGAAGATGATGACCACCGCGGTCCATGCGGCCGGCGTGTGTCCGTGGTCGTGGTTCTCCGCCATTACTGCACTCCTCGAAACGTACAACCGCTCATATCACCAGACGGGGCCATTGTCCCCGATCGGTCCCGGCCGCCGACGACGGGGGCCGGTCAGCGTTCGCGGGTGGGGTCCTCGCCGCGGTCGAGGGCCTTCCACAGCTCCTCGGGCCGCTCCGGGTCCACGGGCGCTGCCCGCCGCGGGCGGGCGGCGGCGCCGGCGCCGGGTCGCTCGTAGCGCCCGGACATCGCCGGCCAGCCGGGGCCGTAGCGGAGCGCGAGCAGCCCGGCGCAGAGCAGCAGCACGCCGCCGGCCAGGCTCACCCAGGCCCAGGCGGTGTGGCTGACGGCGGCGACCGTGGCGTCCGTGAGGCCGGCCGCCTCGGCGGCCTGGTCGTCGAGCGCGGCGGTGTCGGAGGCGCCGAGGGCGGAGGCGGCGATCACGCCGACGCCGCAGAGCGTGAGCAGCGCGGCGACGACGGTGCGGCCGGCGCGGCGGACGGCGAAGACGGCGACGAGGGCGGCGAGCCCGACGATCGCCAGCGCCGACGGCACGCCGGTGACGTCCCGGCCGCCGGCGGTGACGTGCAGCGCGGCGTCCGCGACGGGTGTGGCCGCCTCGCCCTCGGCCCAGGTGCGGCCGGCGGCGACGAGGATCACGGCCGCCCCGAGCGCGCCGGAGAGCAGGGCGGCGGCGAGCGGGACGCGGGAGGCGGACTGATGTGTCACCCGGTAAGTGTCTCGCACCCCTCAGGACCGGTCCCGGCAGGGGGCGCGGCGGCCGGGCACACGCGCCGGAGCCGCCGGGCCTGGACGGGCGCCGAAGGCCGTGGCGTACGGCCCCGGCGCCCCCGTCCTGCCGCCGCGGCCGGGCCGCCCCCGTACGCCCCGCTACCCCGCCGTCTCCCGGCCGGCCCGCGACAGGTGCCCCGCCGCCGAGACCGCCCGCAGCACCGCCGCCGCCTTGCTGCGGCACTCCGCGTCCTCCGCCGCCGGATCGGAGTCCGCCACGATCCCGGCGCCCGCCTGCACGTACGCCGTGCCGTCGCGCAGCAGCGCCGTGCGGATCGCGATGGCGGTGTCCGCGTCCCCGGCGAAGTCCAGGTACCCGACGCAGCCGCCGTACAGCCCGCGCCGCGTGGGCTCCAGCTCCTCGATGATCTGCAGCGCCCGCGGCTTCGGCGCCCCCGACAGCGTCCCGGCGGGGAAGCAGGCGGTGAGCACGTCGAACGCGGTACGCCCCGGGGCGAGCCGGCCGGTGACCGTGGAGACGATGTGCATCACATGGCTGTAGCGCTCGATGGACATGAAGTCCACGACCTCGACGCTGCCGGGCTCGCAGACCCGGCCGAGGTCGTTGCGCCCGAGATCGACGAGCATGAGGTGCTCGGCGCGCTCCTTCTCGTCGGCGAGCAACTCCTCGGCCAGCGCCGCGTCCTGCTGCGGCGTCGCGCCGCGCGGGCGCGTACCCGCGATGGGGTGCAGCAGGGCGCGCCCGTCCTCGACCTTGACCAGCGCCTCCGGGCTGGAGCCGACGACGTCGAACGCGCCCCCGCCCGCGCCGGTGTCGGGCAGCCGGATCAGATACATGTACGGGCTGGGGTTGGTGGCCCGCAGCGCGCGGTAGACGTCGAGGGCGCTCGCGGCGCACGGCGTCTCGAACCGCTGCGAGGGCACGACCTGGAACGCCTCCCCCGCCCTGATCCGCTCCTTGATGTCCGCGACCGCCGCCCTGAACTCCGCGCCGCCCCACAGCTCCCCGTACTCCGGCAGCGCGGACGGCGGCAGCGGCGCCGCGCTCGCGGCGGTGGGGCGGGCGAGGTCGGCCGTCATCGCGTCGAGCCGGGCGACCGCGTCCGCGTATGCCTCGTCGACGCCCGTGTCGAGGTCGTTGTGGTTGATCGCGTTGGCGATCAGCAGGACGCTGCCGTCCCAGTGGTCGAGGACGGCGAGGTCGGAGGTGAGCAGCATCGTCATCTCCGGCAGCCGCAGGTCGTCACGAGCGCTGTCGCCGATGCGCTCCAGCCGCCGCACGGCGTCGTAGCCGAGGTAGCCGACCATGCCGCCGGTGAAGGGCGGCAGCGCGTCCCGGCCTTCGGCGCCCTGGTGCAGGTCGCGCGGGGTGTGCAGGGCTTCGACGGTGGCGCGCAGGGCGGCCAGCGGGTCGCCCCCGGTGGGCAGGCCGACGGGCGGGGTGCCGAGCCAGTGGGCCCGGCCGTCGCGCTCGGTGAGGGTGGCGGCACTGCGCACGCCGACGAACGAGTACCGCGACCACGTGCGGCCGTTCTCCGCCGACTCCAGCAGGAACGTGCCGGGGCGCTCGCCGGCGAGCTTCCGGTACAGCCCCACGGGAGTGTCGCCGTCGGCGAGCAGCCGGCGCACGACGGGGATGACGCGGCGGTCCTTGGCCAGCGTGCGGAACGTCTCCCGGTCCGGAGTGGTCACTCGGCGCCGCCCACGGTCAGCTCGCGGCCGTCGAAGCAGGTGCGGCTGCCGGTGTGGCAGGCGGGGCCGACCTGGTCGACGCGGACGAGCACGGTGTCGGCGTCGCAGTCGAGCGCGACCGACTTCACGTGCTGCACGTGCCCGGACGTCTCGCCCTTGACCCAGTACTCCTTTCGGCTGCGGCTGTAGTACGTGCCGCGGCCGGTGGTGAGCGTGCGGTGCAGCGCCTCGTCGTCCATCCACGCCAGCATGAGCACTTCGCCGCTGTCGTACTGCTGCACGACGGCGGGCAGCATGCCGTCGGCGTTCCGCTTCAGGCGCGCCGCGACGGCGGGATCGAGGTCGGAGGGCCGCGCGGGCCGGTTGCCGGTCATGGGGCCATTGTGCCAACAGAGACGGACACACCACGGTCCCGGAGGGCGCGACGCGCGCGGCCGGGGATGGCCCCTTCCCGTACATCGGAACGTGCCGATAGGGCATGCTTCGCCCATGACCAACCCACCTCCGGATCCGCCCGCAAGACCCCGCGGGCCGATGACCGCCGTCACCGCCGCGGTGGCCGCGGCCCTGCTCGTCGCCGTGGCGGTCGCCGCCTTCCTCGTGCTGCGCGGCGGGGACGGCGGCGGGACGCAGGCGGGCGGCCCCCGGCCGCAGGGCAGCGCGGAGCGGCCGGCGGGGCAGGACAGCCTCGGCGGTGCGGAGACGATGAGCGCGAGCGCGGGCTCGGCGGCGGGCACCGCGGACGCGCGGGGGGACCTGGAGCCGACCGAGTCGCACATCCCGTACGTGGTGCTGCGGACCGGCGAGTGCTTCGACCACCCGTCGCTCGACACCAGCGTCGAGTCGGTCGAGACCCGCCCGTGCACCGGCCCGCACGACGGCGAGGTCATCGGCAACCGCACGCTCAGCGGCGACTTCCCGGACGGCGACGCGCTGGACGACCAGGCGCTGGGGCTGTGCCGGCGGGCCGCGGAGGAGAAGCTGGAGACGATGCCGGCGGACGGGCGGCACTACTTCTACTACGCGATGTACCCGACGATGACGACGTACGAGTACCAGAGCCAGGACGAGATCTCCTGCGCGCTCACCCTCAGCACCGAGCCCGACGGCCCGAAGCTGACCGGGCCGCTGCCGTGACTCCCGCCCGATCCGCGGGCACCGGCTCCCGGCGCGGCCTTGCGTGCCCCGGCGTCGCGGACGGTCGTAGGGTGGCCGCATGACGACCCATGCGAAGCGGGAACGGCTGCTCCTCGCCGATCTGCTGGAGGGCGCCGGATCCGAGGCGCCGACGCTGTGCGAGGGCTGGACGACGTACGACCTGGCGGCGCACGTGGTGGTGCGCGAGCGCCGGCAGGACGCGGCGGGCGGCATCCTCTTCAAGCCCCTGCAGAACCGGCTGGAACGCGTGCAGGCGGAGTTCCGGCAGAAGTCGTACGAGGAACTGGTGCAGCTCATCCGCAGCGGGCCGCCGCGGTTCTCGCCGTTCGCGCTCAAGCAGGTCGACGAGGCCGCGAACGTCGTGGAGTTCTACGTGCACGCCGAGGACGTCCGCCGCGCGCAGCCCGACTACGCGCCGCGCGAGCTGGACCCGGTCTTCTCCGACACCCTGTGGAACCGGCTGGAGCGCGGCGCGAAGATGATGGGCCGCAAGTCGCCCGTCGGGCTGGTTCTGCGCCGCCCCGACGGCCAGACGGCGGTGGCCCACCGGGGCGCGCCCGTGGTCACGGTGACCGGGGAGCCTGCGGAGCTGCTGCTGTTCGCCACCGGGCGGCAGGAGGCGGCGAAGGTGGAGCTGGAGGGCGACGAGGACGCCGTGGCGCAGGCGCGGTCGGCGCCGCTCGGCATCTGACGCCGCACGGCGGCCCCGCCCCGGCTTCTGACGTCGCCCGGCCGGACATTGCGCCTGGCAGCGGGGCGCCGGTCCGGCTACGGGGCCGGGGCGGGCGGCGGTTGTGGCAGCGGGCCCGATGAGCCGGTGCCCGCGCACGTAGTGCAGTCCCTCGCGCAACTCCCGCCCGGCGCCCGCCGGATGCGCCCGCGCCGCTGCCGCTGCGGGTCCGTCGGGCCCGTCGGGCGCGTCGGGTGCGTCCGGCGCGTCGGGCCGGTCCGGCAGGGGGCGTAGCGCAGCGGCAGCAGCAGCGGCACCGACGCGGCGAACAGCAGCCCATCGCCCTCACCACCCCGGTCTCCGCGGTCCCGCGACCCGCTGCGCGGCCCAGCCGAGGGCTGGGAGAACACGCCGTCGCCGAGCACGGAGAGGGCGTACGCGACGAGCCACCGCAGGACCACGGCGTCGCGGTACGCGGGCATGCGCGCGGGCCCCCGGCTCAGGGGCGGAAGGGGAAGCCGTAGAGGTGGAGGGCGACGGTCTCGCGCCCGGAGGACCCCGCGGCCTCCGCCGCCTGCGCCCGCTCCCGCCACTTGCGCACGAACGCGCCCATCTCCTCCGCCAGCTCCTGCAGTTCGCCGGCGGTCAGCCGGACGGTGTACTCCGAGCTGAACGCCGCCCGCGTCCACTCCCGCCCCCACCCGGCCTGCTGGTCCAGGTAATTGAGGTACGTACGGGTCCGGGTGGCCAGCAGCTCGCGGGTGACGCCCGTCAGCGCCGCCGTTCCCTCAATGTTCGTTGCACAACAGCCCGGCAGTTCTGCGGCGGCGCGGGGCCCGCAGGGGCCTCGTCGCCGGTGATCGCCGACGTTGTGGATGGCCGGTTTCGTACTCCTGAGCTAAAGATTCCGCAGGTACGTTCAATGCCGCATCGGCCGGGATATGAAGGGGGAAGAGGTTGCCGTGAAAAGGTTCGGGCGAAGGTTCGCAGTCCTGTTGTCCGCCGCAGCACTGCTTGGCGCCACACAAGTCGCTGCTTCGCCGGCCGCCAACGCTTCGGTGAGCTGCAACTGGGGTGGGGGCAACTATGATTCGGGTTACGGCATCATCAAAAGTGGGACCTATGGCCTCAAGGCCGGCCCGTATTCCTCCTGCAACACGGTGGGCACACTCGTCGGCGGAGTGCTGCTGTATTTCCACTGCTGGCACTACAACGACTACGGGAATCTCTGGGTATATGGCCGCATCGCCGGCACCGACACCATGGGCTGGACGTCGGGTGCCAACTTCTCCAGCCACTGGACGGATGGAACGCCCGGCTGTTGACGTCGGCGTGGCGCCCATCGGCTCGCCGCGCGGGGTTCCGGGACGCCTGCCGGGGCGGCCGGCGACCGGCGGGATGCCGCATCTCCACAAGATCGCGTGACGGGTTCTACGCACGGTCCGCCGTCCCGCTTTCCTCGTCCTCGCCGCCGGATCCGGTGTCGATGCGGTAGCCGACGCCGGGGACCGTGGCGATCAGCCAGGGCTCGCCGAGCCGTTTGCGGAGCGCCGAGACCGTGATCCGCACGGCGTTGGTGAACGGGTCGGCGTTGGCGTCCCAGGCCCGCTCCAGCAGCTCCTCCGCGCTGATCACGCCGCCCTCCGCGGCGACGAGGACGTCGAGCACGGCGAACTGCTTCCGGGTCAGCGCGACATACCTCCCGTCCCGGTAGACCTCGCGGCGGAACGGGTCGAGCCGCAGCCCCGCGATCTCCCGCACGGGCGGCCGGATATGGGCGCGCCGTCGGTCGAGTGCGCGGAGCCGGAGGACGAGTTCGCGGATGTCGAAGGGCTTGGTGAGGTAGTCGTCGGCGCCGAGCCCGAAGCCCGTCGCCTTGTCGTCGAGCCGGTCGGCCGCGGTGAGCATGAGGATCGGCATGCCGCTGCCGGAATCGACGATCCGCCGGGCGATCTCGTCGCCGGAGGGCCCGGGGATGTCGCGGTCCAGGACGGCGATGTCGTACGAGTTCACACCCAGCAGTTCCAGGGCGGTGTCCCCGTCCCCCGCGATGTCGCCCGCGATCGCCTCCAGGCGGAGGCCGTCGCGGATCGCCTCCGCCATAAAGGGCTCGTCCTCGACGATCAGCACGCGCATGAGCCGATGCTACGAGCGCACGCATATCGTCCGCGTATAGAAAACCGCATACGCACCGGCAACGGCCCGCCGCGTGCACTGGCGGAATGACTCGAACCCGGCGATCGGCGCGCAGAGGAATCCGTGGGATACGCACGCTTCTGGGGGTCGGCATGATCGCCCTCGTCGTGGCGATCGTCGCGCCGCTCGGCTACCGGTCGATGCAGACCCCGTCCGGCTCCACCGCCTCCCCCGCCCCGGCCACCCCGTCTTCCGCGGAGGCACCGGAGCCGGCCGAACCGGCGGAATCCCCGCAGCGCAAGCGGTCCGGGCCGGTCGGCGAGGCCGACGGCGTCGTCCCCGAGGGCACGACGGTTTTCGACGACGGCGTTCCGGCGGTGGCCGGACTCGACGCAGCTTTGCGGACCGCGCTGCGCGAGGCGGCGACGGATGCCGCGGCGTACGGAATCGACATCCGGGTCAATAGCGGCTGGCGTTCTCCGGCGTACCAGGACCGGCTTCTCCGCGACGCGATCGGGAAATACGGGTCGGAAGAAGAAGCCGCCCGCTGGGTGGCCACCGCGGAAACCTCGCCGCACGTGTCGGGCGACGCGGTCGACCTCGGGGAATCCGACGCGACGATGTGGCTCGCCGAGCACGGCGCCGCCTACGGGTTGTGCCCGGTCTACCGGAACGAGCCCTGGCACTACGAGCTGCGCACCGAGGCGATCGGCGGCCGCTGCCCGCCGATGTACGCCGACCCCACCCAGGACCCGAGGATGCAGAGTTGAGCGAGCGAGTTCTCACGATGAAACAGCCGGACCCGGCGGATACCTCGAACACTCCGGACACCCCGGACGCCCCGGACGCCGCGGCCACACCCCGGCCCCGTACCCCGCCCCTCCGCCGTGCGGCCCGCGCCCTCCGCCGCCCCGCGCCCTGGCGGCGCGGCCTCGTGCTCGCCGCGCTGGCTCTGCTGCTCGGCCTGGTGATGGCGCTGCACGCGCGGGTCCCCAGCGGGATCATGAACCTCGGCAGCTTCACGGAGACCTTCCTGCCGTGGTTCGGCCTCTGCGTCCTCCCGCTGCTCGCCGGGGCGCTGTGGCGCCGTTCCGCGTCCGCGGTGGTCGCGCTGGTGCTGCCGGTCACGGTGTGGCTGAGCCTCTTCGGCGGGCTGCTCACCGACAAGTCCCGGCCGGGCAGCGACCTCACGGTCGCCGGCCACAACGTCGGCGCGGCCAACCCCGACCCCGCCGGCACCGCCCGCGACCTGGCCGCCTCCGGTGCGGACCTGCTGGCGCTGCAGGAGCTGACCGACACGGCCCGGCCGGTGTACGAGGCGGAGCTGGCGAAGACGTACCCGCACCACACCACGAGCGGCACCGTCGGGCTGTGGAGCAAGCTCCCGCTGTCGGAGACCCGCCCCGTCGACATCGCGATGTATCCGTCCCGCGCGCTGCGCACCACCGTGGCGACCGAGCAGGGACCCCTGGCGGTGTACGTGGCCCACCTGGGGTCCGTGCGTGTGAACCTCCGCGCGGGCATGTCGACGGCCCAGCGGGACGCGGGCGCCGAGGCGCTGGCCGCGGCCGTCGCCGCCGAGCCGACCGGGCGCGTGGTGGTCCTCGGGGACCTCAACGGCACCGTGGACGACCGGGCGTTCGACGCCCTCACCGGCCAGATGCGCTCGGTCCAGGAGGAGGCGGGGAACGGCTTCGGCTTCAGCTGGCCGGCCGGCTTCCCGGTGGCGCGGATCGACCAGATCCTCGTACGCGGCGTGGAGCCGCGGAGTGCCTGGCTGCTGCCCGCCACGGGCAGCGACCACCTGCCGGTGGCGGCGGGCATCGCCTGGTGAGCGCGGGCGCGGGGCACCATGCGGCGGATAACCCCGTTCTGCGGGATCCGACAGGAAAATGGCACCGCGCGCACCGGAGTATTGACGCGCCCCCGCGCCGTTGCCAGACTCCGCGGCCGAGTTCTCCTCGGCGGCCTCCATGGGGGAGCAGCCCCGTCGGCCGGCCACCGATGCCCACGCAGCACACCCGATGCGCTGAGGAGTGTTCTCGTATGCGGTCAACCACCACGCGCAGACAGGCGGTCACCGGCCTCCTCGGCACCGCGGCGGCGCTCGGCGCCGGCACGGCCGCCGCCGGCCCCGCCGCGGCCCGCTCCGGCGGCACGGCGGGGTCCGGTTCGTACGCCCGGCTGCTGGCCGGGGCGCTGGCCCGCCGGATGACCCTGGAGGAGAAGGTCGGCCAGCTCTTCGTGGTCGAGGTCGCCGGGCAGGACGCCGACGACGTGACCGACGCGGCCGCCGCCGTCAACGAGCGGCGCTACGGCGTCCGCACCCCCGCCGACGTCGTACGCAAGTACCGCCCCGGCGCCGTCATCTACTTCAGTGCCCGCAACGACGACAACCTCCGCGACGCCCGCCAGATCGCCCGGCTCTCCAACGGCCTGCAGCGTGCCTCGCTCGCGCAGCGCCGCGGCGTCCCGCTGATCATCTCGACCGACCAGGAGAGCGGCCTCGTCCAGCGGCTGCCCACCCCGCCGGCCACCGAACTGCCCGGCAGCATGGCCGTGGGCGCCACCTACGCGACCGCCGACGCCCAGCGCGCCGCCGAGATCACCGGCCGGGAGCTGGCGGCGCTGGGCATCAACCAGAACTACGCGCCCGTCGCCGACGTCAACGTCAACCCCGACAACCCCGTCATCGGCCTGCGCTCCTACGGCGCCGACCCGCAGCAGGTCGCGCGCATGGTCGCGGCGGCGGTGCGCGGCCAGCGCCGCGGCGGCGTCGCGTCCGCCGCCAAGCACTTCCCCGGCCACGGCGACACCGGCCAGGACAGCCACTTCCTGCTGCCGCGCATCGAGCACACCCTGGAGCAGATCCACGAGCTGGACCTGCCGCCGTTCCGGGCCGCGATCGCCGCGGGCCTGGACACGGTGATGACCGCGCACATCCTCGTCCCCGCGCTCGACGACGGCGTGCCCGCCACCATGTCGCACCGCATCCTGACCGGGCTGCTCCGCGAGGAGCTGGGCTTCGACGGGCTGATCGTCACGGACGCGCTGGACATGGGCGGCGCCACCTCGCAGTACCCGCCGGAGCGGGCGTCGGTGGCGGCGTTCGCGGCGGGCGCGGACATGCTGGTGCTGCCGCCGCAGACGGACGTCGCGTACGCATCCGTGCTCGCGGCGGTACGCGGCGGCGAGATCGGCGAGCGGCGGCTGGACGAGTCGGTGGTGCGCATCCTGGCGCGCAAGATCGACGAAGGGCTGTACTTCGGCCCGTTCGTCGACGAGCGCCGGGCGGAGCGGATCGTCGGGAACGCCGCGCACGTCGCGGACGCGCGGGCCCTCACCGGGCGGGCGGTGACGCTGGTGAAGAACGACACCGGGCTGCTGCCGCTGGCCGCGGGGGCACGGCGGGTGCTGGTCGCCGGGTGGCAGACGTCGTCGGCGCCGGCGCTTGACCGGCTGGCGCAGGCGGTCGGGGCGCGTGCCGGGCAGACCGCGACGGTGCTGGCGACGGGCGGGACGCCGGCGCAGGCAGTGATCGACGCGGCGGTGGCCGCGGCACGGGACCACGACCTGGTGCTGGTCGGCGCCAACGCGGCGGCCGGGGCGGAGCCGGTGGCGCAGCGGGGCGCGGCGCAGGCGGCGCTGGTGCGGGCGCTGCTCGCGTCGGGGACGCCGGTCGCGGTGGTGGCGGTGCGCAACCCGTACGACGTGCGGCGGTTTCCGGAGGCGCCGGTGTACCTATGCACGTACGGCACGGGGGCGGAGGTACTGACGCGGGCGGTCGACGCGCTCTACGGCGACCTGCGGCCGACGGGGCGGCTGCCGGTGGCGATCCCGGAGCCGGGGGCGACGGGCGCGGACCTGTACCCGCTGGGGCACGGGCTGGAGTACTGAGGCGGCGGGGTGCCGCGGCCGTCTCCCGTACGGCCGCGGTGCCGCCGGGCGTCCCCGTTCGCGTACGGCCCGCGGCGCCCCGCGGTCACGTCCCCGACCCGCCGCCGGCCGCGCTGATCAGCAGCCGGCGCAGCTCCCGCGCCGCCCGGGGCGGCGACACGTCGCCCCGGTGCGCCACGGAGATCGTCCGGTGCAGCCCCGGCGCCGCGAACGCCGTCGTCCGCAGCCCCGAGCGCTCCGCGACCATGCTCGGCACCACCGCCACCCCGAGCCCGGCCCGCACGAACCCCAGCACCGCGTCCATCTCCCCGCCCTCCACCCCGAACTCCGGCTCGAAGCCAGCCTCCCGGCACGCCGCGACCGTCAGCTCCCGCAGGTCGTACCCGTGCCGGAACATCGCCAGCGGCCGCCCCCGCAGATCCCCGATCCGGATGCCCCGGCCGGCGCCGTCGGCGCTGGTCACCGGCGGCGCGTCCGGCGACGAGACCACGACCAGCTCCTCGCGCAGCAGCTCCGTCGTCGTCAGCGCCGGTGCCTGCCCCGCCAGCGGCGTGATGACGAGGGCGAGGTCCAGCTCGCCGGCCGCGAGCGTCCGTACGAGATCCTGCGAGCCGTCCTCGTGGACGTGCAGCTCGATGCCCGGGTAGCGGGCGTGGAACGCGCGCAGCGCGTCCGGCACCAGGCTCGCGCAGAGGCTCGGCGTGGCCCCCAGCCGCACCCGCCCGCGCCGCAGGTGCGCGACCTCCTGCACCTCCCGCCGCGCCGTCTCGGTGTCGGCGAGGATCCGCCGCGCCAGCGGCAGCAGCGCTTCGCCGGCGTCGGTGAGCGTGATGTGGCCGCGGGCGCGGTGGAACAGCTCGGCGCCCAGCTCCCGCTCCAGCGCCCGTACGGACTGCGACAGCGACGGCTGCGCCACGTGCTCGCGCTCGGCGGCCCGGGTGAAGTGGCGGGTGTCGGCGACGGCGGCGAAGTAGCGGAGCTGCTGCAGGTGCATGGATCCAGCGTAGCCGACGATAGCCACCGCCTATCGAAAGCAGCGAATTCATGTCTTGGACGGATCCCGGGTGGCGTCCCTACCGTCACAGGCATGGCCCTGACCACCAAGCCGGCGTCGAAGCCCGCCGGCGCCCCCGTCCGGGAAGCGGCCCGCCCGCGGGCGTACCCGCCGTCGCTCCTCGCGCTGCTGTGGCGCTCCACCGTCGGCAAGAAGACGGTGCTGGCCGTCACCGGCCTGATCATGCTCGCCTACCTCGTGGCCCATCTGATCGGCAACCTCAAGATCTTCTACGGCGCCGAGGAGTTCAACGACTACGGCCACTGGCTGCGCACCCTCGGCGGCCCGGTGCTGCACTACGAGTGGGCCCTGTGGATGATCCGGGTGGTGCTGGTGGTCGCCGTCGTCCTCCACGGCGTGACCGCGTACCAGCTCAGCCGCCGCGACATCGCGGCGCGCCCGGTCGCGTACGTCCACAAGCGCCGGCGCGCCGGCTACGCCACCCGCACCATGCGCTGGGGCGGGGTGATCCTCGGTCTCTTCATCGTCTGGCACATCCTCGACCTCACGACGCTGACCGTGAACGAGAACGCCCAGACCGGCCGCCCGTACGAGAACACCGTCGCCACCTTCTCCACCTGGTACGGCAACGTCGTCTACATCACCGCGATGCTCGCCCTCGGTCTGCACCTGCGGCACGGATTCTGGAGCGCCGTGCAGACCCTCGGCGTCGCGAGCCCGGCCCGCGAGCGGGCCCTCAAGACCGTCACCAACACCCTTGCGCTGGTGCTGACCTGCGGCTTCATCTCCCTCCCCGTGGCCGTCATGACGGGAGTCGTGAACTGAGGATGTCACCGGCATACACGCAGTACACCGAGGGCGACCCCGTCGCCGACACCGCCGCCCCGCCCGGCGACATCGCCGAGCGCTGGGACCGCCGCCGCTTCACCGCCCGGCTGGTCAACCCCGCCAACCGGCGCCGCTACCGCGTCATCGTCGTCGGTACGGGCCTGGCCGGCGGCGCCGCCGGCGCCACCCTCGCCGAACAGGGCTACCAGGTCGTCCAGTTCTGCTACCAGGACTCCCCGCGTCGCGCCCACTCCATCGCCGCCCAGGGCGGCATCAACGCCGCCAAGAACTACCGCAACGACGGCGACTCCGTGCACCGGCTCTTCTACGACACCGTCAAGGGCGGCGACTTCCGCGCGCGCGAGTCCAACGTGCGCCGCCTCGCGCAGGTCTCGGTCGAGATCATCGACCAGTGCGTCGCGCAGGGCGTGCCCTTCGCCCGCGAGTACGGCGGCCTGCTCGACACCCGCTCCTTCGGCGGCGTCCAGGTCTCCCGCACCTTCTACGCCCGCGGGCAGACGGGACAGCAGCTCCTCCTCGGCGCGTACCAGGCGCTCTCCCGGCAGATCGAGGCCGGGAACGTCGAGATGCACCCGCGCACCGAGATGCTCGACCTGATCGTCGTCGACGGCCGGGCCCGCGGCATCGTCGCCCGCGACCTGGTCACCGGCCGGATCGAGACCCACCTCGCCGACGCCGTCGTGCTCGCCACCGGCGGCTACGGCAACGTCTTCTACCTCTCCACCAACGCCAAGAACTCCAACGCCACCGCCATCTGGCGGGCCCACCGCCGCGGCGCGTACTTCGCCAACCCCTGCTTCACCCAGATCCACCCCACCTGCATCCCGCGCTCCGGCGACCACCAGTCGAAGCTGACGCTGATGAGCGAGTCGCTGCGCAACGACGGCCGCATCTGGGTGCCCAAGGCGCACGGCGACACCCGCCCGCCGAACGCCATCCCGGAGCACGAGCGCGACTACTACCTGGAGCGCCTCTACCCCTCCTTCGGCAACCTCGTCCCCCGCGACATCGCCTCGCGCGCCGCGAAGAACGTCTGCGACGAGGGCCGCGGCGTCGGCCCCGGCGGCCAGGGCGTGTACCTCGACTTCGCCGACGCCATCCGGCGGCTGGGGCGCGCGGCGGTCGAGGAGCGGTACGGCAACCTCTTCGAGATGTACGAGCGGATCACGGCGGAGGATCCGTACCAGGTGCCCATGCGCATCTACCCGGCGATCCACTACACGATGGGCGGCCTGTGGGTCGACTACGACCTGCAGACCACCGTCCCCGGGCTCTTCGCCATCGGCGAGGCGAACTTCTCCGACCACGGCGCCAACCGCCTCGGCGCGTCCGCGCTCATGCAGGGCCTGGCCGACGGCTACTTCATCCTCCCCGCCACCATCGGCGACTTCCTCGCCCGGCACCGCCCCGAGCAGGTCTCCCCCGACCACCCGGCGGTCACCGAGGCCGTCGCGGACACCGAGGACCGCCTGCACCTCCTCCTCGCCGTCGACGGCGACCGCACGCCCGACTCCTTCCACCGCGAGCTGGGCGAACTGCTCTGGGACGAGTGCGGCATGGCCCGTACGGAGCCGGGGCTGCGCAAGGCGCTGGAGCGGATCCCGGCGCTCCGCGAGGAGTTCTGGCGCCGGATCAAGGTGCCGGGCACCGGCACGGAGCTGAACCAGTCGCTGGAGAAGGCCAACCGGATCGCGGACTACCTGGAGCTGGCCGAGCTGATGTGCCTCGACGCGCTGCACCGCGCGGAGTCGTGCGGCGGCCACTTCCGCGAGGAGAGCCAGACCCCGGACGGCGAGGCGGCCCGCGACGACGAGCAGTTCTCGTACGCGGCGGCCTGGGAGTTCACCGCCACCGGCACCGCCCCGGTCCTGCACCGCGAGGACCTCGCATTCGAGTACGTCATCCCGACCCAACGGAGCTATCAGTGAAGGTGACCCTGCGGGTCTGGCGGCAGCCGGGCCCCGACGCGCCCGGCGAGATGGTCTCGTACGAGGTCGAGGACGTCACGCCGGAGATGTCGTTCCTGGAGGTGCTGGACACCCTCAACGAGCGCCTGATCCTCGACGGATCGGAACCGGTCGCCTTCGACCACGACTGCCGCGAGGGCATCTGCGGCGCGTGCGGCGTCGTCATCAACGGCCAGGCGCACGGCCCGGAGCGTACGACGGCGTGCCAGCTGCACATGCGGTCCTTCGCGGACGGCGACGTCATCGACGTCGAGCCGTGGCGGGCGGCGGCGTTCCCGGTGGTGAAGGACTTGGTCGTGGACCGCTCGGCCTTCGACCGCATCATCGGCGCCGGCGGCTACATCACCGCCCCCACGGGCAGCGCCCCCGACGCCCACGCCACCCCGGTCCCCAAGCCGGCGGCGGAGACGGCCTTCGAACACGCGGAGTGCATCGGCTGCGGCGCCTGCGTCGCCGCCTGCCCCAACGGCTCGGCCATGCTGTTCACCGCCGCGAAGGTGGTCCACCTGGGCGCCCTGCCGCAGGGCGCCCCGGAGCGCGAGTCGCGGGTGCTGGACATGATCGGCCGGATGGACGACGAGGGCTTCGGCGGCTGCACGAACACCGGCGAATGCGCGGTGGCCTGCCCGAAGGGCATCCCCCTCCAGGCGATCTCGTCGCTGAACCGGGAATTCCTCCGCGCAGCCCGCAAGTCGGCGTAGGGCGGCTCCCTCACCCGGCGGTGCGGGCGAGGCCGTCCTCGGAGGCGCCGTCCGAGGTCTTCCCTCCCCGGCCCGTACCGAGCCGCAGCAGCAGCGAGGCAGCCGCCAGGACCACACCGAACCAGATGACGCTCGTGACGCCGACGTGGTCGGCGAACAAGCCGCCGAACAGCGCTCCGAGCGCGATGCAGGTGTTGTACGCCATGGTGTTCAGCGACATGGCGGCTTCGAAGGTCTCGGGTGCGGCGGCGAGCGTCATGTTGACCTGGGACAACTGCACGGCACCGAAGGAGAGCCCCCACAGGGTCAGCGCGACGGCGGCGCCCGGTTCCCCGTTTCCGACGGTGCGCAGCAGCAGAAGGGCCGCCAGGAGGCCCACGAGGCCGATGACGAACGTACCCCGCAGGTTCCTGTTCACCGTGTAGCCGGCGACGAAGTTCCCCACCGCACCGCCGACGCCGAAGACGATCAGGACGGTGGTGACGAAGGCGGCGGACGCGGACGCGGTGTCCTCCAGGTAGGGGCGTACGAACGTGTAGGCGCCGAAGTGCCCGAGCACGAAGAAGACGACGATGAACAGCACCGTGCGCAGTTGCCTGTTCTCGACCGGCAGGCTGAAGACCTCGCGGACGGACACGGCGTTCTGCGCCGGCATGGACGGGACGAGGGCCGCGACCGCGGCGAAGACCAGCACGCTGAGGCCGGCCCAGATACCGAAGGTGGTCCGCCAGTCCGTCTGCGCCTCGATGACCGTACCGAGGGGGATGCCCACGACCGTGGCGATGGAGATGCCGGACATCACCACCGCGGCGGCCCGGCTCGCGTGCCGTTCGGGCACGATCCGCATGGCCATGCTCACGCCGATGGCCCAGAAGACGCCGCTGGCGAAGCCCATGCACAGCCGCGTGCCGAGAATCAGTGGGTAGTTCGGCGAGACGGCGGTGACGAGGTTGCCCAGGGCCAGCACGGCGAGGAGCGTGGTCAGCAGGACGCGCCGGTTGACGCGCCTGGTCCAGGCCACGATGAACGGTACGCCGAGGCCGGCCGCGACACCCTGTGCGGTGACCATGAGACCTGCCGCACCGACGGATATGCCGAGGCTCTCACTCAGCGGAGTGAGCAGGCCCACGGGCATCAACTCGGTGGTGAGGAAGACGAACAGGCTGGCCGTGATGGCGGCGACGCCCAGCCATCCTTTCAGGGACGAGGGTGAATTCTGTTGCGCCTGTACAGGCATGACATCTCTCCAGCGGTGTTTCTTACGGGTGAGGGTGAGGGGCGCAGCAACCGGAAAAGCCCGCTCTCACGACGCGTAGAAGCCCGCCGCAAAAAGCGCTCCGCGAGCCCGGCCAACGCACGCTCCGATTCTGAACCGAGCCCGATCCATGAGTCCAATACATGCTTGTCATCTCATTTATCGTGAGACAAGATGAATCCCATGGAGCTCCAGCAGATGCGTTACGTGCTCGCCGTCGCCGAGACGAAGAGCTTCACCCGTGCCGCCGAGCGCTGCCTCGTCGTCCAGTCCGCCCTGAGCCACCAGATCGCCCGCCTGGAACAGGAGTTGGGCACCAGGCTGTTCGAGCGCACCACCCGCCGGGTGCGGCTGACGCCCGCGGGCGAGGCGTTCCTCCCGGCGGCCCGCCAGTGCCTGGCCGCCGCCGAGCGCGCGAGCGTCGAGGTCGCCGCCGCCATCGGCGAAGTACGCGGGCAGCTCTCCGTCGGTGTGATTCCGTCCGTGGCCGCCGTCGACATCCCGGGCACCCTGCGCGACTTCCGCCGGCAGTATCCGAAGGTGCGCATCAGCCTGCGCGTGGGTGCCAGCGACGAACTCGTCGAACAGGTCAGGGAAGGGGACATCGAGATCGCTTTCCTCGGGCTGCCGACCACCGCGCGGCCCAAGGGGGTCGAGGCCCGCGAGATCGGGCGGGACCGGCTCGTCGCCGTGGTCTCCCCCGACCACCCCCTCGCCGGTGCAGGGTCGGTCGACCTGCGACGGCTCTCCTCGGAGGAGTTCGTGGACCTGCCGGCGAAGACCGCCGGCCGCACCCAGTCCGACCTGGCCTTCTCCGCCGCCGGCCTCACCCGTGACGTCACGTTCGAAGTGACCAACGCGGACTTCCTGGCCCGGCTGGTCGGGCAGGGACTCGGCGTGGCGATGCTGCCCTCCGCGTACGTGCCCCAACTCAGCGGCGTGACCACGATCCAGGTCACCGACGCCCCGGCCCGCGTCGAGTACGTCGTCTGGACCTCCGACAGCCGCACCCCCGCGGCGACCGCGTTCCTTCGCCTGCTCAACCTCCCGGACGCCCGCGAAGCACCGTGAGACCGCGGGACGTCCGGCCGAGCCCCGCGGTCCTCCGCCTCACGCCGTACGGGCGCGCCCTGGGCACCTACGCCGGCGGCTCCGCGCATGCGGCGGCGATGGCCGCCGTGTCCCAGTAGAAGGGGCGCACCTCGGCTATCCGGCCGTTCTCGATCCTGATCGTCTGCAGGATCGGAAAGGTCAGCTCCCGCCCGGTGGCCCGGGCCCGCGCCCGCACCTGCGTAAGCACCACCGATGTCCCACCGGTGGCGAGGAACCGCTGCTCCAGCATCTCGAACTCCGCCCAGGTCGCGGACATCGCGAGAAAGAACTCCGTCATCCCGTCGTGCCCGCGCCACGTCCCCCCGTAGGGCAACGCCTCCGCCTGGTGCAGAACGACGTCCGGCGCGAAGTACGGCGCGAGCGTGTCGAAGGAGGCCACACCGGGTCCGCCGGCTGCCAGGTACACGGCTTCGGCTTCGTACATCCCGCGGAGCACCGCCGCCGCGTCTGAGGTCTGTGCGGTCGTCATGCGCCCAGACTGCCGCGCGGGGCAGGCGCTGTCTGGCAGGAATCCGACGGCAGGTCGGCAAGCCCCCAGGAGGGTTACTTCTTGTAACTGTGAAGTGACCGTGCGGCGCTAGGCTCGGGGGCACGTCGATCACCAGACGAAGGACATGGGGGTTTGCGGATGTCTGCCAAGCCGCGTGAGCTGCACCCGGACCGTTCCGCCCGCGACCTGTACGGATCGGAGGTCCGCCGGTACCGGAACAACGCCGGGATGTCGCTGGAGGCGTTGTCCGGTGTCGTGATGTACAGCAGGGCTCACCTGTCGCGTATCGAGACGGCGGAGGCGATCCCGCCGCCGGACCTGAGCGAGAAACTGGACGCCTGCTTCGGCACGGACGGCCACTTCGGACGCCTGTACGGCGTCGCCAGGCGGGAGATCCACCCCGACCAGTACCGGCGCCGGATGGAGCTTGAAGCGCGGGCCGTCGCCATCGTGCACTACGCCCCGTTCGTGATCCCCGGCCTTCTCCAGACCGAGCGTTATGCCCGGGCGATCTTCACGGTCTGCAACCCGTCCGCACCTGCCGGGTCGATTGACGACCTGGTGACTGCCCGTCTCAGTCGGCGGGACATCCTCAAGGGGGAGAAGCCCGCGCGGCTCTCCTTGATCCTCGAAGAGTCGGCGATCACTCGGACCATCGGCGGGCCGGGTGTGATGCACGAGCAGCCCCGGTCACTGCTCACATGGGTCGAGAGCCGGTCGAGTCTCGTCCAGGTTCTCCCGCACTCGCACGGGGCACACGCTCTGTTGGGCGGTACGTTGGCGCTGTGGACCCTGGACAACGGCACCGCGGTCGCCTACGAAGAGAGCATCACCACGGGCCACTTGATCGAGGATCCCGAGAAGATTCGCTGGTGGGCCCAGGCGTGCGATGTACTACGTGCGTACGCGCGATCGCCCGCCGAGACCGCGGAGTTCATTCGGTCTGTCATGGAGGAACTTCCCGATGAGCATCACCCCTGACCTGTCCGGCACGAACTGGGTCAAGTCCAGCTACAGCAACGGCAACGGCGGGGACTGCGTGGAATGGGCACCCGACTTCGCTGCGACGGGCATCGTGCCCGTCCGGGACTCCAAGGACCCGGACGGACCCGCCCTCACCTTCACGACCGACGCCTGGGCAGCGTTCATCACCGACGTGAAGACCGGCACCTTCCCCACCCCCAAGCACTCCAGCCGTAGATCGTGATCTTCATGCCTGAGTGGCTTGTCGACGGGAGCGGAATGAGGGCATCGGGCGCGGGGCGGGTGTGCTCGTCACGCGTACGACGGCGAGGAAGGCGTGCGCGAGCAGGAGGACATGTGCAACGTGGCGAAGTCTGGTGGGTGGAGTTCGACGAGCGGCGGCCGGTCGTGCTGCTGTCGGGAGACGACGCGTCCGGGATCCGGGTGATGCAGGTCGTCGCTCCAGCGGGTGTCGACATCACCGGTCTGGGCGTCGAAGTGGCAGTAGGCGCCGTGGAAGGACTGCCCTTTGAAGGCGTGCTGCGGTTCGCGTTGCCGCGTCCGGGCTTTACCCCTTGCACGTGGCTGACCACCGTGTCCCGGGACGACCTGATCGAGCGAGCGGGCGTTCTGTCCCCCGCGAAACTCAGCGAGATGGAGAACGCCCTCCGTCTCGGTGAGCAGGCCAAGGAGTGGACCCCGGCGACGACCGCGAAGCTCAGCGAGCTGAGGAACGCCCTCCGTCTCGGTGGACTCGGGTAGGCGTCGAAGGACCGGACGCCCGCGACGGCGTGGCCGGTCTCGTCCAGATGATCGACGCTGCCGGCTGCCTCCTCGGCGCTCCTCACGATCGAGATCACGCGCCAGCCCGGTGGATCAGCGCAGTCGAGCGGGCAGGCATGCGCTGTGAGCTGCGGCCACCGCAACGTGTGATCATGGTGCCATGGCATCCGGTCGGATCATCTTCCTCAACGGCACCTCCAGCTCGGGGAAGTCGAGCATCGCCAAGGAGCTTCTGGGCATCCTGGACGACGGCGTCTACTTCCACATGGCGGTCCACGGCTTCAACGCGATGCGCACCAAGCGGGAACTCGGGGCGGACGAACTCGATGCCGCGCTGCGGCGGACCAGGATGGGCTTCCACCGCTCGATCGCGGCCATGGCGGAGGCGGGCAACGACATCGTGGTCGACCATGTGCTGAGCGAGCCGTGGCGGCTGCTCGACTGCCTGACGCTGCTGCCGGCTGAGGACGTGCTGTTCGTCGGTGTCTACTGCCCGTTGGACGAGCTGACCCGCCGCGAGCGGGCCCGGGGCGACCGCCCGCCGGGCCTCGCGGCGCACCAGTACGACCTGGTCCACAGCCACGGTGACTACGACTTCGAGTGCGACACCAGCGCGGCAAGCCCACGGGAATGCGCGCAGCGGATCAAGGAGTTCCTCCCGCACCGCCCCACGCCCACCGCCTTCACCCGCCTCCGCCGACACCACCTGGCTGACGGCCGGGAACCGCTGACGGCATGAGGCATGCGTACTCGGCCGTTGGCTCGCTCATGGCGGAAACCTACCCCGTGAGAGCCGAGTAGGCGGCCTCCGCTCTGCGCCCCGGAGCCACGTCACTCGGAGCGTGCGCCAGGAACGCATTGGTCGGGCCCTCGAACACGAGCCTTCCGGTGCTCAGAACCGCAACGTGATCCGACTCCTCCGCCAAGTCCGTCACGTCGTGGGTGGACATCATCACGCGGACATCCGGCCGGAGATCAGTCAGATGAGTTCGGAACTGACGCCTCTGCGTCGGGTCCAGGCCGGCAGTCGGCTCGTCAAGGAGCAGGACCTTTGCCCCGTGGACCATTGCTGACGCGATGCCGATGCGCCGCACCTGGCCGCCGCTCAGCCGATTCATCTTCACATTCTCTTGCGCGGAAAGCTCCACCTGCGCCAGCGCATCGGAAGCAGACTCCCATGCCGAAGACTTGCTCATCCCCTTCAACCAGCCGACGTAGGCGACCTGCTCTCTGGCCGTAAGTCCTGCCATGACGGGGATGTTCTGGGGCATCCAAGCAACCGTTCTCCGGTATGAGCGGTCCCCGGACGGTATGCCGTCGAGGGCGATCGCGCCCTTCGTTGGCTGCGCAACACCCGCCGCCAGGCGCAGGAGGGTGGACTTCCCCGCACCGTTGGGGCCGAGAAGAATGGTCACTCCAGGGTTGAGTTCATAGTCAATGCCCTCAAAGTTCGCCGAACAAGAGATCCGTCGCATAATGCCCCGAGAGGTGTCGCAACCAGAACGGCTCGTACGACCATGCCGCAGAAACCGCGTAGAAGACGGCGACGGAAAGAATCGGCGGCGCAAGACGCGGCGGGGTGACCGTGCCGACACAGAACCCGATCGCACAGTGCGCGAGTGAAATCACCAGCGCCATCAGCACAAGGACCAATGATCCTGCGTCAGGTGCCGTTCCTTCTTGCACCAGAGCCATGCACACAGGGACAAGAATCAGAATCCATGCGACAGCGACGACAGGCAGAAGTGACTCTAATGCAATCCTGTAGCGAAAGCGCACGGGGGATAGCTTCCACACCTGGTCCCGCTTGAGGCGACCCGCTTCCCATGCGGAAAGCCCCGAGGCGACAGCATATGACACCGCGTAGAACGACAAGAGTACGGACGAAACAACGTACGGCGCATATTCAGGCTGCCCCGTGGGTGGCTTGAAGTCTTCCTTGAAGCTCTTGAAGAAGTAGAGATATATCAACCCGAGGCAGACGGGGACGGCCCAGGTTGCGCTGCTCACCCGAAGCCGGGTTCCAAGCTTCACGGCGTAGCTCCGATGCACACCTTCGCGTCCTGCGAACTCAAGGCTCCTCCTGGACTCGACGCGAACGTGAAGCTAATCCGGGCGCCAGAAGCTCATCAAGCGAACTCGGAAATGCACCCATTGCGTCACAAACCGAACCGCCCACGGCTCGGCACGCTCGAAGGCGGATGGTACGTCGACCTGGTCGAAGTGGCGGAAACCGCCCCGAAGCAACTGGTGGTCCACGACCTCTACGTCGATATCGTCGTGCCCCCGCGCGGCCGGCGCTACGAAGTCCTCGACCTCGACGAACTCGCCGACGCGCTGCGGGACGGCAGTATCGAAGCCCTCACCGCCGCCGGAGTTCTGCGCAACGCCCAGCGCTTCATCGACAAACACCTGCGCGTTCTCGATCGGGAAGCCCCCGACTCATGGCCGGACTTCCCGCCGGCAGCCATTCGGGACCTGGTCGAGCTGCCTCCCGTCGGCGTCGGGTGAGGCGGTGCCACCCCCTGCCCCCTCGCCCAGCCTCCGGTAGCTCCGGGCCGGATAGAGCAGCGGCTCCCCCGGCCCTCCGCAGCCGACCGCCGTCACCTCCGCGATGATCAGCGTATGGTCGGCGACCTCGACGTGTCGCGTCGTACGGCACGACAGGACCGCCGCGCTCCCCGCCAGTTCCGGCCCGCCGCCGTACCGCGAGGGACGGTGGTCGATGCCCGCGAACTCGTCGGCGCCGAAGGCGTCGCGGCGGGTGAAGTGGTCGGCCAGGGCGTGTTGGTCGGCGGCCAGGATGTTCACGGTGAAGGCACCCGTCTCCCGGATGAGGGCCTGCGTGCGGCTGCCCCGCTGGGGGGAGATCAGCAGGGTCGGCGGGCGCAGGGAGATCGACAGCAGCGAGTTGGCGGTCATGCCGTGCGGGGCGCAGGCACCGCGGGGGCCAGCAGCGCCCCCGCAGGCATCGCACGCACTGCAAGCACCCTCCTGGCCGCACGCACCACCCGGGCCGCAAGCACCCTCCGGACCGCACACACCACCCGGGCCGCAACCACCCTGCTGCCCGCCCGCCCCCTGCGTGCCCCACCGCCCGCACGTCGTGACCACCGCGATGCCCGTCCCAAAGTGCCGCATCGCCTCGCGGTACGCGCCCGGGTCCGCCTGGTCGGAGCCGGGAGGGCGGAGCGGGGTCACCACGCGGGGTCGAGCGGCGCCGGGGCCGCCAGGGCGGGGAAGTGCGGGACGACCTCCTCGGCGAGTTGGGCCACCGCCTCCGCCGCGGGGCGGCGGCCGTGCTGGACACCGAGGGCAGCGTGGTTGACGCCGACGTCCCGCCAGCGGCCGAGGAGTTCGACGAGTCCGCGCGCGCCGGTACGCAGGACGAAGCCGCCGCGCAGCGGGGTGGGCGGGTGGCCGGGGGTCCTCGACGAGGTCGATCCACTCGTTGGTGGCGACCGGGCGGAACTCGCCGCCGGGGACCAGCGCCCGCCAGTCGGCGAGCTTCTGCCCCAGTCGCTGCGGGCCCGCGGGGTCGGCGGTGGCCGACGGGTACACCAGCCACCCGTCCGCGTACTCGGCGATCCAGTCGCGGGACTGCTGCGAGGACCCGGTGACCAGCAGCGGCACGCCGCCGGACACCGGCTTCGGCAGCAGGTGGGCGCCGCCCGCGCCGTCGAGGGCGCCGTCCCCCAGCAGCTCGCGGAACGATGGCCGTCGAGGCGATGCGCCACGGCGCCCGCGAGTTCGGCGAGCTGCTGGCGCGCGGGCTCGCCTCCGCCGCCGACCCGGCCGAGGCCACGGCCGCGTGCGCGCTGCTGCTCGCCGAGGACCTCAGGCGGTCGGAGTGGACGGACGGCTGCCCGGTCGCGGTGACCGCGCTGGAGACCATCGGCCGCGTCCCCGGACTCCAGGAGGCGGCCACCCGGGCGCTTACGGACTGGCGCGACATGATCATGGTCAAGCTCACCAGGAGCGGCATCGAGCCCGCGGCGGCCCGCTCGCTGGCCGGCACGGTCATCAGCGTCCTGGAGGGCGCCGAGCTGCTGACCCGCGTGACCGCGGACGACACCCCGCTGCGCGACGCCGCCGGCCACCTCGCCCAGCTCGTCGCGGCGGCGCCGCGGAGGTGACCGCGGGCGGTGTGGACGTCCTCGGTGAACTGGCCTTTACTGCTCCGCATGGATCCGATGAACGCTGCCGTGCTCGGTCCCGGCGGGGTCGGCGGGCTGCTCGCCGGGCTGCTCGCCCGGGCCGGGCACCGGGTGACCTGTCTGGCCGGCGACGCGACCGCCGGCGCCCTCCAGGCCGACGGAATCACCGTCAACAGCAAGCAGTTCGGCGACTTCGCCACCCACGTGGCCGGCGACACCGAACTGCGCGAACCCGTCGACCTGTGCGTCGTCGCCGTGAAGGCCACGGCCTTCGACGCCGCCCTGGAACGGGTGCCCCCCGCGGCGCTCGGCGACGGACTCGTGGTGCCGCTGCTCAACGGCGTCGACCACATGGCCGCGCTGCGCGAGCGCTACCGCCCCGAGCAGGTCGCCGCCGGCACGATCACCGTGGAGTCCACCCGGATCGCGCCCGGACTCATCGAGCACGGCAGCCCGTTCACCAAGGTCTCGCTCGCCTCCGCCACGGCGCCGCGCGCGCGGCTGGAGGCGGTCGCGCGGGTGCTGACCGACGCCGGCGCCGAGGTGCAGGTCCGGGACGACGAGGCGAGCGTCCTGTGGACGAAGATGGCCTTCCTCGCGCCGATGGCCCTGCTCACCACCCGCCACGGCCTGCCCGTCGGCGGCGTACGGACCGAGCACCGGGACGAGATGCTGGCGCTGCTGGCGGAGACCGCCGCGGTCGCGAGCGCGTCCGGGGCCCGGGTGGACGCGGACGCGGTCGCGTCGATGTACGACACCTTCCCGGCCCGTACGAAGTCCTCGATGCTCCGCGACGCGGAGGCGGGCCGCCCCCTCGAACTCGACCCCATCGGCGGCGCGCTGCTGCGCGCCGCGGGGGCGCACGGGATCGCGGTGCCGGTGGCGGAGCGGCTGGTCGCGGAGATCGGGGCACGGGCGGGCGCGTAACGCCCCGAGGGCCGCGGCGACCGCGGCGACCGCGGCGGCCGACCGGGCGGGCGGGCGTCCGGGACAACTGGCACGCGGCGGGGCGCGGCATCCAACTGCCGTGCCCCGCCCGCCTGTTCGCCACCTGCCCGGTTCGCTCCTACGACCAGTGAAGACGCCCGTCCTCGTGGGCGGACCCTTCACAACACTTCTTTGAGCTGTTAGCCTCGCAACGCGATATGGGAGCGCTCCCACCCTTCACACACCACCGCTCGGGACGCGCGGCGGGAAGGTCAAGAATTGACATGTACTCGTCAGTAATGCCGCGCTCCTGAACGGCCCCCCACGCACACCCCCCGCAACCCCCCACCTCCAACGCCCGCCACGGGCGTGGAAGGAGAGCCGCATGAGAAAGTCACGCCTCCGTGTCACCGGCGTCAGCGCGGCGGCGCTGGCGGCCACCGGGACCCTGCTGACGTACTCGCTGTCCGCGCCGCCCGCGGCGGCCGAGACCGCGGCGCCCGGCGACAACCCGTACGCGGGCAGCCAGTTGTACGTGAACCCCGACTGGTCCGCCGCGGCCACCCAGGGCGGCGGCGCCGCCATCGCCGACACCCCCACCGCCGTATGGCTCGACAGCATCGCGGCCATTACGAGCGGCTCCGACGGCTCCAACACCATGGGTCTTCGCGAGCACATGGACGAGGCGCTGGCGCAGGGCGCCGACGCCATCCAGATCGTCACGTACAACCTGCCCGGCCGCGACTGCGCCGCGCTCGCCTCCCGGGGCGAGCTGGGCCCGACCGAGATCGACCGGTACAAGAACGAGTTCATCGATCCGATCGACGAGATCCTCGACGACCCGGCGTACGAGAGCCTCAAGATCATCAACGTCGTCGAGATCGACTCGCTGCCCAACCTCGTCACCAACGTCAGCGGCCGGCCCACGGGCACGCCCGAGTGCGACGTGATGAAGGCCAACGGCAACTACGTCAAGGGCGTGGGCTACAACCTCGCCACGCTCGGCGACAACGGCAACGTCTACAACTACATCGACATCGGCCACCACGGCTGGATCGGCTGGGACGACAACTTCCAGCCGACCGCCGACCTGCTCTACCAGGCCGCCAACGCCGAGGGCGCCACGCCCGAGGACGTCACCGGTTTCGCCGCCAACACCGCGAACTACGGCGCCACCGAGGAGCCGTACTTCTCGATCGACGACGTGGCCGGCGACGGGCCCATCCGGGAGGGGCACAGCTCCTGGGTGGACTGGAACCGCTACGTGGACGAGCAGTCCTTCGCCCAGGCGTTCGTCACGAAGGCAGCTCCGGCCGCCGGGTTCCCGTCCGGCATGGGCGCGATCATCGACACCTCGCGCAACGGCTGGGGTGGCGCCGACCGGCCGACCGGTCCCGGGGACATCTCCGGGCCCGGTGAGGAGTACGTCAACGACAGCCGCACCGACCGCCGGATCCACCTCGGCAACTGGTGCAACCAGTCCGGAGCCGGCCTCGGCGAGCGGCCGACGGTCTCGCCCGCGGCCAACATCCACGCCTACGCGTGGATCAAGCCCCCGGGTGAGTCGGACGGCGCCAGCGAAGAGATCCCGGACGACGACAAGGGCTTCGACCGGATGTGCGACCCGACGTACGAGGGCAACGCGCGCAACCAGTTCAACATGTCGGGCGCCCTTCCCGACGCGCCGACCTCCGGTCACTGGTTCCAGGCGCAGTTCGAAGAACTGATCGCCAACGCGAACCCGCCGGTGAACTAGCGCACGCGAGTTCCCCGCGCCCTCCGCCGCCGGCCGCCGGATCCCGGCGGCGGAGCGGCCCGGTGGCGGCCCCCGGGACGGCCGCCACCGGGCACCCACGGCGCCTCACGGGCAGAAGGAGCCAGGCGTCCACCCCCCTCACCGGGCAGCGAGGGCGCCCCGCCGGACCCCGCGCGGTCCGCCCGGCTCCCGGGATCGGCCTGGCCCCTGCCCACGGCCCCGCATCACCACCTCCCACCCCTCCCGCAGGGCCGCGCGCCCGCGGGCTCCCCGAGGAGACCCCCCATGTCCAAGTCACTGTCCCGCCGGCGGTTCACCGCCGCGGCCGGCGGCGCCGCCTTAGCTACGGCCGTCGCAGCACCCACCGCCGCCCGGGCCGGCACGGCCCCCGAGGAGACGACGACGGCGGCCCCGCAGGGTCCGTACGACGACCTCTTCCTCGCCCAGTACGAGAAGATCAAGGACCCCGCCAACGGGTACTTCAGCCCGGACGGCATCCCCTACCACAGCGTGGAGACCCTGATCGTCGAGGCGCCCGACCACGGGCACGAGACGACGTCCGAGGCGTTCAGCTACTGGATGTGGCTGGAGGCCGCGTACGGCAGGGTCACCGGCGACTGGGGTCCGTTCAACGCCGCATGGGAGGCGGCAGAGCAGTACATCATCCCGACCCGCGCCGACCAGCCCGCCAACGGCTCGTACAACCCGGGCGCGCCCGCCACCTACGCGCCCGAGTACTCGGACGTCTCCCAGTACCCGGCGCAGCTCGACCCGTCCGTGTCCGTCGGCCAGGACCCGCTGGCGGCCGAACTGGCGTCCGCGTACGGGACGATGGACATCTACGGCATGCACTGGCTGCTCGACGTCGACAACACCTACGGCTACGGCAACACCCCCGGCACCGGCGGCCAGAACGGCCCGGGGCCCGGTCCCTCGTACATCAACAGCTACCAGCGCGGCTCGGAGGAGTCGGTCTGGGAGACCATCCCGCAGCCGACGACCGACCTCTTCGAGTACGGCGGCCCCAACGGCTACCTCGACCTCTTCGTCGGGGACGCCTCCTACGCGCAGCAGTGGAAGTACACCAACGCCCCGGACGCCGACGCCCGCGCCGTGCAGGCCGCGTACTGGGCGCTGACCTGGGCCGAAGCGCAGGGCAACGCCGGGCAGATCTCCGCCTCGGTGGCGCGGGCCGCGAAGATGGGCGACTACCTGCGGTACTCGATGTTCGACAAGTACTTCAAGCGGATCGGCGACTGCACCAGCCCCACCGGGTGCCCGGCGGGCTCAGGACGCAGCTCCCAGCACTACCTGCTGTCCTGGTACTACGCCTGGGGCGGCGCCGCGGGCAGCGGCGGCTGGGCCTGGCGCATCGGCGACGGCGCCTCCCACCAGGGCTACCAGAACCCCTTCGCCGCCTGGGCGCTCTCCACCGTGCCCGAGCTGACCCCCAAGTCCCCCACCGCGAAGAGCGACTGGTCGACGAGCCTGACCCGGCAGTTGGAGTTCCTGCGCTGGCTGCAGTCCGCGGAGGGCGGGATCGCCGGCGGCTGCACCAACAGCTGGGAGGGCCAGTACGGCAGCCCGCCCGCGGGCACGCCGACCTTCTACGGCATGGCCTACGACTGGCAGCCCGTCTACCACGACCCGCCCAGCAACAACTGGTTCGGCATGCAGTGCTGGGGCATGGAACGGGTCGCGGAGCTGTACTACGCCTCGGGCAACGCGACGGCGCAGGCGCTCCTGGAGAAGTGGGTGGCCTGGGTCACGCCGGAGATCACCGCGGAGGCGGACGGCACGTTCCGCATCCCGGCGACGCTGTCCTGGGACGGCGCCCCGGACACCTGGAACCCGGCGAGCCCCGGCGCGAACGCCGGGCTGCACGTCTCGGTCGCGGAGTACGGCACGGACGTGGGCGTCGCGTCGGCGCTGGCCAAGACGCTGACGTACTACGCGGCCAAGGCCGGCGACGCCGCCACGGCCGACGTCGCCAAGCGGCTGCTGGACGCGCTGGCCGCGAACGCCGACGACCTGGGCATCGCGGTACCCGAGACGCGGGCCGACTACCGGCGCTTCACCGACGAGGTGTACGTCCCGTCCGGCTGGTCGGGGACGATGCCGAACGGCGACGTCGTCGAGCCGGGCGTCACGTTCATCGAGCTGCGCTCGTGGTACCGCGACGACCCGGAGTGGCCGAAGGTGCAGGCCCATCTGGACGGCGGGCCGGCGCCGGAGTTCACGTACCACCGCTTCTGGGCGCAGGCGGGGCTGGCGATCGCCTTCGCGGTGTACGCCGAGCTGTTCCCGTCCGCCTGACGCGGCGGGCCGGCCGGCGCCCCGCCACGCGGGGTGGCCGGCCGGCTTCGCCGCGTGGTGCCGCCGTCCCGCGCCGCGCCCGGCCGCCCCGGGCGGCGGCCCCGGCGCGGGCTCCCGGCAGGGCTCCGACCTGCCGGGACATGGCGGGGAATAGGGTTGCGCAGACACACGTTCTCCGGTGTGATTGAGCTTTCAACCACGGAGAGGGTGAGATCCGGTGCAGTTCGGGATCTTCAGTGTCGGCGACGTCACCCAGGACCCCACCACGGGTCGGGTGCCGAGTGAGCACGAGCGGATCAAGGCCATGACCGCCGTCGCGCTCAAGGCCGAGGAGGTCGGTCTCGACGTCTTCGCCACCGGCGAACACCACAACCCGCCGTTCGTCCCCTCGTCCCCCACCACCATGCTGGGCTGGATCGCGGCGCGCACGGAGCGGCTGATCCTGTCCACCTCCACCACGCTGATCACCACGAACGACCCGGTGAAGATCGCCGAGGACTTCGCGATGCTCCAGCACCTGGCGGACGGCCGGGTGGACGTGATGATGGGCCGGGGCAACACCGGGCCCGTCTACCCCTGGTTCGGCCAGGACATCCGGCAGGGCATCCCGCTCGCCGTGGAGAACTACGCGCTGCTGCACCGCCTGTGGCGCGAGGACGTCGTCGACTGGGAGGGCCGCTTCCGCACCCCGCTGCAGGGCTTCACCTCCACCCCGCGTCCCCTGGACGGCGTGCCGCCGTTCGTCTGGCACGGCTCCATCCGCTCGCCGGAGATCGCCGAGCAGGCCGCGTACTACGGCGACGGCTTCTTCGCCAACAACATCTTCTGGCCGAAGGAGCACTTCCAGCGGCTGATCGAGCTGTACCGCACGCGCTACGCCCACTACGGGCACGGCACGCCGGAGCAGGCGATCGTCGGCCTCGGCGGGCAGGTGTTCATGCGGAGGAACTCGCAGGACGCGGTACGGGAGTTCCGGCCCTTCTTCGACAACGCGCCGGTGTACGGGCACGGGCCCTCGCTGGAGGAGTTCACCGAGCAGACGCCGCTGACCGTGGGCAGCCCGCAGGAGGTCATCGACAAGACGCTGACGTTCCGCGAGTCCTTCGGGGACTACCAGCGGCAGCTCTTCCTCCTCGACCACGCGGGCCTGCCGCTGAAGACCGTGCTGGAGCAGTTGGACCTGCTCGGCGAGGAGGTCGTGCCGGTGCTGCGCGCGGAGTTCGCGAAGAACCGTCCGGCGTCCGTGCCGGAGGCGCCGACCCACGCCGCCCGCGTGGCGGCGGCCGCCGCCGGGCAGGGCGACGAGGAGGAGGTGGCGTAGTGACCGCGCTGAAGCTGACCGTGGTGTCGGCCGGGCTGAGCGTGCCCTCGTCCACCCGGCTGCTCGCCGACCGGCTGGCGGAGGCGGTACGGCGGCAGCCGGCCGACGACGGCCGGCAGGTCGAGGTGCAGGTGGTCGAGCTGCGCGACCTGGCCGCCGACATCGCCCACAACACCGTCACCGGCTTCCCGTCCGCGGCCCTCGCCAAGGCGATCGACGCGGTGACGGGCGCCGACGGCCTGATCGCCGTGACGCCGGTCTTCTCCGGCTCGTACAGCGGACTGTTCAAGTCGTTCTTCGACGTGATCGGGGCGGCGGACGACGGTGCGCTGGCCGGGAAGCCGGTGCTGGTCGCGGCGACCGGCGGGACGGCGCGGCACTCGCTGGTGCTGGAGCACGCGATGCGGCCGCTCTTCGCCTACCTGCGGTCCGTCGTCATCCCCACCGCGGTGTACGCGGCGGCCGACGACTGGGGCGGCAGCGGCGACCCGCTGACCGACACCCTGCCCACCCGGATCGCCCGCGCCGCGGGCGAGCTGGCCGAGCTGATGCACGGCCGGCAGCCGCGCCCGGCGGCCGGCGGTCCCGAGCAGGTGGTCCCGTTCGAGCAGCAACTGGCCGCACTGCGGCCGGAGACCCGGAAGGAGTGACATGAGCGAGGAGTTCCGGGGCTTCAACGCCTTCGGTCCCGACGGCGAGCCGGCCGCCAGCCGCTGGAGCGACGTGCTGAACATCTTCGCGGCGCCCGAGGCGGAGGACGCGGCGTCCCGCTGGGAGCGGGCCGGTGCGCTCTTCGACTCGAAGGACTACGTGGGGGCGGCGAAGCTGCTGACCGCGGTGGTCGAGGAGTACCCCGACCAGGTCGCGCCCCGGCTGCTGCTGGCCCGGGCGTACTATCACTCCGCGCAGTTGACCCGCGCCGAGACGGAGCTGCGCGCGGTCCTCGACCGCGACCCGGTCGAGCACTACGCCCACCTGATGCTGGGCCGCACGCTCCAGCGCCAGGGCCGCGAGGACGAGGCGGCGGGCGCGCTGCGCACGGCGGAGGCGCTGGGCGCCTAGTCCCTGTCTGACACACAGCGCCGTCCGCCCTCTGGGCGGGCTCCCCCACAGCGCGCAAGCGCGCGTGGGCGGTACCCCCAGGCGTCTGGTGCGTGCGATCGCAAGGCGGAGGGCCGACCGCATAGCGGGCCTCTTCGGCCGATCCCGACAACGCAGCGAGCGTGCGTGCCAGGCTCCCCCACAGCGCGCTGCGCGCACGTGGGCGGTACCCCCAGCCGCAGACGGGATTTGTCAGACAGGGCCTAGCGGCGCCGGACGGCGGGCCGGGCTGCGTCAGGGCCCGGGCCGCCGTTCCCTCGCCCGCGGTCAGGCGGCCATACTGGGCCCGTGGAATACGTCGGCATCGTGCCCGCTCCGCCGCTCGACCGCTTCATCGACGACATCTACTGCCTCACCGGAGTGCCGCGGCACCGGCTGATGAACGTTCCCCCGATGCCGTCGGCGCACTTGTTCCTGCACCACGGCGGACCGGTCCGCCTGTGGGACTCGGACCGTTCCGTGCCGCCGGCGCTGATGACGGACGGGTGGTTCATGGGCGTATGGACCAGGCGCTTCCTCTTCGCGTACCCTCCGCGTGTGCGGCTCGTCGGGGTGCACTTCAAACCCTGGGGCATGTCGCCGTTCGCCGGCCTGCCGGCGGCCGAACTGCGCAACCGGTGGGCACCACTCGACGCCGTCTGGCAACGCTCCGCGGACCGGATACGCAACCGGATCGGCGACGCCGCGTCGGCCGCCGAGGCGCTGCGGGTGGTGGAGGAGGAGCTGCGTTCGCATCTCGCCGTGGCCCCCGCGCGCGGTCTCGACCTGGTCCGGCACACGGGCGGGTGGCTGGAGACCTCGCACGGCACGGTCGCGGTCCGTGCGCTGGCCGATGCCGCCGGGGTGAGCGGCAATCATCTGGCCGGCCTCTTCAAGGATCACGTGGGTGTCACCCCGAAGCGGATGGCGCGGATCTACCGCTTTGCGCGGCTGATCGTGTCGGTGGACGCCCTGCGCCCGGTCGACTGGTCCGGTCTCGCCCAGACGGCGGGCTATTTCGACCACGCCCACTTCAGCAGGGAGTTCAAGGACTTCACCGGCCACACTCCCACGGAGTACCTGGCGCTGCGGCGCCGGTTCCCCGCCGAGCGGCGGGATCCGCAGGATCTCGGCCCGATGCCGGCCGATTGATTTCTTACATGCCCGGGTCCCCACGGTGCGGGAAGATCGCGGAAACCCGCAAGGACACGTCGAGGAGAGCCCGTGGGCACGGTGATCATGCACAGTGTGGTGTCGGTGGACGGCTTCATCGCCGATGAGAACGGCGAGGTCGGTCCCCTGCACGACTGGTACTTCGGCGGGGACGTCCCCCTCGTCGTGGGCGAGGAGGGGGAGTTCGACCATTCCGGTGCCGGAACCGGCTTCAAGGTCTCCCGCGCGTCGGCAGACTATGTCCGGTCGATGTGGGAGTCGATCGGCACGATCGTGATGGGCCGCACCCTCTTCGACCAGGTGAACGGCTGGGAGGGCCGGCCGCCCGCAGGCGATCACATCGTCGTGGTCTCCCACCGGCCGAAGCCGCCGGGGTGGCATCCGGAGGCGTCCTGCCACTTCGCCGACAGCGTGCCGGGTGCGATCGGCAAGGCCCGGGAGCTCGCCGGGGAGCGGGTTGTCGCGGTGAACGCCGGCGAAGCGGGGGCCCAGGCGCTCGCGGCCGGTCTGGTGGACGAGGTGGCGATGGACGTGGTCCCGGTGGTGTTCGGATCGGGCAGACGCTACTTCGGCGGCATCCGCGGGCAGCACCTGCTGGAGGATCCGCACGTCGTCATCGAGGGCGAAGGAGTGCTGCACCTGAAGTTCAAGGTACGCCGCTAGGGTGTCTTCACTCTCCCGTCTGCGGCTGGGGGTACCGCCCACGTGCGCGCAGCGCGCTGTGGGGGAGCCTGGCACGCACGCTCGCTGCGTTGTCGGGATCGGCCGAAGAGGCCCGCTATGCGGTCGGCCCTCCGCCTTGCGATCGCACGCACCAGACTCCCCCTACGCCCCGGGGGCGTGGGCGGTGCCCCCTGCGCCGCCCTCCCTGCGGGCGAACGACGCGAGATTGAAGACAGATCCTAGGGTCTCGCCGCCCGGTTCCTCCGCCGGTAGGACGCCGGCGGCGGAACTCCGCGCAGCGCTACCGGAGGCGTTCCACGATCGTCGCGTTCGCCAGGCCGCCCGCCTCGCACATCACCTGCAGCCCGTAGCGGCCGTCCACCGCGTCCAGCGCGCCGAGCAGCGTGCCCAGCAGCCGCGTGCCCGACGCGCCCAGCGCGTGGCCCAGGGCGATCGCGCCGCCGTGGACGTTGACCCGCTCCGGGTCCGCTCCCACGTCGCGCTGCCATGCCAGCGGCACGGGCGCGAATGCCTCGTTCACCTCGAAGGCGTCGATGTCGCCGATCGTCAGGCCCGCCTTGGCCAGCACCTTCCGCGTCGCCGGTACGACGCCCATCAGCATCAGCACCGGGTCGTCGCCGGTCACGGCGAAGGAGTGGAACCGCGCCCGCGGCGTGAGGCCCAGCTCCGCCGCCCGCTCCTCGCTCGTGATCAGCACGGCGGAGGCGCCGTCCGTGAGCGGCGAGGAGTTGCCGGGCGTGATGTGCCAGCCGATCTCGGGGAAGCGCTCGGCGACGGCCGGGTCGTAGAAGGACGGCTTGAGCGCGGCGAGCCCGTCCAGGGACGTCGACGGCCGTACGGTCTCGTCCTTGCGGTGCTCCCCCACGGGCACGACGTCCGCGTCGAAGACGCCCCGCTCCCAGGCCCGTACCGCCAGCCGGTGCGAGCGCTCGGAGAACGCGTCCAGCTCCGTACGCCCCAGCCCCCAGCGCGCCGCGATCAGCTCCGCGGAGTGGCCCTGGGCGATCAGCCCGCCCGGGTAGCGGGCGGCGAGCCGGTCGCCGAACGGGTCGCGGCCCACGGCGGCGGTGCCCATCGGCACCCGGCTCATCGACTCGACACCGGCGGCCACGGCGATGTCGTACGCCCCGGCCATCACCCCCTGCGCCGCGAAGTGCGCGGCCTGCTGCGAGGAGCCGCACTGCCGGTCGACGGTGGTGCCGGGCACGGACTCGGGGAAGCCGGCGGCGAGCACGGCGTTGCGGGCGATGTTGAACGACTGGTCGGCGGCCTGCGTGACGCAGCCGGCGATCACGTCGTCGAGCCGCGCGGGGTCGAGCCCGTTGCGGTCGACGAGCGCGCGCAGCACCTCGGCCAGCAGGTCGACGGAGTGGACGCCGGACAGGGCGCCGCCCGGCTTGCCCTTGCCGGAGGCCGTGCGGACGGCGTCGACGACGACTGCGGTGGTGGTCATGGGCGTCGGGCCCCTCTCTCGCGCTGCGGCGTCAGGTTCTCGGCCTGGCCTGGCTACCGCAGAGTTACATACCGGGAGTACGTATGTACAGGGTACGCCGCCTAGAATGCCCGCATGAAGACCCGCAGAACGCAGCAGGAGCGCACGGCGACGACGACGAAGGGCCTGGTCGGCGCCGCCCGCGTGCACTTCGCCCGGGACGGCTACGCCGCCGCCTCCCTCGACGCGATCTGCGCCCAGGCGAGCATCACGAAGGGTGCGCTCTACCACCACTTCCGTAACAAGCAGACCCTCTTCCACGCCGTCTACGCGGCCGAGCAGCACCGGCTGCGCGACGCCATCGCCGACGCCTTCCGCGCCTGCCCGGACCCGTGGGACGGCCTGCGCGCGGGCCAGCGCGCGTTCCTCACCGGCTCCATCGAGCCCGGCACCCAGCGGATCACGCTGCTCGACGCCCCGGGAGCGCTCGGCTGGGCCGTGATGCGCGAGGTGCAGGCGGACTGCCGGGCGATGACGCGGCGCGGGCTGGAGCAGGCGGTCGGCACGGTCGTGTACGGCGGTGAAGACGCCGTTCCGGCGGTGGAGTTGGACGCGATGGCATCGGTGGTCTTCGGGGCGCTCTGCGAGTGCGCGATGGCGGTGGCGCACGCCCCGGACCCGGACGCGGTACTGGCGGCGTCCCTGCGGCAGGTGGACCGGCTGGTGGCGGCCCTGCCGGGCGCGCCCGTGGGCCGCGCCGGGTGAGCCGGTCCGCGGACTGATAATCGGTTGCCGGCGGGGGCGTTGACCTGTGCAATGGCCGCCATGGTCACCCAGGCGCCCCCACCGCGACGAGACGACGAGCCCGTGCGCATCGGCGCCCTCGCCCCGCTCACCCCGCCCGGCTGGGCCGAGGCGGGCCGGCATCTGGTCGCCGGGCTCGAACTGGGCGCCCGCGAGGTCAACGACGCCGGCGGCATCGCCGGGCGCCCCCTGGAGCTGCTGGTACGGGACACGGCCGCAGATCCGCGGCGCGCCGCGGCGGCGGTGGACGAGTTGGCCGGGCTGGGCGTCGCCGCGCTGGCGGGCGAGTACCACAGCGTCGTCGCCCGTACCGCCGCCGCCCGGGCCGACGCCCTCGGCGTGCCGTTCCTGTGCTCGTCCGCGGTCCTGGACGCGCTCACCGAGCAGCCGGCCGACGGCATCGCGCGGATCGCCCCGGCGCAGACCCACGGCTGGCGGCTGTACGCGGACTTCCTCCTCGGCGCGGGCCACCGCCGTCTCGCCGTGGCCGCCCAGCCGAGCGTCTACTGGGCGTCCGGGACCCGGATCCTGCACGACCGGCTCGCCCCGCACGGGGGCACGGTGACGGAGCTGGACGTGGGTGCGCTCACCCCCGAGGCCCTGTGCGACGCGCTCGCCGCCAGTGGCGCGACGGCCCTCCTGCTGCTCGTCGGCCACCCGGAGCCCGCGGTGCCGCTCGTCCGGTCCGTACGCCGCGACCCGCGGCTGGCCGGGATGCTGCTCGGCGCCCCGGCCGGACAGCCCGAGTTCGACGAGTGGGCGGCGCTGCTGGGCGCCGAGGGCGCGGGGGTCCCCTTCCTGCGCTATCTGCCGGAGCGGCTGACGCCCCTCGGCGTACGCGTCGAGGCGGCGCTGCGCGAACGGCTCGCCGGGGCGCCCTCGTTCGTCGCCTTCGAGGGCTACGACACGCTCGCCGTCCTCGCCGCCGTGCTCCGCGGCGGGGCGGGCGCGCGCACCGCCGCCTGGGGGGACGTAGCGGTCGACGGGACCCGGGGGCCGATACGGTTCTCGCGCGTGCCCGGGATCGACGTGTGGCAGTGGGCCTGGCCGCCGGTCCAGGTCGTCGACCGGGATCCGGCGGAGCCCGGCCGCTTCCGGGTCCTGCACACCGGCTGAGCCGGCCGCCGCGGGGCCCGCTCAGGCCCGGGGCGGCGTGGCCCGTACGGCACGGCCCGCTGTGCGCAGCGTCTCCTTGACCTCACCGATCCGCAGGTCCCCGAAGTGGAACACCGACGCCGCCAGCACCGCGTCCGCGCCCGCGTCGATCGCCGGCGGGAAGTGGTCGAGGCGGCCCGCGCCGCCGCTCGCGATGACCGGGACCGTCACCCGCTTGCGGACGGCGGCGATCATCTCCGTGTCGTAGCCGTCCTTGGTGCCGTCGGCGTCCATCGAGTTGAGCAGGATCTCGCCCGCGCCCAGCCCGGCGGCCCGCTCGGCCCATTCGACGGCGTCGAGGCCCGTTCCGCGCCGCCCGCCGTGGGTCGTCACCTCGAAGCCCGAGGGCGTCGCCGCGCCGGCGCCGCAGCGCCGCGCGTCGGCCGAGAGCACCAGCACCTGGCTGCCGAAGCGCTCGGCGATCTCGCGGATCAGCTCCGGGCGGGCGATCGCCGCGGTGTTGACGCCGACCTTGTCGGCGCCCGCGCGCAGCAGCCGGTCCACGTCCTCGACCGTCCGCACGCCGCCGCCGACCGTGAGCGGGATGAAGACCTGCTCCGCGGTGCGGCGCACGATCTCGTACGTCGTCTCGCGGTCGCCGGAGGACGCGGTGATGTCGAGGAACGTCAGCTCGTCCGCGCCCTCCGCGTCGTACACCTTGGCCATCTCGACGGGGTCGCCGGCGTCGCGCAGATTGCGGAAGTGGACGCCCTTGACGACGCGGCCGCCGTCCACGTCGAGGCAGGGGATGACCCGTACCGCAAGGCTCATGCGCCGGCCGCTTCCCGGGAGCCGCCTGGGCGGTACGCCTCGACCTCGACCTCGACGACCAGCCGCGGGTCGACGAAGCCGGAGACGATGATCAGCGACGCGGCGGGGCGGATGGTGCCGAACAGCTCCTTGTGCGCCCCGCCGACCGCCTCCACATCGCGCGCGTGGGTGAGGAACATCCGGGTCCGCACGACGTCCTCGCGCTCCAGGCCGACCCGCTTCAGCGCCTCGAACGCGACGCCGAAGGCGGTCATGGCCTGAATGTGCGGATCGCCCTCGCCGACGATCACGCCGTCCACGACGGACGTGCAGCCGGCCACCAGCACGAGGCCGTTGGGCAGTTCCACCGCGCGCGAGTAGCCGAACTCCTCCTCCCACGGGGCACCGGACGAGATTCGACGCACTCCGCCACCGGCCATCAGGACACCGCCTCCAACGCCTCTTCCATCGTGAACGCCTTCGCGTAGAGCGCCTTCCCGACGATCGCTCCTTCGACTCCCTCCGGGACGAGAGTGGCGAGAGCCCGCAGGTCGTCGAGGGAGGAGACGCCGCCGGACGCGACGACCGGCCGGTCGGTGGCGGCGCAGACGTCGCGCAGCAGTTGCAGGTTGGGGCCCTGGAGGGTGCCGTCCTTGTTGATGTCGGTGACCACGTAGCGCGCGCAGCCCTCGGCATCGAGCCGGGCCAGCGTCTCGTACAGGTCGCCGCCGTCGCGGGTCCAGCCGCGGCCGCGCAGGGTGGTGCCGCGGACGTCGAGGCCGACGGCGATGCGGTCGCCGTGCTCGGCGATGACCGCGGCGACCCACTCGGGGGACTCCAGGGCGGCGGTGCCGAGGTTGACGCGGGTGCAGCCGGTGGCGAGGGCGGCGGCCAGGGACGCGTCGTCGCGGATGCCGCCGGAGAGCTCGACCTTGAGGTCCATCGCCGCGACGACCTCGCCGATACGGGCGCGGTTGTCGCCGGTGCCGAAGGCGGCGTCGAGGTCGACCAGGTGCAGCCACCCGGCGCCGGCGCGCTGCCAGGTGAGCGCGGCCTCCAGCGGGTCCCCGTAGCCGGTCTCGGTGCCGGACTCGCCGTGCACCAGGCGTACGGCCTGGCCGTCGCGGACGTCGACGGCGGGCAGCAGCTCCAGGGCGGTGGTCATCTCGCGGGGCGTCATCAGAGGGTCTCGATCCAGTTCTTGAGGAGGAGGGCACCGGCGTCGCCGGACTTCTCGGGGTGGAACTGGGCGGCCCACAGGGGTCCGTTCTCGACGGCTGCGACGAACGGCTCGCCGTGGGTGCTCCAGGTGACGGCGGGCGGGGAGATGCGCGGGTTGTGCACCTCCAGCTCCCAGCGGCGGGCGGCGTAGGAGTGCACGAAGTAGAAGCGCTCCCCGGCGTCGATGCCCGCGAACATCCGGGAGCCGGCCCCGACCTCGACGGTGTTCCAGCCCATGTGCGGCACGACGTCGGCCCGCAGCGCCTCCACCGTGCCGGGCCACTCGCCCATGCCGTCGGTCCGTACGCCGTGCTCGACGCCCTGCTCGAAGAGGATCTGCATGCCGACGCAGATGCCCAGCACGGGCCGGCCGCCGGCCAGCCGGCGCTCCACGACCCAGTCGCCGCGGGCCTCCTTCAGCCCGCCCATGCAGGCGGCGAAGGCGCCGACGCCGGGCACCAGCAGGCCGTCGGCGGCCATCGCCCGGTCGTAGTCGCCGGTGATCTCCACCTCGGCGCCCGCGCGGGCGACGGCGCGCTCGGCGGAGCGGACGTTCCCGAAGCCGTAGTCGAAGACGACGACGCTCTTGCGCCCGCCGCCGCCCTCACCGCGGCGGGCGGCGGGCACGGCGGAGGCGGTGGGAGCGGTGGCGGCGGTGGGAGCGGTGGCGGCGGCGCGGTCGGTCAACCCCACACCCCCAGCCGCAGGACGCCCGCGGCGAGCGCCATCGCGGCGCCGATGGCGAGCACGGCGATCACGTTCTTCGACTGGCCCTGCTTGACGAAGGAGATGACGCCGCCGAGCAGGAAGAGCCCCACGAAGATCAGCAGTATCGACAGGCCGTTCATTACAGCGCGCCCTTGGTCGACGGGATGCCGGTCTGCCGCGGATCGATCTCCGCCGCATAGCGCAGGGCGCGGGCGAGCGCCTTGAACTGGCACTCGACGATGTGGTGCGCGTTGCGCCCGTACGGCACGTGGACGTGCAGGGCGATCTGCGCCTGGGCGACGAACGACTCCAGGATGTGCCGGGTCATCGTCGTGTCGTAGTCCGCGCCGATCACCGGGGCCATGCCCTCGGGCTCGGTGTGCACCAGGTACGGGCGGCCGGACAGGTCGACGGTGACCTGGGCCAGCGACTCGTCCAGCGGCACGGAGGCGTCGGCGAACCGCACGATGCCGCGCTTGTCGCCGAGGGCCTGCCGGAAGGCGGCGCCCAGGGCCAGCGCGGTGTCCTCCATGGTGTGGTGGCTGTCGATGTGCAGGTCGCCGTCGGTCTTGACGGTGAGGTCGAAGAGGCCGTGGCGGCCCAACTGGTCGAGCATGTGGTCGAAGAAGCCGACGCCCGTCGACACTGAGACCTCGCCGCGGCCGTCGAGGTTCAGCTCGACGACGACCGAGGTCTCCTTCGTGGTGCGCTCGACGCGGCCCACGCGGGTCATGAGTTGCTCTCCTTCTTCAGCGCGCGCACCGCATCGAGGAACGCGTCGTTCTCCGCCGGTGTGCCTGCGCTGACGCGCAGGAAGCCGGGCACGCCGTTGTCACGGACCAGCACGCCCGCGTCCAGCAGCCGCTGCCATGCCGCGTACGCGTCCGGGAAGCGGCCGAACTGGACGAAGTTGGCATCGGACTCGGTGACCTCGCAGCCGAGCGCGGTCAGCTCCGACACCAGCCGGTCCCGCTCCTGCTTGAGCTGTTCGACGTACTGGAGCAGGGTATCGGTGTGCTCCAGGGCGGCGAGCGCGGTGGCCTGGGTGACGGCGGACAGGTGGTACGGCAGCCGGACGAGCTGGACCGCGTCGACCACGGCGGGGTCGGCGGCGAGATAGCCCAGCCGCAGGCCGGCGGCGCCGAACGCCTTGGACATCGTGCGGGTGAGGACCAGCCGCGGGCGGCCCTCGATCAGCGGCAGCAGCGACGGGCGGTGGCTGAACTCGCCGTACGCCTCGTCCACCACGACCATCGAGGGGCCCGCCGCCTGCGCGGCCTCGTACAGCCGCAGGACCGTCCCGCGGTCCACGGCGGTGCCGGTGGGATTGTTCGGCGAGCAGACGAACACCACCTCGGGGCGGTGCTCGGCGATGGCGCGCTCGGCGGCGCCGGCGTCGATCGTGAAGTCCTCGCGCCGCGGGCCCGAGAGCCAACCGGTGCCGGTGCCGCGGGAGATGAGCGCGTGCATCGAGTACGACGGCTCGAAGCCGATGGCGGTGCGGCCGGGGCCGCCGAAGGTCTGCAGCAGTTGCTGGATGACCTCGTTGGATCCGTTGGCCGCCCACACCTGGGCGGTGGTCACCTCGTGGCCCGCGGTGCGCGACAGGTAGCGCGCCAGCTCGGTGCGCAGCTCGACCGCGTCCCGGTCGGGGTAGCGGTTGAGGTGGCGGGCGGCCTCGGTGACGCGCTCGGCGATGCGCCGGACCAGCGGCTCGGGCAGCGGGTAGGGGTTCTCGTTGGTGTTCAGCCGGACGGGCACGTCGAGCTGGGGCGCGCCGTACGGGGACTTGCCGCGCAGTTCGTCGCGGACGGGCAGGTCGTCGATCGCGGTCACTGCTGCGGCACCTTCCCTCCGCTGTGCCCGCCTGGCTCGCCTCCGGCGAAACGCGCCTTCAGCGCGGCGCCGTGCGCGGGCAGGTCCTCGGCCTCCGCGAGGTTCACCACGTGCGCGGTGACCTCGGCGAGGGCGTCGCGCGTGTAGTCCACGACGTGGATGCCCTTGAGGAAGGACTGCACGGACAGGCCCGAGGAGTGGCAGGCGCAGCCGCCGGTGGGCAGCACGTGGTTGGAGCCGGCGCAGTAGTCCCCCAGCGAGACCGGGGCGTACGCGCCGACGAAGATCGCGCCGGCGTTGCGCACCCGGGCGGCGACCGCCGCCGCGTCGGCGGTCTGGATCTCCAGGTGCTCGGCGGCGTAGGCGTCGACGACGCGCAGGCCGGCCTCCAGGTCGTCCACGAGCACGATGCCGGACTGCCGGCCGCCCAGCGCAGCGGTGATCCGCTCGACGTGCCGGGTGGCGGCCACCTGCGTCTTCAGCTCGGCCTCGACCGCCTCCGCCAGCCGCTCCGAGGGCGTGACCAGCACGGCGGCGGCCAGCTCGTCGTGCTCGGCCTGGCTGACGAGGTCCGCGGCGACGTGCGCGGGGTCCGCGGTGTCGTCGGCGAGGACGGCGATCTCGGTGGGGCCGGCCTCGGCGTCGATGCCGATCCGGCCCTTCAACAGGCGTTTGGCGGCGGCCACATACACGTTCCCCGGGCCGGTGACCATGTCGACGGGGGCGCACTCGTCCGTGCCGTACGCGAACATGGCGACGGCCTGGGCGCCTCCCGCCGCGTACACCTCGTCCACGCCGAGGAGGGCGCAGGCGGCGAGGATCGTCGGGTGCGGCAGTCCCGCGCCCCACGAGTTCGGCACGTCCTTCTGCGGGGGCGAGGAGACGGCGAGCGACGGCACGCCCGCCTCCTGGGCCGGCACCACGTTCATGACGACGGAGGACGGATACACGGCCTGGCCGCCCGGCACGTACAGCCCGACGCGGGCGACCGGGAGCCAGCGCTCCGTGACGGTCCCGCCGGGGACGACCCGCACCGCGGTGTCGGCGCGGCGCTGCTCGCGGTGGACGATGCGGGCGCGGCGGATCGACTCCTCCAGCGCGGCGCGCACCTCCGGGTCCAGCTCGGCCAGCGCGCGCCGCAGCGCCTCCGCGGGCACCCGCAGCCGCTCCAGCGTCACTCCGTCGAAACGCTCTGTGATCTCGATCACCGCCGCGGTGCCGCGATGCCGGACGTCCTCGCAGAGCGGACGCACCTTCTCCAGGGCGGCCTCGACGTCGAGCTCGGCACGGGGCAGCAGGTCGCGGTCGATGCCGCCGCCTGCATCGGAAGCGGCGGCGGAGCCGCGCAGATCGATTCGGGAGATCACGCCTCCAAGTCTCTCAGACGGCCCAGGGCCGCGGCCCGGTTGTCCACAGGCTGGACCGCAAAATCGTCACTGTCAGTACCTGGTACTAGCGTTCAGTGTGCCGCCCCGAGGGGAATCAGAGCCGTACGGGACGGACGCGGGCAGACCAGGGGAGCGTGTCGTTGACCGCTGCACAGCACGACCGGGCGGTGCCGCCCGAGGACCTTTCGGCGACGGAGCGGGGGCTGTGGGAAGCCTTCCAGGAAGGAGCGACATACGATCTGCGTTCGCGCGATCCCGGGCAGAACGACCCGGCTGGGCTGCACATCTGGGGGCCGGAGCGCAGCGTGCGCGCCTCCTTACTCGCCCGGCTCCTGCTGCACGGCCCGCCGGCCCGTCCCGGCCGCGTCTCGTCACTGAAGCTGGCCGGTGCGTACGTCACGGGCACGCTCGACCTCTCCGGCGGCAGCGTCGAGCCGTACGTGGAGCTGCGCAACTGCCGCTTCGAGAACGAGATGCTGCTGCCCGAGTGCTCCTTCGCCACGCTGCGCCTGGTGGAGTGCTCGGTCCCCAGGCTGGAGGCCGCCCGGCTGACCACCAGCGGGGACATGCACATGCCCCGCTGCACCGTGGACGGCGGCATCCGGCTCACCGACGCCCACATAGGCACGGACCTGCTGCTCAGCCAGCTCACCGTCGGCCGTGACCGGCGAGGCGTGGCCGTCGCCGCCGACGGCATCACCGTCGGCCAGGACCTCCAGGCCGACCTGCTCCAGGCACACGGCGAGCTGCGGATGCGCGGCGCGACCGTCGGCGTCTCGCTGAACCTGAGCGGCAGCGTCCTGCGCAACCCGTACGGCAAGCGCGCGCTCAACGCGCCGCAGCTCACCGTCGAGCGCTCGCTGCACATGGGCCCGGCGGCGGTTCCCGAGGCCGCGACGGGCGGGGCCACGCCCCCGTACGGCATCAGCGGCCACACCCCGCCGCGCGGCACGCGGATGCAGCGCTTCGAGTGCCACGGCGGGCTGCGCCTGGACGACGGCCGCTTCGGTGACTCCATCGACCTCGACGGCGCGCGCTTCGTGATGGATCCGGAGCAGGAGATGTCCCTGCGCCGGATCCAGACGCCCGAGCTGCGCTTCATGGGCCGCGAGCCGGAGGGCGGCAGGGTGGTGCTCTCCGGCGCCCGGGTGGTCAACCTCCGCGACAAGTACACGAGCTGGCCGGGTCCCGGCCGGCTGGCGATGGCCGGGTTCTTCTACGAGCACCTCATACCCGTCGGCGCCTTCCCGCTGGTGCACCGGCTGGAGTGGGTGGAGGCCGCCACCCCGGAGTTCTCCCCCGAGCCGTACGAGCTGCTGGCCGCCGTCCTGCGGAACACCGGCGAGGACCACGAGGCGCGCGAGGTCATGCTCGCCAAGCACCGCCGCCAGCGCGAGACGCTGCCGGTGACCGGCAAGGCGTGGGGCCTGCTGCAGGACTGGACGGTCGCGTACGGCTACCGCCCCACCCGCGCCGTGGTCTGGATGGCGGTCCTCTGGGCGGTCGGCTCGCTGCACTTCGCCCGGCAGGAGCCGCGCGCGCTGCGTCCCGGCGAGGGGCCCGAGTGGAGCCCGCCGCTCTACGTGCTCGATCTGCTGCTGCCCGTCATCGACCTGGGCCAGGACAACGCCTGGCATCAGTCGGGGCATTACCAGTGGACGGCCACGGTGCTCGTGCTCGCCGGCTGGGTGCTCGCCACCACGGTGGCGGCCGGCGTCTCCCGTGCGCTGCGCCGCCAGTGAGGTACCGGCCGGGACCGTTAGGATCCGCCTGTGACCACCGCACGCCTGCCCCTCTTCCCGCTGAACGCGGTGCTGTTCCCGGGCCTCGTCATGCCCTTGAACGTGTTCGAGGAGCGGTACCGGGCGATGATGCGCGACCTGCGCAAGCTGCCCGAGGCGGAGCGGCGGTTCGGCGTGGTGGCGATCCGGGACGGGCGCGAGGTCGCGCCCACGGGCCCGGGACTGCCGGACCAGACGGCGCTGCCCCGGCGCGGCCCCGCGGCGGGCTTCGGCGCCGACCCGATGCAGGCGTTTTACGGCGTCGGCTGCGTCGCGGACGCGGCGACGATCCGGGAGAAGGACAGCGGCGGGTACGAGGTGCTGGTCACCGGGACCCGCAGGTTCCGGCTGCTGTCGGTGGACGCCGCGGGCGAGTACCTGACCGGTGAGGTCGAGGCGCTGCCGGAGCAGTCGGGCGAGGGCGCGGGCGTGCTGTCCGCGGCGGTCGTACGGGCCTTCAGGACGTACCAGAAGAGGCTGGCCGGCGCCCGCGAACGCTCGCTGGGCGCGGCCACGGAGCTGCCGGACGAGCCGTCGGTGCTGTCGTATCTCGTCGCCGCGGCCGCCGTGCTGGACACCCCGTCGAAGCAGCAGCTCCTCCAGGCCAGGGACACCGCCTCGCGGCTGTCGGCGGAGCTGAAAATCCTGCGGCGGGAGAGCGCGGTGCTGGGTAAGCTCCCGTCGCTGCCCGCGGTCGACCTGACGCGGCATCCGACGAGCCCCAACTGACCCCGGTGCCCTTTCCCATGGCCAAGAAGAAGCAGGCCGGATCCACCCCGGCCACGGTGGCGCTGACCCAGGCCGGCGCCGAGTTCACCGTCCACGCGTACGCCCACGACCCCGCCGCCGCGTCGTACGGCGAGGAGGCGGCGGAAGCGCTCGGCGTCGATCCGGGCCAGGTCTTCAAGACCCTGGTCGCCGAGGTCGACGGCGCGCTGACCGTCGCCATCGTGCCGGTCTCGGGCGCGCTGGACCTCAAGGCGCTCGCCGCGGCGGCCGGCGGCAAGAAGGCCGTGATGGCGGACCCGGCGCACGCCGAACGCACCACGGGCTACGTCCGCGGCGGCATCTCCCCGCTGGGCCAGCGCAAGCGGCTGCCGACGGTGCTGGACTCCTCGGCCGCCGGGCGGCCGACGGTCTGCGTCTCCGCGGGCCGGCGCGGCCTCGAGGTGGAGCTGTCGCCGACGGTGCTGGCGGAGCTGACGGGCGCGGTCGTGGCGCCCATCGCGCGCGACGGCCGCTGACGCGGCGCGGGCGGGCCGGACCCCCGCCGGGCGGGCCCGCGTCCCGTCAGGCGGGCCTGCGGCCGTGGTTGGCCTTGCCCTTGCGGGTACGCCACTTACGCTTGCGCGTCTTCTTCGACATGTCCAGGTCATACCGGAGTGCACGGAATCCGTCCAGGCTCCGCGCAGCCCTCCCCCCGGCGGGCGGGCCGTTCGGCACCGCGTACCCTCGTAGTTCGTGAGTACGCGCAGCGAAGCGGCGGGTCCTGCCGCGGCCGGGACCGCCACCCCGCCGGGCGCGGTGGTGTGTGCCGTGCGCGCGCTCGTGAAGACCTATCCCGCGCCCCGCGAGAGGCGCCGGCGGCGCAGGGACGCCGAGGGGCCCGCGTCCTCTACCTCCCCCGCCGGTCCCGTACGGGCCAGTGACGGCGTCGAGCTGGACATCCACGCGGGCGAGATCTTCGGTCTCCTCGGCCCCAACGGCGCCGGCAAGTCCACTCTCGTACGCCAGCTCACCGGCCTGCTGCGGCCCGACTCCGGCGGCATCGAACTCTTCGGCCACGACCTCGTGCGCCGCCCGGAGCTGGCCGCGCGGCTGCTGGCGTACCTCGGCCAGGAGTCCACGGCGCTGGACGACCTGACGGTGGCGCTGGCCGCCGAGACCACCGCCCGGCTGCGCGGCCTGCCCGCGGCCGCGGCCCGCGCGGAACGCGACGCCGTGCTCGGCGAACTCGGCCTCGACCGCCTCGCCGACCGCCCGCTGCGCCGGCTCTCCGGCGGCGAGCGGCGGCTGGCGTGCGTGGCGGCGGCGCTGGTCGGCGAGCGCCCGCTGCTGGTGCTGGACGAGCCGACGACGGCGATGGACCCGGTGGCCCGCCGCGCCGTGTGGGCGGCGATCGACCGGCGCCGGGCCGAGCGGGGCGCGACCGTGCTGCTCGTCACGCACAACGTCATCGAGGCCGAGACCGTGCTCGACCGGGTCGCGGTGCTCGACCGCGGCCGGGTCATCGCCTGCGACTCCCCCGCCGGGCTGAAGGCCCTGGTGGGCGGGGAGGTCCGGGTGGACCTGGTCTGGCGCGACGAGCCGCCGCTCGACCTGCCGCAGATCGCGGAGCTGGCCCGCACCGCCCGCCGCACGGGCCGCCGCTGGACGCTGCGGCTGCCGGAGGACGCGGCGCGCGCCGCGGTCGCGGCGGTCACGGGCGGTCCCGCGTTCGCCGCGCTGGACGACTTCACGCTGACGACGCCGAGCCTGGAGGACGTGTACCTGGCCCTCGGCGGGCGGGACGAGGGACTGGTGAAGGCATGACGGACGGACATCTCGGCCTCGCGCAGGCCCCGCCCGGCGGCTCCGGCCCCGCGGCTGATGGACCGGCGGTACCCGGGCCCGCCCCCGCGAACGGGACCGCAGAGGGGACCGCCATGCCGAACGGAGCCGCCGGGGGCACCGGAGCCGACGGGGCCGAGGGAGCCGCCGGGAGCAACGGCAAGGGCTCCGCCCGGCGCGCCGCCTCCGTCCCGCTCGCGCCCCGCGTCCCGCTCCTCCCGGCCCTCGCCGCCGTCTACCGCGCCCAGCTCTCCCGCGCCAGGGTCGCCCGGCTGCCGCTGCTCTTCGTCGCCACCTTCCAGTCCATCGGGATCATGGTCCTGATGCGCGGCGTGGTCGACGCCGAGGCGCGCAGCTCCGAGGCCCACGCCGTGGTCGCCGGGTCGACGGTGCTCATCGTGGCGTTCGTGGCGCTGAACCTGCTCGCCCAGTACTTCGGCCAGTTGCGCGCCACCGGCGGCCTCGACCACTACGCGACGCTCCCGGTGCCGCCCGCCGCGGTGGTGCTCGGCGCGGCCGGCGCGTACGCCTCGTTCACCGTGCCCGGTACCGTCGTCACGGCCGTGACCGGCAGCCTGCTCTTCGAGCTGCCGCTGACGCACCTGTGGATCCTCGTGGCCGTCGTACCGCTGTCCGGCGCCGCGCTGGCCGGGCTCGGGGCGGTGCTCGGGCTGCTCGCGCCGCGGCCCGAGCTGGCGACGCTCTGCGGCCAGCTCGGCATGTCGGCGGCCCTGCTGCTCGGCGTGCTGCCCGCGGAGCGGATGCCGGGGCCGGTCTCCTTCGCGCGCGACCTGCTGCCGTCCACGTACGGCGTGGAGGCGCTGATGGAGACTTTCGCGCCCCGTCCCGAGTGGGCCGCGGTCCTCGCGGACCTGGGGGTTTGCGCCGGTGTCGGGGTGCCCGCGCTGGCGGCGGCGACGTGGGCGTACCGCCGGGCGGCGCTGCGCTCGTGAGGACCGGCGGTCACGGCGACATTCCGAACGACCGTCCTGGCTACGGCGCGCAGCCCCGGCCCTGGCACGATGACGGGGTGACAGCTCCCCTGACACCGCACGAGCAACCCCCGCACGAGCAACCGGGCCACAACCCCTGGCAGTACCCGCCCGCCTCCGGCGGCGGAAAGGGCGGCCGGAAGTCCGGGGCCGACGACGACACCGATCTCGCCGGGGAGCTGTGGCAGGCATTCCTGCTCATGGTGGGCGTGGCGGCACTGGGCCTGCTGCTGGGCTTCCTGTGGGAACAGTTCGCGCCGCGGGTGCCGCTGGTGGTCCGCGGGGGCGATGCCTGGCTGAAGGAGAGCGAGAGCGAGGACGCCATCTCCATCGACGGCACCTTCGCGCTGCTGGGGCTGGCCTTCGGCGTGGTGACCGCGGTGGCGGTCTTCCTGTGGCGGCGCCGCGGCGGGCTGCCGCTGGTGCTGGGGCTGGCGCTGGGCTCGCTGATCGGGGCGGTGGTGGCCTGGCGGTTCGGCATCTGGCTGGGCCCGCCGGGGAACGTGGAGCAGCGGGCCAGGGAGATGAGCGACGGCAGCGGCTTCGACGCGCCGCTGGAGCTGAAGGCCAAGGGCGCGCTGCTGGCCTGGCCGGGAGCGGCGATGGCCGTGCACCTGGTGCTGACCGGGCTGTTCGGGCCGCGCGACCCGGAGCCGCAGGCGCTCGCGCCGCCGACGGGCGGCTGGGGAGGCTGGGGTTCCCCGACGTCCTGAGGCGGACCTGACGGGGGCGGCGGCCGGTACGTACGACGTGCCTACGGGCGGCGCGCGACACCGCCCCGCCGAGGGCCCTACGCCTCCGGCTCCGCGGCCTGCGCGTGCTCCGCGGCGGAGCTGACGTCCACCTCGCGCCAGAACCCGGCCCGGATCGCGTACCGGTCGCGCTCGTCGATCTGGTCGTCCTTGTGCGCCAGCAGCCCGAAGCGGGCGGCGTAGCGCAGCAGCTCGCCGTCGATGCGGTGCGGGATGCGCGGGTACTGACCGGCCAGCAGCCGCAGCTTCGCCTGGTCCGCCAGCCGCTCCATCCAGCGCCTGGCGAAGACCTGGCCCACCTCGAACGGATCGCCGCCGATGACGGTGATGTCCTCCTCGCGGTCCGCCCAGCGCTGCTCCGCGGTGGTGAGCTGGGCGAGCGTGGGGAGCCCGGCGACATCCGGCGGCTCCGCGCCCGGCCGCTCCACCCAGCCGCGGTCGGACGACCAGCGCAGCGTGGCGTTGCCCACGGGGTGCCCGTGGCGGCCTTCCGGCACGGCGGGGCGGCCCAGGCTCGCGAGGTCCTTCGGAGTGGGCACGCCGCCCTTGGCACCGGGGTCGTCCTCGTCCTCGGGTACGGCGTCGGGGGCCGTGCCCGCGTCGTCGTGGCGGCGTTCGGTGACCGGGGCGGTGGCCTGCGCGGTGCCGTTGGCGACGGCCGTCTGCTTGCCGGCGACGGAGGTCTCCGAGGGCGGGGCGGAGAGGATCGCGGCGATCTCGGGCCGCGGCACCGGGCTGGGGGCGCAGATGCCGGTGAGGTCCTTGGCCTGCATGGCGCGGGTGATCCAGGCCCGGTCGAGCACGCGCCGCTCGTCGGCCTCGGCGACCAGGTCCTCGGACTGGTTGTAGTCGCCGTCCGCGGCCTGGACCGCCCACAGGTGCACGGCGACGCCGTGCTCCTTCGCGGACATCATCCCGGGCAGCAGGTCGCCGTCGCCGGTGACGAGCACGACGTCGGCGCAGGCGCGGTTGCGGGCCAGCTCGGTCAGCTCGGCGTGCATCGCGGCGTCGACGCCCTTCTGCGCCCAGCGGCCGTCGCTGCGGGTGAGCGCGCCGAGGCGGACGGTGACGCGGGACATCACGCGCAGCCGCCGGTGCTCCGGCTGCGGTACGCGGTCGGGGGCCCCGTCGAACCAGTAGATGCGCAGCAGCCGCTGCCCGGTGTCGGCCTCGGCCTGGTCCCGCAGGCCCTGGATGAGCGCGGGGTGGTCGACGGTGATCCGGGAGCGGGCGGGCTCTCCGGCGAGCAGGCTCGCGGCGGCGCCCAGCAGGTAGCCCGCGTCCACCAGGACGACGCAGCGGTCCACGATTCACCCTCTTCTCAGCCGGTTCCGGGCCCGAGCCGCGGAGTTCACGTCGGGTTGCCTTCGAGTCTGCCCCACTGAGGGGTGGTTAACAGCAGGGCATCGATCATCGGCGTGGCGGACACCGATGCCCGGCCATGAACAGCACGTACTACGCACGGTAATTATCCGACATGCGAGGCATCTCAGGCCGTGCGAAGGTGATCTCCGCGGGGGTCCGCGCCTGTAAAGGATCAGTGATGGGTAAGCGCAAGAACCGCGAGAAACAGCAGCAACAGCATTCCCACCGGGACAAGTACGCCGGCTCGCCGGCGGGCATACCCGACCGCGGCCGGCGGCAGTCCTTCGACGAGCCGCCGCCTGAGACCCGGGCCCAGGCGCCCGCGGGCGACGCCGGCACGCGTCCCCGGGCCGGGGAGCGGTGAGCCCCATGAGCCGTAAGAACAGGAACCGCCAGAACGACCGCGCCGCCTCCCCGCAGGAGGAACGCGGCACGGAGACCGACTCCCCCTCGGCGGGCGGCCCGCCGCCCGACCAGGTCAGCGAGGCCGTGAATCCCGGCTCCGGGAGCCACAAGACCCAGAAGCACAAGGAGAAGCGCTTCGGTCACAACTGAGCGCGGCCGGCGGGCACGCCCCTCGCGGGCGCGCCCGCATGCCGGCGCACGGCCGCCGGACCGGGCCGTCCCCGGCCCGGCGGCCGGCGCCCGTCAGCCTGCCAGACAGGACGGCCCGAGGAGCGCCTTCAGGTCGCCGAAGAGCGCCGGATCCGACGTCACCCGGTGACGGTCGAGGCGGAGCACGGTGGTGGTGCGGGAGCCCTGGAGCTTCACCCGCACCTCGGTGCCGCCGCGGTGCTGCGTCAGCACCTCGCCCAGCTTCTCCACCAGCGGCGGCGTGACCTTGACCGTGGGGATCGTGATCGTCACCGGCGCGTTCGCGGACACCTCCGACAGGTCGGGGACGGCGAGTTCCATGGCGACGAGCCGGGGCACGTCCTCGCGCTTGTCGAGCCGTCCCTTGACGAAGACGATGGCGTCCTCGACGAGTTGGGTGGAGACCAACTGGTACGTGGCCGGAAAGAACATGCAGTCGAGGGAGCCGCCGAGGTCCTCGACGGTGGCGATGGCCCAGGCGTTGCCCTGCTTGGTCATCTTGCGCTGAAGTCCGGAGATGATGCCGCCGATGGTGACGATCGCCCCGTCGGCGTGGTCCCCGCCGTTGAGCGCCGCGATGGAGGCGTCGGCCCTGTCACCCAGGACGTGCTCGATGCCGAAGAGCGGGTGGTCGGAGACGTAGAGCCCGAGCATCTCCCGCTCCTGGGCGAGCAGATAGGACTTCTCCCACTCCTCGTCCGTGAACTGCACGTCGAGCCCGAAGCCCGGCTCGTCCGCCGCCGCCTCGTCGCCCATGCCGCCGAAGAGGTCGAACTGCCCCTCCGCCTCCTTCCGCTTGACGGACACCACGTTGTCGATCATCGGCTCGTACTGCGCGGTGAGGCCCTTGCGGGTGTGCCCGAGGGCGTCGAACGCCCCCGCCTTGATCAGCGACTCGACGGTGCGCTTGTTGCAGACGACGGCGTCGACCTTGTCGAGGAAGTCGGGGAACGACGCGTAGCGCCCCTTGGCCTTGCGGTTGCGAACGATCGACTCCACCACGTTCTGCCCGACGTTGCGCACGGCGGTCAGACCGAACACGATCGTGTCATCACCGCGGGGAGTGAAGTTCGCGTCGGACTCGTTGACATCCGGCGGGAGCACCTTGATGCCCATCTTCCGGCACTCGTTGAGATAGACCGCGGACTTGTCCTTGTCGTCGCGCACCGACGTCAGCAGCGCGGCCATGTACTCGGCGGGGTAGTTCGCCTTGAGATACGCCGTCCAATAGGAGACGAGGCCGTACGCGGAGGAGTGCGCCTTGTTGAACGCGTACCCCGCGAAGGGGACCAGGACGTCCCAGACGGCCTGGATGGCCTGGTCGCTGTAGCCCTTCTCGCGGGCGCCCTTCTGGAAGTTGACGAACTCGGCGTCGAGGACTTCCTTCTTCTTCTTGCCCATCGCCCGGCGCAGCAGGTCCGCCTGGCCCAGCGAATAGCCGGCGAGCACCTGAGCGGCCTTCTGCACCTGCTCCTGATACACGATCAGGCCGTAGGTGATGTCGAGGACCTCCTTCAGCGGTTCCTCGAGCTCCGGGTGGATCGGGGTGATCTCCTGCTGGCCGTTCTTGCGCAGCGCGTAGTTGATATGCGAGTTCATGCCCATGGGACCCGGCCGGTAGAGCGCCGAGACCGCGGAGATGTCCTCGAAGTTGTCGGGCTTCATCATGCGCAGCAGGGAGCGCATCGGCCCGCCGTCGAACTGGAAGACGCCGAGGGTGTCGCCGCGGCCCAGCAGCTCGAAGGTCCTGGGGTCGTCGAGCGGCAGGGACAGCAGCTCGATGTCCCGGCCCTTGTTCTGCTTCACCATCTTGACGGCGTCGTCCATGATGGTGAGGTTGCGCAGGCCGAGGAAGTCCATCTTCAGCAGGCCGAGCGATTCGCAGGTCGGGTAGTCCCACTGCGTGATCGTCACCTGGTCGGTGTGGCGCACCCAGACCGGGACGTGGTCCGTGATCGGCTCGCTGGACATGATCACGCCGGCCGCGTGCACGCCCATCTGGCGCACCAGGCCCTCGACCCCGCGCGCGGTGTCGATGACCTTCTTCACGTCCGGCTCGTTCTCGTAGAGCCCGCGGACCTCGCCCGCCTCGGAGTACCGGGGGTGGTCGGGGTCGGTGATGCCGGAGAGCGGGATGCCCTTGCCGAGCACGTCGGCGGGCATGGCCTTGGTGATCCGGTCGCCCATCGCGTACGGGTACCCGAGCACCCGCGCGGAGTCCTTGATCGCGTTCTTCGCCTTGATCGTGCCGTACGTGCCGATCATCGCGACCTTGTCGGCACCGTACTTCTCGGTGACGTAGCGGATCACCTCCGCCCGCCTGCGCTCGTCGAAGTCGATGTCGACATCCGGCATCGACACCCGCTCCGGATTCAGGAACCGCTCGAAGATCAGCCCGTGCTCGATCGGGTCCAGGTCCGTGATCCCCATCGCGTACGACACGATCGAACCCGCCGCCGAGCCGCGGCCGGGACCGACCGCGATCCCGTTGTTCTTCGCCCACATGATGAAGTCCGCGACCACCAGGAAGTACCCCGGGAACCCCATCTGGATGATGACGTCCATCTCGTACTCGGCCTGCCGCTGGCGGTCCTCGGGGACGCCGCCCGGGTAGCGGCGGGCCATGCCGCGGCGGACCTCCTCCTGGAACCAGGTGACCTCGCTGTAGCCGTCGGGGACCTCGAAGCGGGGCATCAGGTCGCGCTTCTCGAACCACCCCGAGGTATCGATCTGCTCCGCC
>NZ_VISV01000006.1:0-320830 GCF_007827615.1 Streptomyces sp. CNZ287 | reverse complement strand
TGAGGGGTGGAGGTGACCGGTACTAATAGGCCGAGGGCTTGTCCATAGCTGCTTGCGTCCACTGTGCGGGTTCTGAAACAACAACCCGCCCACACGATCTGTACCGGTCTGGTACGGGGTGTGGGGGATAGTTTCATAGTGTTTCGGTGGTCATAGCGTTGGGGAAACGCCCGGTCTCATTCCGAACCCGGAAGCTAAGCCCGACCGCGCCGATGGTACTGCATGGGGGACCGTGTGGGAGAGTAGGTCACCGCCGAACAATTCTTGGATTCAACCCCTGGGCTGCCGCCCAGGGGTTGAGTCATTTCGGGGGTCCTTGCAGACTGGGACAATGGCCGAGGAGATAGCCGCGCTTCGTTGGGAAGAGCCGTCGGACGGCAGGGACGGCCCCGCCGTCGTCCTGCTGGATCAGACGCGACTGCCCGCCGACGAGGTGGAGTTGGTCTGTGCCGACGTGCCGGCGTTGGTGCGGGCGATTCAGACGCTTGCCGTGCGGGGTGCCCCCCTGCTGGGTATTGCCGGCGCGTACGGCGTTGCGTTGGCGGCTGCGCGGGGCGATGACGTCGACCAGGCCGCCGCGCTGCTGGCCGGGGCGCGGCCTACCGCCGTGAACCTGGCGTACGGCGTACGGAAGGCGCAGGACGCCCTTCGCGCCGCCCTGGAGGCCGGGGACGGTGGTGCCGGGGCGGCCGGGGCCGCGCTTGACGAGGCGCGGCGGCTGCATGCCGATGATGCGCGGGCCAGTGCGCGGATGGCCGAGCACGGGCTGCGGCTGCTCGGCGAGCTGGTGCCCCAGGGCGGTTATCGCGTGCTCACGCACTGCAACACCGGTGCGCTGGTGTCCGGTGGCGGGGGTACGGCCCTGGCGGTGGTGCTCGCGGCGCACCGGTCCGGGGAGCTGCGGCGGCTGTGGGTGGACGAGACCCGGCCCCTGCTCCAGGGGGCGCGGCTGACCGCGTACGAGGCGGAACGGGCAGGGATGCCGTACACGCTGCTGACGGACAACGCCGCCGGCTCGCTCTTCGCGGACGGGCAGGTGGACGCGGTGATCCTGGGCGCGGACCGGATCGCGGCGGACGGGTCGGTGGCCAACAAGGTCGGGACGTATCCGCTGGCGGTGCTCGCCCGCTACCATCGGGTTCCGTTCCTCGTCGTCGCGCCGACGACGACGGTGGACTTCAGTACGCCGGAAGGCTCGGCCATCGAGGTGGAGCAGCGGGCCGGGGGCGAGGTCACGGAGTTCTCCGTGCCGTACGCCGCCGGGCCGGGTCCGGGGCAGGCCGCGGTGACCTACGCGGTCGCACCTGCGGGTACGCAGGCGTACAACCCGGCGTTCGACGTCACCCCGCCGGAGCTGGTGACCGCTGTGGTCACGGAGCGTGGGGTGGCCGCGCCGGTGACGGGGGATTCGCTCGCGGAGCTGGTTGTGCGTTGACCGTGGGTGATTTTCAGGGGAAGAGGTGCGGTCCGGCGGTAGCCGGGGCGTGACCTGGGACACGGGATTCTCTGTATGGGATGTGTAAATGGGATGATGTCGTCATGAAGGGACGCGTTCTCGTCGTCGACGACGACACCGCACTGGCCGAGATGCTCGGCATCGTGCTGCGCGGGGAAGGCTTCGAGCCGTCATTTGTCTCGGACGGTGACAGGGCTCTTGCCGCGTTTCGCGAGTCGAAGCCCGACCTGGTGCTTCTTGACCTCATGCTGCCCGGCCGGGACGGTATCGAGGTCTGCCGCCTGATCAGGGCGGAGTCTGGTGTGCCGATCGTCATGCTGACGGCGAAGAGCGACACCGTGGACGTTGTCGTGGGCCTGGAATCCGGGGCCGACGACTACATCGTCAAGCCGTTCAAGCCCAAGGAGCTGGTGGCCCGTATCCGGGCCCGGCTGCGCCGGTCGGAGGAGCCGGTGCCGGAGCAGTTGGCGATCGGCGATCTCGTGATCGACGTCGCCGGGCATTCGGTGAAGCGCGGCGGGGAGCCGATCGCGCTGACGCCGCTGGAATTCGACCTGCTGGTGGCGCTGGCACGCAAGCCGTGGCAGGTCTTCACACGCGAGGTGCTGCTGGAGCAGGTCTGGGGCTATCGGCACGCCGCCGACACGCGCCTCGTGAACGTCCACGTGCAGCGGCTGCGCTCGAAGGTGGAGAAGGACCCGGAGAAGCCGGAGATCGTGGTGACCGTCCGCGGCGTCGGCTACAAGGCGGGACCGAGCTGACGTGTTCCGCGTGCTGCCGCGGGAAGGCGTGCCCGGTGGGCCGGTGCAGCCGTTCGTCCGGTTGTGCGTGCGCTGGGTGCGCCGCCCGTTGCACATCGCGACGAAGCTGTACCGGCGGAACATCCAGTTGCGGGTGGTCGCGACCACCCTGCTGATGTCGCTGGGCGTCGTCGTGCTGCTCGGCATCGTCGTCATCGGGCAGGTCCGCAACGGCCTGCTGGAGGCGAAGCTCGGTGCCGCGCACGGGCAGGCGCAGAGCGGCTTCGCGCAGGCGGAGATACGGGGCGCGTCGGAGGAGCCCGGCAGCGGCAGCGAGGCCACGGCGCCCGTGAACTCCGCGGAGTGGCGGGCCGCCCTGGTGGAGCAGCTCATGGGCAGCGGGCAGGGCGTGGTGTCCGTCCTCGTGATGAGTTCCAGTGTGAACAACGAGGCCACCGGTTCGTCCGACAATCCGCGCGGCTCGCTCGTCTCGGACGACACGTCGGTGGACAGCATCCCGGCCGATCTGCGCGAGAAGGTCGACCGTGGCGGCGGGTCCGGGATCTACGAGCAGTACGCGCGCGTCTGGAAGCGCGGCTCGGCCGAGAGCGAGCCCTCGCTGATCATCGGCAAGCGGCTGAACGACCCGAACAACAACCCGTACCAGCTCTACTTCGTCTTCCCCTTCACCCAGGAGGAGAAGACGCTGAGCCTGGTGAAGGGGACGCTCGCGACGGCCGGTGTGTTCGTCGTGGTGCTGCTCGGGGCCATCGCCTGGCTCGTCGTACGGCAGGTGGTCACGCCCGTGCGGATGGCCGCCGGCATCGCCGAGCGGCTGGCGGCGGGGCGGCTCCAGGAGCGGATGAAGGTCAGCGGCGAGGACGACATCGCGCGGCTCGGCCAGTCGTTCAACAAGATGGCGCAGAACCTCCAGGTGAAGATCCAGCAGCTCGAAGAGCTGTCGCGGATGCAGCGCCGCTTCGTCTCCGACGTCTCGCACGAGCTGCGCACCCCGCTCACGACGGTGCGAATGGCCGCGGACGTCATCCATGAGGCGCGCGAGGACTTCGATCCGGTGACCTCGCGCTCCGCGGAGCTGCTGCTTGATCAGTTGGACAGGTTCGAGTCGCTCCTCTCCGATCTGCTGGAGATCAGCCGCTTCGACGCGGGCGCCGCAGCGCTGGACGCCGAGCCCGTCGACCTGCGGGAGATCGTGCGGCGCGTCGTGGGCGGGGCGCAGATGCTGGCGGACGCCAAGGGCGGGCGGCTGCTCGTCAAGGGCGACGAGCGGCCGGTGATCGCGGAGGTCGACGCGCGGCGCGTGGAGCGGGTGCTGCGCAATCTGGTCGTCAACGCCGTGGAGCACGGCGAGGGCCGCGATGTCGTCGTACGTCTTGGGGCCTCGGAGAGCGCGGTCGCGGTGGCGGTGCGCGACTACGGCGTGGGGCTGAAGCCCGGCGAGGCGACGCGGGTGTTCAACCGCTTCTGGCGCGCCGATCCGGCCCGTGCCCGCACCACGGGCGGGACCGGGCTCGGGCTGTCGATCTCGCTGGAGGACGCCCGGCTGCACGGCGGCTGGCTGCAGGCGTGGGGTGAGCCGGGCGGCGGGTCGCAGTTCCGGCTCACGCTGCCGCGGACGGGCGGGGAGCCGCTGCACGGCTCGCCGGTGTCCCTGGAGCCGGAGGACTCGCGGGCGCGGCGGGCGGCGCGGAAGGCGCAGGAGCCGGGCGCGGTGAGCGTGACGAAGGTCGGCGGGTCCGCGGGCGGTGAGCTGCTGGGGACCGTACCGGCGCAGGGCGGGCGGGGGACGGCCGCCGCCGCGCGGGCAGCGGCGCCGCGGCCCGCGGCGCGGGCGGAGGCGGACCCGACGGCGCTGCCGGGCAGCGGGCGGCGGGTGAGCGGCTACGCGGGGGCGGCCGACGAGGCACCGGCCGCCCGGGGCGAGGATGGGTCCGAGAACAGCTCTGAGGGCGCCCCTGAGGGGGGCGCAGACGGTGGTGAGGTCCCTAGTGAGGTCGGCGGCGAGGGGGAGCGCGGTGGTCGCGTCTAGGCGTACGGGAGGGGCCTTGGCGGTGCGCGGCCGGGGGCGCCGGACGGCGGCCCGTGCCGCGGGCGCGTACCGGCGCCGGCTGCCGGCCCGTACGCGCCGCTACGCCACCGTCGCGCTGCTCGGCGGCTCCCTGCTCCTCGCCGGCTGCGCGTCGATGCCGGACAGCGGGGGCGTGCACCAGGTGCCGCTGTCGGAGCAGCGCGAGGATCCACGCGCGCGTACGTACGCGGAGCGGCCGGAGCCCGGTGCCAGCCCCCAGCGCATCGTGTCCGACTTCCTGGAGGCCCTGCGCAGCGACGACTACGCCACCGTCGCCAAGGCGTATCTGACGAAGAAGGCGCGGACCTGGACTCCGGGCGAGACGACGGTGCTGGCCGAGGCGCCCAGGGTGTCGGAGCAGCCGACGCCCGGGCCGAAGCCCGTGAACGGCGACAGGATGACCACGGCGGTCGTCCAACTGAGCGGCGACAAGGTCGCGTGGCTCAACGACGCGGGCACGTACACGCCGGATGAGCGGGTGTACAACCTGAACATCGAGCTGTCGAAGGAGGGCGAGTCCGGGCAGTGGCGGATCGTGGATCCGCCACGGGGGCTGGTGATCAGCCGGGCGGACTTCGAGCGCACCTTCCAGTCGGCGTCGACGTACCACTTCACGGCACGCAGCAGGGACACGCTGGTGGCCGACCCCGTCTACGTACGGCGGCGGATCGACCCCGTGACGGACGCGGTGCGCACGCTGCTCGACGGGCCGGGCGGGCTGATCGGCTCGGTGACGGAGACGACGTTCCCGGAGCGCACCACGCTGGCGAGGAACCAGCGGCTGGCGGTCGACGAGGAGGGCACGCTGCGGGTGCGGCTCGCGCTGGAGACGAAGCCGGGGCTGCACACGTGCGAGCGGATGGCGGCGCAGGTGCTGCACACCGCGGAGAGCCAGGAGGGCGTGCGCGTCGACAATGTGGAGCTGCTGACGGCCAGGGACACCAAGCTGTGCGACCTGAGCGCGACGGCGGGCGAGCGGTATGCGCCGGACCGGCTGGCGCGGCATCCGTCCTCGCTGTACTTCATCGACGCCAAGAACCGGCTGGTGCGGACCTCGTCGGGGCCGGACGCGGGTGAGGCCGGGCCGGCGACGGTGATCAGCCCGCTCGGCGACGGCAAGCCGGCGATCGGTTCGGCGGCGGTGGCGCGTTCGGAGAAGAAGGCGGCCGGTGTGACGGCCACGGGGCGCGCGCTGTACGTGTCGTCGCTGGACGAGTCCTCGGCGCTGGGGGAGCCGCTGCTGACCAGCGGTGCCACCGAGGCGCAGGCCGAGCGGGGCGACGGGCTGACGGCGGCGAGCTGGGACGGGCTGGGCGACCTGTGGGTGGCCGACCGGGTCGGCGGGGAGTCGCGGCTGTACTGGATGGCGGGCGGGGCCGCGGATCCGGTGCGTATCGACGTCACGGGTCTCGAAGGGCGGATCGAGGCGCTGCGGATGTCGGCGGAGGGGGCGCGGATCGCGCTGGTCGTCAGCGAGGGGTCGGAGAGCCGGCTGGTGCTGGGGGCGGTGTCGGTGAAGGACGGCGTGCCGGTGGTGGCGCAGTTGCGCGACACGGGGGCGCTGGAGGAGGTGCGGGCCGTGTCCTGGGCGGGCGAGAGCCGGCTGCTCGTCGTGGGGCGGGAGAGCGAGGGCGTGCAGCAGATGCGGCTGGTGTCGACGGACGGGTCGGTGCCGCCGGCGGCGGAGCTGGGGCAGGGGCTGACCGGGGTGACGTCGGTGGCCGCGGCGGAGGACGGTACGAAGCCGCTGGTGGCGGCGGTGGAGGACGGGATCGTGCGGCTGCCGCAGAACGCGTACTGGAAGGCGGTGCCGGGCGGCGAGGGGGGCACGGCGCCGGTCTATCCGGGGTAGGCGGGCGCGGGTTCCGCCGCCGGGTTGTCCACAGTCGGGGCGGTTGTCCACAGGGGTCGCGGGGTGTCGGCGGCGGCGGGCAGTGTGGACGCATGCGGGGGACAGGGCGGGAACTGGCGGGGTTGATGCTGCCGGCCGGCTGCGCGGGATGCGGGGCGGGCCGGGGCGCGGGGTTGCTGTGCGCGGGGTGCGCGGCGGAGCTCACGGCGGGGGCGGTGCGGCGCGTGGTGCCGCGGCCCCGGCCGCGGGGCCTGCCTGCGGTGTATGCGGCGGTGGCGTATGCGGGCGCGGCGAGGTCCGCGCTGCTGGCCCACAAGGAGCGGGGCGCGCTGCGCCTGGCCCGCCCGCTGGGCACGGCCCTGGCGGCGGGGGTGCGGGTGTGCGGGGACGGCGGTGAGCGGGTGGTGCTCGTGCCGGTGCCGTCGGCGCGGGGAGCCGTGGTGCGGCGGGGGCACGATCCGGTGCGGCGGCTCGCGCTCGTGGCGGCGGAGCGGCTGCGGCGGGGCGGGATACGGGCGGAGCTGCTGCCGGTGCTGCGGCAGCGGCGGGCGGTGGCCGATCAGGCGGGGCTGAGCGCGGTGGCGCGGCAGCGGAACGTCTCGGGGGCGCTGGAGGTGGTGCGCTGTGGTGCGCTGCGGTTGCGCGCGCCCGGGTGCCGGGTGGTGCTCGTCGACGACGTGCTGACGACGGGAGCGTCCCTCGCGGAGGCGGCGCGGGCCGTGCGCGCGGCAGGCTGCCGTGGCGGGCTGGCGGCGGCCGTCGTGGCCGCGCCGCGCGACGCGTTCGAAGCCGGTCGCGCGTGTCCGCTCCCTTGACTGCAATCTTACGTTTCCGCAGGTAGAAAGGAGGTATAAGCACCTGATCGGACTACAGTCGTCTCAGGGGGTGCCGCAGCATCTCAGGCGAGCTATGTTCGATTGTGAGGAGGCTGTGAGAACAGTGGATGGGCCGAATCCGCTGGATCCGGTGGGGTGTCGATCTTGTCAGTGGGGGAGGAGGAGGTGAAAGCCGGCCCTCCGTGACCAGGGGGACCGGCGGCAGAGAACCCCGAGGCTCCGGCACGAACCGGGGCCCGAGCGCACCAAGGGACCGGCTTCGCCCGTCAGCTCAGCGGTACGCGGAGCCGTTCCAGAACGGAGTTCTGCGTGGACATCGTCGTCAAGGGCCGCAAGACCGAGGTTCCCGAGCGGTTTCGTCGGCATGTGGCCGAGAAGCTGAAGCTGGACAAGATCCAGAAGTTCGACGGCAAGGTGATCAGCCTTGATGTCGAGGTGTCCAAGGAGCACAACCCGCGGCTGGCCGACCGCTGCGACCGGGTGGAGATCACAGTTCATTCCCGGGGGCCCGTGGTGCGCGCCGAGGCGGCCGCGGCCGACCCGTACGCAGCCCTGGACCTGGCGACCGCCAAGCTGGAGGCGAGGCTGCGCAAGCAGCACGACAAGCGCAAGACCAGGCGGCCCGGGAAGGACCGCCGGACGGCCGCGGAGGTGGGCGAGGTCGTCGCGCACGCGGCGCAGCTCACCGACGACGGGGAGCTGATGACCCCGTCGATGGAGACGATCGCGGAGGGCGAGCCGCTGGAGAGCGGCTCCCGGCGCCACCGCCGCGGCCCGCTGGAGGTGGACGGCGACGGCCCGCTCGTGGTGCGGGAGAAGACCCACGCCGCCCCGCCGATGACGCTGGACCAGGCGCTCTACGAGATGGAACTCGTGGGGCACGACTTCTATCTCTTCGTCGACTCCGACAAGAAACTGCCCAGCGTTGTCTACCGCAGGCACGCATATGACTATGGCGTGATCCACCTCGACCCGTATCTGATCGAGGAGTCGCTGCCCGACGGTGCAGGGGGCGCTCTGGGCGGCTGAAAGGCGACGGTAGGCGGGCGGCGGGGGCGTCACCCCGCCGCCCGGTCGTGAAATCATGTGCGCGCACGGCAATGTCGGTGCCTGGGGGCAAGCGTGGCGGAGTTCGAGCTGAGCGGAGCTGGTGAGCCGAAGGCGACGGTCGGTCCCCGGGAGGAGCCGATCCGCGTCCTCGTCGTGGACGACCATGAGCTCTTCCGCCGCGGCTTGGAGATCGTCCTCGCGCAGGAGGAGGACATTCAGGTCGTCGGCGAGGCGGGTGACGGCGCCGAGGCCGTGGACAAGGCCGCCGATCTCCTTCCCGACATCGTGCTGATGGACATCCGGATGCCGCGGCGCAGCGGCATCGAGGCGTGCACGGCCATCAAGGAAGTCGCCCCCAGTGCGAAGATCATCATGCTGACGATCAGCGACGAGGAAGCCGACCTCTACGACGCGATCAAGGCGGGCGCGACCGGCTATCTGCTCAAGGAGATCTCCACCGACGAGGTCTCCACCGCGATCCGCGCCGTGGCGGACGGGCAGTCGCAGATCAGCCCGTCGATGGCGTCGAAGCTGCTGACCGAGTTCAAGTCGATGATCCAGCGCACCGACGAGCGGCGGCTCGTGCCGGCACCGCGGCTGACCGACCGCGAGCTGGAAGTGCTCAAGCTCGTGGCCACCGGGATGAACAACCGCGACATCGCCAAAGAGCTGTTCATCAGCGAGAACACGGTGAAGAACCACGTGCGCAACATCCTGGAGAAGCTGCAGTTGCACTCCCGGATGGAAGCCGTCGTCTACGCGATGCGCGAGAAGATCCTCGAAATCCGCTGACGCCCCACCGGCACCGAGGCGGCGCCCGGACCCCCGCACGCATGATGCCGCGGGGCCCGGCGGCCGGGGCTTCAGCCCGCGGCCACGGCCTTCTCCGCCGCCCGCGCGAGCGGTGTGTGCAGCTCAGGCGGGCTGACCCGCTCCACCCGCACCGACTGCGCGCCGACCCAGGTCGCCGCCTCCGCGAGCGCCGCCGCCGTGGGCTCCACGGCCTTCGCCGGCGTGACGCCGTTCGGCCGGTCCGCGCCGAGCGTCACCTGGCGCGCGACGAGCGTGTTCCCCTCGCGCCCCGGGTCGACCCGGCCGACGAGCCTGCCGCCGGCGAGCACCGGCATGGCGAAATACCCGTGTATCCGCTGGGGCTTCGGCACGTACGCCTCCAGCCGGTGCGTCAGTCCGAAGATCCGCTCCGTCCGCGGCCGGTCCCAGATCAGGGAGTCGAACGGGGAGAGCAGCGTCGTCCTGTGCCGCCCCCGCGGGGCGTCTGCCAGCGCCTCCGGGTCGGCCCACGCCGGCTTGCCCCACCCCTCGACCTCCACCTCGACCAGCTCCGTGTCCCCCAGGACGGCGGCGACCTGCTCGCCCTTGAGACGGTGATAATCAGCCAGGTCCGCGCGCGTGGCCACGCCGAGGGCCCGGCCCGCCTGGGCGACGAGCCGGCGCATGCACTCCTCGTCCGGCACATCGTCGTGGAACAGGGCGTCCGGGACGGCGCGTTCCGCCAGGTCGTACACCCGCTTCCAGCCCCGCCGGGCCGTGACGACGACCTCGCCGGCGTCGAGCAGCGTCTCCACCGCGATCTTCGTCTCCGACCAGTCCCACCACGGGCCGCCCTTCTTCGCCCCGCCCAGATCCGTGGAGGTCAGCGGCCCTTCGGCGCGCAGCCGGTCCACGACGGCGGCGCGGGAGCCCTCCGGGTCCTGCAGCCGGTGCCAGCGATAGCCGCGGGCGCGGCGGTCCCGGCGGCGGAAGGCGAACAGCGGCCACTCCTCGATGGGCAGGATGCAGGCCGCATGCGACCAGTACTCGAACGCGGTCGTCCCCGACCAGTACGCCGACTCCACGGCCTCGCGGCCGATGGCGCCCAGGCGTGCGTACGGCACCAGCTCGTGGGACCGGGCGAGCACCGAGATCGTGTCCAACTGCACCGCGCCCAGCCGCCGCAGGACCCCGCGGGCACCTGCGCGGCGGTCGGGCGCGCCGAGCAGCCCCTGGGCGCGCAGGGCGATACGGCGGGCGTCGTCGGCGGAGAGAGACACTTTCGTGGTCATGCCGGCGAGCCTAGAGGCTGCCACTGACAACCCCGTCCGGGAGCCCTGTCCGGCACCCCGGCCTGCGCCTCCTGCTGCCCCGGAGCCCGGCCCGCCCGCCTGCGGGTCAGTCCGCCGTCCGCGCCGGATAGGTCGCAGGTGCCCCGTACGGCACCTGCGGGGCCAGGCCCAGGTCCGACGGCAGCAGCGACGCCACCCAGGCGTCCCGCCGCACGCCCTGGTGGATGATCCGCGAGCGCAGCACGCCCTCCATCGTGAAGCCGGCCTTGCGCGCCACCGACCGCGACCCCTCGTTCCCCACCTGCGCCAGCCACTCCAGCCGGTCCGCGCCCAGCTCCGTGAACGCCCAGCGGGCCAGGGCCGCCACCGCCTCGCCCGCATACCCGTGCCCGCGGTGCCCGGGGGCGGTCCAGAAGCCGACCGAGCGGACCCGCTCCTCCGGCCCGGCCGTCCGCCCGACGCCCGCCGAGCCCACCAGCGCGCCGCTCTCCAGGTCGGTGAGAACCAGGTCGTACTGCCGGTCCTCGCGCCAGCCGGCGGGGATGATCTTCAGTACATACTCCTCCGCGTGCTCCCGCTCGTACGGCGACGGGACCGGCAGCCAGCGCTGGATGCCGGGGTCCTGGCAGGCGGCCAGGACGGCGTCGACGTCACCGGGCTCCGCGGGGCGGAGCAGCAGGCGCTCGGTGACCAGCGTGATCGGGTCCATGGGGAAGATTGTCCGCTTCCCGGGCGGGCCGCGCCAGCAGCACAGTTGGACACCCCGTGCGCTTTCGGGCACTCATGGCTACGGCTGCGGCCGCTACTGCGGCGACTGTTGCGGCTGTGCCGGCAGATACGGCAGCCGCGACTCCAGCCCCAGGTCCGAGGGGAGCAGCGACCCCACCCAGGCGTCGCGCCGCGTGCCGTGGTTGACGAACCACGAGCGCAGCGTGCCCTCCATCGTGAACCCCGCCCGGAGCGCCACCGCCCGCGACGGCTCGTTGCCCACCTCGGCGAACCACTCCACCCGGTCGATGCCGACCTCCGTGAACGCCCACCGCACCACGGCCGCCACCGCCTCCGCCGTGTACCCCCGCCGCCGCTGCTCCGGCGCCGTCCAGTACCCGAGCTCCGCGACCCGCTCCGCGTGCCGCGACGGCGTGAATCCGACGAGCCCCATCGAGCCCACCAGTGCCCCGCCGTCGCGGGTGAAGACGCCGAAGTTGTACATGGTGTCCTCGCGCCAGCCCGCCGGGCCGATCTTGAGGACGAAGTCCTCCGCGTGCCCGCGCCCGTACGGCGACGGTACGCGCGTCCAGCGCTGCACGTCCGGGTCCTGGCAGGCGGCCAGGACGGCGTCGACGTCGCCGGCTTCCATGGGCCGCAGCAGCAGCCGGTCGGTGTCCAGTGTGACGGGTTCCATTCACGGATTCTCCGCCCGTGCCCCCCGCCCCGCCACGGCTTTTCCGCCCCGCCACCCCCGCGTGCACCCGCCCGTCACTGCGGCCTCTCGCGGCCTTTGCGGCACTTTCCGCGGGGTTCGGGCGTTGACACGTACGGTGACGGCACCTAACGTCCCTGGGCTGGACCTCCCGGGGCGCCCGCGTCCTCGCATACGATGGCCGGTGCGGCCGTGGGCTCCGCGAGGCCCGAGAGGAGCCCCAGAGGACAGGGGCCGCACCAGCGCACCCGACCGTGCCAGGCCCGACCGGCAAGGAGCCAGCCCAAAGTGTCCGTCTTCGGAAAGATCATGCGCGCAGGCGAAGGAAAGATCCTGCGCAAGCTCAACCGCATCGCGGACCAGGTCAACTCCATCGAAGAGGACTTCACCAACCTCTCCGATGCCGAGCTGCGCGCACTGACCGAGGAATACAAGCAGCGCTACGAGGACGGCGAGTCCCTCGACGATCTCCTGCCCGAGGCGTTCGCCACCGTGCGCGAGGCGGCCCACCGCATCCTCGGCGAGCGGCACTACGACGTCCAGATCATGGGCGGCGCGGCGCTGCACGAGGGCTATGTGGCCGAGATGAAGACGGGCGAGGGCAAGACCCTGGTCGGCACCCTGCCCGCGTATCTGAACGCGATCTCGGGCAAGGGCGTGCACATCGTCACGGTCAACGACTACCTCGCCCAGCGTGACTCCGAGTGGATGGGCCGCGTCCACCGCTTCCTGGGTCTGTCGGTCGGCTGCATCCTCGCGAACATGCCGCCGGCGCAGCGCCGCGAGCAGTACAAGTGCGACATCACCTACGGGACGAACAACGAGTTCGGCTTCGACTACCTCCGCGACAACATGGCGTGGTCGAAGGACGAGCTGGTGCAGCGCGGCCACAACTTCGCGATCGTCGACGAGGTCGACTCCATCCTCATCGACGAGGCCCGTACGCCACTGATCATCTCCGGCCCCGCCGACCAGGCCACCAAGTGGTACGCCGACTTCGCCAAGCTCGTCACCCGGCTCTCCAAGGGCGAGCCGGGCGACCCGCGCCTGGGCAAGCAGGAGACCGGCGACTACGACGTGGACGAGAAGAAGCGGACCGTCGCCATCCATGAGGCGGGCGTCGCCAAGGTGGAGAACTACCTGGGCATCGACAACCTCTACGAGTCCGTGAACACGCCCCTGGTCGGCTATCTCAACAACGCCATCAAGGCCAAGGAGCTCTTCAAGAAAGACAAGGACTACGTCGTCATGAACGGCGAAGTCATGATCGTCGACGAGCACACGGGCCGTATCCTCGCCGGACGCCGCTACAACGAGGGCATGCACCAGGCGATCGAGGCCAAAGAGGGCGTCGACATCAAGGACGAGAACCAGACGCTCGCCACGATCACCCTGCAGAACTTCTTCCGCCTCTACAAGCGCCACGACCGCGACGGCAAGGAGCTGCCGGGCCTGGCCGGCATGACCGGTACGGCCATGACCGAGGCCGCCGAGTTCCAGCAGATCTACAAGCTCGGTGTGGTGCCCATCCCCACCAACCGGCCGCTGGCGCGCATGGACCAGTCCGACCTGATCTACCGGACCGAAGAGGCGAAGTTCAACGCCGTCGTCGACGACATCGAGGAGAAGTACAAGAAGGGCCAGCCGGTGCTGGTCGGCACGACCTCGGTGGAGAAGTCCGAGTACCTCTCACAGCAGCTCAGCAAGCGCGGCGTGCAGCACGAGGTGCTCAACGCCAAGCAGCACGACCGCGAGGCCATCATCGTCGCCCAGGCCGGCCGCCGGGGCGCGATCACCGTCGCCACGAACATGGCCGGCCGCGGCACCGACATCAAGCTCGGCGGCAACCCCGACGACCTCGCCGAGGCCGACCTGCGCCAGCAGGGCCTGGACCCGGTCGAGCACGCCGAGCAGTGGGCGGCGGCGCTGCCGGCCGCGCTGGAGAAGGCGGAGGCGGCGGTCAAGGCCGAGTACGAGGAGGTCAAGGATCTCGGCGGGCTGTACGTGCTGGGCACCGAGCGGCACGAGTCGCGGCGCATCGACAATCAGTTGCGCGGCCGCTCCGGCCGCCAGGGCGACCCCGGCGAGTCCCGCTTCTATCTCTCCCTCGGCGACGACCTGATGCGCCTCTTCAAGGCGCAGTTGGTGGAGCGCGTCATGTCGATGGCCAACGTGCCGGACGACGTGCCGATCGAGAACAAGATGGTCACCCGCGCCATCGCCTCCGCCCAGTCGCAGGTCGAGCAGCAGAACTTCGAGACGCGCAAGAACGTCCTGAAGTACGACGAGGTCATGAACCGCCAGCGCGAGGTCATCTACGGCGAGCGCAAGCGGGTGCTGGAGGGCGAGGACCTGCACGAGCAAGTGCGTCACTTCATGGACGACACCATCGACGCCTACATCCAGGCCGAGACCGTCGAGGGCTTCGCCGAGGAGTGGGACCTCGACCGGCTGTGGCGGGCCTTCAAGCAGCTCTACCCCGTCTCCGTGACGGTCGAGGAGCTGGAGGAGGCCGCGGGCGACCGGGCGGGCATCACGCCCGAGTTCATCGAGGACATGGTCAAGGAGGACGTCCGCGCGCAGTACGAGAAGCGCGAGGAGCAGCTCGGCTCGGAGATCATGCGCGAGCTGGAGCGCCGGGTCGTGCTGTCGGTGCTGGACCGCAAGTGGCGTGAGCACCTCTACGAGATGGACTACCTCCAGGAGGGCATCCAGCTCCGCGCGATGGCGCAGAAGGACCCGCTGGTGGAGTTCCAGCGCGAGGGCTTCGACATGTTCAACGCCATGATGGACGGCATCAAGGAGGAGTCCGTCGGCTACCTGTTCAACCTGGAGGTCCAGGTCGAGCAGCAGGTCGAGGAGGTCCCGGTGCAGGACGCGGCGCCCGCCGACGCCGCGCCGCAGGACGCGGCCCCGGCCCCGGCGATCCTCGCCAAGGGCCTCGACCAGCCGCAGCGCCCCGACCGGCTGCACTTCTCCGCCCCCACGGCGGAGGGCGGCGTCGAGGAGGGCGAGCTGGCCACCGACGGCGCCCAGTCCGCCACCTCCGGCGGCTCGGGCGACGGCCGCACCCGCGCGGAGCGCCGCCGGGCCCAGAAGGGCGGCTCGAAGGGCAAGCGGCGTAAGAAGTGATGCGGTAGTACGTCACCGCGCGGCGGGGCCGGTCCGCAAGGACCGGCCCCGCCGTCGTCATGCGCGGTCCCGCTCCGGGCTCGGGGCCATCTCGACCGCGGCGCAGCGCCAGCGGTGGTCGGGGCCCAGTTCCAGGCGGAAGGCCAGGGCGCGGAGCCGGTCGCCCACGGCGATGCGGGCGAAGCCCTCGATGGCGTCGGGTGCGGGGCGGCAGTAGCCGCAGGCCCGCAGCTCCGGGCGGGGGCCGTCGCGCAGGGGCAGGTCGTCGGCGAACGCGGCGAGTTGGTCGTAGGCGCGGCCGGTGGTGTGGCCGAGGAGCCAGTGCATCGGCCGCTGGCCGCTGAGCGCGAGCATCAGCCGTTCGGCGAACCACTCGTGCGGGCGCAGCTCCCCCGCCCGGTGGCGCGCGGGCGGGCGCCCGGGGCGGCGGGTGTCGCGCCGGCTCGGCGGTGCGGTACGGCCGCGGGGCCGCCGGGGTTTCGCCCGCGGCGGCCGGCGGGCGGGGCTCCGGCCGCGTGCCGCGTCGCATGCCGCGTCGTACGGCGACCCGGGCGCCGGTTCGTGTGATGGGCCGGCCGCGGTGCCCCCGCTTCGTTCGTCCCCGGTCGCCGTGCCGGCGGCCGGCTCGTTCCGCTCCGGCCCGCCTTCGGGCCGGGTGCGTGTGGTCGTCACGCTGTCACCCCCGTGATGCGTGTGGTTCGCGATGCCCGAAGGTCTACCGGCGCCGCTCGCCACTCCGCAACGTCCGCCGCCCCTCGCCGGGCTGCCGGAGGATTCACCGATCCAGGTGACCCGCCCGCTCCGGCGCCCGGCCGTGGCCCGTCCCGCCTGCGACGGGCGTCGCACACGGTGCCGTCGCCACGGGCCCGGGCAACCCACTCGGACGGGGGACCGCCGCCGTATAGTTCGCCCATGCGCGTGTACGTCCCCCTGACCCTGCCCGGCCTGGCGCGGGCGCACGAGGCCGGTGAGCTGGGCCCGGCGCCGCTGGTGGCCTACGCCGTGACCCCGGCGCTGCGCGAGTGGTACGTCTCGGACAACCTCGAAGAACTGGAGTACGCGGCCCTCACCCGCGCCGCCCAGGCGTCGCTGCGGCTGCTGGCGATCGCCCCCGCCCCCGGTGCCCCGCCGCGCCGGGTCGTGGTCGCGGTGGAGCTGCCCGAGAGCGCCGCGGCGGCCGACCCCGATCGGGGGATGGACCCGGCGGCGATCGGGGAGGTGCGGGTCGCGGCGGCCGTACCGCTGAAGCTGGCGGCGGCGGTGCACGTGGACGCGGACGACGCGGCGGCGGACGTCGCGGCGGCGGTGGCCGCGCTGGGCGCCGCGGACGCCGGGGACGACGACGCGCGGTTCACGGTCGACGGCGCGGAGGACCACGAGCTGCTCTGGTACGGCGTACAGGAGATCGGGAACCTCGTCGGCTGAGCCGCCGGACCGACCGGACCGACCGAACCGACCGGACGGCAGAGTCGGCCGGGACGGCAGGGGCCGCCAGCGCGGCTCTCCGGCCCGGTTGTCAGACCGGCCGGTTACCGTTCTGGGGTGCGAACACACCTCGTCTGGGACTGGAACGGCACTCTCTTCCACGACATCCACGCGGTGATAGAGGCGACGAACGCCTCCTTCACCGAGCTGGGCCTGCCGCCGATCACGCTCGAGCGCTATCGCGAGCTGTACTGCGTTCCGGTGCCGCGGTTCTACGAGCGGCTGATGGGCCGGCTGCCGACGGCCGAGGAGTGGGAGATCATGGACGAGACCTTCCACCGGCACTACTGGGTGCGCGCCGAGGAGGCCGCCCTCGCCGACGGCGCGGCGGAGCTGCTGGCGCAGCGGCGGGCCGCGGGGCAGACGCAGTCGCTGTGCTCCCTCGCGCCGCACGAGCAACTGCTGCCGATAGTGCGTTCGCACGGCATCGCGGACCACTTCGTCCGGATCGACGGCCGCACCGGCCCGTCCGACAGCGGGAAGGCGACGCACATGGTGCGCCACCTCGGCGCGCTCCAGGGCATAGACCCGGCCCGTACGGTCGTGATCGGGGACGCGGTGGACGACGCCGTGGCAGCGCGGCACGCGGGGGTACGGGCCGTGCTCTACACCGGCGGTTCGCACAGCCGCGCGAGCCTGGAGGCCGCGGGCGTCCCGGTGGTGGACAGCCTGGCGGAGGCGGTCGCGGCGGCGGACGAACTGGCGGCGTAACACGCCCCGGGCGGCCCGTCCGGCCCCTGGTTCCACCGCTCGTTCGTACGCTCCGGTGGTGACGTTCGCCACCTCCCGGCTCACCGGACCCCGCGGGGCGATACGGAAGGTTTTAGTCCAGGTGAAGGACGCTCCGCAGGCTGGAGAAGCTGTGCGGATCGTCAAAGAACGGGGGCTGCGTTTGTACACATTCGGCCGTGGACGGCGCCTGGCCCCCAGGGGATAGCCTGGTGGGCGTGATCAGCCCGATATCTCATGGGGGCGACGGAGGCGGGGCCCGCGGGGCCACCACCGCGCCCCTCCCGGCGTCGGTCGGCGCCGGGGACCCCGACCGGGGGACGGCTGATCGGCGAAACCGGTGCCGCCGCCCGATGATGGCCGGAAGCGGACCGGTGCGTTTCCCGTTCCGGCACGATGCCGCGCAGGGCCCGGAGGCATCCGGGCCGCGGTGCCGTGCCCGCTCGTCAGCAAGGGCCGGGGAACACTCCCGGCCCACAAGAACCGTCACGCAACGGCGCGCGACAGGAGCCTGAGGACCATGCAGATCAAGCTGGCTGAAGCCAAGAACGAGCTGCTCGCGCGCGCCGCGCGGGTGGACGGGACGGGTGAGGGGGGATTGCCTCCCGAGACCCTCGACGCGTACCTCCAGCGCTATTACCTGCATACCGCGCCCGAGGATCTGCTCGGCCGTGACCCCGTCGACGTTTTCGGCGCCGCCCTCTCCCACTACCGCCTGGCCCAGAACCGTCCGCAGGGCACCGCCAACGTGCGCGTGCACACGCCCACGGTCGAGGAGAACGGCTGGACGTCCAGTCACAGCGTCGTTGAGGTAGTAACGGACGATATGCCGTTTTTGGTGGACTCTGTCACCAATGAGCTGTCTCGCCAGGGACGCGGCATTCATCTGGTGATCCACCCGCAGATCGTCGTCCGCCGGAATGTCACCGGCAAGCTGCTGGAGGTCCTGGACGCCGGCCGCGACCCGAACGCCTCGCCGCCGTACGCCCGCGGCCTCGAAGACCTGCCGCACGACGCCGTCATCGAGTCCTGGATCCACGTCGAGATCGACCGCGAGTCCGACCGCGCGGACCTCAAGCAGATCACCGCCGATCTGATGCGCGTGCTCTCCGACGCCCGCGAGGCCGTCGAGGACTGGCAGAAGATGCGCGACTCCGCCCTGCGCATCGCCGACGACCTCGACGAGGAGCCGCTGCCGGACGACATGCCCACGCAGGAGGTAGAGGAGGCCAGGGAGCTGCTGCGCTGGCTCGCCGCCGACCACTTCACCTTCCTGGGCTACCGGGAGTACCGCCTGACGGTCAACAGCGACGGCGAGGAGCTGACCGCCGTCCCCGGTACCGGCCTCGGCATCCTCCGCGCCGACCCGTCGCACGCCGCGTTCGCCAAGGACGACGGCAAGCCGCAGCCCGCCTCCGAGTCCTTCCACCGGCTGCCCGCCGACGTCCGCGCCAAGGCCCGCGAGCACCGCATGCTGGTCCTCACCAAGGCCAACAGCCGCGCCACCGTGCACCGCCCGGCCTACCTCGACTACGTCGGCGTGAAGAAGTTCGACGCCGAAGGCAACGTCGTCGGCGAGCGGCGCTTCCTCGGCCTCTTCTCCTCCGCCGCGTACACCGAGTCCGTACGCCGCGTGCCCGTCGTCCGCCGCAAGGTCGCCGAGGTCCTCAGCCGGGCCGGCTTCACGCCCAACAGCCACGACGGCCGCGACCTGCTGCAGATCCTGGAGACGTACCCGCGCGACGAGCTGTTCCAGATCCCCGTCGCGGAGCTGCAGTCCATCGTCATCAGCGTGCTGTACCTCCAGGAGCGCCGCCGGCTGCGGCTGTTCCTCCGGCAGGAGGAGTACGGGCGCTACTATTCGGCGCTCGTCTACCTGCCGCGCGACCGCTACACCACCTCCGTGCGGCTGCGGCTCGTCGACATCCTCAAGGAGGAGCTGGGCGGCACCTCCGTCGACTTCACCGCCTGGAACACCGAGTCGGTCCTGTCCCGGCTGCACTTCGTCGTCCGCGTCGACCCCGGCACCGGGCTGCGCGAGCTGACCGAGACCGACGTCCACCGCATCGAGAACCGCCTCGCGGACGCCTCCCGCTCCTGGAACGACGGCTTCACCGAGGCGCTGGTCGCCGAGTTCGGCGAGGAGCGCGCCGCCGAGCTGGCGCACCGCTACGCCGGCGCCTTCCCCGAGGGCTACAAGGAGGACTTCGCGCCCCGCGCCGCCGTCTCCGACCTCCAGCACTTCGAGAAGCTCAGCTCGCGCGGCGGCACCGCCGAGTTCGCCCTCAGCCTCTACGAGCCGGTGGGCGCCGCGCCCAACGAGCGCCGGCTGAAGGTGTACGGGGCGGGCGCGCCCTTCTCGCTCACCCGCGTGCTGCCCGTGCTGCACAACCTCGGCGTCGAGGTCACCGAGGAGCGGCCGTACGTGCTGCGCTGCGGCGGCGGGCTCACCGACGCGTGGGTCTCGGACTTCGGCCTGCAGTTCCCGCCGTCGCAGAACGGCGGTGGCCTGGAGGTCGGCGAGGACGCGCGCGAGCGCTTCCAGGAGACGTTCGCCGCGGTGTGGAACGGCGAGGCGGAGGACGACGGGCTCAACTCCCTCGTGCCCGTCGCCGGGCTGACGTGGCGGCAGGCGATGGTGCTGCGCGCGTACGCCCGCTATCTCCGCCAGGCCGGCTCGAAGTTCAGCCCGGCGTACATGGAGGACACCCTCCGGACCAACGTGCACACCACCCGGCTGCTGGTGAGCCTCTTCGAGGCGCGCATGGCGCCGGAGCGGCAGCACGCCGGGCGGGAGTTGACGGACGGCATCCTGGAGGAGCTGAACGGCGCGCTGGACCAGGTGGCCTCGCTCGACGAGGACCGCATCCTGCGCTCGTTCCTCACCGCCATCCAGGCCACGCTGCGGACCAACTACTTCCAGCACGACGGCGACGGGAAGTCCTGGCACTCGTACCTGTCGCTGAAGCTCGACCCGCAGGCCATCCCCGGCCTCCCCGAGCCGCGCCCCGAGTACGAGATCTGGGTGTACTCACCGCGCGTCGAGGGCGTGCACCTGCGCTTCGGCAAGGTCGCGCGCGGCGGGCTGCGCTGGTCCGACCGGCGCGAGGACTTCCGCACCGAGATCCTGGGCCTGGTCAAGGCGCAGGAGGTGAAGAACACCGTCATCGTCCCGGCCGGCGCCAAGGGCGGCTTCGTCGGCAAGCGGCTGCCGGACCCGTCGGCGGACCGGGACGCCTGGCTGGCCGAAGGCATCGCCTGCTACAAGACGTTCATCTACGGCATGCTCGACATCACCGACAACCTCGTCGGCGGCGAGGTCGTGCACCCCAAGAACGTCGTCCGGCACGACGAGGACGACACGTACCTGGTCGTCGCCGCCGACAAGGGCACCGCGACCTTCTCCGACATCGCCAACGAGGTCGCCGTCTCGTACGACTTCTGGCTCGGCGACGCGTTCGCCTCCGGCGGCTCCGCGGGCTACGACCACAAGGGCATGGGCATCACCGCCCGCGGCGCCTGGGAGTCGGTGAAGCGGCACTTCCGCGAGCTGGGCGTGGACTGCCAGACGGAGGACTTCACCGCCGTCGGCATCGGCGACATGTCGGGTGACGTCTTCGGCAACGGGATGCTGCTCAGCGAGCACACCCGGCTGATCGCCGCGTTCGACCACCGGCACATCATCATCGACCCCGACCCGGACCCGGCCGTCTCCTACGCCGAGCGCCGCCGGCTCTTCGAGCTGCCGCGCTCCTCCTGGGAGGACTACGACACCCGCAAACTCTCCGACGGCGGCGGGGTGTTCTCCCGCAAGGCCAAGGCGATCCCGGTGAACGCGAAGATGCGCCGGGCGCTCGGCATCCGCGACGGCGCCGCGAAGATGACGCCCGCCGAGCTGATGAAGGCGATCCTCCAGGCACCGGTCGACCTGCTGTGGAACGGCGGCATCGGCACGTACGTGAAGTCCTCGGCGGAGGCCCAGGCCGACGCGGGCGACCGGGCGAACGACGCGATCCGGGTGGACGGCGTCGACGTACGGGCGCGGATCGTCGGCGAGGGCGGCAACCTCGGGCTGACGCAGCTCGGCCGGATCGAGTTCGCGCGGTTCGGCGGCCCGGACGGCAGGGGCGGCAAGATCAACACCGACGCGATCGACAACAGCGCGGGTGTGGACACGTCCGACCACGAAGTGAACATCAAGATCCTGCTCAACCAGGTCATCGGCGACGGCGACATGACCGTCAAGCAGCGCAACAAGCTGCTGGGGGAGATGACCGACGAGGTCGCCGCGCTGGTGCTGCGCAACAACTACGCGCAGAACACCGCCCTGGCCAACGCCGTCGCGCAGGCCCCCAGCCTGCTCCAGGCCCACCACCGGTACATGCGCAAGCTGGGCAAGGAGGGCGCGCTCGACCGCGACCTGGAGTTCCTGCCCGGCGAGAAGCAGGTGCGCGAGCGCCTCACCGCGGGTCTGGGCCTCACCCAGCCCGAGCTTGCGGTGCTGCTGGGCTACACGAAGATCACCGCGGCGGAGGACCTGGTCGCCACCGGGCTGCCCGACGACCCGTACCTGGAGCGGCTGCTGTTCGCGTACTTCCCGCAGCCGCTGCGCGACCGCTTCCCCGACCAGATCCGCGCGCACGCGCTGCGCCGCGAGATCGTCACCACCGTACTGGTCAACGACACGGTCAACACCGGCGGTACGACGTTCGTGCACCGGCTGAAGGAGGAGACGGGCGCGTCGACCGAGGAGATCGTACGGGCGCACACCGCGGCCCGCGCGATCTTCCACCTCGGCGACTTCTGGGACGAGGTCGAGACCCTCGACAACGTCATCGCCGCCGACGTCCAGACCCGTATCCGGCTGCACTCCCGCCGGCTGGTCGAGCGCGCCACCCGCTGGCTGCTCAACAACCGGCCGCAGCCGCTGCAACTGAGCGAGACGATCGACTTCTTCAGCGAGCGCATCGGGCAGGTCTGGGCGGCGCTGCCGAAGCTGCTGCGCGGCACGGACCTGGAGTGGTACGAGCGCAACCAGAACGAGCTGACCGACAACGGCGTCCCGGCCGAGCTGGCGCAGCGGGTCGCCACGTTCTCGGCGGCGTTCCCGGCGATGGACATCGTGGCCGTCGCCGACCGCGCTCGACACGAGCCCCTAGGTGTCGCGGAGGTCTACTACGACCTCGGCGACCGCCTGCACATCAGCAACCTGATGGACCGCATCGTGGAGCTGCCGCGGGCCGACCGGTGGCAGTCCATGGCCCGCGCGGCGATCCGCGAGGACCTGTACGCGGCGCACGCGCTGCTCACCGCGGCGGTGCTGTCGGCGGAGCCGGAGGCGGAGGTCGAGGCGATCACGCCGGAGCTGCGGTTCAAGACCTGGGAGGCGAAGAACGCGGCGATCCTGGGGCGGGCGCGCAGCACGCTGGAGGAGATCCAGGGATCGGAGTCGTTCGACCTGGCGAACCTGTCGGTGGCGATGCGGACCATGCGCACGCTGCTGCGGACGAACCGGTAGGAGGACGGCGGCGCGGGGCGTTGCTCGAAGTCCGGGGCGGGTGAATGGCGTAGTTTGTCCCGCATGGGGCAGACAGTCACGGATCAGCGACCGCCGCGCGTCGGCCCCGGCACGGCGTCCGTCGTCGCCGCGTACCGCCGCGCGCTTCCCCGCGCCGTCCGCCGCCACCTCGCCGTTCTCACCGCACCGCACCACGCCGACCGGCTCCGCGCCGCCCTCAAGGCCCGCCGCGAGCAGGCCGCGTCCGAGGCCCCGGGCCGCGTCGTCCTCACCGTCGACGGCCGGCCGCGCATCGCGCAACTGCAGCGCGCGCTCTCCCCGGTGCAGGCCCGCCGCGCCGGGGTGCTCGGGGTCACCCGGGCGCTGCGGACCGCCGGCGTCCCGTACTTCGCAGTGCGGGGCCGGGCGTGCGGGCCCTCGGTCGTCGCCGTGCCCGCCGACCAGCGCCGCCGGGCGTGCCGGGCGCTGGCCCGGCTCTGCCGGGTGCAGCCGGCGTACGTGACGGTGGTGGCGGGCGCGGGCGCGGGGCCCGGCGTGAGGTCCGGCGCGGGGCACGGGGCCGGTCCCGGGCCGCGGGGGGCGGGCCCCGCCAGGGACGGCGCGGCCGGTGCGTACCCGCGCCTCGTGCCCGGCTATGAGCCGGGCGTCTGGCAGCAGTTGGAGAAGGCCGACGTGCTGCGCCTCACGTGGTATCGCACCGAGCCCGGCCTGCGGCTCGTCATCGGCGGCGACTCCGGCTGCGAGGTCGAGTTCTGGCACGAGGACGCCACCGGCGACCGGCTGCTCGCGCCCTGCCCCGGCCGCGTCGCGGACAGCGTCCCGGCCGGCGCCACCACCGTGAAGATGACCGACCGCGGCTCCTGGGGCTGCGGCCGGCTCACGCTGCGCACCCGCGAGGAGTTCGCGCACCCGCTGCCCGAGGACGTCACGTACGCGGTCGACGCGGTCTTCACCTGGACCGACCCCGAACTGCGCTACGCGCTGCGCTCCCTCGCCACCTACGCACCCTGGCTCCGCCGCATCCACCTGCTCACCGACGACGGCGAGCCGTCGTGGCTGGACACCGCGCACCCGGGGCTGAAGGTCGTCGCGCACCGCGAGGTCTTCGCCGACCCGACCATGCTGCCGACGTCCAACCCGCGCGCCGTCGAGAGCCAACTGCACCACATCGAGGGCCTCGCCGAGCACTTCCTCTACTTCGGCGACCGCCTCTTCCTCGGTACCGAGACGGTCCCCGAGCAGTTCTTCCTCGCCAACGGCCTCACGCGGTTCTTCGTCTCGCCGGTCCAGGAGCCGCTGCGGCACGCGCCGCACCCGCTGCGGCGCAGCGTGCTGTGCGAGATCGAGCGCGAGTTCGGCGACCGGCACGTGGCGACCGCCTCCCACCGCGAGCCGCGCCGCGACGACCTCGCGATCGCGTCGTCCCTGTACCACCACTACGCCGCCCACACCGGCCGCGCGGCGGCCGCGACGCTGCGCCACGCGGACGTGGACCTGGCGGCGCCCGGCGCGGACACCGTGCTGCGGGGGCTGCTGGCGGCGCGGAACCGGACGGTGATCCGGGCCAGGGGCACGGGGGCGCCGGGGCAGCTGGGGGCGTTCCTGGAGGCGTACTTCCCGGTGCCGAGCGCGTACGAGCTGCCGGGGTGAGGGCGGCGGGCTGTCTGGACGCCGAGCACCTGACGGTGCTGGACGGGCGGACGCTGAACGTGTGCGTACGGCTGCCGGAGGACGGGGCGGGCCGGTCGGGGGCGTGGCTGCGGGCGGGGGGCAGGGCGCTGCCGCTGGAGGTGGCGGGGGAGCGGGCCTTCGGGACGTACCTGGTGGAACCGGAGGTCCCGGACGGGGCCGGCATGAGGCGGCGGCGGGCCGCGGGGGCGGGGCACGGGCTGGACGTGATCGCGGTGCGGGAGGGGGAGGCGCGGGCACTGGGCGTGGAGCTGGCGGTGGCGGGCCGGCGGCGCCGGGGGTACGGGCTGAGGGCACCGGGGGGCGGGGTGCCGGCGGCGGGCCCGACACGTCTTGATCCGCCGCATCCCGGCGGGTGGCGGATCACCGTCGCGGCGCCGGGGGACGGGTGCGCCGTCGAGCTGAGGGCGGTGCGGTTGCCGCCGCATGCGGAGGTGGAGCGGGTGGAGGCGGGCTGGACCGAACTGGCGGTGCACGGGCGCGTGGTGGGGCCCGCGGATGCGCCCCCGGCCGGGCGGTGGCCCGTCCGGCTGCCCCCGAGCCGGGGCGCGGAGGGTGCGCGGCGCGGGCCGGCCGGCCCGGCTCCCGGCGGGGAGTTCGCGTGCGCACTCGTGGAGCGCGGGGAGGCCGGGGGCGTGTGCGCGCTGCCGGTGGACGGCTGCGGAGGCGGGCGGTTCGTGGCCCGGGCCGGTGGTGCCGCGTTGACGCGGGTGGCCGGGCGGGGCGGCGAGCGGACCTGGGACGTACGGGTACGGGCCGCCGGGTGCGCGGCCGCCCTTCCGGTCGGGCGGCTGCTCGGCGACGTCGTCGGCCCCGATCGCGTCTACCGGCTGCCGAACCGCTTGCTCATCGCCGACTCCGGCGACGTCGTGCGGGTCGCCCCGCGGTACACCGCCGCCGGCCTGCTGGTCGTCGTCACCGAGGTCGTGGGGCACGCGGGGGAGACCCGATGAGGATCACGTTCCTCGCGGACCCCGCCGCCACGGTGGAGGACGGCGTCGTACGGGGCCTCGCGGCGCGCCACGACGTGGAGTTCGCCGCCGATGCCGGCCCCGCCGCGCTGCGTACGCTCGACGCCGACGTGCTCGTCATCGCCGCCCCCGGCCTCGTACCCGCCGCCGTCGCCCTCGCCCCCGCCCGCACCCTCACCGTCCACCGCGCCCCCCGCCCCGGCCACCCGCCGCCGCCCGGTGCGCCGGAGCTGGACGCGCTGGTCGTACCTGCGGAGGCCGACCGGGCGGCGTACGAGGCGGAGTTGGGCCCGGCGGCGCCGCGCCTCGCGGCCATTCCCGACGACGCGCACGCCGCCGACCGCTGGCAGGCGCTCCTCACCGAACTGGCCGCGATCCGCGACGACGAACCCCGCCGCCAGCGCGACCGCGCCGACCGCGCCGCCTTCCACCGCGCCGCGACCGCCCCCGCCCGGCCGCCCCGCCCCCTGCTGCCGCACCCCGCGCCGACCGCGGCGGAGCTGCGACGGTGGGAGGAGACGGTACGGACCTCGGGCGGCGGAGGCGGCGGGCGACTCGTGCGGGCGGCGGGGCAGTGGGCCGAGGTACGGGACGACCTCCTCGCCGCCGACGCGTACGCCGCCAACCTCCGCCTCGCCGCGGACGCGCTGGAGGCCGCGGACGTCCCGTACCTCCTGCTGCGCGACCCCGACGACCCCGACGACCCGGACGGGCCCGACGGGCCCGACGGGACCGACGACCCGGACGGGCCCGCCCCCCGCCACCGCCTCGCCGTCGACGCGGGCCTGCGCTCGCGCGCGTGCCGCGCGCTGGCCGGCGCCTACCCCGGCCAGGCCGTCTACGCCGTGTCCCCCCGGAACCCCGACGTCCCCGTCCCCGCCGAACTGCTCACCGCCGCAGGCGAACCGCCCGCGCTGCGCCTCTACCGCCCGTACCTCACCTCGGGCCGCACCCTCCGCTACGGCCCCGGCCACGGCTGCGACATCGAGTTCTGGCAGCGCCGCCACCGCGGCGGCGCGTACACCACCCCGCGCGCCCCCACCGCGCTCGGCACCACCCTGCCCTCGCTGACGCCGACCGCCGTGCTGTACGTGGCCGACCGCGCGTTCCCCACGCTCCGCGAGTTCGTCACCGAACCCCGCCCGCCCGTCGACGCCGTCTACACCACCACGGGCCCCGCGCTGCGCTACTCCCTCCGCTCCCTCGCGATGTACGCGCCCTGGGTCCGGCACACCTACCTCGTCGCGGAAGCCCCGCCGCCCTGGCTCGACACCGCCCGCCCCGGCCTCACCGTCGTCGACCGCCGCCACCCCCTCGACGCCCTCGCCACGCACGTACTGCCCCTCGCCGACGACGTGTTCCTCGGCCGCGCCCTCCCCGCCGGACGCCGCACGGGGCCGCCCCGCGTCGAGAGCGCGGGCGGCCACGGGCCGCGGCGGCTCGACAGGCTGTTCGTCCGCCGCGACACCGACGTCTTCTGCCTCCGGCTCCACGGCACACTCCCCCGAGGGGTGCAGGCGTTCCTGGAGGGGTACTTCCCGGTGCCGTCCCCCTACGAGCGCGCGGGGGCGCGCGGGGAGGGCGTACGGGTGTGAGGATCGTCTTCCTGCTCTCCCGCGCCGACGAGCCGGGCGACGTGCCGCGTGCCGTCCTCACCCGGGCGAGCCACCTCGCCGCCCGCCACGACGTCGAGGTCGTCAGCGTCTTCCGCACCCGCGACCGGCCGCACACCGCGCCCGGCCCCGGTGTCGCGCTGCGCCACCTCGTGGACCGCACCGGCCCCGTCCCCGTACCCCTGCGGCCCACCGCCCTCACCGACCGCGCCCGGCAGCAGCTCGCCGTCGTGCCCAGCGCGCTCGTCGACCCCGCCCTGGAGCCGGAGTCCGACGCGCTCACCGACACCGAACTCGCCCTCGCCCTGCGCACCCTCGACACCGACGTCCTCGTCACGGCCTCGCCCGCGCTGCTGCGCGCCGCGGCGGACCACGCCCCGGCGGGGGCGGTGCGGATCCACGAGTCGCCGTGGGCGGGGGAGGGGGAGCCGCCGCCGGGGACGGGGGAGTGCGACGCGGTGGTGGTACGGACGGAGGGTGCGCGGCGGCGGCTGGCGGCGGCGCTCGGCGCGGCGGCGCGGGGGCCTTCGGCGCCGACGACGGCGGCGATCCCGTACCCGGCGCCCCGCGGCTTCCGGCCGCGGTCGTCGCGTACGGCGCGGACGGCGGTGCTGGCGGGCCCGCCGGCCCGGGCGGACCACGCCCTCGCGGCGTTCGCGGCGGCGGCGCCCTCGCCGGCCGGTTCCGGCTGGCGGCTGCGGGTGTTGGGGGACGGCCCTGAGCCGCCGCGGCTGCGCCGGCGGGTGGCGGAGCTGGGGCTGTACGAGCGGGTGGAACTGCTGGGCCCGAGCCCGCACATGGCGGCGGAGTGGGCCAAGGCGAGCTTCGCGGTGCTGCCTTCGGGGAGCGCCGGGGTGCTGGAGGCGTACGCCGCGGGGGTGCCCGCGGTCGCGTACGACGAGGGCGGCGGGGCGGCGGACGTCGTACGGGACGGGGTGGACGGGCTGCTGGTGCCGCCGGACGACGTGGACGCGCTGGCGGGCGCGATGGCGCGGCTGATGGCGGCGGACGCGGAGCTGCTGCACCGGCTCGGTGCCCACGCCCTCGCGGGGGCGGCGCGGTTCGCGCCGGAGGGGGTGACGCGGGCGTGGGAGAAGCTGTGTGCGGAGCTGGTTGCGGCGCGCGCCCCCGCCCGCCAAGCCGCGGAGCCGGGGCGGCGGCGCGCGGCCGGGGCCGCGCGCGTGGGCGTGCCGCCGCGCTGACGCGGAGGGCGTACGAAACACGGGACCGGGGGCGGCCCCGGTGCGTACGGGAGGCGCTACGGGGCCGGGGCACCCGCCGTGCCGCGGGGCGCCGGCGTCCGGGGCCGCGGTGCGGGCGCCGGACCCGGGCGGTCGCCGGACAGCGCCGCGGAGAGCGGCAACTGCTCGTGCAGCCCCGCGCAGAGCAGGGCTACGGGCGTGAGCGCCAGCAGACCGTAGAGCAGGCGGTCACCCGGCGCCGCCGCCGCGGAACCGGCCAGCGTCGCCAGCGCCCCGGCCGCCGCCCCGATGCCGCAGTGCACCGCGTGCGCCCGCAGCGCCTCCCGTGCCCGCACCAGCCCGCACCGCCCCCACCGCACCAACTGCAGGGCGTGCCCCGCGGCGGGCCCGGCGGCCGCGGCGCAGGCCAGCAGCGGCAGGGCGGAGCCGGAGCCGCGCCACGGGAGGACGACGGCGAGGGCGGCGGCGGTGGCGAGGAGCACGACCAAGTGCGTACCGAGGAGTTCACGGCGGCGGCCGCGGGCGAGGTCGAGGGAGCAGCCCGCGGAGTAGACGAGGTGCAGCGCCCCCGCGGCGCAGAGCCACGGCACGAGCGCCGTCGCGGACTCCCAGCCGGGGCCGAGGAGCAGCGCGAGCGCGGCGGGCCCCGCCCCGGCGACGATGCCGAACCCGGCGAAGCCGGCGGCCGAGGCGGCGGTGACGGCGAGGCGCGCGGTGGGCACGTCGACGCGGCGTACGGGGCGGGACGCCCGGTGGCGATCGGCCTCCCGGCTCCCGCCCGCCGTCCGGCTCGCCACCCGGCCGTACACCGTCACCGGCACCTCGCACAGCCCCGCGGCGCGCGCGTACACGCCCGCCGCGCCGGGACCCAGCAGCCCGCAGACCGCCCACAGCGGCGCGCCCGCCGCGACCAGCCGCAGCAGCCCGAACCCGGCCTCGAACCACGGGACGCGGATGAGCGACGCGGCCTGCACCGGGGGTCCTTCCGGCAGCGGCGTACGGGACAGCAGCAGCGCCGCCGCGCCGAGCGCGACCGCGGCCGAGACCGGCAGCACGGCGGCCAGGCCGAGGGGGTTGACGCCACCGGCGAGCAGGAGGATGCCGGTCGCGGCGCCGGCCGCCTGGCCGCCGGCGTCCGTCAGCACGGCGTCGCGCGGGCGGCCGGCGCGGCGGAGCGCGGCGCTTGCGGCGTCGGCGGCGGGCCGGCAGAGGAAGGCGCAGGCGAGGAGGCGGAGCAGGGGGGTGGTGCCGGGGGTGTGCAGGAGCAGGGCGGGCAGCGGGGCGGCGAGTTGCGCGACGGCGAAGCCGGTGAACCCGGTGATCCCGGCGAGCCGCAGCGCGGCGTGGGCGGCGGGCCGGGTCGGCGGCCCCGCGCGGTCCAGGGAGGCGGCGATGGCGCCGCCCGCGAGGTGGGCGAGGAGGTGGACGGCGGTGAGGGCCACGGCGTACGCGCCGAGGGCGGCCGGGGAGACGTGGCGGGCGGCATAGGCGACACAGCAGAGCTGGAGCAGCAGTCCGAACACGGCGCCACCCCACCGCCAGCCGCCCGCGGCGTCTTCCGCGTGCACCGTACGGTCCGCGGCCCCGTTCACCGTCCCACCGCTCGCGGCGCCTTCCGTATGCCCCCTGCGAGCCGGATACCCGCTCACCGTCCCACCGCCTGCCGCCACATCCGCGGCAGCCGCGCCTCCAGCCCGCGCCGCGGCCGGGGCGGCGCCCCCGGCGCACCGTGCGGCGCGTTCCAGTCCCGCGGGAACGGCTCGCCCGGCGGCACCAGCACGTTCTCCTCCTTGCCGCACGCCAGCACCGCCCGCAGCCACGCCCGCTGCGCCGCGTAGAACTCGTCCGTCAGCGGCTCGGGCGCGAACAGCCAGTCGCGGCACTCTCCCTGGACGTGCGGCGCGTAGCTCGTCGCGTCGTGCGCGGGCCACGGCGTCCCGGGGTGGATGAGGTGCAGGCCGTACCCCAGCTCCGTCAGGTGCGACAGGGCCGCCGCCATCGCCGCCGGGTCCGTGCTCGGCAGCACCTCGCAGACGATCCACGGGCGGTGCTCGCGCAGCACCCCGGCCGCGCCCGCGAGGACTTCGGGCTCGTGGGTCTCGACGTCGATCTTGAGGAGGTACGGCGCGTGCCCGTGCCGCTCCGCGTAGCCGTCGACCGTGCCGACCGGCACCCGTACCGCCTCCGTGTGCGCGCGGTGGGCGGGGTTGAGAGAGTTGGAGCTCTCGGCCTTCAGGGACAGGTACAGCTCCGCCGTGCGGCTCCGGTCCGACAGCGCCATCTGCCGTACGTCGAAGGCCAGTCCGTTGCCGTCGCGCAGGCGGCGGCAGAGCTTCGCCGTGCGCGGCGTCGGCTCGAAGGCGACGGTCTGCAGCCGCTTGGCGCCGTGGACGAGGTCGACGAGGGCCGCGTACAGCCCGATGTGTGCGCCGATGTCGTACACCGCCGCGTGCGGCGGCGCGAACTGCGCGACGGTCAGCAGCGTCGCCTGCGTCAGCGGCTCGTACCCCGCGAGGCCCGCGCGGCGCAGTTGGCGCTGGACCGCGGTCTCCTTCCGGCTGAGCACGTTCAGCGCGCGGGGGTACGCGCCGGTGCCGGGCGGCGCGGCCGGGTTCACCGGCGTGCGGACGGCCAGGGGCATGGCCTGCTCACCTCTCCAGGGGGCTCGGGCCCGGGCGCGGGCCCGTGAACGGGATCTCGAACGGGCTGGGGCCGGGGAAGTACGCCTCCAGGAAGGGGCGGATGAGCTCCACCTGCCGGTCCAGGTCGCCCGCGCCGGAGAGCGTGTCGTTGAGGCAGAAGACGTTCCGGTCGCGGCGGCGCAGCAGCCGCCGGAGGCGGGCGGCGAGGTCCGGGTGGGCGAGGTCGAAGTAGTCGTACGGGATCTGCCCGGGCACCGCGCGGCCGGTGAACGCCGCGTAGTAGTGGTGGAACGCGGACGGGATGCTGAGGTCCGTGGCGCTGCGGAAGCGGCTCGCCGCGGTCTGCCGGTGCCGTTCGGGGAAGCACTCCTCGATCTCGGCGAGGGTGCTGCGCCGCAGGGCGTGCGGCGTGTGCTTCATCTTCTGCGTGATGTAGGTGCCGAACCTCTGCTGGAGGAGCGCCCTGTTGTTCTTCCCCGCGACCGACACGGGCACGTCGCCCGTGTCCGGCGGCCCGGAGGGCAGCAGCGCGCGGGAGGGGAAGTAGCGGGTGATGCCGCTGGGGAGGAAGAACCGGTCGGGCAGGAGCGGGGCGCCGAGGAAGACGTCGTCGTTGAAGTAGAGGAAGTGCTCCGCCAGGCCGTCGATGTGGTGCAACTGGCTCTCGATGGCGTGCGAGTTGAACGTCGGCAGGACGCCGGGGTCGGTGAAGATGGCGCGGTGGTCGACGACCGTGAGGTGGGGGTGGGCGGTGTCGAGCCAGTCGGGGGCCTGGTCGTCGGTGACGAGGTAGACGTGCCGGATCCAGGGGGCGTACAGGTGCAGTGAACGGAGCGAGTAGCGCAGCTCGTCGCGGTTGAGGTAGCGGGCGTCGTTCGCGGCCTCGGCGTGGTACGGGACGCCGCCCGCCTCGGCGCGGCGGCGGCGCCAGGCGGGGTCGTCCCCGTCGACCCAGGTGTAGACGGCGTCGATGGGGAAGCGGAGGTCGTCGGGGAGCGGGACCGTCATCTCGGGGCGGGTGCGGACGTCGGGGACGGTGCCGAGGGAGCCGGGGAGCACGAAGCGGGTGAAGAGGTGACCGGGCGCGGTGACATGGGTGCCGTCGTGCGGTACGGACTCGACGACGCGGTTGAAGCGGGGCGCCACCAGCCGCCCGCAGCCCGGTGACCCGCCGCCCGGATCGCTCTCCTCGTACGGTTCCTCCGCCCAGAACTCCACGTCGCAGCCGTAGCCGGCGCCCAGCAGCGTGTGCCCGCCGCGGTCGGCGTAGTAGCAGGCGAACCGGACGACGGCCGCCCCGGCGAGCGCCTCCCACGAGGCGGGGTCGCCGGCGGGACGCACCCGGCGCTCGGGGCGCTTGCGGCGGTCGGGGAGGCAGACGTAGCCGGGGTGTGCGGTGCACAGGGCGGTGAGCGCGGCGACGGCGCGGGCGCGGGCGGAGGCGGGGACGGCGACGGCGGTGGAGACGCTGCCGTAGCCGCGGACGGCGAAGTGCTCGATGCCGGCGGCGTCGAGGGCGCCGGTGACCAGGCGCAGGTTCTCGTTGCGGGCGTGCAGCGGCGTGGGGGAGTCGGCGACGACCGCGAGCCGGGTCTGGCCGCGGTAGTGGACGACCCGGCGGCCGGGGCGGCCGAGTTGGCCGGTGGCGCGCAGGGCGCGCAGCACCGAGCGCTGCCCCGGCTCGGGGACGCGCCGGGAGACGGCCCCGAGCGCGCGCTGCACCCGGTGCCGGGTGGCGGGGCTGGCGACGGCGACGACGAGCCGGCGCACGCGCCGCGGGACCGCGCGCCGGTAGCGGCGCACGAGCCACGGCTGCCCGGGTTTCGCGCCGTTGGCGTCCGCGGCGTAGGCGGGACGGGGGCCGGGCCGCGCGGGACCGGGGCGGGGGCGGCCGACTCCGGTGGCGGGGGGCGCCGTCGACGGGGCGGCGGGGCGCTCGCTGCGGGTCTGGGTCATCCGTACCTCCGGCTTCCGTGCGTCGGGACTGCGTGCGTCGGGCGTGCGTGCGTCCGGCCCTCGTGGCTGCGGTGCGGTTGGCCACGGTGTGCGTACGACCCGTGGCCGCACCGCCGTCACTCGCTGCGCACCACCGCGCTCCCCGCCGGCCGCGGCAGCACCCCGGGAACGCCCCGCGCCACACCCCCGGGCCCCGGCACCGGCGGGTGCCCCGCCTCGCCGAGGAACACGTGCCGGACCACCCGCTCCGCGGCGTGCCCGTCGTCGTACGGGCAGAACCGGCGCCGGAACGCGGCGAGCCGCGCCGCGGCGGCGGGGGCCGCGTGGGCGCCGGTGGCGAAGGTGTCGGCGATCTCGTCGGCGGTGCGGCAGACGCGGCCGGGCGGCTCGGCGGTGAGGTCGAAGTACGTGCCGCGCGCCAGGGTGCGGTGGCAGGCGAGCGAGCCGGGGCGCAGCACCCGTACGCCCGGCGGCACGGTGTGCGCGTACGCGGGGCGGGCGATCCAGGCGGTGGCGAGGCCGGGGACCAGCTCGCGGGCCCTGGCTTCGAGGGCGGCGGGGTTGCACGAGTAGCCGCGATACCAGTACGCGGCGAAGACCGCCAGGTGCGGGTCGAGGGGCAGGCGGAGCTGGAGACGGTAGTAGAGCAGGCCGCAGCCGGCGCGGGCGCGGCGGGCGGCGCGGGCGGCGAGGTCGCGGGTACGGGAGAGGAGCCGGCCGGCGGCGCCGAGCAGTTGGAACGTGCGCCGGGTGCCGAGCCGCACGAGGAGATGCCGCGTCCGGGCCCGTGGTCCGCGCCCGGCCCGTAGGGCACCGCCGGCGGCACCCCGGGCCCGTACGCCGCCCTCGGCCACTGGGGCAGGACCCGTCCCATACCGCACGTACAGCGCCCGCGCCCGCCGGAAGAACTCCGCCCGCTTGTGCCGCGGCACCCGCTCGCTCCTGTTGAAGATCGTCGTCAGGTGGTCCACCATCCGCACGAAGAGCACCGGCCGCCACCGCTCCAGCCGCCGCGCGGCGAGGAACGCGAACACCCGCTCGTACTGCTCGAAGACGTCGAGGTGCTGCTCCCCGGGCGTGCCGAGGATGTTGCCCGACCGCCGCTGCCGGTAGTGCACGCACACCCGGTCCAGCACCGCGATCCGCTCCGCCGACAGCAGCGCGGGGTACGTCCACGGGGTGTCCTCGTAGTAGCCGGGCGGGAAGCTGAGGCCCTGCGCGGCGACGAAGTTCCGCCGGTACGCCTTGTTCCACACCACCATCAGCAGCCGCAGCAGCTCCGGCCGGTCCGCCAGCCGGAAGACCTGCGGGTCGCGCTCGGCGAGCAGGCCGGCGCGGACGTTGCGGGCGTGCTGGCCGTCCCAGTAGGTGCGCGCATAGTCGTAGACGAGGACGTCGGGGTCCGCGGTGGCGGTGAGCCGGTCGGCGAGTGCCTGGAGCGCGCCGGGGGCGAGGGTGTCGTCGCCGTCGAGGAAGAGGACGTAGTCGCCGGTAGCGCGCTCCAGTCCGGCGTTGCGGGCGCGGCCGAGGCCGACGTTCGCGCTCAGGTGGACGGCGGTCAGCCGCGGATCGCGGGCCGCCGCGGCGTCGATGATCTCGCCGCAGAAGTCGGGGGAGCGGTCGTCGACCGCGATGACCTCCACGTCCGTGAAGGACTGGGTGAGCACGGACTCCAGGCACTCGTCGAGATACGCCTGGACCCTGTACGCGGGAACGATGACGCTGAACCGGGGCACGGACACATCCCTGGGCGGGCGGCGGCGGAAGGACAGTCCGCTGGTCGGAATGTCCTTATTTCTGGTATCCGCCACCGTAACGGCGGCCCCGCGCACGCGGCCGTACGACAGTACGGCCGCCCGGGTGATCCACCCGGACGGCCGTATCGTCTCGCCGCGCTCGCCTCAGCGCGTACGCGCCTACTTCACCGCGCCCGCCATCACGCCGGACACGAACTGCCGCTGGAAGGCGAAGAAGACGACCAGCGGGATGATCATCGAGATGAACGCGCCGGACGCGATCAGCTCGATGTTGCTGTCGAACTGCCGCGTCTGCTGCTGCACCGCCACCGTCAGCGGCGGCTTGCCCGGGTCGGCGAAGACCAGGGCCACCAGCATGTCGTTCCACACCCACAGGAACTGGAAGATGCTCAGCGCCGCGATCGCGGGGCCGCCCAGCGGCATCACGACGCGGAAGAACAGCCGCAGCTCGCTCGCCCCGTCGATCCGCGCCGCCTCCAGCAGCTCCCGGGGGATCTCCGCGAAGAAGTTCCGCAACAGGAAGATGGCGAACGGCAGCCCGAACGCGGTATGGAAGAGCACCACGCCCGTGATCGTGTGGAACAGGTTCAGATCCCGGTACAGCGACGCGATCGGGATGAGCGCCACCTGCACCGGCACCACCAGCAGGCCCACCACCGCGAGGAACACCCAGTCCCGGCCGGGGAACTCCATCCACGCGAAGGCGTAGCCCGCCAGCGCGCCGATGACCACGACCAGCAGCGTGGACGGCACGGTGATCCAGATCGTGGTGGGCAGCGCGCCCATCACGTCTTCGTTGCCGAAGAGCGTGTCGTACGTCTCCGTGGTGAGCTGCCCCGGATCGCCGAAGACCTTCCACCAGCCGGTCGTCGCGATGTCCGCGGGATCCCGGAACGACGAGATGAGCAGCCCCACCGTCGGGGTCAGCCACAGGAACGCCACGATCACCAGGAACGCCCGGACCGCGCCGCCGCCCGCGTACCGGCCGATGCGGGCGGCGAGGGACTCCTTGACCGGCGCCTCGGCCTCCGCCTTCTGCGGTTCCGGCTTGGGTGCGGTCTCCGCCGCTGCTGCGGTGGTCATCGGCCGGACTCCTTTCGCAGGCGGCGGATATTGAAGATCATCACGGGGATGACGAGAAGCAGCAGCACGACGGAGATCGCGCTGCCCACGCCCAGGTCGGGCTCGGTGCCCGCGAACGCCTGCTGGAACAGCTCGACGGCCAGCACGTTGCCGTCCTCCAGCCGGGCGCTGGGCACAATGATGTAGACGAGGTCGAAGATCTTCAGCACGTTGATCATCAGCGTCACGAGCACCACGGCGAGCACCGGCGCCAGCACCGGCACCGTGATCCGCCGGAACACCTGCCACTCGTTCGCGCCGTCGACCCGCGCCGCCTCCATCAGTTCCCGCGGCACGGACGCCAGCCCCGCGGCGATCAGCACCATCGCGAACCCGGCCCACATCCACACGTACGCCGCGATCACCGCTGGCGTCACCAGCGACGGGCCGAGCCAGTCGACGCCGCCGTACGCCTCCGCGAAGTTCGAGGAGGGCAGCCGCAACTGGGCGCCGTCGGCCGCGGCCGGCAGTGTGAACGTACCGTCGGACGCCGTCGTGGCCGAGGCGACGACCTTGCCGTCCTTGACCGCCTCGACCTTGATGTCCTTCAGCGCCTTCTCGCCGCTGTCGACGACGTCGGGCTCGCCGCCGCCGGGCTTGAAGTCCAGCCACACCGTGCCGCTCACGCCGTCGCCCGCGGGCTGCGGCTTCGCCGCCGGCTCCTCGCCGGCCGCGTCCTGCGGCTTCACGGCGACCAGCGGCAGCAGCGCCGTCTCCCCGGCGCTGACGGTCGCGTCGCTGGTGAAGGGGCCCTTGTCGGGGCCCTTCAGATCGGCGTTGGGGCGCGGCCGGGCGCCCGGCCAGGGTGCGGGGTCGCTGAACGTGTCGTGGATCGTCGTCCACGCCGCGTTCGCGGCGCCGCGCTCCGGCTCGTTCTGGTAGACGAGGCTGAAGATGACGCCCGCCGCCAGCATCGAGATCGCCATCGGCATGAAGACGACCATCTTGAACGCCGTGCCCCACCGCACCTTCTCGGTGAGGACGGCGAAGATCAGCCCCAGCGCGGTGCAGACCGCGGGCGCGACGAGCACCCAGATCAGGTTGTTGCGCAGCGCGGTGCGGATGCGGTCGTCGCTGAAGAGTTCGGTGTAGTTGTCCAGGCCGATGAACTCGTCGCCGGAGACGTCGAAGAGGCTGCGGTAGACCGAGTACCCGATCGGATACAGCACCAGGGTGCCGAGCAGGACCACGGCGGGCAGCAGGAACGCCACCGTGATCCAGCTCTTGGTCCGTACCACCGACCTCGGCGGCTTGCTCAGCTTCTGCTCTTCCGGCTCTTGCGACGTGCTGCCCGGCGGTGCGAGGGGGGTGGGTGCGGCGGACTCCGCCGCACCCCCCGCCGACGAGGTCGACATCAGGGTCTCCCTGCTCCGTCCGTCAGCTCTTGTAGGCCGCGGCGGCGGCCTTCTCGAGGTCCTGCTGCGCGCCCTCGACGTCCTTCGGATCGGCCAGGAAGTCCTGCAGCGCCTTCCATTCGCCCTTGCCCGCGGTGCCGCCGAAGTCGGCGGGCGCCTGGTCGGACATGTCGAAGCGGAAGTCGTCCCCGGCGTCGACGAGCGCCTGCGCGATCTCCCGCTGCACGTCGTTCGGGTACGCGCCCATGTCCATGTTCTTGTTCGGCGAGACGAAGCCGCCGGGCGCCGCCCACGCCTCCGCCGCCTCGGTGGACGACAGGTACGTGAGCAGGGCCTGCGCGCCCTTGGAGCCGGTCAGCGTCACGGCCGCGTCGCCGCCGGTGACGACCGGCTTGTCCGGGCCGACCGCCGGGAACGGGAAGATCTTCGCGTCCTCGCCGACCTTCGCGTCGGTCTCGTTGACGAAGGCGCCGACGAAGTCGGCCTCGAAGACCATCGCGGCCTTCGGGTTCTCCAGGTCCGCGAACGGGGCGATCGCCGAGTCCGGGAACGCCATCTTCGTCGCCTTCTTCTGGCCGCCCGCGATCAGCGTGTCGTCGCCGAAGAGCTCGCCGAGGGTGGTGAGCGCGTCCTTCACGGACGGGTCGGTCCACGGGATCTCGTGCGCCGCGAGCTGGTCGTACTTCTCCGGGCCGGCCTGGGAGAGGTAGATGTTCTCGAACCAGTCGGTGAGCGTCCAGCCGTCCGCGCCGCCGATCGCCACCGGCGGCACGCCGGAGTCGGAGACGAGCTGCGCGGTGTCCATGAAGCCCTGCCAGTCCTCCGGCTCCTGGGCGCCCGCGTTCTCGAAGGCCGTGGTGTTGTACCAGACCAGCGACTTGTTGGCCGCCTTGCAGTACACGCCGTACTGCTCGCCGTCCACCGCACCCAGGTCCTGCCAGCCCTGCGAGAAGTTCTTGCCCAGCTCCTTCTTCGCTGCGGCGTCCAGCGGCTTCGCCCAGCCCTCCTTGACGAACTCCTGCAACACGCCCACCTGCGGCGCGAACACGACGTCCGGCGGCTTGCCGCCCGCGACCTGGGTCCGTACGAAGGACGCGACGTTGTCGCCGGTGGGCACGTACTCCACCGTGGCGCCGGTCTGCTCCTCGAAGCCGTCGATGACCTTCTCGAAGTTCTTCTGCTCAGGGCCCGTCCAGACGGCGCCGACGCGCAGGGACTCGCCGTCCAGCTTCGGGAGCGTGACGCCGGCGCCGGACTTGTCCGCCTTGCCGCCGTCGCCGCCGTTGTCGTCGCCGTCGTCGCCGCACCCGGCGGCTGTCACGGCGAGGGCACCCGCGGCGATGATCGCCACCGCGGCCCGCACGACTCGTACCTGCTGCAGTGTATGCAGCGAACTGCGCATCCCAGCCTCCCCAGGAACGCGGGGCAGTTGGGGTTGTCCCGTACCGGCACAAACCTGCCCCGCGAGGTCCGTGCCGTTTTACCGGTGCGAAATGCTGTGGGGTATGTCCTACGCCCGGACCGGCGGGCCCGCAATAGCGACTTCTGCGCAATCCCCGTAAGCGGCCGTTTCGTGATCCGTCCGTGACAGGGCAGCGTTCGGGAGGTGAAGGCGGGCCCGGGCGGGCCGGAGGCGGGGAGAGGCGCAGAAACCGCTGGTGGAGGGCTACTTGAAGAGAAACGGCTGCGGTCGTGGGGCGTGACGGGAGAGTTCGGCCATTGGAAGGAGGCCGGTTGCGGTGGGTTGACGGCGGGGACTTCTGGGGTGGCAGATTGTTGCTGGGGGGGACGGGTGGGGCGGATGGTGCGAGTGGGGCGTTGAGGGCAGGAGCGTGCGCGGACGGGCGCGCACGAAGCGTGCGAGAGGCGTACGTGCCCGCCGCGCGGCCGCCGCGTGCAGACGCGGGCCGGCCGGGGCGGGGGCCGCGGGTCCTACGGAGACGGGGTGCGGGTGTCGTGCTGGGCGGCCGGGGTGCCCGCGGCGCGCTGGAGGGCGCTGGCGAGCAGGGCCAGGTCCGTGGGCCCGTTGCCGAGTTCACGCAGGGGGCGGCTCGTCGGGGGTGAGCCCATGCGGGCCCACTCCAGCGGCACGACGGTGGGCCGTGCGGTCGCCGTACGGGGGATCCGGCCGGTGACCCGCGCCGCCTGGAACGGCACCGGCTCCGCCCCGGCGGCGCACCACAGCCCGCGCCCGGGCGGCACGTCCTCGCCGCCGAGCACGACGTGGTGCGCCGCGCCGGAGACGGCGGCGGTGGCGGCGGTGGCCTCCGGCTGTGCGGAGGCGGTGACGAGGTGCATGCCGAGAGGGCCGCCGTCGCGGGCGATGGCCTCGACGACGCGGACGACGGACCCGGCGGCGGGCCGCGCGGGGCTGCCGAGGGCAGGGGCCACGAGGGCGTCGTAGTCGTCGACGACCAGCACGACGGCGGGCGGCGCGCCCCGCCGCCCGGCGGGCGCGGTGGCGGACGCGGGGGCCGCGGTGCCGTGCGGCGGCGTGGCGCCCGGGCGTTGCTGCGGTGCGGGCGTCCGGGTGCCGTGGGGCGGGGTCGTACCCCGGCCGCCGGCGGCGCGGGCCACCGGATCGGCGGCGCCTTCCGTACCCGCGCCCGCTCCGGTCCCGGTCCGTGCCCCTGCCCCCGCGCCCGCGCCCGCCGCCGGCATCGTGCCGGACTCGGCCCGTGCTCCGGCCACCGGCGTCTCCTCCGGGGCCGGTCTGGGGCGCAGCCGCAGCGTGTTGCTCTGCGCGGCCTGTATGTCCGCCGCGCCGCCCGGGCGCGGGTCGCCCGCCGCGCGAGGGCCGGGGATCGCCGGGCCCTGCGGCGCCGGTTCGCCCCCCGGGGCGTGCTGCGCGGCCCTGCGCTTGAACTCCGCCCACAGCTCCTGCGCGAACTCCCGCATCCGCACCGGGTCGGACGCCACCAGATACCCCGACACGTGCGGCAGGTCCGCCGCCGCGCCGAGCGCGTCGCCCCGCTCCCGGCCCGCGCCGTCGACGAGCACCAACTGAAGCCGCTCCGGCGGCTCCCCGGCCGCCAGCGCGGCGGCGAACGAGCGCAGCAGCTCCGACTTGCCGCCCCGCGCGGCGCCTTCGACCGCCAGCGGCCCGGCGGCGAGGTCGGCCATGAGCCGCCCGGTGGGCCCCGCGCCGAGCACCGCGCCCACGCGCGGGGCGCCCGAACGGGACTCCAGCCAGCGGGCGGTGAGCGCGGTGGGGGTGGCGCGGGCGAGGTCCAGCTCGTCCAGGAGGCGTACGGCACCGGGGAGCGCACCGCGGCGGGCGGGGTGGATGCCGTCCGCGTCGTCGCGCTCGCCGTACGGGGCCAGCGCGCGGGCCAGCCGCTCCGCCCACGCGGCGGACACGGCGTCGACCGTCCCGGCCGGTCCCGCGGCGGCGGGCCCTGAGGCGGCGGCCTCGAACCAGCCGCCGGCCGCGGCGGGTTCCGCGGGTGCCGCGGAGCCGTCGCCGCCGAGGCGGGCGCGGCCGGTGCCGTAGGAGGTCGAGGGGGAGGAGCCGGCGGCGTCGTCGTGCGCGGTGGCGTACGGACCGGGTGCGGGCGGCTCCGCGGGCCCCATCGGCGCCGCCGCGGCCCGGGGGGCGCCCGGCTCCGCGGCGTCACCCTCCGGTGCCGCCGCCGCGGGGCGCTGGAGGAGCCGCAGGCTGGTGGCCACGTCGCCGCTGAGCAGCCCGACCGCGCCGCAGGCGGCGAAGCCGGGCGCCGCGCCGCTCGCCGCGGCGTACGTCGCCGTCAACGGCGAGGCAGGGGTGGCGGGTGCGGTCTCGGCGAGGCAGACGAGGTGCACGCCCGCGGCGGGCCCGCGCTCGGCGAGCAGGGCGACGGCGTCGCGGACGGCGGCCGTCCCCGGATCACCGTCGACGACGACCACGCTGCGCGTCCCCGGCACCGGCTGCTCCAGCCGCCGCTGCAACTCGCCCACGCGCGCGGCGGCCTGCTCCCGGTCGTACGCGAGCAGCAGCCGGCAGTCCTGGCCCTGCCGTGGCCGCACGTGGGGGAGCCAGCCGGCCCACGACCAGTCCTCGACGCGCGACTCGTGCGGCCGGGTCGGATCGGCGGCGATCAGCACCAGCTCCAGGACGTCGGGCCCGTGCAGCGCGGCGAGTTGGGCCACGACCGAGCGCGCGAGCCCGGCGAGCCGCCCGCGTGGCCCGGCGAGCGCGAGCGACCCGGCCCGCCGCAGGTCGACGGTGAGCGGGACGGTGCCGCCCCCGGGGCGGAACTCGGTCCCCAGCCGCACGACGAGCGCGTCGGCGTGCGCACTCCCGCGCCGGAACACGAGCCCCCGCGGGGCGGTGCCGCCCGCGCGCGTGGTGGTGCCCGCGGCGGCGCCCGGCTGTACGGGGACGCCCGCGGCGGCGTCGGCGGCACCGGGGAGGCCGGGAGCGCCCGCGTCCGGGCCGGGGCGCGGGAGTCCGCCCGCGCCTGCGGGGTGCGCGGGGTGGTGCGCGGGGGTGTCGTCCGGGGCGTAGAGGAAGCCGGGCCGGTACGCCGCCTCGCCGGCCAGGGCCGCGAGCAGGACGGTGGCGGCGTCCGGGTAGCGCTCGTGCAGGTCGGTGGTCTCGCCGGGCCCGGAGGCGGTACGGGCCGTGGCCGGGGCGCCGGCCGCCGGCTCCGCGGCCTCCTCCCGGCCGCCGAGCCGCCGCGCCCACGCCCGGATCCCGCGCCGCGGCGGCTGCGGTACGGCAGCCGCTCCCGCCGCCCCGCCGCGGGACCGCAGCTCCGGCGGCACGACCGTGCCCCGCGTCGGCGTACCGCTCCTGCGCGGGGCGGCCGCGCCCGGTGCACGCGCCCCTTCGGCGGCGGTGCGCCCGCGGGCCCGCCCGGCACCGGACTCCGCGGCACCGTGCCCCGCGGCGCCCTCCCGGGGATCTGCTTCCGCCGCATGTCCGACCCGCTCGGCGGCGAGGTCCCCGCCGCCGTACCCCGGTTCCGCGCCCGCGGCGGGCCCGCTCCCGTCGGCGGCGACGCGTGCCCCGCCGTACCCGGAGTCCGCCGCGGCGGAGCCGTGGACGCGCGCGCCGTCCTCGTCACCGCGCGCCGGGCCCGGGTATCCGCCGCCGTCCGTCCGGCCGCCGTGCGCGCGGTCCGCTCCCGTGCCCGATCCGCTCCCGCCGGGGGTCTCGTCTCCCTCGCCGCACGCGGAGCCGCGCGCGGCCCGCGCCTCACCGGCCGCGTCTCCGTCCCCGCGGACCGCGTCGGGGTCCGTCCGGCCGTGTATCCCGTGCGCACCGGCGTGCGTACGGTCCGCTCCCGCGGCCGTGCCACCTCCGCGCCGCCCCGGGCGCCCGCCGCCGGACTCGCCGCCGCGGGCGGGGCCCGCGCCTCTCGGCGCCTTGCCGGACCGGGCGCCGCCGGCACCCGGACGTCCGCCGTGCTCGGGGTCCACGTCCGCGCCGCCCCGGGCCGCGTCCCACCCACCGCCGTCCCCGTACTCCGGGCCGCCGCCCGCCGGCCAGCCGCTGCCCAGGCCCGCCGCCGTCGTGCCCTGATCCTCCGGCCGGCGCTGCTCCGGGACCCGGCTGTGCTCCGCCGCCCCGGCCCCCGGTCCACCCCCGTGCTCCGCCCTGCCCGCGCCCGCGGGCCCGGACCCGGAACCCGGCCCCGCCGTGATCCGCAGCGCCGACTCCCCGACCCGCAGCACCGCGTCCGCGCGCAGCGGCACCGGGGTCGTGCCCACCGCCACCCCGTCGATCGTCGTGCCGTTCGTGGAGCCCAGGTCCGCCACCGTGACGCTGCCGTCCGGGGCGACCGTCAGCGCGCAGTGGAGCCGCGAGACGTCAGGGTCGTCCAGCGGGACGTCGGCGTCGGCCGATCTGCCGATCCGGATCTGGCCGCCGTGCAGCAGGTGGACACCGCCCGCGTCGGGGCCCGCCACCACCCGCAGGCTGGTGACCGCCGCCGTGTCGGCCGCCGGGGGCTGGCCGTGGCCCGGGTCCGCGGGGCCGCCGAGGCTCAGGACCGCGCCGTCGACCAGCGGGGGTTCGCCGAGGAGGACGCGGTCAGGGTCGAGCAGCCGCTGTCCCGCGTAGACCGCGACGCCCGCGCCGCCGCCCGTGCCGCCCGCGGTGCCCCCGCCGCCGCTCGCGGCGGCCGCGGCGGCGTCCAGGAGACCGCCCGCCACGGCGCCCAGGGTCGTGCCGGCAGGTGCGGTGACGATCACATCGCGACCGCGGGCGGCGGCGCCGCGCGCCGCCTGGACGGTCAGCCGGATCTGCATGCCGGTCACCGCTCCCTTCCCTGGGCAGGCCGATTCGAGGGCCGCCGTCATATTCCCATCTCCCACCGACAGCCCGCTGCGAGACCGGTGTTGGCGGATCTTGTATGGCCGCTTCCTGCCCCGACTCCGACTTAAAAGTCGCCGTTACGGACCATTGTTGACGTCTTCATCAGCCCTACGGGGCAACCAACGACCGGCGGCTGACGTCCTTCCTTCGCACAGGCGTCACGGAACGACCGCGGGCGGGCGATAGGGCGGTACGGCACGGGTGGGACGGCGCCGTGCGCGGATGCCGTGCGCGGATACGGCGTCCGCAGGGGCACCGGGACGAGCGCGGCGATGCGGGTACCCGGCGGGCGAGGGAACGGCACAAAACAGGAGGCGCCTTCCGGAAAACCGGTGGCCAGGGGCGGACCGGGACGCCGGACCCCGGGTCCCGCCTCACCCCGGCGGGCGCCGCGGTGACGCCACTAGAGTGGTGCAGATGGCGCACGGACCGACCGGTCCGCGGGCCGCCAGGAACGATCAGACCAGGGAGCGCATGACGTGCGGCCGGTAGGCAGCAAGTACCTCCTCGAAGAGCCGCTCGGGCGCGGCGCCACGGGCACCGTGTGGCGCGGCCGCCAGCGCGAGACGGCGGGGGCGGAAGCCGCCGTGGCGGGCAGCCCGGGCGAGGTAGTCGCCATCAAGGTCCTCAAGGAGGAGCTGGCAGGCGACCCCGACGTGGTGATGCGGTTCCTGCGGGAGCGCTCCGCGCTCCTCCGCCTCACCCACCCGAACATCGTCCGCACCCGCGACCTGGTCGTCGAGGGCGATCTGCTGGCCCTGGTCATGGACCTCGTCGACGGTCCCGACCTGCACCGCTACCTGCGCGACAACGGCCCCTTCACGCCCGTGGGCGCCGCCCTGCTCACCGCCCAGATCGCGGACGCGCTGGCCGCCAGCCACGCCGACGGCATCGTCCACCGCGACCTCAAGCCCGCCAACGTGCTGCTCGCCGGCGGCACCGGGCCCGACGGGACCGGCCGGATGCAGCCGATGCTCACCGACTTCGGCATCGCCCGGCTCGCGGACTCCCCGGGCCTGACCCGGGCCCACGAGTTCGTCGGCACGCCCGCGTACGTGGCGCCCGAGTCCGCCGAGGGCCGCCCCCAGACCTCCGCCGTGGACGTCTACGGCGCCGGCATCCTGCTGTACGAGCTGCTCACCGGCCGGCCGCCCTTCGGCGGCAGCTCCGCCCTGGAGGTGCTCCACCAGCACCTCAACCAGGAGGCGCAGCGCCCGCCCGGCCTGCCGGACCCGATGTGGACCGTCGTCCAGTCCTGCCTGCGCAAGAACCCCGACGAACGCCCCAGCGCCGAGAACCTGGCCCGCGGCCTGCGCACCGTGGCCGCCGGCATCGGCGCCGGCGCCGCTCCCGAGCAGGCGACCGCCGCCCTCGGCGTCGCCGCGCTGCTCGCCGCCGACCCGCACCCCGCGCAGGTCCCGGGCACCGGCGCCGGCGCGTCCGACCCCACGCAGATCCTCCCGGGGGGCAGCGGCAGCGCCGCCGGGCAGCAGGGCGCGTACGACCCGAACGCCGCCACCAGCGTCCTGCCCGCCGGCGCCGCGGGAGCCGCGGCCGGTGCCGGCGCGGGCGCCGCCGCGCACGCCCAGCAGGGGCCCGGCGCCCCCGGGTCCGAGGACGGCACCCGTGTGATGCCCGTCACCGAGGGGCCGCCGCAGCCGGAGGGCCCGCACCCCTGGGAGACCCAGATGCGCGCCGCCCGCGACCGCGGCGAGCAGACCCAGCAGATCGGCTACCTCGACCCCAGCGAGGACCCGCTGCGCCGCCGCCCGCCGCGGCGCGTCCAGCGCCGGCAACCGCCGCCCGAGGCGTACGCCGCCCCGCCGCAGCGCCGCGAGCCGCCGCCCCAGCGCTACGAGCCCCGCCCGCAGCCCCCCGCGCCCCCGCCGCAGCCCCCGCGCGAGCGGCGGCGCAGCGCGAACCCGATGCGCATCCCGGGACTCGGCTGCCTGAAGGGCTGCCTCTTCACCGTCCTCATCCTGGTCGTCGGCTCGTGGCTGATCTGGGAGCTCACCCCCGTCCAGGACTGGATCGCGGACGGCAAGGGCTTCTGGGACCAGATGACCGACTGGGCCACCGACCTCAAGAACTGGATCTCGGAGTTCAACGACGCCGCCGACGACGCCCAGAAGACGAAGGACGACATCGACTCGGGTGTCAACGACGTCGAGAAGGGCATCGACGGCCTGAAGAACGGCGGCCAGTAACCGGAACGCCCATGACCGACGGGCCGGCTTCCGTGGACCGGTGACCGCGGTGGAGCGGTGACAGAAAGGGCTCCCCGGGCCCCGAACCGCCCCCTGGCCTGTGAGCATGCCGACAAGTCGACACCCACGGGGGGTTTCCGCGCCGGTCCGGCACCCAACGCCCGTGGCGCCGCGTAGCTTTGTGTCATGGCACGCAGAATCGGCAGCCGGTACGCCGCCCATCAGGTGATCGGACGCGGCAGCGCGGGCACGGTGTGGCTCGGCGAGGGCCCGGACGGGCCGGTCGCCATCAAGCTGCTCCGCGAGGACCTGGCCGAGGACCGGGAGCTGGTCGAGCGCTTCCTGGGGGAGCGCGCCGCGCTGATGAGCCTGGACCACTCGCGCGTCGTCGGCGTCCGCGACCTCGTCGTCGACGGCCGCGACCTGGCGCTCGTCATGGACCTCGTCCGCGGTACGGACCTGCGCACCCGGCTGGAGCGCGACCGCCGGCTGCTCCCGCAGGCCGCCGTCGCCATCGCCGCCGACATCGCCGAGGCCCTCGCCGCCGCGCACGCCGTGGGCCTCGTCCACCGGGACGTCAAGCCCGAGAACGTCCTGCTGGACTCCGACGCCCCCGCGGGCGCGGGCGGCGCGCCGCCCGCGCTGCTCACCGACTTCGGCGTCGCCAAGCTCATCGACGCCCCCAGCCGCGCCCCCCAGCCCCCGCCCGCCCCCCGCGGGCGGGGCGGCACGGCGGCGGGCACCCGGGTGCCGACCCAGCGCCGCGTCATCGGCACCCCCGACTACGTCGCCCCGGAGATCGTCGAGGGCCTGCCCGCGCGCGCGGCCGTCGACATCTACGCCCTGGCCACCGTGCTGTACGAGCTGCTGGCCGGCTTCACCCCCTTCGGCGGCGGCCACCCGGGCGCCGTGCTGCGCCGGCACGTGACGGAGACCGTCGCGCCGCTGCCCGGCATCCCCGACGAACTCTGGGAGCTGCTGCTGCAGTGCCTCGCGAAGGCGCCCGCGTCACGGCTGCGGGCGGTGGAGCTGGCCGCCCGGCTGCGGGAGATACTGCCGGACCTGGACGGGCTGCCGCCGCTGGACGTGGAGGAGTCGGCGGACGGCGCGGACGAGGCGGGTGGCCGGTCGCCGCACACGATGCGGCTCGGCGGCGACCGCGAGACGGCCCCGGCCGGAGCCCTCGCCACCGCGGGCGAGCCGGGCGTGACCGGGGCCGGCGGCCGGCCGCTGCGCGGCTCGGTCCCGCTGGTACGGTCCGCGGCCCCGGACTCCAACCGGGACACCCACACGAGCATGCGGATGCCCAGCGCCGACGAGCTGGCCGGCGGCGCCCGCGGCACCGCGCGCGTACCGCGGCTGGCCGGCCAGCCGCGGCCCGGCTCGGCCCGCGCCGCCCGCGCGACCGCGACCCGGGCGAAGCGGCTGAAGCTCACGGTCGCCGCGGTCGTCATCGCCCTCGCGGGCGTCGGCGGCTGGCTGGTCGCGTCGGGCGGCGACGACGGCGGGGGCGGGAGCGGCGGCGGCGACCGCTCCACCACCTCGGAACCCTGACTCCGTCCCGGTCCGCGGATACGCGCCACCTGCGGTCGGAGCGCGCAGCGGTACTCTGGTGGGGTGGCAGCACCTGATGTATCCGAATCGCTCAAGGCCCTCGGCTCCACCATGGAGTCCATCGAGGCCGTGCTCGACCTCGACAGGCTGAGGACCGACATCGCCGCGCTCGAAGAGGAGGCGGCGGCCCCCGCCCTCTGGGACGACCCGGAGAACGCGCAGCGGGTCACCAGCCGGCTCTCCCTCCTCCAGGGCCAGTTGCGCAAGATCGAAGAGCTGCGCGGGCGGATCGACGACCTTGAGGTCCTCTTCGAACTCGCCGAGAGCGAGGGCGACGCCGACACGCAGCGCGAGGCCGAGGGCGAGCTGTCCGACGTCCGGCGCGCGGTCGAGGAGCTGGAAGTGCGCACGCTGCTGTCCGGCGAGTACGACCAGCGCGAGGCGATGGTCAACATCCGCGCCGAGGCGGGCGGCGTGGACGCCGCGGACTTCGCCGAGCAGTTGCAGCGCATGTATCTGCGCTGGGCGGAGCACAAGGGCTATCCGACGGAGGTGCTGGACACCTCGTATGCGGAGGAGGCCGGCATCAAGTCGACGACCTTCGCCGTCAAGGCCCCGTACGCGTACGGCACTCTCTCCGTCGAGCAGGGGACGCACCGCATGGTGCGCATCTCCCCGTACGACAACCAGGGGCGCCGCCAGACGTCGTTCGCCGGCGTCGAGGTGCTGCCCGTCGTGGAGCAGACCGACCACATCGAGATCCCGGAGAACGAGATCCGGATCGATGTCTTCCGCTCCTCAGGACCCGGCGGCCAGTCCGTCAACACCACGGACTCCGCGATCCGCATCACGCACCTGCCGACCGGCATCGTCGTCTCCTGCCAGAACGAGAAGTCGCAGATCCAGAACCGCGCCGCCGCCATGCGCGTGCTCCAGGCCCGCCTGCTCGCCAAGCGCAAGGAGGAGGAGCAGGCGAAGATGAACGCGCTCAAGGGCGACAGCGCCGGCTCGTGGGGCAACCAGATGCGGTCGTACGTGCTGCAGCCCTACCAGATGGTCAAGGACCTGCGTACGACGCACGAGGTGGGCAACCCGCAGGCGGTCCTCGACGGTGAGATCGACGGCTTCCTGGAGGCGGGCATCCGCTGGCGCAAGCAGCAGGAGCAGGCGGCCGCCGAGGGCTGATATCCGCCGGTCGCGGGAGCGCGTCCGCGGCCCGGTCCTTCCGCTGCAATTCCACGGCTGACCGCGGGCGTTGCGGGTCCCGGCGCGAGTGTCACAGTCGTGCACCACTTACCCCGGACATTGGCTGGGAAAAGGTACAACCCCGTCTCAACTCGCTTGACGCTCCAGCGAATACCCGAGAGGCTTGCCGCCGAGCTTTCTGCAGGTGTGTGGGGTTCGTGTGACTCAGGGGGGTAAGCCCGCCGCGAACAGGCCCCGTACCGACGCCAGCCCACTGACGAGTACGGCTACTGGGGGTAGCGAGCAATGACGAACAAGGTGCGTGTACGGGTGGCGCGAATCGCCGCCAGCGCGCTGATCGCCGGCGGAGCCTCGCTCGCCGCCGCGGGGGCCGCGCAGGCCACCGGCGACGACGGCGGCGACAACGGTCGCCAGGGCAACGGACTTGAGGTCAGCGCGATCGCGGGTGTGGCCGGCATCGGCGACACCGACAGCGGCGGCGACGTCGCCGGCCCCGGTGGCGTCGACGACGGCGGCACGACCGATGACGGTGGTACGACCGATGACGGCGGGACCACCGATGACGGTGGCACCACGGACGACGGCGGCACGACCGACGACGGTGGCACCACGGACGACGGCGGGACCACCGACGACGGTGGCACCACGGACGACGGCGGGACCACCGACGACGGTGGCACCACGGACGACGGCGGGACCACCGACGACGGTGGCACGACCGACGACGGCGGCACCACGGACGACGGTGGCACCACCGACGGCGGTGCCGATGACGGCGGCTCCGGCGACGACGGTGGTCAGCAGACCACCGGCGGCCAGCAGACCACCGGCGGTACCGGCGGCGGCGACACCGACTGCGAGCTGGACGGCGACAGCGTGATCTGCGAGGCCGAGTCGACCTCCGGCGGCAGCGAGCCCTCGCCGGCCGGCGACAGCGAGCCGCAGGAGCAGCTCGCCGACACCGGTTCCAGCGGCACCACGTACCTGCTCGTGGGTGCGGCCAGCATCATTGCCGGCGGCGTCGGCTTCCGGCTGCTGCCGCGGCTGATGACCCGCAACGAGTCGGCTGCCTGACCCGCAGCCCCGCCGCACAGGCGACACGAGGGCCCGGAGCGAATCGCTCCGGGCCCTTCCGCGTCTTCCGTAGCGCTGTGTGGCGGTTTCCGGCATTCCGCTACGCACCGTCGATCAAGCGATGTGACGTAGATCACGTGTGTGGGTTTCCCGGGCGCCGTACGCCCCGCGCCCCCGCGGACTCCGCCGCGCTACGCCGTCCGCTGCTGCAGGAACAGCACCGCCGCCACGGCCGCCAGCAGCGCCAGCAGTATCCACACCGTCGTCGGCGTCACACTGTGCCAGCCGTTCTCCTGGCGCATGCGCTCCCTGCTCGCCCGGCAGACGGGACAGCGGCCCTCGCTCACGGGCCCCGCACAGCTCGCGCAGACCAGCCAGTCGCGTGTCATGTGCTTCCTCCTCCCGCTTCGCTCTCCGTGCACTGCCGGTTCCGTTTCTCCCTCTACCACTGTGCCAGGTCCGGACCGAATCGGCGCGTGTCAACGGATTCCCCGCCGGCACCCGGGGCGGTTTGTCCGTGACGAAACGCACCAACCGCCCACGGCGACTGCGCGCCCCCGCCGCATTCGCGTAAGGTCACCTGCGACCGCGACAGGGAGCCCAGCGTGATCCGATTCGACAACGTCACCAAGATGTACCCCAAGCAGAACCGTCCAGCGCTCCAGGACGTCTCGCTGGAGATCGAGCGCGGCGAGTTCGTGTTCCTCGTGGGGTCCTCCGGCTCCGGCAAGTCCACGTTCCTGCGGCTCATCCTCCGCGAGGAGCGGACCACGCACGGCCAGGTGTACGTGCTCGGCAAGGATCTCGCCCGGCTGTCCAACTGGAAGGTGCCGCAGATGCGGCGCCAGTTGGGCACGGTCTTCCAGGACTTCCGGCTGCTGCCGAACAAGACCGTCGCGGAGAACGTCGCGTTCGCCCTCGAAGTGATCGGCAAGCCCCGCGGGCAGATCCGCAAGACCGTTCCCGAGGTGCTCGACCTCGTGGGCCTCTCCGGCAAGGGCGACCGGATGCCCGGCGAGCTGTCCGGCGGTGAGCAGCAGCGGGTCGCCGTCGCGCGGGCGTTCGTCAACCGGCCGATGCTCCTCATCGCGGACGAGCCGACGGGCAACCTCGACCCGCAGACCTCGGTCGGCATCATGAAGCTGCTCGACCGCATCAACAGGACCGGTACCACAGTGATCATGGCCACGCATGATCAGCAGATCGTCGACCAGATGCGCCGGCGCGTCATCGAACTCGAGTTGGGGCGGCTGGTCCGCGACCAGTCGCGCGGTGTCTACGGATACCAGCACTGAGCTGCTGCCCCCGGAGCTGAAAGGACGGGCATGCGCGCCCAGTTCGTCTTCTCGGAGATCGGTGTAGGTCTCCGCCGCAACCTGACGATGACCTTCGCGGTGATCGTCTCCGTGGCCCTGTCGCTGGCCCTGTTCGGGGCCTCCTGGCTCATGGGCAAGCAGGTCGACACCATGAAGGGCTACTGGTACGACAAGGTCAACGTCTCCATCTTCTTCTGCAACGAAGTGGACGCCGAGACCTCGCCCAACTGCGAGCGGGGTGCGGTGACGGCCGAGCAGAAGAAGGAGATCCAGGACGACCTGAAGGCCCTCGACGTCGTCGAGAGCGTGCACTACGAGTCCAGCGAAGAAGCGTACAAGCACTACAAGGAGCAGTTCGGCGACTCGCCGCTGGCGTCCTCCCTCACGCCGGACCAGATGCAGGAGTCCTTCCGCGTCAAGCTGACGGATCCCGAGCGGTACGAGGTCATCACCAGCGCCTTCGCCGACAGACCCGGCGTCCAGGAGGTGCAGGACCAGCGCAATGTGCTGGAGAGCCTCTTCAACCTGCTCAACGGCATGACGTACGCGGCCATCGGTGTGATGGCGCTGATGCTCGTCGTGGCGATCATGCTGATCGTCAACACGGTACGGGTGTCGGCGTTCAGCCGGAGGCGGGAAACCGGCATCATGCGGCTGGTGGGCGCGTCCAGCGTCTACATCCAGTTGCCGTTCATCGTCGAGGCCGCCGTCGCCGGGCTGATCGGCGCGAGCTTCGCGGCCGTACTGCTGGTCGGCGGCAAGCACTTCCTGATCGACAACTGGCTGGCCGACAAGATCCTGTTGATCAACTTCATCGGCTGGGACGAAGTGATCCGGGTGCTGCCCCTCGTCGTCGCGATCGGGCTGCTCATGCCGGGTATCGCGGCCTTCTTCGCGCTGCGGAAGTACCTCAAGGTCTGACAATCGGGGCGGGTGTGGCGTAGGCCACGTGCGTGCAGTGGCGGGGCCAACTCCCCCTGCCGCACCCGCCGCTGTCCTACACTCAGCGACATGTCGGGCCCGACTGACAGCGCCAGGCCCCGCAGCGCTTTCCGCCGCGGGGCCTCTCTGACGTTGGTCTTCGTCAGCGTCCTGGCCACCGGCGCCGCCACCGGGTCCTGGCCGGGTGAGGCGGAGCGCCCGCCCAAGGTGCTCACGGGGCACGTCGCCGACGAGCAGGACTACGAGCCGCGGGCCGGCGGGGGCGGCACCGCCGGCTCGGCGGGCGAACTGGTCAGCCGCAGCGGAGACCGCTGGTCGACGGCGTACAGCGCGCGCGAGTACGAGTCGCTCCAGCAGATGCTGGCGGGCAAGTACGTCGGCGTCGGGCTGTGGATCAAGACCGACGGGGCCGGCCGGATGGAGATCGCCCAGGTGGGCGAGGACAGCCCGGCCGCCGAGGCCGGCATCCGCGCCGGCGACACGCTGCGCGCCGTCGACGGCACCCCGGTCGCCGGCCGCCCGGTCACCGAGGTCGTCGCGCTGCTGCGCGGCGAGGAGCTGGGCGAGGGGGCGCGCGGAAGCACGGTGGTGCTTGCGCTCCAGCGCGGCGAGCGGCGCTGGACGCGGCCCGTGCGCCGGGTGGAGCTGACGACCGAGCCCGTGACCGTACGGCATGACAGGCCCGGGGGCGAGGGCGCCGCGACCCCCGTGATCCGGGTGGAGAGCTTCACCCGCGGCAGCGGCGCGGAGGTGCGCAGGGCCGCGGCGGAGGCGCGCGGCAGCGACGGCCTCATCCTCGACCTGCGGGGGAACTCCGGGGGCCTGGTCGTGGAGGCCGTCGAGGCGGCGTCGGGCTTCCTCGACGACGGGGTGGTGGCGACGTACGACATGGAGGGCAGCCAGCAGGTGCTGTACGCGAAGCCGGGCGGGAACACCCGGACGCCGATGGTCGTCCTCGTCGACGGCGGCACCATGAGCAGCGCCGAGCTGCTGGCCGGGGCGCTCCAGGACCGCGGCCGCGCCGTCGTCGTCGGCAGCCGCACCTTCGGGAAGGGCTCCGTGCAGATGCCGAAGGCGCTGCCGGACGGCTCGGTCGCCGAGCTGACGGTCGGCGAGTACCGCACCCCGGCCGGGCGCAGCCTGGAGGGCGTCGGCGTCACCCCGGACCTGGACCTGGCCGTCGCCGGCGGCCGGAGCGCCGAGGAGGAGGCCCGGACGGTTTTGAGTGGCCTCGGGAGCGGCGTCTAGGCGACAATGGCCCGGCTATGGGTAAAGACACGGGTCGCAAGCTGATCGCGCAGAACAAGAAGGCGCGGCACGACTACCTCATCCTCGACACGTACGAGGCGGGGCTCGTGCTGACCGGTACCGAGGTCAAGTCGCTCCGCCAGGGCCGGGCCTCGCTCGCCGACGGCTTCGCGCACCTCGACGGCGGCGAGATCTGGCTGCACAACGTGCACATCCCGGAGTACTCGCAGGGTACGTGGACGAACCACACCGCGCGCCGCAAGCGCAAGCTGCTGCTGCACCGGGCCGAGATCGACAAGCTGATCGGCAAGACGCAGGAGACCGGGCTGACGATCGTGCCGCTGGCGCTGTACTTCAAGGACGGCCGGGCGAAGGTCGAGATCGCGCTGGCCCGCGGCAAGCGAGAGTACGACAAGCGGCAGGCGCTGCGCGAGAAGCAGGACAACCGCGAGGCGCAGAAGGCGATCTCCGCGGCCCGCCGCAGGTTCCGCGGCTGACCTGCGCGGACGGCGCGCCGCGGGGTGGAATACGGTGGCACGGCGCGGCGTTGCTCCGGTAGGATGTCCGCAGCGGCTCCCAGTGGGCTGCGCACCTTGAAAACACCACATGGGGATGATCGGTTTCGACAGCGGCTGTCGGAACAGGAGAAGCGAGCCGAGGAAGCGGCCATGATCTCGTTAACCACAGGCCGAAACAAATAATCGCCAACACCAAGCGCGATTCCTTCGCCCTCGCTGCCTAAGTAGCGACTTGCGAAGTGTCAGCCCGGGGCCGTTCCCGACCCGGATCCTGGCATCAGCTAGGGAACTCCACTGCTAGACCCGGTCACGGGGTGTAGCAGGACAAACCACAGTGACTGAGCCCGTCGGAGACTTGTCCGCGTGATCTCCGGGGCCGAGAAAAACGTAGCGGACTGCGCTCGGAGAAGTCCTGTCCCTGCACCGTTGGACGCGGGTTCGATTCCCGCCATCTCCACGAATGCGAGAGGCGACGTGTGCCCGCGGTAAGCGTGGGCCGCGTCGCCTTCGTCGTTTCTGCGCGGCTCCGCCCCCCAGCCCTCTTGCGTCATTGTCTTCCCACGTGGTCCATCAGGCGGGTCAGCAGGGTCTCGGTCACCGGCGTGCGGCGGTAGAGGAGTACCGGTGGGGTCGTGAACCCGCCCAGTGCGTGGGCGCCGGGGCGTAGCTTCGGGGACGTCCTCGTCAGCGTGACGCAGAAACCCGCGTTCGCCACCCGGCTCTCGTGGAAGTCCGCCGCGGACACCGCGTAGAAGCGGCCGGGTCCCAGCAGCCGGTCCTCCACGACCTCCAACTCCGCGACCTCCTCCGTCCGCTTGAGCACGGACAGCCGGCCCCCTCCCTCCGCCCGGTACAGCGGCCCGCGCACCCCGCCCGGTGCCCCGCCGAACCGCCGGTTGCGCAACTCCCCGTCGATCACCAGGCTTTCCAGCGCGTACGCGTGCCGGTGCACGGTCAGCGTCCGTGCCGCCGGGTGCCGTTCGCCGCGCGGCCAGCAGTGCAGCGCGTACCGCCGGCGTGATGCGTCCCCGGCCAGGTCGAGGCGGAAGCAGCCCAGCGGGTGCCACAGGGCCGGGCGCCGGCCGGGGGCCGGCGTGTCGAGCAGTTCGCCGAGTGCGGCAAGGGCCTTGCCGGCGTCCCGGTCGTCGAAGGCCGCGGCGAGCGCGGGCACGACGGACTCGTCGCCGGACATCGAGGTCTCCGCGGGCATGTGGGAGGTGGACCGTCGGTCTGCGGTGCGTTCAATATGCAAGCAACGCCGCGCCACGGGCAATGGCGCATGGTCGCGGACCGATGGCTTTCGGACGGGCGGGCCCCCCGCCCGGTCAGAGCGGTGGTGGGGTGCTCGGCAGGCGCTCGATGACCACCAGCGCCGCGTCGTCGGCCAACTGCCGGCCGGCGTGCCGCAGCAGGTCCCTGCGCAGGGCCGTGACGAGGTCGGCCAGCGCGCCTTCGGCGTGGCGGGCGACGCTGGCGGCGAGCGGGAAGTAGACGCCGTTCTCGTTGCGGGCCTCGATGAACCCGTCCGTGTAGAGCAGCAGCCGCTCGCCGGGGCGGAAGGCGATGGTCTGCGGCACCGGCAGGGTGCCGACCAGGCCGCCGAGCCCGATCGGGAGGCCCGGCCGGTCGGGCATGTGGCTGGTGACGGTGGCGCCGTCGATGAGCAGCGGCTCGGGGTGGCCCAGGTGCACGATGCGGGCGACGGGCTCGTCCGGCGGGATCTCCACCAGCAGGGCGGTGGTGAAGCGCTCGCTGTACGCCTCCGACGGGTCGTCCCGGGCGATCTCCCGCAGGGCGGTCTCCTCCAGCCGCCCGGCGACCTCGCCGATCGTCGGCTCCCGGTACGCGGCCTCGCGGAAGCACCCGGTCAGCACGGCGGAGACGCCGACGGCGGGCAGCCCCTTGCCGCGTACGTCGCCGATGAGGACCCGGGCGCCGTACGGGGTCGGCAGCGCCTCGTACAGATCCCCGCCGATCTGGGCCTCCGCCTCGGCGGCGAGATAGACGCTGTGCAGGGCGAGCCGGTCGATCCGCGGCGGCAGCGGCCGCAGCAGCGCCCGCTGCGCGGCCCCGGCCACCGATCTGACCTGCCGCAGTTCGGTCTCCCGCTGCTGCCGGATGGCGGCGCCGACGATGCTGGCGATGCCCACCGCGCACGCGGACGCGAGGGTCATGTCGGAGCTGAGCTGGCCCCAGACGTCGTGGTACACGTTCAGGGCCACGGTCAGCCCGATCACGACGGCGGAGAACGCGGCGGTGGTCCGTACCGAGAGGGTCGCCGCGGCCACCACGGGGGCGGCGACCAGCAGGGGGGCGACCTGCGCCGTGCTGGGCGTCGCGATGTCGATGACGATGGTGATGGCGATGATCAGCAGGGGGAACAGGACGCGCGGCATCGTGGACGCGCCGGGTGCGGCGGGGTCCTCGGCGCCTCCGACGTCGCGGCGGTGGCCGCCGCGGAGCGGGAGTCGCATGGTGGTGGCGTCCTTCGGTTGATTTGCTCCTTATGTTCCGATTGTTGAGGATAAGTCATGGTAGGGGCGGCGACGCGGTCGTGCGACCCGTTCGGGGTCGGGGGCGGTCGCCGCGGGCTGGGGCCGCTCGGATACGGGTCGGGAGGGCCGTCTTCGTACCGGGGCGTACGGCGGGCGCGGCTGCGCCTCCCCGTTTCGCCGCCGTGGGTCAGCGGGTGCCGGGCGTGGCGCGTAGCGCCAGGGTCTCGGGCGCGATGATCTCGATTTCACCGTGCGCGTACGTCAGCACGCCGTCCCGGCGGAGTCCGGACAGCGCGCGGTTGAGGGTGACGCGGGTGACCCCGAGGTGGTCGGCCAGGGCCTGCTGGCCGCCGGGGAGGGGCACCCGGCGGGAGCGGCGGCGGGCGGCTTCGTCGAGCAGCCAGGCCGCGAGCCGGGCGGGCGCGGGAAGGGTCGCCGCCGCGGTGAAGCGGGCCTGCTGGTCGCGGGCCTGGGCGGCGAGGGTGCGCAGGACGTGAGCGCGGACGGCGGCGGCGTCGTCCACGAGCGCGAGGAAGTCCGCGCGGGGCAGGCTGCGCACGGTGCAGGGGGTGAGGGCGGTGTACGTCGCGGTGTGCCCGCGGCCGTCGACGACCGCGACCTTGTCCAGCGCACACGGCCCCGCCCACGCCCCGACCCGTACCACCCGCCCGCCCGCGGAGACGACGGTGGCCGCCACCCGGCCGTCGAGGAGCAGGAGCAGGTGCCCGGCGGGATCCCCGGCGGTGCGCAGGACGCCCCCGGCGGCGAACCGCCGCGGGACGGAGGCGCGCCACAGGGCGCGGAGGCGGTCCTGGGGGAGGCCGCGGAGCAGCGGTACGCCCCGGAGCGCGGCGCACGCACCGGGCTCCGCGTCCGGCGCCGGTGTATCGGGTGATACAGATCCCCTCACGCCCCCGACCGTACCGTCGCCCCCATGCTCGTACTCGAACTGTCCTTCAGCCCCACCCCCGACCGCCTCGCCGCCAGGACCGCCCACCGCGAGCGGCTCGCCCGGCTGCACCGCGACAAGGTCCTCCTCGCCGCCGGGCCCTGGGCCGACGACTCCGGGGCCCTGCTCGTCTTCGACACGACCCGCGACCGGCTCGACGCGCTCATGGCCGACGACCCGTACTACCGCACCCCCGGCGTCCGGGTCGTCGGCGTCCGCGAGTGGAGCCCCGTCGTCGCCCCTTGACCTCGACCTTGGTTCAACCATCACGCTGGCGGCGTGACCCGCCCCCGCGTGCCGCGCGCCTACCGCCCCGTGCTCGCGCACCCCCGGCTGCGCCGGCTGCTGCCCGCCTTCGTCGCCTCGGACTTCGGCGGCGGCATGAGCATGGTCGCGGTGGCCTGGCTGGCCCTCCTCATCGCCCCGGACGGCCGCGAGGGCCTGCTCGTCGGGGCCGCGCTCGCCGCGTACGCGCTGCCGGGGGCGGCGGGTGTGCTGCTGCTCGGGCGGTGGCTGCGGAAGCTGCCCCCGCGCCGGCTGCTCATCGCCAACTGCGCGCTGCGCGGCACCCTGCTGGGCTGCGTGCCGCTCGCCTGGGGCCTCGGCGTCCTGGACCCCGTGACGTACGTCGTGCTGCTCGGCAGCTCGTCGGTGCTGACCGCCTGGGGCAGCGCGGGGAAGTTCACGCTCGTCGGCGAACTGCTGCCGGAGCGGCACCGGCTGGCCGCCAACGCCCTGCTCGGCGCCAGCATGTCCACGAGCATCGTCGCGGGACCCGCGGCGGCCGGGTTCCTCGCCACGGCCGTCAGCCCGGCGTGGATCATCGGCCTGGACGCGCTGACGTACGCGATTCTCGCCGTGCAGACCGCGCGGCTGGGGCCCGGCGGCGAGGAGCGTCCGAACGCGGCGGCCGGGCCCGCGGGGCGCGGGCTGCGGCTCCTCGCCGGAGAGCGCGAACTGCTCGCGATCCTCGCCCTCACCTGGCTGTTCTTCGCCCTCTACGGCCCCGTCGAGGTCGCCCTCCCGCTCTACGTCACCGGTGCGCTCGACGGCGACGCCGGGCTCCTCGGCCTCTTCTGGACCGCCTTCGGCGTCGGCGCGGTCGCCGGCGGGCTCACGGTCGGCGCGCTGCGGCGGCTGCCGCTGTGGCCGGTGACGCTCGGGATCGTCGCCGGCTGGGGCGCGACACTGCTGCTGCCGTACGGGCTCGGGGCCGGGACCGCCGCGGCGATGGCCTGCTTCGCGCTGGGCGGCGCCGTGTACGGCCCGTATCCGGCGCTGTCCTTCACCCTCTTCCAGAACCGCACGCCGCAGGGCCGGCTGACCACGGTGCTCGCGGCGCGGGGCGCGGTGCTGCTCACGTCGACGCCGGTCGGGGCGGCGCTCGGCGGGCCGCTGGTCACGGCGTTCGGGGCGCGGGCGGTGCTGGCGGGGTCCGGCGCGGCGACGGTGGGGGTGGCGGCGGTGGGGACGGGGGTGTGGCTGGCGACGCGGGGGGCGCGGCCCATAGCGGAGGGGGACGGCGGGCCGGACGACGACGGGGCGCGCGGGGACGGGGCGCGGGCCCCGGCCTGACCCGCGCGCCCCCCGGCGGTTCGCTCCTCAGCCCGCCGCCAGCACCTCCCGCAGCCGTCCGTACGTCGGCGCCAGCCTGCGCAGCACCGCCGCCAGCGCGGCCCCGTCACCCCGCACCAGCGGATACTGCACCGCCCCCACCAGCCGCGCCTGCTCCTGAAGCACCGCCGCGGCCCGGTCGAGCCCCGCCCGCCGCACGTACGCCGAGGCGTCGGCGAGCCGGCGCGCCCCGACCCGTACCGCGAAGTCCGCCAGCAGCTCCCGCACCCCCGCGTCGAGCCCCGCCGCGGCCCGGTCCGCCAGCCTCTCCAGCGCCTCCGCCCCGCCCACCGTCCCCGGCGGCACCGGCAGGTCGGTGCGGACCGCGAGCCACGCGACGGCGCCGGGGAGCGCGGCCCGTACCGCCTCCTCCGCCGTCACCGTGCGGACCCGCTCGAAGCCCGCCCGCATCACATACGGCTCCGCCGTGTACTCCACCGCCTCCGCCCGCCAGGACGCCAGGAACTCGCCGGCCGGCAGGGTGGCGTAGGGGTGGCCGTGCGGGTCGTGGAGGAGGACCGTGTCACCGTCGGCGGCCAGCGCGACCACGTAGTGGTCGTTGCCGCCTGCCGAGGGGCTCCACGGGGTGCCGGGGTGGTAGAGCAGCAGGCCCATGTCGACCGGCCCGACCAGCACGGGACCGCGTGCGCACGCCGTCCGCAGCCGCGCCATCGCCTCGTCGGCGGACCCGCCGGAGGTGCGGTCGCAGCGGAAGCCGAGCAGGGCGACGGCGTCGTCGAGGCCGATCTCGGGGTCCCAGCCGTACGGGTCGAAGAGCGGGACGGTGCCGCCGAGGAGCTGGACGCCGAAGGGGGAGCCGGTGAGGGTCTCCACGAGAGCGGGGGAGGGGGCGGGGCCCGCGACCGCGTCGGGAAGGGACATGACGAGGGAGTTGGCGTAGCAGTAGGGGCCTGAGCCCGTGTAGTCGGTCATGCGGCCAGGCAACGCCCTGACACCGGGGGAGGGTCCAGCCGGACTTCTAGGAGACGGCGGAGGTCCGCGGCACCCGGCCGAGCAGCGTCACCGCGACCGCGCCCAGCGCCAGCGCGCCGCCGAACCACAGCACCGACCGGGTACCGAACCCGTCCACCATCCGGCCGCCCGTGAACGCCCCCAGGGCGATGGCCCCGTTGAACACCGCCACGAACAGCGACGTCGCACCTTCCCGGGCCCGCGGCGCGGCCAGGCCCAGCCACGTCTGCGTACTCACCGACACCCCTCCGTACGCCAGCCCCCACACGACCAGCAGCACCGCCGCCCCCGCCACCGACAGCCCGAGCAGCGGCACGAGCAGCAGCGAGGCGGTCAGGACGGCGCCGATCACCAGCACCGTGCCGCGCAGCCGCCGGCCCACCCGGGCGCCGGCCGCGAAGTTGCCGGCGATACCGGCGATTCCGTACGCGAGCAGGAGGGTCCCGATCATCGGCGCCCCGGCGCCCGCGAGGTCCTCCAGGACGGGACGCACATACGTGTACGCGGCGAAGTGCCCCGTCACCAGCAGGGACACCACCGCGAGCCCGGTGGCCACCCGGCTGTCGCCGACCAGCCGCAGCACCCCGCCGAGGGCGACCGCCTCCGCGGCGGGCAGCGGCGGCAGCAGGACGGCCATCGCGGCGCTCACGAGCAGCGCGAGGCCGCCGACGGCGAGGAACGCGGCGCGCCAGCCGGCGAGGTCACCGAGGTACGCGCCCGCCGGCACGCCCACGACCGACGCGACGGCGACGCCGCTGAAGATCAGGGAGGTCGCCGCCCCGACGGCCGCCGCCGGCACCAGCCGCACCCCGAGCCCGCCGGCGAGCGACCAGACGCCGCCGAGCCCGACGCCGACGAGGACACGGGCCGCGATCATGACGGCGAACCCCGGCGACCAGGCGGCGAGCACGTTGGCCGCGGCCAGGAGCACCATCAGGGAGCAGAGGACGAGCCGCCGGTCGAGCCGGCCGACCGCGGCGGTGACGAGCGGGGCGGAGAGGGCGGCGACCAGGCCGGTGACGGTGAGGGTGAGCCCGGCGGTGCCCTCGCTCACGTCCAGCGCACCGCTGATGGGGGTGAGGAGACCGACCGGCAGCATCTCGGAGGTGACCACGGTGAAGGTCCCGGCGGCCACGGTCGCCACGGCGGGCCAGCCGCCTTCGGCGGCGGCTTCTGCGGGCGGGGCTGCGGACAGCTCGTCGACTTTTGCCATGGCCTCAGCCAAGCCCGGCGGGCGGGAGGGGAACAAGCGCGAAGTGCTCATGCTTCCATGAGGTGGGCTTATCGACGGGCGGCGTGCGGCGGCGCCGGGCAGAAGGGCGGCGGCGGATGGCGAGCGCAGGTCAGAAGGCCGGGAACGGGAATCCGGCGGCCGTGGGCGGGGTGGAGATCCGCGAGCTGGAGTGCTTCCTGGTCCTGGCGGAGGAGCTGCACTTCGGACGTACCGGCGAACGGCTGTATGTATCGCAGAGCCGGGTGAGTCAGCTCGTCCGCGCGCTGGAGCACCGCATCGGCGCCCGCCTCGTGGACCGCACCAGCCGCCGGGTCCGGCTCACCGCGGCGGGCGAGGACTTCCTCGCCGCGCTCCGCCCCGCGTACGCGGCGCTGCGCGCGGCCGTCGACGACGCCAGGGCGGCGGCGCTGGGGGTGGGCGGGCCGCTGCGGATCGGGTTCCAGGGGGTGGTGGGGTACGGATTCACGGACGCGGTCGGGGAGTTCGAGGACCGGCACCCGGGGTGCGCCACGCGTCTCACCGAACTCCCGCTGTCGGACCCCTTCGGGGCGCTGCACCGCGACGAGGTGGACGCGGCCGTGGTGCTGCTGCCGGTGGCGGAACCGGGACTGGCGCTGGGGCCGGTCTTCTCGGTGCAGCCCCAGTACGCGGCGGTCTCGCGGCGGCACGCCTTCGCCGGGCTCGTGGAGGTGGACGCCGAGGATCTGGCCGCGACCCCGCTGATCGGCGTCACTGCTCCGGCCCCGGCGTACTGGCGCGAGGCCCAGGCCCCGACGCGTACCCCGGCGGGGGCGCCGGTCCCGCGGGGGCCGGAGGTGGGGACGCTGCAGGAGGGGTTGTCGCTGGTGGCGGCGAACCGGGGGGTGATGCTGCTGTGCCGCCCGACGACGGAGCACCATCCGCGGGGGGATGTGGCGTACGTACGGGTGAGAGGGCTGGGGGAGTCGGCGCTGGGGCTGGTGTGGCGGGAGGGCAGGGAGAGCGCCGCGGTACGGGCGTTGGCGGAGGCCGTGGGGGAGGCGATGAGGGGGGTGGGGTGAGGCGGGGTGGAGGGGATGGGCGCGGAGGGTACGAAGTCGCCGCAACGGCGCCCGCAAACCCGGGCAAAGCGCCCTGGTCGTTGCGGGACATGAGGTGGTTGACGCCCGAGGTCTTCGCTTCGTCGTAGCGATGAGTGCCGGAAGATCGCGGTGCTTCTGGGCGTTGCCTCCGGGTGTGAAGATCAGCGAAGCTTCCAGAGTCAGCGGTGTGAGCGCGAGATCCCTGCGGCACTACGAGGACGAGGGCTTGATCGTCCCCGGCCGACTCGGCAATGGGTTCCGCGACTACTGCCAGTCCACTGTCGACCGGGTGCTCGTCATCCGCTCGCTGCTGGAGTCCGGGCTGCCCGTGCGGTTGATCAGGGAGTTTCTGCCCAGCCTCACCGACGAATCTGATGCCGGCACGGATGCGGTGTGCGCGGAGTTCCTGCACGAGGTGCAGAGCCATCGAGATCGGCTCGCTGCACGTATCGCGATTCTCAGCGATCAGCAGGCGGCACTCGACGCCTACCTTCGCCAGGCCCGCCGTACTGATCTCTGACCACCACTTGACCTTGACACAAGTGTCAGGCTCCTACGTTCCGTGCATGGACACCGACGAGCAGCAGCACACCGCCGAGCAGACCGGAAGAGCACTGGTCCAGCGGTCGCACCGGGGACCGGAGGATCTGATCCTCACGACCGACCACCGCCACCCCACCCCGGGCCCCGGCGAGTACCTGATCCGCGTGGGCGCCGCCGGCGTCAACTTCGCTGACGTCATGCAGACCCGTGGAACGTACGGAGGCGGGCCGCAGGCGCCCTACGTGGCGGGCTTCGAGGCCGCCGGCGAGATCGTGGGCGTCGGCCCGGACGTCGAGAGCCCGCTGCAGCTCGGCACCCACGTCGTCGGAGCCGGCCCGGGTGCCTTCGCGCAATACATGACGATGCCGGCCGCGGGTGTCCTTCCCGTGCCTTCCGGCTGGAGCGACCCCGAAGCTCTCGGTCTCGTGCTGAACTGGGCCACCGCCCTGGCAGCGCTGAAGCCGTTGGGCGAGATCAAGACGGGTGACGTGGTGCTCGTTCATGCCGCGGCCGGAGGTGTGGGGCAGGCCGCCGTGCGCCTTGCCCGCCACTACGGTGCGCGCGTTGTCGCGACGGCGTCACCGGCGAAGCATGACACCGTCAGAGCGCTCGGCGCCGACGAGGTCCTGGACAGCCGACGCCCTGAGCTGGCTGCGGAGATCACCCGCCTGACCGGCGGGGTCGACCTGGTCCTGGAATCGGTGGGCAAGGCCACGTTCAAGACCAGCTTGTCGGTCGCCAAACCCTTCACCGGACGCGTTGTCGTGTTCGGTGCCGCTTCCGGCGATGCCGCAGTGACCACACACGATCTGGTCTTCACCCACCAGGTCCAGGTCAAGGGTCTGCACATCGGTGCGCTGGCGGTCGCGACCCCGTCCGTCTACCAGTCGTTGCTCGTCGAGATCGAGGCGCTCATCGCCCGCGGCGTGTACCCGCCCGGTACCCCTCACGTCCATCCCCTGGCAGAGGGGCCCGCAGTGCTGCACCGACTCGCAGCGGGCCAGACCCGGGGCAAACTCGCCCTCGATCCCTGGCGCTAGGCGCGCTTGCGCGCTGTGGGGGAGCCCGCCCAGAGGGCGGACGGCGCTATGTGTCAGACAGGGCCTAGGAACGCCTGTCCTTCACCGCAATGCTCCGCCGTCCCCGAGGGACGGCTGCCACTCGTGCAGCGTTGCCGTTGCCCTGGACGGCGGACGGAGACCCGCAGACTCAGGAGGTGGGCGGCCCGGTGGGTCACCGGGGCTGCGCCCGGCGCCTCCGGGGCTGCGCCCGGGTACCCCGCCAGGGCCTGCGTCCCCGTGCCCCCGCGGAGTCGGGCCCCGGATCCCGCGGGACTGCCGCGCCCGGGGCGAGGCTGCGCTCCCGCACCCCCCGCCGGGGGCTGTGCCCCGAACCACCCGGGGCTGTGCCCCGAACCTCCTTGGCGCTCCGCTCCCGCACCTCCGCGGCGCCGCCGGTAGCCCCGCCGCTGACCGCCCCCGCCGCTGACCGGCCCCCGGCGGCCGGTCACCGACCGCGCGTCCCTACCTGATGTTCCTCGTGTCCGCCTCCACCTCCGCCAGGTACTCCTCCATCGTCACGGGCCTCCCCCGTACCCCCGGGCGCCGCTCCCACGGCCTCGGGCCCTCCGGCCGCCGGTACTCCACTCCCAGCGCCTCCAGCCGGCCCAGGTGGTGCGCCAGCCGCTCCGCGAAGGCCGTCCCGTCCCGGGTCGCGTCGCACCACACCGTCTCCGCGAACGCGCTCATCCGCGGGAACGCCTGGTAGTCCAGCGCCCGGGCGTTGTCGATCGCCTCCGTCCACAGGCCGCACTGCGCGCCGATGACCAGGTCCGCCGCCGGGGTGCCGCGGAGTTCCTCCGGGACCGGTTCGAAGGCGTAGACCTCCTCGACCGGCAGGACCGTGCCCACCGGGACCGGTTCGTCCGGGGAGTCCGAGGCGCGGTAGTCGAGGTAGACCTGGCGGGCCGGGCTGGTGATGACCTGGTGGCCCTCGCGGGCCGCCCGCACCGCGCCGTGGTTGTCGCGCCACGACACGATCGTCGCGGCCGGCGGCAGGCCGCCCTCCAGGATCTCGTCCCAGCCCAGCAACTGCCGTCCCCGCGCCTCCAGATGGTCCGAGACCTGCCGGATGAACCAGCTCTGCAGTTCGTCCTCGTTGCGCAGCCCCAGCTCCGCCATCCGCGCCTGCGCCGCCGGGCTCGCCTTCCACTGGTCCTTCGGGCACTCGTCGCCGCCGACGCAGATGATCGGGCTGGGGAAGAGCTCGATCACCTCGTCGAAGACGTTCCGTACGAAGTCCAGCGTCCCGTCGGAGACGCTGAGGATGTTCGACTTCACGCCCCAGCCGGTCTCCACCGCCAACTGCGCCCCCGTGTTGCCCAGTTCCGGGTACGCCGTGATCGCGGCCTGCGTGTGTCCCGGCACGTCGACCTCCGGCACCACGAGGATGTGCCTGGCCGCCGCGTACGCGACGATCTCGCGGATGTCGTCCTGGGTGTAGTAGCCGCCGTGCGGCCGGCCGTCGCCCGTCTCGTTCCAGCCCGGCTTCGACTCCGTGCGCCAGGAGCCGACCTCCGTCAGCCGCGGGTAGCGCTTCACCTCCAGGCGCCAGCCCTGGTCGTCGGTGAGGTGGAAGTGGAGCACGTTCAGCTTGTGCAGCGCCATCTGGTCGAGCACGCGCAGCACGTCGCGCTTGGTGAAGAAGTGCCTGGCCACGTCGAGCAGGACGCCCCGCCACGCGAACCGCGGCCGGTCCTCGATCTCGACGCCGGCCAGGTCCCACGGGCCCTCGTCGAGCGCGCTGTGGCGCAGGGTGTGCGGCGGCAGGAGCTGGCGCAGCGTCTGCACGCCGTAGAAGGCGCCGGCCGGGCCGCCCGCGGCGATGCGGATGCCGTCGGGGCCGATCGTCAGGCGGTACGACTCCGGGCCCGCACCCGGGTCGGCGGCCAGCTCCCCGGAGAGGGCCAGCTCGATCCCGCCCCGCCCCGGCGGCAGCGTGCAGCCCGTGCCGGGCAGGAGCTGTTCGCGCAGGACGCGGGCGACGGGGGCGAGCGCCGGATCGGCGACGTGCAGCGGGGTGTCCGGGCCCAGGGCGTACGAACCGGGGCGGGGGGAGCTGCGCGACGGCGTGGGGATGATCAAGGTCGGTCTCCGTTCGACGGGTTGACGCTGGCGTTCTCCACTCCATATAAAGGGCTCCATCGTAAATATGTAAAGGAGTCCATCGTTACTCCGTCGTGGGTGGGGTTCTTCACGGCAGGCGGTGGGCGCGGGAGGGGCGTGACTCATGGCATCGGCAGCGGAGCTGGGCGGGGACCTGTCCCGGCTGCGGCATCTGAACTCGCTGGCGGTCGTGGACGTCCTGCGCGGCGCCGAGCCGCTCACCCTCACCGCCGTCGCCGAGCGGGCAGGGCTGTCCCGGCCGTCCACCAAGGACGTCGTCGGCCAGCTCGTGGAGCTGGGCTGGGTCCAGGAACTCGGGCCCGCGCAGGGCACCGTCGGGCGGCCCGCGCGGCGGTACCGGTTCCGGGCCGACGCCGGGCACGTCGCCGGCATCGACATCGGCGTCCACAGCGTGCGCGCCGCCGTCGCCGACCTCGACGGCACCGTCCACGCCCAGACGCACCGCACCGTCGGCCCCGCCACCCCCGTCGACGACCGCATCGCCGCCGCCGACCTGGCCGTCGCCGACTGCCTGACCGCCGTCGGGCTGCGGCGCGAGGACCTGTGGGCCGTCGGCGCGGGCACCACCGGCATCGTGGACCGCGCCGGCACCGTGCAGTTCTGTGCCGGCGTCGCCAACTGGACCGGCGTCGACCTCGCCGCCCGCATCGGCGCCCTCTTCCCCTGCGCCGTGCAGATCGACAACGACTCCCGCCTCGCCGCCCTCGCCGAGCGCCAGTGGGGTGTGGCCAAGGGCGTCGACGACACCGTCTTCCTCCACGCCGGCCGGCGCACCGGCGCCGCGCTGGTCGTCGGGGGGCAGGTGCACCGCGGGTTCGGCGGCGTCGCCGGCGAGGTCGGCATGCACCCCGTGACGCACTGGGTCACCGCCGCCTCGTACCTCCACGACTGCCCCGCCGTCCCCCCGGACGTGCCGAAGAGCGACGCCGCGCGGCACACCTTCGCCGCCGCCCGCGGCGGCGACCCCCTCGCCGTGGCGGCCGTCGAGCGTTACTGCGACGACCTGGCCCTCGGCACCTCGGCGATGGTCATGACCCTCGACCCCGAACTCGTCGTCCTAGGCGGGGCCTTCTCGCGCGCCGCCGACGTGCTGCTGCCGCGGCTGCGGCGGCGGCTGGAGGACGTGTGCCTGCGGGTGCCGGAGCTGCGCGCGTCCGCGCTCGACGAGGAGTGCGTCGCGGTCGGCGCGATCGGGCGGGCCGTGGCGTATCTGGACGGCGAGCTGTTCGGCGGTGCCGCCGGGCAGATCGTCCCGCTGCACGACCTCGCCGCCGGCGACGGGAAGGCGGCGGAGTCCCCAGGCCACCCGGGCGATCAGCGCCACCCGGGCGTGCGGGCCCAGCGGCGCGATCCGGGCGATCAGGGCGCCCCGGGACCTGACCGAGCAGCAGGAGGTGCCCGTTGACGACGACGCCCCGCACCGAGGCGGCCGCCGATCCCGTACGGAACGAGGGCGGCGCCCCGCCGACGTCCCCAGGACCCCGGGCCGGCGCCGCGCCGCCCCCGGTGAGCCCGCTCCGCGCCCTGTGGCGGCGGACCGTCCCCGCCCGCTGGCTGGCGCCCGGCACCCTGCTCATCGCGGCCGTGATCGTCTTCCCGGCGATCTACATGGTCGGGATGTCCTTCGTCGAGATCAACCGCATCGGCCTCACCGACGGCTTCGCCGGGCTGGAGAACTACCGCAGCCTCTTCGCCGAGGACGAACTCCCCGGCGTCGTCGGCAACACCCTTCTGTGGGTCGTGGTCGTCGTCGGCCTCACGGTCCTCGCCTCCCTCGCCCTCGCGCAGTTCCTCGCCAAGGACTTCGTCGGCCGCCGCTTCGTCCGGCTCGCGCTGATCGTGCCGTGGGCGACGTCCCTGGTGATGACCGCGACCGTCTGGCGCTTCCTCTACGAGGGCGGGAACGGCCTGCTCAACCGGCTGCTGATGGATCTGAGGATCCTCGACTCGCCGGTGGACTGGTACAAGGACCCGGACATCGCCTTCTTCTCGCTGATGGCGGTCGGGGTCATCACCTCGATCCCCTTCACGGCGTACGTCCTGCTCTCCGGGCTGCAGACCATCCCCGGCGAGGTGTGGGAGGCCGCGAAGATCGACGGCGCCGGGCCGTGGACCACCTGGCGCCGGGTGACGCTGCCGATGCTGCGGCCCTCGCTGACCGTCGCGCTCGTGCTCAACATGCTGCACGTCTTCAACGCCTTCGCCCTGATCTGGGTGATCATGGGCAAGACGGCCGGCAACCACGCCGACACCTCCGTCACCTTCATGTACAAGATCGCCTTCACCGGTCGGCTCGACACCGGCGAGGCCGCCGCCCTCGGCGTGCTCAACGTGATCGCGATCAGCCTCCTCATCGCCGTCCTCATCCGGCTCCTCAAGGGCCGCGCGCCCGCCGCGTACGGCAAGGAGCGCGCGGGCAGCGGGGCCGCCGAGGCCCTCGGCCGCCGCACCCGGCTGGCCTCGGCCGCCCTCGCCCGCGCCCTGCGCCCCGTGACCGGACCGCTGGCCGCCGGGTGGCGGCGGGTGCGGCACATCGGGCTCCCGCTCGCGGGGCTCGGCGTCGCGCTCTTCTTCCTCGCGCCGTACGTCGCGATGTTCCTCGGCTCGCTGAAGACCGACGCCGAGCTGTTCCAGGTGCCCGCCGACTACCTGCCCGACGAGTGGGCCTGGTCCAACTACGCCGACGTGTGGGACAAGATCCCGCTGGCCGACTACTTCAGGGTCAGCCTGATCGTCGCTCTGGTCTCCACCGCCGTGGTGCTGCTGATCGCCGCGCCCGCCGCGTTCATCCTGGCGCGGACGGACTTCCGCGGCCGGGGCGCGTTCCTCGGGCTCGTGCTGGTCTCCCAGATGTTCCCCGCGGTGGCGCTGCTCATCGGCCTGTACCGGGAGGCGGTGTTCACCGGCGGCATCCACAGCTACTGGTTCATCATCGCGGTCAACTGCGCCTTCAACATCGCCTTCGCGATCTGGATCCTGCACACCCAGTTCAGCTCCATACCCGTGGAGATCGACGAGGCGGCGATGCTCGACGGGCTCGGCCGCTTCCGGACCTTGGTGCGGATGGCGTTGCCGCTCGCGGCCCCCGCGCTCATCACCGTCACCATCTTCACGTTCATCCAGGTCTGGAACGAGTTCGTCATCTCGCTGACCGTCTTCAACGAGCCGACCGAGAACCGGGTGCCGCTCACCGTCGGCGTGCAGCAGTTCGTGGGCCTGTACGAGACGAACTACCAGTACCTCTTCGCCGCCTCCCTGATGGCGATCGTGCCCGCGGTGATCCTGTTCGCGCTCATCGAGCGGTTCCTGGTGAGCGGCCTGACGAAGGGCAGCACCACATGAGCCACCCCATGCCCGGCAGCGGGCCCGGCAGAAGGGCCGTCCTCCGTGCCGGCGGCGCGCTCGCCTCCGCGCCCGCGCTCGGCGCGCTGGCGGCGGCCTGCGGCCGGCCCATCGCGGCCGGCGACCCGGACTCCATCAAGGTCGTCATCGCGCAGTACACCGACGGCACGCAGCCGTACTGGCGCAGGCTCGTCGCGAAGTTCGAGGACAAGCACCCCGGCAAGAGCGTCAAGCTGCAGATCATCGACTGGGGCAACCTGCAGACCCAGATCAACACGATGGTGCAGACGGGCCAGTTGCCCGACATAGCCAACCTCAACCTCTTCGCCGACTACGCCGACGCCGACCTGCTGCATCCCGCGGAGGACGTCCTCACCCCCGAGGTCTACGGCGACTTCATGCCCGCCTTCGCGGACAACGCCTCCTTCGAGGGCCGGCAGTACGCGCTGCCGTTCCTCGCCACCGTCAACGGCATGTACTACAACAAGGCGATCCTGCGCGAAGCCGGCTTCGACGGGCCGCCGGAGACCCGCGACCAGTTCCTCGACGCCGTCGACCGGATCAAGGCGCTGCCCGGGAAGTACGTCCCGTACGGGCTGGCCCTCGGCATCGAGTCCGGGCACTACGAGTTCGGCACCTGGGCCCGCGCCAACGGCGGCGGCTGGACCGTGAACGGCAAGTGGGCCATCGACAGCGACCGCAATGCCGAAACGCTCGGCTTCCTCCAGGACCTCAGCAAACGCGGCTACACCCAGCCCAACCCCGGCCAGACCAACCGCCCCGACGGCACCTGGCCGCTCTTCGCGCAGGGCAAGGCCGCGATGGTCTACGGCGCCTTCGGTGCGCGGGCGTTCCTGGACCTGATCGAGAAGGGCGACGTCGACTACGGGCTCGCCGTCCACCCCGTCAGCCACGGCGCCGCGCCCGTCGCGCACGGGATCCAGGACTACCTGATGGCGTTCAAGAAGTCCGGCAACCGGGAGCTGATCCGCGACTTCCTCGGCTTCTTCTACCGGCCCGAGAACTATGTGCCGTATCTGAAGACCGAGGGCCTGCTGCCCACCACGCAGTCGGCGGTCGACGTGCTCAAGGACGACCGGCGGGTCGGGCGGTACGTGGGGATGACCGGGCGGGCCCGGTTCGACCCCACCACGCGGCCGGTCTGGGCCGAGCTGCTCGGGGTGATGGGCAACGACCTGGGCAAGGCCGTGAGCCAGAACTCGGCGCCGGAGAAGGTGCTCCGCGAGTTCCAGTCGATCGCGGTCTCGGCGGACTGAGGGCTCCCTCCCGGGTACGTACCGGGATCCCGCGAGCCCCGTGAGCCCCGGCACCGCCGGCCGCCGTGCCCTCGGCCCGGCGGTGCCGGAACCGGCGTCCGCGGCGGGCGGCCGTCCTCCCGCCCGCCGCGGACCACCAACCCGCGGTTCAGCTCAGGGAGAAGTCCGCGATGCGCACCCCTTCGCCCGGCACCAGATACACGTCGCGCCGCCCGGTCGCGCCCCGCAGCGTTGCCGTAACCTCCTCGTACGCGTACTGCGACCCCGTGCTGCGCACCGCCGCCTCACCCGCCAGCGGGCCGTCCGGCGCGTCCAGCCGCACCTCCAGCGTGACCGCGCCCGGCGACTCCTTCGCCACCCGCGCCACCAGCCGCCGCGCCCCGCGCCGCAGGTCGGCGTCGGCGAAGAGCAGCCACGCGCCCGCCGACTCCGCGGCCACCGCCGTGCCTCGCGGCTTCGACTCGTCGACCAGCCGCACGCCCGCGTAGTCGTCGAAGTTCTCCGCCCGCGTCGTGCGCCGCAGATCCCGCGGCGGCACCGTCTCGCCGTCGACGTCCAGCTCCGCCCGCGCCCGGATGTCCCCGGACGAGGCGCCGACGAGCACGTCGTACGTGCTGCGCTCCACCACCCAGCGCTCGCGGGTGACGTCCCAGTGCGCCAGCGCCGCGCGCGGCAGCGGCAGCGTCACCGTGCGCGTCTCGCCGGGCCGCAGGGTCACCTTCGCGAACGCCTGGAGCTTCTTCAGCGGCTGCTTCACGCGCGAGTCGCGCTGCCGCGTGTAGAGCTGCACGACCTCCGCGCCCGCGCGGCTGCCGGTGTTGGTGACCGGCACGGCGACGGCGTCGCGCAGCAGCCGCGGGCGGCCGTAGCGGAAGGTGGTGTACGACAGGCCGTGGCCGAAGGGGTAGAGCACGTCGCCGGTGAAGTACTGGTACGTGCGCTCGTACTTGATGTTGTCGTACTCCAGGATCGACGGCAGGCCGGCGGCCGAGCGGTACCAGGTCTGGGTGAGCCGGCCCGCCGGGTTCACGTCGCCGAAGAGCACGTCCGCGAGCGCGCGGCCCGTCTCCTGGCCCGCGTGCGTCGTCCACACCAGGGCCGGGACGTGCTCCTGCTCCCAGATCAGCGTGGTGGGGTAGCTGTTCTCGACCACGACGACGGTCTTGGGATTGGCGGCGAGCACGGCCCGCACCAGCGCCGACTGGGTGCCGGCCAGGCCCATGTCCTCCCGGTCGTCGGTCTCGCGGGCGTTGATGAACGGCATCGAGCCGACGACGACGATCGCGGTGTCCGCGGCCCGTGCCGCCGCCACGGCCTCGTCGATGCCGTCGCGCAGTGTCTCCAGCGTGTAGCGGGAGGCTTGGGCGGCGGTGCCGAGGACGAGCACGCCGTCCTCGCGCGCGCGGAGGTAGACGGCGTCGCCGAACCAGTCCTCGTAGCCCGCGTACCGCAGCACCACCGTGCCGTCGTCCTGCTCCTCCGGCCGGAACAACTGGGAGACGAACCAGCCGTTGGGCTGGTCCTGGTCGTTGAAGAACTGGCCGTCGCGCAGGCCGACGACCTTGCCGTTGGCGAGGGCCCGCAGCGTGACGATGCCCTCGCCCCAGCCGAAGACGTCGAACTGCTCGGTCTCGCCCGCCTCCGTCGCGCTCTCCGTCAGCGCCGCCCCCTCCGCGCCGCTGCCCGCGCTGACGTAGCGGCCGGTCGCGGCGTTCTTCAGCGCGATACGGTCGACGCCCTCGCTCGTGGTCACCTCGGCGCCCGCGCCGAGGTGGTCGGTGATGCCCTTCAGCGGCGTGATCGCGTAGGGCAGTTCGCCCGAGTACCAGTCGGTGTAGAGGGTGTCCGCCAGCGGGCCGACGACCGCGACCTTGCGCAGCGCTTCGGCGTCGAGCGGCAGCGCGCCGTCGTTCTTCAGCAGCACGATCGCCTCGGCGGCGGTGCGGCGGGCGAGCTTGCGGTGCGCGGGGCTGTCGATGACGGACTTGTCGAGGTGCCCGTACGGGCCGCCGTCCTCGGCGAAGTCACCGAGGCGGGCGCGGATGTCGAGGATGTGCCGTACGGCGGTGTCGATGTCCGCCTCGGTGAGCATGCCCTTGGCCAGCGCCTCCTTCACGGCGTCGGCGGTCGGCTTGCCGTTGGTGTCGTCGGTGGTGAAGCTGTCGACGCCGGCCTTGAGGATGGCGGCGTCGGCCTCGGCGAGGGTGTCGAAGTACTTCTGCGAGCCGGTGGCCGGGAGGTTGTTGGGTGCCCAGGCGTCGGTGACGTTGAGCAGGGCGCGGTCGGTCCAGGTGCGTACCGAGGCGTTGAGGTCGGTGACCGTGCAGGGGCGGCCGTTGACGAGGTTGTACGCGGTCATGACGCCGCACGCCGCGTCGGCGGATATCGCCGCCCGGTACGCCGGCTCCTCGTACTCCTTCAGCACCCGCGGGCGCAGGTCGGAGGAGGTCTCGCTGCGCCGGACCTCGTTGTTGTTGGCCAGGTAGTGCTTGACGAGCGGCGCCGTCTTGAGGTTGTCGGGGTCGCCGCCGGACATCCCGCCCGCGTATGCGGTGGAGATGACGCCGGTCAGGTACGGATCCTCGGAGTAGCCCTCCTCGTTGCGGCCCCAGCGCGGGTCGCGCAGCAGGTTGACCGTCGGCGCCCACACGTTCAGGCCCCAGCCGGCGGGGCGCTCGTGCTGGAGGCCGCGTACCTCGTCGCCGACGGCTTCGCCGACCTCGCGGATCAGGTCCGGGTTCCAGGTGGAGGCGAGGCCGATGGCCTGCGGGAAGACCGTGGCGGGGCCGAGCCAGGCGAGGCCGTGCAGGGCCTCGGTGCCGGTGCGGAACGCCTTCATCCCCAGCCGGGGAATGGCGGGCTGCCACTGGTGGAGCAGGGAGATCTTCTCGTCCAGGGTGAGCTTGCCCAGCAGCTCGCGGACCTTGCGGGCGGCTGCCGCGGCTCCCGGGGCGTGCGGCGTGGCCGCGGCGGCGGTGCCGGCGAGGGCCGTGGCGAGCGGACCGGACAGCGGGACGGCCAACGAGGCGGCGAGAACTGTTCTTCGGTGCATGTGCGCGACTCCTTTGGATCTTGTCGAATCGCTTCGATGACGATTCGACTACGAGAATGAGTTGCTCCGTTCCGTAACGCGGGACGCGCGGACGCGCCCGGCACGCCGGCGTGCGGGGGACCCGTGGCCGCGAGCCCCGCGGCCGGCCGCTCGGCGCCCGCCGCTCAGCCGGCCCGCGGCGCCGTCGTCGCCCGCCGGGTCAGCCGCGGCGGCAGCAGCGTGGACTCCGGCACGTCCGGTTGGTCGAGCTTGCGCATCAGCAGCTCCACCGCCCGCGTGCCGATCTCCGCCGACGGCACGGCGACCGACGAGATCGGCACCGGCGCCTGCTCCGCCAGCTCGTCCGGGCAGATCGCCACCACCGACAGGTCCTCCGGCACCCGCAGCCCGAGCCGCCGGAACGCCTCGATCAGCGGCTGCACCACCGGCTCGTTGTGCACCACGACCCCGGTCAGCTCGGGGTGCTCGCGCAGCAGTTGCTCCGCCATCGCCTGCGCCGCCGCCGGGGTCGCCTCGCAGGGGTGCACCGTCGACGTCAGCCCCCGCTCGTCGGCCGCCGCGGTGAAGCCCTGCGTGACGCGCTGCGCGAAGCCCGTCTGGCGCAGGTAGACCTCCGGCGGCGAGCCGACGAGCGCCACGCACCGGTGGCCCAGCTCCGCCAGATGCGTCACGCACGCCCCGCCGGCCGCCGCGAAGTCCAGGTCGATGCAGGTCAGTCCCGCGGCGTCGGCGGGGAAGCCGATGAGGACCGAGGGCCGGTCCAGGGCCCGCAGCAGCGGCAGCCGGGCGTCGTGCAACTGCACGTCCATCACGATGAGCGCGTCGACCAGCGCCGTGTCCGCCACCCGCCGCAGCCCCTCCTCGCCCTCCTCCTGGGTGAGCAGCAGCACGTCGTGGTCGTGCTGGCGGGCCGTGGTCACCACGGACACCGCGAACTGCATGACGACCGGCACATGGATCCCGCTGCGGAACGGGACGACCAGCGCCAGCACGTTGGATCTGCTGCTGGCCAGCGCGCGGGCGCCGGCGTGCGGGCGGTAGCCCAGCTCGCGGATGCTGGACTCGATGCGCTGACGGGTCTCCTCGGAGATCGGGCGCTTGCCGCTGAGCGCGTACGAGACGGTGCTCGGCGACACCCCGGCGTGCCGGGCCACATCGGTGATCTTGACCATCAACTCCCCCTGCTCGACCCGCCGTCCGGCATGCCTGCGTGCCGGACCCTAGCCCAGCTCCGCGACGACGACGCCGCGGCCCGCCTCCGCGCGCACCGTGGGGCCGCCCACGACCTCCAGCGCCCACGGTTTCCCAGCGCCGGCCGGGTCGCCGCCCGCCGATGCCCGCACCGTGTCGCCCTCGCAGACCACCGTGAACGTCGTCCCCCCGACCGGCACCGCCACGCGCTGCCCGGGCCGCAGCCCGTACGCCCGCAGCGTCACCCCGTCCGCGTAGTCGTAGTCCGGCCGGTCGTCGACCGAGCCCACCGGCAGCACCGCGCCCGGCCGCACCAGCACCGGCGCGCTCGCGAACCCGTGGCGCTCGCGCACCCACCGCGGCCCGTGCACTTCCTCGCCGCTGAGCAGATGCGTCCACGCGCCCTCCGGCACGTAGTACGACACCTCGCCCTCGTCGTTGAACACCGGCGCCACCAGCAGGTCGGGGCCGAGCATGTACTGCCGCTCCAGATGCGTGCACGCCGGGTCGTCCGGGAACTCCAGCGCCATCGGGCGCATCATCGGCACGCCCTGCTCGTGCGCCTCGCGCGCCACCGCGTCCAGATACGGCATGAGCCGCAGCTTCAGCTTCGTGAACACCCGCAGCACGTCCACGGCCTCCTCGTCGAAGAGCCACGGCACCCGGTACGACGACGAGCCGTGCAGCCGGCTGTGGGACGACAGCAGACCGAAGGCGATCCACCGCTTGAACAGCGCCGGCGACGGTGTTCCCTCGAAGCCGCCGATGTCGTGGCTCCAGTAGCCGAAGCCCGACATCCCGAGCGACAGACCGCCGCGCAGCGACTCGGCCATCGCCTCGTACGTCGACTCGCAGTCCCCGCCCCAGTGCACCGGGAACTGCTGGCTGCCGGCCGTCGCCGAGCGCGCGAAGACCACCGCCTCGCCCTCGCCGCGGTGCTTCTTCAGCACGTCGAAGACCGTCTCGTTGTAGAGGTACGTGTAGTAGTTGTGCATCCGCTCCGGGTCGGAGCCGTCGAAGTACGCGACGTCGGTGGGCACCCGCTCGCCGAAGTCGGTCTTGAAGCAGTCCACGCCCATGTCGAGCAGCGCCGCGAGCTTGCCCGCGTACCAGGCGCGCGCGTCGGGGTTGGTGAAGTCCACCAGCGCCATCCCCGGCTGCCACAGGTCCCACTGCCACACCCCGCCGTCCGGCCTGCGCAGCAGGTAGCCGGCGTCGCGGCCCTCGGCGAAGAGCGGGGAGCGCTGCGCGATGTACGGGTTGATCCACACGCAGATCTTCAGGCCCCGCTCCTTCAGCCGGCGCAGCATGCCCGCCGGGTCGGGGAAGACCCGCGGGTCCCACTCGAAGTCGCACCAGTGGAACTCGCGCATCCAGAAGCAGTCGAAGTGGAAGACGGACAGCGGCAGGTCGCGCTCGGCCATCCCGTCGATGAAGGAGGTGACGGTCTCTTCGTCGTACGAGGTGGTGAACGACGTCGACAGCCACAGCCCGAACGACCAGGCGGGCGGCAGCGCGGGCCGGCCGGTCAGTGCCGTGTACTTGCGCAGGATCTCCTTCGGCGTCGGGCCGTGGATGACGTAGTACGTCAGCTCCTGTCCCTCGACGCTGAACTGCACCCGCGACACCGCCTCGGACCCCACCTCCAGCGACACCCGGCCCGGGTGGTCGACGAAGACGCCGTAGCCGGCGTCGGTGAGGTAGAACGGAACGTTCTTGTACGCCTGCTCGGTGGCCGTGCCGCCGTCGGCGTTCCAGATGTCCACGACCTGGCCGTTCTTCACCAGCGGCCCGAAGCGCTCGCCGAGCCCGTAGACGTGCGTGCCGACGCCGAGCCCGAGCTGCTCGCGCAGATAGTGCCGGGCCGGGCCGCCGCCGGGGGCGTCGGTCTCCATGATGGCCATGCCCTTGGGCCCCGAGGAGGTGAGCGGCTTCAGCCCGTCGGCGGTGAGGAAGTCCAGTTGCCACGGCCCGCCGCGCGCCACCCGCAGGGCGAGGCTGCCGGCGGTGAGCAGGGCGTGCTCGTCGTCGTACGAGACCTGCGCGTGCGACTCCGCCCCGGCGATGTGGAAGCGGGGTCCGGCGTCGGTGCCGCCGTCGAAGTGGGTGAGCGTCACGCCGATCACGTCGGGCAGGGGGGAGTGCACGGAGACCGTCATGACCGGGCCCTTCAGCAGATCGCCGCGGTGCCGGATGGGCTGGGTAGGCGCGTGAACGTCCAGCGTGCCGTCCCCGGCGGTGACGTCGAGCACCTCCACGGGGTACGCCGCGCGGACACCCGAGCGCAGCATCCAGTAGCCGTCGGTGAACTTCATTCGTTGCCTCTCGGGGTCAGTTGGAGATCACTTGACCGCGCCCACGGCGATGCCGCGGGTCAGGGTCCGCTGGAAGATGAGGAAGAACGCGATCGCCGGCAGCACGCCCAGCAGGGCGGCGGCGTTCGTCATCGTGGCGTCCATGTCCCGCTGCCCCTGGAGCACGCCGAGGGCGACGGACACGGTCTGGTTGTCGTCCGAGACGAGCATGACCAGCGGCAGCAGGAACTCGTTCCACGTCCAGATGAAGAACAGCACCATCAGCACACCGATCGTCGGCCGGCTCACGGGCACCACCACCCGCCACAGCACCTGCCACTTGGTCGCCCCGTCGATCCGCGCCGCCTCGATCACCTCGCGCGGGAAGCCGCCGAGTACCGAGGACAGCAGGTACGTGCCGAAGGCGGACTGCACGACGGTGAAGACGATCACGACGCTCAGCCGGGTGTCGTAGAGGCCGAACTCCTTCGACAGGTAGTAGATGGGGTAGACCAGCGCCTCCTGCGGCAGCATGTTCGCCAGCACGAAGAACGCGAGCACGTACGGCCGCCCCCGGATCCGGCCGATGCCGATGGCGTACGCGCTCAGCACCGACAGCACCACCGCGAGCAGCGCCACCGAGCCGGAGATCAGCACCGAGTTCCACAGCTTCTGGCCGAAGTCGACGCGCTCCCAGAAATCCGCGAGGCCGTCGAGGTACACGCCGTCGGGCATGCTGAGCGGCCCGTCGCTGGAGTACTCCTCCGGCGTCTTGACCGCGTTCATCAGCACGATGAAGAACGGCAGCACCATGAACGCCGCGCCCAGCACCAGCGCCACGAGCACGGGATACTTCTTGACCGGGCTCATCTGTTCTCGTCCTCCGCCCGCGTCTGCAGTTTCAGGGCGACGACCGCCAGCACCAGGATCAGCGCGGTGAGGACGGTGGAGATCGCGGCGCCGTAGCCGGCCTGGAAGTTCTCGAAGAAGTTCTGGTACGCGAAGTACGACGGGACGTTCGTCGCCCCGCCCGGGCCGCCGCCGGTGAGGACGTACACCATGCCGAAGACCTTCAGCGCCGCGATCGTGCACCACAGCAGCACCACCGCGATCTCCGGCCGCAGTTGCGGCAGCGTCACGTGCCAGAACCGCCGCCACCAGCCCGCGCCGTCCAGCTCCGCCGCCTCGTGCAGCGCCGGGTCGACGCGCTGGAGCCCGGACATGAAGATCACCAGCGGGAAGCCGATCTGCACCCACACCATCACGGTCATCACGCTGTACAGCGCCCAGTCCGGGTCGCCGAGCCAGTCCTGCTGGAGCGCGTCGAGCCCGACGGCGCCCAGGAGTTCGTTCAGCGAACCGCTCTCCGGCGCCAGGATCCAGCTCCACACGATGCCGGCGACCGCGATCGGCAACACCTGGGGCAGGTAGAAGCAGGCGCGCACGGCCGCCACCCAGCGGCTGCCCGCGTGCTTGCCGACGAAGTCGAAGAGCGCCGAGGCCAGCACCAGCCCGATCGCGGTCGGCACCAACGCCATCGCCGCGACCATCGCCAGGCTGTGCCGGAACGACTCCCAGAAGTCGTCGTCGCCGAGGAGCCGGTCGTAGTTCTCCAGCCCGGTGAACTCGGGTGTGCCGACACCGCTCCAGTCGGTGAAGCTGATCCCGGTGTTCATCACGAACGGCACGATGATGACGATCAGGAACGCCAGCCCGCCGGGCAGCAGATAGAGCGCGTACGAGCCCTCGGTGGACGTCCGGTGCGTACGGCCGCGGCGTGTGCGCCACCGCCGGCGGGAGGGGGTTCCGCTCCCGCCGGCGGGGCGAGCCGCGTCCTTGGAGACGACGGCCGTCATTCCTGGAGCACGTTCTCGTCGTACTCGGCCTGGAGCGACTCCAGCACGTCGCCCGGCTCCGCGCTGCCGGTGAGGAGCTTCTGCGTCTCGGAGGTCATCGAGTCGTAGAAGCCGTTGGCCGGCCAGTCGGGGTAGTAGGCGAGGCCGTCGTTCCCGGCGAGGGTCGTGTAGTCCTCGATGAGGGCCTTGGACTGCGGGTCGGTGATCGCGGCGGCGTCGGCCGCGATGGGGACGCCGCCGTTGTCGCCCAGGATGTTCTGGATGCCCTTCTTCATCGTGATGTCGATGAAGTCGTACGCCAGCTCCTTGTTCTCGGCGCCCTCGGGGACCACCCACAGGTTGCCGCCGGAGCCGAGGGTCAGGTCGCTGCCGGGCCACAGGAAGGTGTCCCAGTCGAACTTCTTGATCTCCGCCTGGAAGCGGCCGAACCACCAGCTTCCGGAGAAGAGCATCGGGTGCTTGCCCTGGATGAACGAGACGCCGGCGTCCTCGGCCTTGGTGCCGGAGGAGTTCTCGGCGATGTAGCCCTTGTCGACCCAGTCGGCGAAGGTCTCGGCGGCGTACGTCCAGGCCGCGTCCGAGAAGTCGGTTTCGCCCTCCATCTGGAAGGAGTCGACCCAGGTCTTGTCCGCCTGGCTGAGCGCGAGCTGGTAGAGGTACTGATGCGCCATGTACTCGGCGCCGGCGTTGGCGAACGGGGTGATGCCGGCGTCCTTGAACGTCGCGAGCGCGTCCTCCAGCTCCGCGAACGTGGTCGGGACCTCGACGCCGTGCTCCGCGAAGAGGTCCTTGTTGAAGTAGACCATCGTGTACTCGGCGTAGTTGGGGATGCCGTACCAGGCGCCGGAGCCCATCACCCCGTTCTCGTCGTACCGGCTGGTGGTGGCGACGGTCGGCGGGACCGCGTCGGTCCAGCCGCGCTTCTCCGCCTCCGCGGTGAGGTCGGTCAGCAGGCCCTGGCGGGAGAGCTGGCCGGTGGTGGCGTTGCCCTTGTTGTACTCCAGGAGGTCGGGCGCCTTGTTGGAGTTGAGGACCTGGGGGGCGGTCTTCTGGATCTGCTCGAAGCCCTTCTCCTCGAACTCGACCTTCACCCCCGGGTGGCTGTCCTCGAATTCCTTGATGGCCTCGGCCCACGCCTGGCCCATGGCGCTGTCGGGGCCCTCGTAGTGCCAGAGCCTGAGGGTCTTGCCGTCGCCGGAACCGCCGTCGTCGGAGCCGCCGCACGCGGCGAGCGTGCTCAGCGACAGGGCTCCCGCCAGGGCGGCAGCCAGCAGGCGCGCCCTTCTCCGTGCCTTCAACATCCACTGCCTCCGGGAGAGTCGTTCTCGTCGAATCGTTTCGATTCGAGGTGTCGAAGCGCTTCGACGGAGGAACGTAGGGAGGACCCGGCAGTATGTCAATGGCGTTGACAAAAGGTTTCGGCGAACGGCATCGGCGGACGGTGCCTGTGTACAGCGTCGGCGGAATGAGCGGCGAGGGGGCGGGTGCCCGCCGGCACCCGCCCCCTTCCGCCGCCGCGTCGATGCGCCGCGCGTCACTCCCGCTGTATGCCGGCCGTCACTTCGGCAGGACGCCCCCGAAGGCCACGCACGCCGGGCTCGGGGCGGCGGCGGTGGCGCCGGTGCGGCGCAGGGCGCCGGAGCGGGTGACGCGGAACGACACCACGTCGTCGCTGTTCTGGTTCGCCACCAGCAGCACGTCGCCGGCCGGGGACAGGGCGAAGTGCCGCGGCCAGGCGCCGCCGGTCGAGGTGGTCTCGCGCAGGTCGAGCCGCCCGTCGGCGCTGACCGCGAACCGGGCGATGCTGTCGTGCCCGCGGTTGGAGACGTAGACCGTCCTGCCGTCCGGGTGCACGGCGACCTCCGCGCAGTAGCTCTCGCCGGTGAAGCCGCGCGGCAGCGTGCCGAGGGTCTGCAGCCAGCGGAACGTGCCGCGGGCCGCGTCGTACGTGAACGCGGTCACCGACGACGTCAGCTCGCCCGCGACGTAGACGAACCGCCCGCTCGGGTGGAACGCCAGGTGGCGCGTGCCCGAGCCGGAGGCGACCTGCATGAACGGCAGCGGGTTCGGCGTCAGCTTCCCGGCCTCGGCGTCCAGCCGCCAGGCCCAGACGCGGTCGGTGCCCAGGTCGGCGCCGAAGACGTACCCGTACGCCGGGTCGAAGGCGACCTGGTGCGGGTGCGGGCCGGTCTGGCGCTCGGGGTCGGGTCCGGTACCGGTGACGGTGACGGTGTCCGAGACCGGCCGGGGCGTGCCGTCCGCGCCGAGCGGGACGACGGCGAAGGTGGCGCCGCCGTAGTTGGCGACGATCAGATGGCCGCCGCGCTCGTCGAGCGCCCCGTGCGCGGGGACGCCGGGCACGGGCTGGTCGCCGGTGCGGGTCAGTTCGCCGGTGGCGGTGTCGATGGCGTACGAGACGACGCCGCCCCCCTTCTGCCCGTTCCAGGTGCTCACCTCGCAGACGGCGTAGAGCACGGGCAGCCGCGGATGCACCGCCAGCCACGAGGGGTTGGGGACGCCGGGCACCTCCTGGACCGGAGTGAGGCGGCCGTCGCCCGCCATGCGGAACGCGGCGAGCCCGGCGGGGGCGCCGGGACCGCCGGCGTAGCCGCCGACGTAGACGGCGCGGGGGCCGCGGGCCGCCGCCGCGGCGGAGGCGGGCGCCGCGGCAGCGGGTGCGGCCGACGCGGGCGAGGCGGAGCCCAGCGCGGGAACGACGCCCGCCAGCGCCGCGGCGCCGAAGACCGGCAGCATCTGGCGCCGGCTCGGTCCTGTGGGACTTGCGGCGGCGGGTCCTGAATCGGGTGCGGGGGGCGGGGCGGAGGCGTGCAAGGCGGTGCTCCTCTCGTGGCGGGGACGGTCACCGGTGGAGCGGGAGGGACGGGGATCGGTGGGCGGTGCGGGGGTGGCGCGGGACGGGAAGCGATTCGATACGGGGCTGCTCGCAGTATGCGGCCCGGTCGCGGCGAGCGGACCGGCCGGGGCACGTGAACCGGCCGGGGCAGGCGAACCGGCCGTGCTGCGCGAGCCCTTCGCGGTACGCGAACCGATTCGACCCGGCACCGATCGCAGGGCGCGGGCCGAGCCGGTCCGTGCGCCCCTCGCCGGTCCCGCCCCTTCGCCGTACGCCACCGGCCAGCGCACCCCGGCCCGTCGAACCCGACCCCGGCACACGTCGAACGGCGCGCGCATCGCCCGGCCCGGGGTCCCCTGCGCCCGGGCCGGGCGCCGCCGCGGCCGCCTACTCGGGCAGCCGGACGGACTGGGCGTGGCGGAACACGTTCCCCGGGTCGTACGCGGCCTTGACCCGCTGCAGCCGCACGTACGCCTGCTTGTAGTACAGGTCGTGCCAGGGAGTGTCCGAGGTGTTCCACTGCGGGTCACCGAGGTCGATGTCCGGGTAGTTGATGTAGCACCCGTCGTTCACCTCGTTGGGGACGGGGACGCCGCCGGTGTCCGCGTACACGTCGCGGTACATGTTCCGGATCCAGCCGAGCTTCGCCGCCTCCTCGGACTGCTCGCTCCAGTACGCCTGGTACTGGAGCTTGATGATCGAGTCCCGCTGCGGCGCCGCGGTCGCGTCCGTACCGACCGCGTTGACCTGCGCACCGTACGAGTCGATCGACACGAGCGCGCTGCGCTGGTCGGTCTCGGTGAGGTTCTGGTACATCGCGGATATCTGCTCGTCCGGGAACGCCCGCCGCAGGTACGCCGACTTGTAGTCGCCCCGCCCGCCCCAGCCGGAGCCGCCGAGCTGGCGGGTGGCGACCAGCCACGGCCGCGCCTGCGGCGCGAAGAGGCCGGGCATCGCCCGCATCTCGTTCGTCGACAGCGTCGTCGGCTGGGCGTCGCCCATGTGCCCGCCGATCTCGGCGAGGAAGTCGTCCAGCTTGCGCGCCGCATCCGGCTGGGTGGCGTCGATCTGGGTGGTCATCGAGATCGAGCCGCTGGCCTTCGTGCTGCACACGAGCATGCTGAACATGCCGGCGTACGGGTTGCGGGGGGCGCTGTACTCCTCGTAGAAGCCGCTGTAGTTGCGCAGCAGCGTGCGGAAGCGGTCCTCGTCGATGTTGCTCCAGGGCCATGACTGCTGGTGCACGTACACCTCGCCGGGCGGCTGCGGCAACTGCTTCTCCGGCGCCAGCCGCTCGGTGCCGGGGGCGCGCAGGAAGTAGCGGGTGACGATGCCGAAGTTGCCGCCGCCCCCGCCGGTGTGCGCCCACCACAGGTCGTGGTGCGGGTCGTTCTCGTCGCTGCTGGCCACGATCGCGCGGGCCTTGCCCGAGGCGTCCACCACGACGACCTCGACCGCGTGGATGTAGTCGACCGTCAGCCCGAACGCCCGGGACAGCAGCCCGAAGCCGCCGCCCTGGATATGGCCGCCGGCGCCGACGGAGGAGCAGGAACCGCCCGGGATCGTCACTCCCCAGACGCGATAGAGCTCCATATAGACCTCCATCAGCGTGCAGCCGGGCCCGATGACGAAGGCGCGTCTCTTTTGGTCGTACGAGATGTCGTTCATCGCGGACAGATCGATGACGACCTGGGCGTCCGAGTGGTAGACGAATGCCTCGTAGCAGTGCCCGCCGCTGCGTACGGAGACGCGCTTTCCGGACCGTACGGCCTCCTCCACCGCGGCCACCACCTGCTCGGTGGCCGTGGCCACCCGGATCGCCTCGGGATCGGCGCGCCAGCGGCCGTTGCTGCCGGAGACGAAGTCGGGATAGCGCGCGTCGGCGGGGGTGATGGTCGAGGCGGGCACGCCGGCGGCGGCTCCTGCCGGGGTCGCGGCGGCGAGCCGGCCGCCGCCGAGGGCGGCGGCACTGCCCACGGCCGCGCCCGAAAGAAGCACTTTCCGGCGTGAGACGTTGTCCATGAGAAAACTCCCGTCGGCGCAGAGGGAAAGGGGCAGCGCAAAGTCAGGCGGCACGCATGTGCGGAAACAGAAGAATTTCGTCGGGGCAGCGCTCGATGCGGGAAGATGCTAATCCGGGGTGGCCGGGACGTAAATCCCGGTTTGGGAATGCCCGTATCCAATTACCTGATACTCGGCGGGAGTCGATCCGCCGGGAAGGTGCTGCGGTGGGGCGTTGCGCGGAGCGCAGCCAACGGAATGTAACAGACCGCCCGGGAAATCGCCGGGGCCTGGAATCTGCTTCAGGCCGGTCGGCGAGGAGTTCGGCGCCGAGCGCCGGCATGACGGCCAGGACTTCGCGTTCGCCGGGCTTGGGGTCGGCCAGGACCCTGGCCTGCTAGAGGCTCGCGCGTCGGCGGGCGATGACGGCGGCGACGTCATCGTCGAGTTCGCCGTCGCTGTAGGCGACGAGGTCGCGGTGGAGATGTTTCAGGAGGTGGCGGGGCGTCTCGCCGCTCCACGGGCGGATGCGCTCGGCGAGGGGGTAGAAGGCGCCGGAGCGGTCGCGGGTCTCAGTGACCCCGTCGGTGTACAGCAGGAGCTGGTCTCCTGGGTGGAAGGGGGTGAGATCGACGTGGAACTCATCGTTCACAAGCATGCCCAGGTTGAGCGGCGGCGAGGGAGCGTCCGCTTGCAGTTCCCGGACCTCGCCGCGGTGCAGCAGAAGGGGAGGCGGGTGACCGCAGGTGAGGGTCCGGACGACCAGTTCGTGGTCCGGGATCTCGGCGAGTAGAGCGGTGATGAAACGCTCAGCGATCTCCGAGCCCAGGACTCCCGGGTGCTGGGAGGCATAGCGGCTGATGCTCGTCTCCAGGCGGCGCGCGAGATGGGGCAGGTCAGGCGCGTCGTGGGCGGATTCGCGGAAGGCGCCGAGCAGAGTCGCGGCAGCCTGGATCGCGGGCAGGCCCTTGCCGCGTACGTCGCCGATGAGCAGCCGCACGCCGTGCGGCGTACGGACTGCCCCGTACAGGTCCCCGCCGATCCGGGCTTCCGCCGCGGCGGCCAGATACATGCTCTCGAGGGTGACGTGCCCGAGGTGGTGTGGAAGCGGATGCAGCACTGCCAGCTGGGCGGTCTCGGCCACTGACCGGACCTGAACCAGTTGACGGGCGCGTCGGGCGAGCAGACGGTTGAGGAAGACGGCGAATACCGCAATCGCCGCGACAGTGGCCAGCTCAGAGTACGCGGTCACATCCCGTAGCGCATTGAAGTGCACCATCAGGACGAAAAAGATGGCGCACGCGCCCACTCCCGTGAGCACGGTCTCCCACAGGGGCAGCAGCGCGGCAGCAGAAACCATGGCCGTGGCGAGGAAGGCGATCGGCCGGACATCGCTGGGCGTGAAGAGGCCGATGAGTAGCCCGGTGAACAGGAGTAGAGGAGGCAGTACAGGCAGCCACTTCTCCTGTGCACCAGTCCCGCGCGGGATTCCGCCTTCCTCAGGAGGCCTCGCCACCGTCCGCTCCCCATGGTCGCAGCAGCCCTGGCCCGGAAGCCGGGCAACCGATTTGGTGGATTTTACCATCGTTAGCACGAAATGCCGCGAGCGGGCCGGTGGTGACGCGCGGGTGTCACCAGGTCACCCTGCCGCAGCCGTGGGGCGGCGCGGCGCATTGAGGGCAGCGGCCGTGAGTGCGGCGGCGGTGGCGGCGGCGAGGGGGACGGCGTACGCGGCGGCGGGCGTACCGGCGGCCGGGCCGCCCGCGGCCCAGCCGCCGGTGGCGGACCCGGCGGCGATGCCGGCGAGGAGGGCGGTGACGGCGAGGGTCATGCCCTCGTTGAGGCGGCCGGCGGGGGTGCGGGCCTGGACGAGGGACATGCCGGTGATCATCGTCGGGGCGGTGGCCATGCCGGCGAGGAGGAGGGCGGGGGCGAGGAGAGCGAGACGGCCGGTGGCGGCGGCGAGGAGGGGGAGGAGCATGAGGGCGGCCATGGCGAGGACGCAGCGGAGGAAGAGGGATTCGGGGGCGAGCGTGTCCCCGGCCGCCTCCGACGTCTCCGTGACAGGCGTCTTTGCGACGGACGTCTCCGTGACTTGCTTCTCCGCGACGGATGCCTCCGTGCCCGGCGTCTCCGCGACGGACGCCTCCGTGCCCGGCCCCTCCGCGACGGGCGCCTCCGCGGCTTGCTCCTCCGTGACCGGCGTCTTCGCCACCGGCGCCTCCGCGACGTCCGAACCCCCCGGGCCCGCGGGGGAATCCCCGTGGGCCGGCCGCCGCGCCCCGTAGACGAGGCCCGCCAGGCAGGAGCCCGCGGCCAGCAGCGCGAGGATGCCGCCCGCAGCCGCCGGCCTGCCGAGGCGGTCCGCGTACGCGATCGTGACGACCTCCATCGACCCGAACACCGCACCCGCGCAGCAGAACACCGCCAGCAGCGGCGGAAACCCGGGCCGCCGCAGCGGCGACCGCGCCCGCTCGCCCGGCGCGCGCGGCCGGGGCGGTGGCTCGGTGGCGCGCTGGGAGGCGAAGAGAATGATGCCGCCCATCAGCAGGACGGCGCCGGTGACCGTGCCCGCCTCGGGGACGACGGTGGTGCACAGGAGCGCGGCGAGGACGGGCCCTGTCATGAAGCAGAGTTCGTCGGCGGCCTGTTCGAAGGAGTTGGCGGTGTGCAGGGCGGCGGCGTTGCCGGGCCCGGGGCCGCGGAAGGCGTGAGCCCAGCGGGCGCGGGACATGCCGCCGGTGTTGGGGGTGGTGGCGGTGAGGACGTAGGCGGCGAAGAGCGTCCACGCCGGGGCGCGGAGGTGGACGCAGAGCGCGAGCACCAGCGAGCCGAGCGCGGCGATCGCCGCCGCGGGCACGGCGATACGGGCCTGGCCGCGCCGGTCGACGAGCCGCGCGGTGAGCGGCCCGACGACGGCGGTGGCGGCGAGCCCGGCGGCGGGGACGGCGCCGGCGAGGGCGTACGAGCCGTAGCGCTCGGCGATCATGATGACGGCGCTGACGGAGAACATGCCCATGGGCAGCCGGGCGACGAGGTTGCCCGCGGTGAAGGCGCGGGCGCCGGGGACGGCGAAGAGCCGCCGGTAGGGGCCGAGGAGATGCCGCGGCGAGCGTAGGGGGGACATGCGGGAAAGGCTCGCCGCAGCCGACCGCGGGGGTCCAACACCTGATCGCTGGCCATTCACGCACGTGCGTTGTGAAATGGCAGGATGCCGACCGCACCCGGGGACGTCGAACCGCGACTGCTGCGCGCCTTCGCGGCGGTCGCCGAGACCCTGCATTTCACCCGCGCCGCGGGTCGCCTGTATGTCGCCCAGCAGGCGCTGAGCCGCGACATCCGCCGGCTCGAACGCGAGCTGGGCGCGGAGCTGTTCTCCCGCACCACCCGCCAGGTGCGGCTGACCGCGGAGGGCGAGCGGCTGCTGCCGTACGCCCGCAGGGTACTCGCCGCGTACGACGCCCTGGCCGCCGCCGCGGACCCGCGGACCCGCCCGCTGCTCGTGGACGTCGGCGCCCGCTACAGCACGGGCCAGCGGGTCCTGGACGCGGCCCGCGCGGCGGCGCCGGAGCTGGAGCTGGTCGCGCGGTTCCACAGCGGGCTGACGGGCGCGGCGGCGGAGATCGCGGCGGGGCGGCTGGACGTGTCGTTCGGCCGGGTGGCGGGGCTGGCGCCGCCGACGCGGGCGGGCCTGCGGCACGAGCTGGTACGGCTGGAGCCGATGGCGGTGCTGCTGCCGTCGGCTCACCCGCTGGCGGCCGGGCCCGAGGTGCCGCTGGCGGCGCTGGCGGGGGAGACCCTGTACGCGGCCGACGGGAACGCGGCGACGGCGGAGTGGACGGACCTGGCCCGCGAACTCTTCGCCGCCCACGACATCCGCCTCGCGGCACCGTTCCCGGAGATCGACGGCGAGGCGGAGTTCGTGCGGCTCGTCCACAGACACGGCTGGTCGGTCCTGGCCACCACGGAATTCGCCCCGATCCCCGCCATGACCCTCCGCCCCCTCACGACCCCGGTCCCCCTGTCCCCGGTCAGCCTCGCCTGGCGCAGCGGCCTGACCCACCCGGGCCTGACGGCGCTACGCACGGCTGCGAGAACCCTGGCCCGGGAGCACGACTGGCTCCACCATCCCCCGGACGCCTGGCTGGCCACCGCAGACCAGGCCCTGCACGCCCCCTGAGCGATCAGGCGCCCTCGGGCCCCTATGTCCGTGGTCCAGGGAAACGGGGCTGCGTTCCACCAGGGTGCCGGGCACCCTGGTGGGGTGGCCGGCCTGCTGTGGGATGAGGTGAGGTGTTTCTTCGACGCGGACGTGATGGGGTCGTTGCCTGCCCGGGAAGCCATGCCGGCCCCGACCGCTTGCTGTTCAAGCCGTCCGCTGGTCGTCCGCGAGAGCCGGCCGCGAGCTGTGCTCTGTTCACGCCCCGTACGTGGCCACCATTCGGTGAGCGGGTCCGCGTCGTCCGGTGGGAGGAGCGGCGTCTCGCCGCGTACCAGGGCTACGCCCTCGCCGTGAAGTCCGCCGTCAGCCTCCTGTTCCGCGTCGGTGCCCACCTCGGCAACGACGGCAACCCCCATCTCCTCCCGCCGCAGGAAGCCGCGCCCCGGCTGGGCGATGCCTCCCAGACCCGGGATCTCGCCTGGGAGGAGATGCTGTTGCTCGGCTCGCCCGAGGTGGTGGAGGCGGGCCGGGCGTGGGCAGGGGCGGTCGCGGCGATGGAGCGGTTCGTACGGGACGGGACTCGCGATCCGGGTGCGTGGCCGGCCGGGGCGGACGCGTCCTCGCGACTGCAACAGGGCCCCACCCGGCGCACCTGCGATCACGGCGACAGCATCAGGTGAGCAGGCCGAACTCGGCGGTCACCACGGCCGAGAGGCGTTGCGCGGTGGCGAAGTCGGGGGTGAGGCGGTTCTTGGTGACCGCGAACGACGTCTCCGTGGCGGGGTCGGCGTAGGCGTAGCTGCCCCCTCCGCCGGGCCAGCCGAAGGTGGTCGGTGCCTCGTCCGCCGGGGCGCCGAGGCGACCGAGCGGGTAGCCCAGGGCCAGCCGCGCGGGGTTGCCGAAAACCTGGTCGGTGCCCTCGAAGGCGACCGCCGTCAGCTCCTCCAGTTGCTCCGCGGCGATCAGCCGGCCGTCGAGGACCGCCGCGTAGACGGTCGCGATCCCCCGTGCGGTGAAGGTGCCCACGGACGGGACGTCGGCCTGGAGGAAGCCGGGGTCGTTGCCCATCGACGCGCGGGGTTGCCGTTCCCACGGGGCGAGGAGGCCGTCGTGCTCGGCCGGTTCCGCGGGCTGCGGCTCGGCGTCCTCCAGCCGGGCGAGCCGGGCGAACTCGGCCGGGGGCACGCCGAAGTACAGCTCACCGGCGATCCCGAGGGGCGAGGCGATCCAGTCGTGCAACAGCCGCCGCACCGGCTGCCCGGTGACCCGGCGCGCGATCTCGCCGACCAGGAAGCCGAAGGTGAAGGAGTGGTAGCCGGTCCGGGTGCCGGGCCGCCACCGCGGTTCCGCGCCGGCGAGGGCCGCGCAGATGCGTGGCCAGTCGGCGAGGTCGGCGGGGCCGATGCCGCCGGGCATCGCCGGCACTCCCACCGTGTGCGTCAGCACCTGCCGCAGGGTCGCGGTCTCCTTGCCGTGTGTCCCGAACTCCGGCCACACCTCCGCCACCGGCGTGTCGTAGCCGATCAGGCCGTCCCTGACCAGCAGGTGGGCGAGCAACGCGGTCACGCCCTTGGCTGTGGAGAAGCTGAAGAACAAGGTCTCCGGGGTCACCGGCCGTCCGGTCGTGCCGTCGGCCACGCCGGCGACGGCGTCGACGACCCGACGGCCCCGATGGTGGACGGCGACCTGCACGCCGGTCTCGGCCCCACCGGCGACCAGTTCGTCCAGGACGTCCTGGACCCGTTGCCGGAGGGTCATCACAGCTCGCCGCGCGGCACGGTGTGGCCGACGGCTGCGGAGGCGGCCAACCGGTGGCCGGACGCCCGGGTGCGGGTCTCCGGCGACTCGTGGGTCCGCCCGCCGCCGTCTACCGTCATCGCCCCGCCACCTGACGGCCGAGGGCGTCCAGCCAGTCGCCGGTGCCCTGCTCGCGCCACTCGGGCTGTTCCCGATCGTCGAGGAACGTGCCCTGTTCGGTGAGGACCAGGCTGGTCCCGTCGCCGTCACGGGTGAACCGCACGGTGGTCAGCGACACGGTCGACAGGACCTCGCCGGTGAACAGGGCCGTGGTGTAGACGATCCGCTCGTCAGGCACGATGTCGTGGTACTCGCTCCGCGCGACGAGGCCGGTCCCGTCGTCCCCGTGTACGGCCTCGGTGCCGCCGACCCGGAAGTCCAGCGTGTAGCGGTCGTCCTGGGCCGCGAACCACTTCGCCTTCGTGTCGCGGTCGGACCAGGCCGCGAAGACCGCGGCGGGGGAAGCGGCGTACGTCCGCTCCAGGGTGAACGTGCTGTGCTTCACCGGGTGGTCGGTCATGATCCTCACTCCTTCGTCTGATCGTCGAGGACCGCGCCGAGGCGGTCCAGGCGGTGCTCCCACGCCGTGCGCCGGCGCTGCAGCCACGCCTCGGCGCTCCGGAGGCCGGCCGGATCGAGTTGGCAGGTACGGACCCGCCCGGCCTTCTCCGACCGCACCAGCTCGCTGTCCTGCAGCACCCGCAGGTGCTGGACGGTCGCGGCGACGGTCACCCGGAGGTGGGCCGCCAGTTCGCTCACGGTGGCCGGGCCGTGGGTCAGGCGCTCGATCACCGCCCGCCGGTTCGCGTCCGCGAGCGCGTGGAACACCCGGTCCGCCGCCTCCGCCTCATACTTAAGCATGTACTTAACTTTACTCGTTCGAGCCGCGAAGTCGAGGAGGGTGCGAGTTTCCGGTCCCGGGGGCAACGCACCGGTCGCGCTGGACCGGGGAGGAGTGCACCGCCTTTCGTGCGCGGGGGGTTGACGGTCCCCGCGGGTGTCTCTAGCTTGCGAAATCGATTTCAGATCGTGGAGTCGAGGGATGCGGAGGGCCGCCATGACCGTCGACCGCGCCGGACGAGCCGGCGATCACGACTGCCGCCCCGGCACCGGCTGTTGCCCGCCGCACGGCTCCGCGGTGCCGGACGGGCTCAACCGGCGCGGGTTCGTCGCGCTCGGCGCCGCCGCCGCCGTGGCGCTGGGACTGCCGCCGCGCAGTGCCGTCGCGGTGCCCGCGGACAAAGGGCTGGGCGACGGGTGGTTCAAGGAGCTGCGGCGGCGGGGGGAGGCCACCGCGTACCGGGGGGACGCCCTGGAGAACGTCGGCATGCCCGTCGGCGGGATCGCGGCCGGGCAGGTGTACCTCGCCGGGGACGGGCGGTTGTGGCTGTGGGAGGTGGACAACCCCGACAGCTTCCCGTACGGCGGCGCCGACTGGCAGGGGATCCACTACGCGGAACCGCTGCCGGTGACCGCGCCGTTCGCCACCGGGTTCGCCCTGCGGTGGGCGTCGGCCGCGAGCGGCGGGACCGCCTCCCTCGACGGCGACGGCTTCGCCGACGTCGTCTTCCGCGGGCGCTACCCCCTCGGCACCGTCACCTACGCCGACCCGGGCGTCCCGCTCGCCGTCACCCTCGACGCGTACTCCCCCTTCATCCCCACCTCCGTCGACGACTCCTCGCTCCCCGTCACCGTCCTCGACTACACCCTCCGCAACACCGCGAACCGCCCGCTCACGGCCGAACTCCTCGGCTTCGCCGAGAACCCCGTGTGCCTGCGCAGCCGCACCGCCCAGCCGGTCACCCTCACCGCCGCCCCCTTCGAAGGCGCCGCCACCGGCGTGCAGTTCGGCGCCCGTGCGGGCACGAGTCCCGAGCCGCCGCGCGGGGAAATCGTTTTCGAGGACTGGGAGCGTACGGACTACTCCCGCTGGACCGCCACCGGCACCGCCTTCGGGCCCGGTCCCGTCACCGAGGCCGAGTGCCCCGACTACTTCAAGCGCTTCGGCGACCTCGGCGTCTCCGGCACCCGCTTCGTCACCTCCCACCACTTCCGCGCCGGCGGCGACGCCGCCGCGGCCGACGGGCACACGGGCAAGCTCGTGAGCGAGCCGTTCATCATCGAGCGCCGCTACATCGCCGTCGCCGTCGGCGGCGGCAGCCAGGCCGGCACGGCGTGCGTCAACGTCGTCGTCGACGGCGAGACCGTCGCCTCCTTCACCGGCCGCAACGCCGAGCCGATGAGCCCGCGCGCGTACGACGTCAGCGCCCACGAGGGCAAGCGGGCGACCATCGAGATCGTGGACGAGTCGACCGGCGGCTGGGGCCACGTCAACGTCGACCGGATCCGCTTCACCGACACCCCCGTCGCCGAACAGCCCCTCGGCGAGCTGACCGACCACGGCACCTTCGCGCTCGCCGCCGCCCACCCCGCCGCCCGCGTCCGGCCCTCCGTCGCCGACTGGTCCACCCCCGACGCGCTCTTCGACTCCGCCGACGCCCCCGCCGAGACGGACGGCGGCCGGGCCCGCCCCACCGGGGGCCAGGCCGGGACCGTCACCGTCCCCGTACGCCTCGCGCCCGGCGAGACCGCGCGCATCCGCTTCACCCTCGCCTGGCACTTCGACCGCGTCGACCGGCAGCTCTTCGGCTACCTCACCGGCGCCGGCTCGCTGCGCCGCCACTACGGCACCCGCTTCGCCGACGCCCGCGCCGCCGCCGCCCACACCGCGGCCCGCGGCGACGAACTCGCCGCGGCGACCCGGGAGTTCGTCCGCACCTGGTACGAGGACGCCACCCTCCCGCACTGGTTCCTCGAACGGACCCTGGCCCCCGCCTCCACCCTCGCCACCTCCACGGTCCACCGCTTCCAGGACGGCCGCTTCTACGCCTGGGAGGGCCTGTACTGCTGCGACGGCACCTGCACCCACGTGTGGAACTACGCCCAGTCCGCCGCCCGGCTCTTCCCCGCCCTGGAGCGCGACACCCGCGAGCGCGTCGACCTCGGGCTCGCCTTCCACGAGGACACCGGCGCCGTCGACTACCGCGGCGAGGCCGCCCGGCACGTCGCCCACGACGGCCAGTGCGGCAACGTGCTGCGCACGTACCGCGAACATCTCATGGCCCCCGACAGCGCCTTCCTCACCCGCGTCTGGCCGCGCGTGAAGAAGGCCACCGCGTACCTGATACGCGCCGACGCGCTCGACGGCCGGCCGGCGGACGGCGTCCTCGAAGGCGAGCAGTACCACACCCTCGACGCCTCCTGGTACGGCGAGATCCCCTGGATCTCCGGCCTCTACGTCGCCGCCCTGCACGCCGCCGCGGCCATGGCCGACGAGATGGCCGACGCCGCCTTCGCCGCCGAGTGCCGCGAGCTGGCCGCGCGCGGCACGAAGGAGCTGGAGGCGCGGATGTGGAACGAGCGCTACGGCTACTTCGAGCACCTCGTCGACCCGGCCCACGCCGACGCCATCAACTCGAACCGCGGCTGCCACATCGACCAGATGTACGGCGAGACGTACGCCTTCCAGCTCGGCCTGCCGCGCGTCTTCCCCGGGGACAAGGCGCGCACCGCGCTCGCGAACCTCTACCGGCACAACTTCCTGCCCGACGCGCAGTCCTACAAGGACGTCTCCGGCATCCCCGGCGGCCGGATCTACTCCACCGAGGGCGAGGCGGGCACCGTCATGTGCACCTGGCCGTTCGGCGGCAGCGACACCGCGCCCGGCGGCGGCGAGCCGTTCGCGATCGGGTACTTCAACGAGGTGTGGACCGGGCAGGAGTACCAGTTCGCCGCCCACCTCATGCACGAGGGCATGACAGACGAGGCCCTGGCCGTCACCCGCGCCGTGCACGACCGGCACAGCGCGGAGAAGCGGAACCCGTACAACGAGATCGAGTGCTCCGACCACTACGCGCGCGCCATGATGAGCCACGCCGTCTACCTCGCCGCGACCGGCTTCGACTACCACGGGCCGCACGGCCGGCTCGGCTTCGCGCCGCGGCTCGAAGAGGGCCAGGACTTCGCCGCGGCGTTCGTCACCGCGGAGGGCTGGGGGCTGTACCGCCAGCGGCGCCGGGGCCACACGCTGACCGCGCGCGCGGAGCTGCGCTACGGGACGCTGCGGCTCACCTCGCTTGCCGCGCCCGCCCGCGCCGGGGCGCGGGCGACGGCGGAGGCGATCGGGCGGGACGGGCGCCGGCGGCGGGTCGCGGTGCGGGGGGCGTCGGCCGGGAAGGGGCGGGTGGCGGCGGAGTTCGCCGAGGCGGTCACGCTACAGGCGGGGGAGACGCTGGAGGTGACGTACCGATGACGCGGCCGCGAACGCCGGACGCCCCGGGAACCTCCGCCGTTCCCGGCGCCGCCCCGGGCGGACCGGTGACCGCCCCCGTGAGCTTCGCCGTCGTCGGCGGGTTCCTCGGTGCCGGCAAGACGACCACCCTCGCCGCCCTCACCCGCGAACTGCGCGCCCGCGGGCGGCGGGTGGCGCTGGTCGCCAACGACCAGGGTGACGACCTCGTCGACACCCGCCTCGCCGAGGCCGCCGCCGGCTGGGCGGGGGAGGTCACCGGCGGCTGCTTCTGCTGCCGCTTCGAGGACCTGCTGGACGTCGTCACGCGGGCTGTCGAGGAGTACGGCGCGGACACGGTCCTCGCCGAGGCGGTCGGCAGTTGCACGGACCTCCAGGCCACGGTCGTACGGCCGTTGCGCCAGCGGTACGGGACGCGGTTCCGCGTCGCGCCGCTGCTGACGGTGGTGGATCCGGCCCGGTTCGCGGCCCTCGGCCGGGCCGGGGAGGCGGACCTCGCGTACCTCTTCGACCGGCAGCTCGCCGACGCGGACGTGATCGCGCTCAACAAGGCGGACGCCGTGGACCCGGCGCTGTCGGCCGCGGTACGGACCGCGCTGGCGTCCCTGCACCCGGGCAGACCGCTGCTGACGTACTCGGCCCGTACCGGCACGGGCCTGCCGGCCCTCGCCGAGACCCTGACGGGGCCCGCGGACGCCGTCCGCCACCCCGCTCCCGCGGACCCGACCGCCCCCGCCGGCCCGGCCGTCCACGCGGACTCCGCCGCTCCCGCGACGCCCCGCGTCACCGCCGCACCCGGCGCAAGCGCCGGCCGCGACCGCGACCTCGTCATCGACTACGACCGCTACGCCGCCGCCGAGGCCCGCCTCGCCTGGCTCAACCACACCGCCGAGGTCCGCGCCCCGCACTCCGCCGCCGGCTTCCCCTCCGCCCGCTGGGCCGCGACCCTGCTCGCCGAACTGACCGCCGGCGCCGCCCTCGTCGGTCACGCCAAGGTCCACCTCACCGCGCCCGACGGCCGGACGACGAAGGCGTCCGCGGTCGGCGACGGCCGGGCGCCGGCGGTGGACGCCGACGGCGGCGCGATGCGGTCGGCGCAGGCGGTGGTCAACGCGCGCCTCGCCTGCCCCGCGGCCGAGCTGGACGCCGCCCTGGCCGCCGCGGTGCGCGCCGCCGACGCCGTGGCGGGCGCGGCGACGACGGCGGCGGCGCCCCCCGCCGCGTTCCACCCCGCCTGCCCCCGCCCCGTCCATCGCCTTCCGGCCACCGCCCCGCCCCCTGTTACATCCAGGTGAATCCCGGTAAACGCCCTGGTCCAGCCCCTGAAGCAGGCCCGTCCACCCGCCTTGAGCACCGTTTCCTCACCTGTCAAGTCCCCCTTGAGTGAGGGCAAGGTTGCGCGTGCGTCACTTGTCAACACAGGGTGGAAACCCACCGTCCCTACGGTCACCCTGAACCAGATCCGCCGCCCCGCCCGCGGGTGCGGCACGCCGACGAAGGGCAGGGACGGCTGCGATGACCGGCTCCGGGCAGACCGCGCGCAAGGGGAAGCGCTGGATCGAGGAGTGGGATCCCGAGGACGAGGCGTTCTGGGCGGAGACGGGCGAGAAGACCGCCAACCGCAATCTCCTCTACTCCGTCTTCTCCGAGCACATCGGCTTCTCCATCTGGACTCTCTTCTCCGTCCTGGTCCTCTTCATGGGCGACGAGTACGGCATCGACGCCGCCGGGAAGTTCTTCCTCGTCTCCGTCGCCACCCTGGTCGGGGCCTGCGTGCGGGTGCCGTACACCTTCGCCGTCGCGCGCTTCGGCGGCCGCAACTGGACGGTGTTCAGCGCGCTGATGCTGCTCCTGCCGACCGCCGCCGCGTTCGCCGTGATGGAGCCCGGGACGTCGTATGGCACTTTCTTGCTGGTCGCCGCACTCGCCGGAGTCGGCGGGGGCAACTTCGCCTCCTCGATGACGAACATCAACGCCTTCTTCCCGCTGCACCGCAAGGGCTGGGCCCTCGGGCTCAACGCCGGCGGCGGCAACATCGGGGTGCCCGTCATCCAGCTCGTCGCGCTGCTCGTCATCGCCGTCGCGGGCGACGGGCGGCCGCGGGTGCTGCTGGGGATCTACATGCCGCTGATCGTGGTCGCCGCGGCGCTCGCGTGGTGGCGGATGGACAATCTGGCGCCGGTACGGAACGACACCGGGGCGGCGAAGGAGTCGGTCAGGGACGCGCACACGTGGATCATGGCGTTCCTGTACGTGGGCACTTTCGGCTCGTTCATCGGCTACAGCTTCGCCTTCGGTCTCGTGCTGCAGACCCAGTTCGACCGCACCCCGCTCCAGGCCGCGGCCGTGACGTTCATCGGGCCGCTGCTCGGGTCGGTGATCCGGCCGGTCGGCGGCTGGCTGGCGGACCGGTACGGCGGGGCGCGGATCACGCTGTGGAACTTCGCGGCCATGGCCGGCGCGACCTCCGTCGTCGTCTTCGCGTCCGTACGGGAGTCGCTGCCCGTGTACCTCGTGGGCTTCGTCGGGCTCTTCCTCTTCTCCGGGCTCGGCAACGGCTCCACGTACAAGATGATCCCCGGCATCTACCAGGCCAAGGCGATCGCCCTCGGGCTCCGCGGCGAGCAGGCCAACGCGTACGCGCGGCGGCTGTCCGGCGCCGCGATCGGGCTCATCGGCGCGGTCGGGGCGCTCGGCGGGCTCGGCATCAACCTCGCCTTCCGGCAGTCGTTCCTCTCCAACGGCAACGGCACGGCCGCCTGTGTGGCGTTCCTCGTCTTCTACGCTGTGTGCTTCGTGGTGACCTGGGTCGTGTACCTGCGCGGGCCGCGCACGCCCGCGGCGCGCGCCGACGGCGCGGACGGCCCGGATTCGCGGCAGCCCGCCTACGCGGGGGTCTGAGCGGAGCACCATGGCACGGCACGAACGGCACCGACCGGGGAGCAGCGAAACATGACCGTACCCGCCGAGGTCAAACCCCTGGAGGGCTTCTCCGTCGGAGTCACGGCCGCCCGCCGCGCGGACGAGCTGAGCACGCTGCTGGCCCGCCGCGGCGCGGTCGTGCACCGCGCGCCCGCGCTGCGGATCGTGCCCCTGCACGACGACGACGAACTGCTCCACACCACCAAGGCGCTCATCAGCGACCCTCCCGACGTCGTCCTCGCCACCACCGCCATCGGCTTCCGCGGCTGGGTCGAGGCCGCCGGCGGCTGGGGCCTCGGCGAGGCGCTGCTCGACAAGCTCGCGGGCGTCGAACTGCTGGCGCGCGGGCCCAAGGTGCGCGGCGCGATCCGGGCGGCGGGGCTGACCGAGTCGTGGTCGCCCGCGTCGGAGTCGATGGCGGAGGTGCTGGAGCGGCTGCTCGCCGAGGGCGCCGAGGGCCGGCGGGTGGCGCTCCAGCAGCACGGCGAGCCGCTGCCGGGCTTCGTCGAGTCGCTACGGGCCGCGGGGGCGGAGGTCATCGTCGTACCGGTCTACCGCTGGATGCCGCCGGAGGACCCCGCGCCGCTGGACCGGCTGCTGGAGGCGGTCGCCGCCCGCGGCGTGGACGCCGTGACGTTCACCAGCGCCCCGGCCGCCGCGAGCTTCCTGGACCGGGCCGCCGCCCGGCACTGCCGCGACGAGGTCCTCGACGCCCTCCGCCACGACGTGCTGCCCGCCTGCGTCGGGCCGCTCACGGCGCTGCCGCTGGAGCGGCACGACGTGCCGACCGCCCAGCCCGAGCGCTACCGCCTCGGGCCGCTCGTCCAGCTCGTCGCCCTCGAACTCCCCGGCCGCGTACGGACGCTGCCGGTGGCCGGCCACCGCATGGAGATCCGCGGCCACGCCGTGATCATCGACGGCGCGCTGCGCCCCGTGCCGCCGGCCGGCATGTCGCTGCTGCGCGCCCTGGCGCACCGGCCGGGGTGGGTCGTCTCCCGCGCGGAGCTGCTGCGCGCGCTGCCGGGCGCGGGCAGCGACGAGCACGCGGTGGAGACGGCGATGACCCGGCTGCGTACGGCACTGGGGGTGCCGAAGCTCATCCAGACCGTCGTCAAGCGCGGCTACCGGCTGTCCCTCGACCCGCACGCCGACACCAAATACGCCGAGATCCGGGCATAATGCCTTCGCGCGGGCGGACCGTTGAACGCCGCGGCGGCGATCCCCGTACTCCTCGACCCGGAGGTGAGGGATGCGGGACGATGCCGTGGTGGCAGCGCAGCGCTCGAAGCCGACTCCCGACGAGGAGTTGATGCGGGTCCTCTACCGCGAGCACGCGGGCCCGCTCTTCGGCTTCGTGCTGCGCCTGGTCGCCGGGGACCGGCACCGGGCGGAGGACGTCGTCCAGGAGACGCTGCTGCGCGCCTGGCGGCACGCCGACGAACTGGCGGCCGCGGACGGCTCCGTGCGGCCCTGGCTCGTCACCGTGGCCCGCCGGATAGTGATCGACGGGCACCGCAGCCGGCAGGCGCGCCCGCGCGAGACGGACCCCGCGCCGCTGGAGAGCCTCCCGGCCGCCGACGACACCGACCGGGTGCTGCGGCTGATGACGATCTCCGAAGCGCTCGACGACCTGACGCCCGCCCACCGCGCCGCGCTGGTGGAGACGTACTTCAAGGGCCGGACGGCGAACGAGGCGGCCGAGGTGCTGGGCATACCGGCGGGGACGGTGCGCTCACGGGTGTTCTACGCGCTGCGCTCGCTGCGGTTGTCGCTGGAGGAACGGGGAGTGGTGCCGTGACCGGCAAACGGCATCCGGACGTCGGGGCGTACGCGATCGGCGCGCTGGAGCACGACGAGGCGGAGCGGTTCGAGGAGCATCTGGCCGGCTGTGAGCGGTGCGCCGCGGCGCTGGCGGAACTGGTACCGGTCGCCGACATGCTGGCGGACGTACCGCCGCCGCAGGATCCGCCGCCGGGCGCGCTCGACCGGCTGCTGGCGGAGCTGACGGCGGTACGGGCCCGGCAGCGCCGGGTGCGCAGGCGGCTGGTCGTCGCGGTGACGGCGGCGGCGGTGGTGGCGGTCGCGGCGCCGGTGGTGACGGCGGTGGTGCTCACCGGCGAAGAACCGGCGCCGGAGCAGCGGCGCGCGGACGTCGCGGGGCAGGAGGTCAGGGCCGTGGACCCGGAGACGGGTGTGGAGGCCAGGATCAGCATGCGCCCGGTGACCTGGGGCACGAGCGTGGACCTGGACCTGCGCGGGGTGAGCGGCCCGCGCCGCTGCGACCTCCAGGCGGTGGGCAGGGACGGCTCGCACGAGACGGTCACGAGCTGGGGCGTCCCGGCGGACGGCTACGGCGCGGGAGACGGCAGGAACGCGGGCGCGAGCGGCCGGGGCGGCGGCACCAGCCTGCGGACCTCGGGCGGCACGAGCATGTCGCCGGACGACATCGACCACTTCGAGGTGGTCACGTCGGAGGGCGACAGGCTGGTGATCGTCCCGGCAGAAGCGGGCTGACCCCACACCCCCGCCGACCTGGGCTGACCTCCGGCCGCCTCCTCGCGAGAGGTAAGATGAACGGCTGCCTTTTCCGCACGAAGGGGGCCGCGGGTGACCGCGCACATCACCGCCCCGGACTCCGTCCGGGATCGCGAGATCCAGGCTGAGCAGGAACATCTGGACCGCGTGTACGACCGCCTTGAGGAGAAGATCCACGAGGCGGAGTTCCTCATGAGCGACGCCGCCAAGCGCGGCCAGGTCGGCACCCCCGGCGCGCTCGCCGAGCGCGACGCCCAGGTCTTCCGCGCCGGCGTCCATCTCAACCGCCTGAACAGCGAGTTCGAGGACTTCCTCTTCGGCCGCATCGACCTCCTGCCCGGCAAGGACGGCGTCCGCGGCCCCGACGGCGCGTACACCTCCGTCGAGCCCGCCGACGACGCCGTATCGCCCTCCGGTGCAGGCGGCGAGCAGCGCGCCCGCATCGCGGAGACCCTGCACATCGGCCGCCTCGGCGTCCTCGACGCCGACTACGCCCCGCTGGTCATCGACTGGCGCGCCCCCGCCGCCGCGCCCTTCTACCGCGCCACCCCCGTCGCCCCCGGCCGGGTCGTGCGCCGCCGCGTGATCCGCTCCAAGGGCCGCCGGGTGCTCGGCGTCGAGGACGACCTGCTGCGGCCCGAGCTGTCGGTGACGCTCGAAGGCGCCGCGCTGCCCGTCGTCGGCGACGGCGCGCTGATGGCGGCCCTGGGCCGGGCCCGTACGCACGCGATGCGCGACATCGTCTCCTCCATCCAGGCCGAGCAGGACACCGTCATCCGAGCCCCCGCCGCGTCCGTCACGGAGGTCGAGGGCGGCCCCGGCACCGGCAAGACGGCGGTGGCGCTGCACCGCGCCGCGTACCTGCTGTACCAGGACCGGCGGCGGTACGCGGGCGGGATCCTCGTCGTCAGCCCGACGCCGCTGCTCGTGGCGTACACCGAGGGCGTGCTGCCGTCGCTGGGCGAGGAGGGGCAGGTCGCGATCCGGGCGGTGGGCTCGCTCGTCGAAGGTGCGGAGGCGACGCTGTACGACGAGCCGCGGGTGGCCCGGGTCAAGGGCTCGGCGCGGATGGTGCGGGTGCTGCGCCGCGCCGCGCGCGGGGCGCTGACGGCGGGCGAGGTGCCGCAGCGGCTGCGGGTGGTCGCGTTCGGCGCCCGGGTGGAGCTGGACGCGCGGGACCTGCGGCGCGTACGGCAGGCGGTGCTCGGCGGCACGGCGCCGGTGAACCTGCTGCGGGCCAGGGCCCGCCGCTTCCTGCTGGACGCGCTCTGGCAGAAGTCCGGCGCCCGGCCGCGCTACGACGACCCGGAGCTGGCGGCGGAGGCGCGGGCGGGGTTCGACGAGGACATCTCCACGGAGGACGACTTCCTCGCCTTCCTCGACGCCTGGTGGCCGGAGTTGACGCCGCGCGTGGTGCTCGCCGCGCTCGCCGACGAGCGGCGGCTCGCGGGCTTCGCGCGGCGCGTGCTGAACCCGGGCGAGGTCCGCGGCCTCGCCCGCTCGCTGGCCCGGGACGGGCTGACCGTGCACGACGTGGCGCTGCTGGACGAGTTGCAGGTGCTGCTCGGCGCGCCCGCGAAGCCGGCCAGGCCGCGGGAGCTGGACCCGCTGGACCAGTTGACGGGCCTGGAGGAGCTGACGACGTACGGGGAGCGCACCGCGCCCGCCGTGCGCCGCCGCGACGAGGAGCGGCAGGAGTACGCGCACGTCATCGTCGACGAGGCGCAGGACCTGACGCCGATGCAGTGGCGGATGGTGGGCCGCCGCGGGCGGCACGCGACGTGGACGGTCGTCGGCGACCCGGCGCAGAGCTCGTGGCCGGACCCGGAGGAGGCGGCCGCGGCCCGTACGGAGGCGCTGGGCAGCCGCCCGCGGCGCCGCTTCACGCTGACCGTCAACTACCGCAACCCGGCGGAGATCGCCGAGGTCGCCTCCCGGGTCCTGGCGCTGGCCATGCCCGGCACCGAGCCTCCGGAGGCGGTGCGGTCGACCGGGGTGGTGCCGGCGTTCGCGGCGGCGGGGGCGGATCCGTACGACACGGTGCGCGCGGAGGTCGGGCGGCTGCTGGCGGACGTCGACGGCACGGTGGGCGTCGTCGTGCCCATGGGCCGCCGCGAGGAGGCCCGCGCCCGGCTCGCGGAGCTGGGGGAGCGGGTGGTGGTGCTGGGCAGCCTGGAGGCAAAAGGGCTGGAGTACGACGCGACGGTGGTGCTCTCGCCCGCGGAGATGGCCGACGAGTCGCCCGCGGGCCTGCGGGTGCTGTACGTGGCCCTCACCCGGGCGACCCAGCGGCTGACGGTCGTCTCCACGGCCCCCGACCTCCCGGACGCCGACGGCGTCCCCGACCTGCTTCGTCCGTGAGAAGGCGGCGCAGGTGCCGCAGGACGGGAATGGCCTTACGGGCAGGGTTTGTTAGCCTGAGTGTGGCACCGGCCCGATCCATGCCCCCGGGCCCAACCATCGGCGCTTCGAGCGCCCACTTGCCGCGAGGCGAGCTGGCGGGTCGGTGCCACCAGGCTTGTACGGGCCGGGTGTGCCGCAGCAGCCGCGCACCCGGCCCGCGGCCTTTCCGCAGCCCGTCCCGACCCGCCATCCGGCCCATCTCCCCGGCTCGTACCCCGCGATACCGTTTCGCGGAAAGATGATTCCGCCTTCCGGAGGGTTTCCGGATACCACCCGGTAGGTGCGACCATCGATCCGATCCGCAGCGGGGCGTGTCGCGCCCCGTGGCTTCACCACACAAGAGGGAACACACGGCCATGGCAACGGCGCCAAGCGTCTCCTACTCGAACACGGTCCGGCTGGAGGTCCCGGCGGGGGGCAACGCCGTCAGCCAGCTCACCTCCGCCGTCGAGTCCTCCGGCGGCAGCGTCACCGGCCTCGACGTCACCGCCTCGGGACACGAGCGGCTGCGCATCGACGTCACCATCGCCGCGGCCTCGACCGACCACGCGCGCTCCATCGTCGAGAAGCTCCGCGGCATCGAGGGCGTCGTCGTCGGCAAGGTCTCCGACCGTACGTTCCTCATGCACCTCGGCGGCAAGATCGAGATGCAGTCCAAGCACCCGATCCGCAACCGCGACGACCTGTCGATGATCTACACCCCCGGCGTCGCCCGCGTCTGCATGCAGATCGCCGAGAACCCCGAGGACGCCCGCCGGCTCACCATCAAGCGCAACAGCGTCGCCGTCGTCACCGACGGCTCCGCCGTCCTGGGCCTGGGCAACATCGGCCCCAAGGCCGCGCTGCCGGTGATGGAGGGCAAGGCGGCGCTCTTCAAGCGGTTCGCGAGCATCGACGCCTGGCCGCTCTGCCTGGACACCCAGGACACCGACGCCATCGTGGAGATCGTCAAGGCCATCGCCCCCGGCTTCGCCGGCATCAACCTGGAGGACATCTCCGCGCCCCGCTGCTTCGAGATCGAGGCGCGGCTGCGCGAGGCGCTGGACATCCCCGTCTTCCACGACGACCAGCACGGCACCGCCATCGTCGTGCTCGCCGCGCTCACCAACGCGCTGCGCGTGGTCGGCAAGGAACTGGCCGACGTGCGCGTGGTGATGTCCGGGGCCGGCGCCGCCGGCACGGCGATCCTCAAGCTGCTGATCGACGCCGGCGCCAAGCACGCCGTCGTCGCCGACATCAACGGCGTCGTCCACTCGGGCCGTGCCGACCTGGTGGACGCCCCGCCTGGCAGCGCGCTGCGCTGGATCGCGGAGAACACCAACCGCGACGGCCTCACCGGTACCCTCAAGGACGCCGTGCGCGGCGCGGACGTCTTCATCGGCGTCTCCGCCCCCGACGTCATCGACGGCGGCGACGTGGCCGCCATGGCGTCCGACGCGATCGTCTTCGCGCTGGCCAACCCCGACCCCGAGGTCGACCCGGCCGCCGCCCGCGAGCACGCCGCCGTCGTCGCCACCGGCCGCAGCGACTTCCCGAACCAGATCAACAACGTGCTCGTCTTCCCCGGCGTCTTCCGCGGCCTGCTCGACGCGCACTCGCGGACCGTCAACTCCGAGATGATGATCGCCGCGGCCCGCGCCATCGCCGACGTCGTCCACGGCGACGAGCTGAACCCGAACTACATCATCCCGAGCGTCTTCAACGACCGGGTCGCCCCCACGGTCGCCGACGCCGTCCGCGACGCCGCCCAGGCCGCGGGCGTGACGGCACCGCCCACCACCGGGCCGTAACCGCCCCTGCACCCCGCGTGGGAACGGGCCGGGCCCCGGCGCGTCGGCTGGCTTTCGCGCCGCGCGTACGTCATAAGTGTGCGGATGGACGGGCTGCGGTGCACGACGCGCCAGGGTCTGTCGTCGATCTCGCGTCGTTCGCCCGAAGGGCGGGCGGCGCGGCGGCTGGTGCGTGCGATCGCAAGGCGGAGGGTCGTCCTCATAGTGGGCCTATCAGGGCGATCCCGACAACGCGGCGAGCGTGCGTGCCAGGCGTCGCGACGCAGGCGGGAGCTTGACGACAGGCCCTGGGGGCGCCGGATTGGCGTTTCCGCCGCAGGTGAGGGCAGGATGCGTAGTCGGGCGCGAGGCGCTGTCACGGGACCCGGTTACGGGGACTGTCAGCGGGTCCTGGCAGCATCGGCTTTGATCTCACGCCTCAATGGCAAGAAAACACGGGAGACAGATATGAACCGCAGTGAGCTGGTGGCCGCGATCGCAGAGCGCGCCGAGGTGACCCGCAAGGACGCCGACGCCGTGGTGGCCGCCCTCGCCGAGGTCGCCGGGGAGGTCGTCAGCAAGGGCGACGAGAGGATCACCATCCCCGGCTTCCTGACCTTCGAGCGCACGCACCGCAAGGCGCGCTCCGCCCGCAACCCGCAGACCGGCGAGCCGATCCAGATTCCCGCTGGTTACAGCGTGAAGGTCACGGCCGGCTCGAAGCTCAAGGAAGCGGCGAAGGGCAAGTAAGGCCCGCAGACCGAAGCAGGAGGGCGGCCGGACCCAGCGGGGGCGGCCGCCCTTCGCCTGTCCGGCCGCCCTCGTTCGTACGCGTACGCCCCCGTACGCGTACGGGGGCGGGCGGCGCTCAGCCGGCCGCGGCTGCCGCGGAGGCTGCGGCGGGGACGTCCGGCAGCTCCGCTCGGGCGCCGAGGTCCGCGAGCTTCTGCAGGAAGTTCTCGTAGCCGCGGTTGATCAGGTCGATGCCGTGCACCCGCGAAGTGCCCTGGGCCGCCAGCGCCGCGATGAGGTAGGAGAAGCCGCCGCGGAGGTCCGGGATGACCAGGTCGGCGCCCTCCAGCTTGGTCGGTCCCGACACGACCGCGGAGTGCAGGAAGTTACGCTGCCCGAAGCGGCAGGGGGTGCCGCCCAGGCACTCGCGGTAGAGCTGGATGTGCGCGCCCATCTGGTTGAGTGCGGAGGTGAAGCCGAGGCGGGACTCGTAGACCGTCTCGTGCACGATCGACAGCCCCGACGCCTGCGTGAGGGCGACGACCAGCGGCTGCTGCCAGTCGGTCTGGAAGCCGGGGTGGACGTCGGTCTCCAGCGCGATGGCGTTCAGCGGCCCGCCGGGGTGCCAGAAGCGGATGCCCTCGTCGCCGATGTCGAACGCGCCGCCGACCTTCCGGAAGGTGTTGAGGAACGTCATCATCGAGCGCTGCAGCGCGCCGCGGACGAAGACGTCGCCCTCGGTCGCCAGCGCCGCGGACGCCCAGGAGGCGGCCTCCAGCCGGTCCGGCAGGGCGCGGTGGGTGTAGCCGCCGAGCTGGTCCACGCCGGTGATGCGGATGGTCCTGTCGGTGTCCATCGCGATGATCGCGCCCATCTTCTGCAGGACGCAGATGAGGTCCTCGATCTCCGGCTCGACGGCCGCGTTGGACAACTCGGTGACGCCCTCGGCGAGCACGGCGGTCAGCAGCACCTGCTCGGTGGCACCCACCGAGGGGTAGGGCAGCCGGATCTTCGTGCCGCGCAGCCGCTGCGGCGCCTCCAGGTACTGCCCGTCGGCGCGCTTGTCGATCCGGGCGCCGAACTGGCGCAGCACGTCGAAGTGGAAGTCGATGGGCCGGCCGCCGATGTCGCAGCCGCCGAGGCCGGGGATGAAGGCGTGGCCGAGGCGGTGCAGCAGGGGGCCGCAGAAGAGGATCGGGATACGGGACGAGCCCGCGTGCGCGTCGATGTCGGCGACGTGCGCGCTTTCGACGTGCGTCGGGTCGAGCACCAGCTCACCGGGCTCGTCGCCCGGACGCACGGTCACGCCGTGGAGCTGGAGCAGACCGCGCACCACCCGCACGTCGCGGATGTCCGGGACGTTGCGCAGCCGGCTGGGGGAACTGCCGAGCAGCGCGGCGACCATCGCCTTGGGCACGAGGTTCTTGGCCCCGCGGACGTGGATCTCGCCGCGGAGGGGCGTACCGCCGTGGACGAGGAGGACATCGGCGCTGTCAGGAGCTGTCATGAGGCTCGCGATCCTGGAGACGGACGGGGACAGACAGAAATGCTAATGCCCCGCACACCCCCTTCCCCCGGGCCGGGGCGGGGCGGGGGACGTCATGAATTCGCTACAGATCCGGAGGGACGAACGCGGGGGACTCCGCGTACGGCGCCGGGCCGCACAGGGTGACGGGGTGGGGGACGGCGGGGCGCCGGGGCGGGGGCGGAGCCCTTGGGGCGTCCGGGTGAGTGGTGAGCGCCGGGGCGTGGAGGGAGCGCTGATGCCGGGGCGGCCCAGGTGGGCGCGCTCGGGAGTCGGGCGCCTGCGGCGGGGCGGGGTGGGAACCGGAGGCCCGGGGGACCTGGGGGCTGGTGTGGGGTTGCGCCTGACGGGTTCGGGCCCGGTGGGTGGGGCGCGTCCCCCGCGGGTTCGCGTGCGGCTGCGGGGTGCCGGGTCTCTGGGGGCGGAGCCCCGTGGGTCTGCGCGGGCGCGCGTGGCGGGGGCCTGGGGGCGGAGCCCCCGGTGGAGAAGCGGTGGGCACGGGGAGAGTCCCCTCGCCCCGTGCCCGGGGCTCCAGGGTGCGAGCCCCGGGCACGGGGCGGGTTGGGGGACCTGGGGGCGGAGCCCCCGGAGGCCCGCGCGGGCCCGCGCGGACGGGGGGCCGGGGCGGAGTCCCCGGGTTCGGGGAGGGGCGGGGGAGAGTCCCCGTCCCCCGGCGGGTGGGGACGTGGAGGGGTCCGGAAGCCCCGGGGTGCGCGCCTTGGGTGCGCCGGTGCGTGCCCCCTGGGTCGCGAGAGGCGGCCGGGGGCGGCCCCCGGGGCGCGTGCGTGCGCGCATTGCCGTATTCCTCGGCCGTCCTCGGCCGTCCGCTCCCCACACGCCCGTAACTGCGGGATCATGTCCGCATGACGGAGGTGTCATCCCTCACGGGCCGGTTGCTGGTCGCGACGCCGGCCCTCACCGATCCGAACTTCACCCGGACCGTGGTGCTCCTGCTCGACCACGACGACGAGGGGTCGCTCGGCGTCGTGCTCAACCGGCCGACCCCCGTCGGCGTCGGCGACGTGCTGCGGGACTGGGCCGACCTCGCCGGCGATCCCGGGGTGGTCTTCCAGGGCGGCCCGGTCTCCCTCGACTCCGCGCTCGGCCTCGCGGTGGTCCCCGGCGACAAGGGCGGCGTGCCCGGTGGCGAGGGGCCTCTCGGCTGGCGCCGGGTGCACGGCGCCATCGGCCTGGTGGACCTGGACGCGCCGCCCGAGCTGCTCGCGGCGGAGCTGGGCACGCTGCGGATCTTCGCGGGGTACGCGGGGTGGGGCCCCGGGCAGTTGGAGGAGGAGCTGGACGACGGCGCGTGGTACGTCGTGGAGTCCGAGCCCGGCGACGTGTCCTCGCCCGCGCCCGAGGGCCTGTGGCGGGCGGTGCTGCGGCGGCAGCGCAGCGAGCTGGCCATGGTCGCGACATATCCGGACGACCCGAGCCTGAACTGATCCGCGCTGCCGTCGGTACCCTTGGCCACCATGAGCACTCCTCTCCCCGAGCCCGAACGCGGAACCGGCACCGGCACCCTCGTCGAACCGACGCCGGAGGTGTCGCACGGCGACGGCGACCACGAGCGCTTCGCCCACTACGTCCAGAAGGACAAGATCATGGCCAGCGCGCTCGACGGCACCCCCGTCGTGGCGCTCTGCGGCAAGGTGTGGGTCCCGGGGCGCGATCCGAAGAAGTACCCCGTCTGCCCCATGTGCAAGGAGATCTACGAGTCCATGGGCGCCGGCGGCGGCAAGGACGGCGGTAAGGACGGCGGCAAGAAGAAGTAGCGGCTTCCCGGCCGCGGCCCCCGGGTCGCGGCCGGAATGGTCTAGTCCAAATCGCCGTCCTGGGGCAGGATGAGGCCATGGATCTCATCCCCGCGCCCCGCAGCGCCGCCCGCACCAGCGACACCGCGACCTTCGCCCTGGGCCAGGGCACCGTCCTCGCCGCCGGCGAGGGGGCCGAGGGCGTCGCCCGGTGGCTGCGCGCCGAGATCGGTGCGGCCACCGGGCTGCCGCTCGCCCCCGCAGACCCGGCCGCCGCGGACGCCGCCGATGCCGCGGACGCCCCTGCCCCCACAGGCGGCCCCGGCGCCGACGGCGTCATCCGCCTCACCGTCGACCCCGCGCTCGCCCTCGCCGGCCGGCCCGCCGGCGCGGCCGGCGCCGAGGCGTACCGGCTGGAGATCGGCCCCGGCGGCGTCCGCCTCACCGGCGGCGGCCCCGCGGGGGTGTTCTGGGGCGCGCAGACCCTGCGCCAGCTCCTCGGCCCGCAGGCGTACCGGACCGCCCCCCTCGGCGAGCGCACCTGGGAGCTGCCGCACTGCCGCGTCGAGGACGCGCCGCGGTTCGGCTGGCGCGGCTTCATGCTCGACGTCTCCCGGCACTTCCTCACCAAGCGCGAGGTGCTGCGCCACCTCGACCTGATGGCCGCGCACAAGCTCAACGTGCTGCACTTCCACCTCACCGACGACCAGGGCTGGCGCATCGAGATCAAGCGCCACCCCAAGCTCACCGAGGACGCCTCCTGGCGCCCGCGCACCAAGGTCGGCCACCGCGCCTCCGACATCTGGGACGAGCGTCCGCACGGCGGCTTCTACACCCAGGACGACCTCCGCGAGATCGTCGCGTACGCCGCCGCCCGGCACATCACCGTCGTCCCGGAGATCGACATCCCCGGCCACTCGCAGGCCGCCATCCACGCGTACCCCTGGCTCGGCAACACCGACGTCGTCGACACCGCGGCGCTCGACGTGTGGGGCGACTGGGGCGTCTCGGAGAACGTCCTCGCGCCCACCGAGGAGGTGCTGCGCTTCTACGAGGGCGTCTTCGAGGAGGTGCTGGACATCTTCCCGGCCGGCATTGCCGAGTACTCGGCGTTTGTGCACGTCGGCGGCGACGAGTGCCCCAAGCACCAGTGGAAGTCCTCGCCCGCCGCCCAGGCCCGTATCCGCGAACTCGGCCTGGCCGACGAGGACGAGCTGCAGTCGTGGTTCATCCGGCACTTCGACCGCTGGCTCGCCGACCGCGGCCGCCGCCTCATCGGCTGGGACGAGATCCTCGAAGGCGGCCTCGCCGACGGCGCCACCGTCTCCTCCTGGCGCGGCTACGCCGGCGGCATCGCCGCCGCGCGGGCGGGACACGACGTCGTCATGTGCCCGGAGCAGCAGGTCTATCTCAACTACCGTGAATCGGGCGCTCCGGACGAGCCCGTGCCGATCGCCCAGGTGCGTACGCTGGAGGACGTCTACCGCTTCGAGCCCGTGCCGCCGCAGCTCGAAGGCCCGGCGGCGGAGCACGTCATCGGCACCCAGGCCAACGTCTGGAGCGAGGTGCTGGAGAGCCCGCAGCGCTTCGACTACCAGGTCTACCCGCGGCTCGCCGCCTTCGCCGAGGTCGCCTGGTCCGCCCTGCCGCCGTCCGCCGAGCGGGACTTCGCCGGCTTCTCTGCCCGCATGGAGGAGCACTACGCGCGCCTCGACGCCCTCGGCGTCGACTACCGCCCGCCCGGCGGCCCGCGGCCGTGGCAGCGGCGCCCGGGAGTGCTCGGACGCCCGATCGAAGGACCGCCCCCGATCGTGTGAGCCTCGACCGCCGTTCCGGAAGTAGTACAAGACTCCCCGAAGAGTGACAATCCCCACGTGGTGTGGAGCAGGTCCCCATCCGGGCCCGCGAGTTGGGCGCCGAGCGGGGTACGCTCGTGTTCTTCCGCGCCGCCGGAGGCGGCCCCGGACCGTGACGGATGTGCCAGAGTTGCCACGTCCCGGCCGGGAGCCCGTACCGTACGGCGGAACGGCCGGAACTCCTGGGGGACACTGCGGAAGGGGCAGCCGGGTTGACCACTCACGCACCGCAGGCCGCACCGACGGTGGTGCTGCCGGACTCGCTCGACGAAGCGGTCGCGGCGCTCGTCGCCATGCCCGCCGCCGTGCCCGTCGCCGGCGGGACCGACCTCATGGCGGCCGTCAACGCGGGCCTGCTGCGCCCCTCCGCGCTCGTCGGCCTCGGCCGGATCAGCGAACTGCGCGGCTGGCAGTACCAGGACGGCGCCGCCCTCCTCGGCAGCGGCCTGACCCACGCGCGCATCGGGCGGCCCGACTTCGCCGCGCTCATCCCCGCGCTCGCCGCCGCCGCGCGCGCCGCGGGCCCGCCGCAGGTGCGCAACGCCGCCACCCTCGGCGGCAACATCGCCTCCGCCGACCGCACCGGCGACACGCTGCCGGTGCTGGCCGCGCTCGACGCCACCGTGGTGATCGCGGAACCCGGGGGCGGGCACCGCGAGATCCCGGTCAGCCACCTCCTCGCGGGTGTGGAGATGCTGCGCACCGGCGAGCTGATCGCGTTCGTACGGGCGCCGCTGCTGCACGCGCCGCAGGTGTTCCTCAAGGCCACCGGGCGTACGGGGCCGGGGCGCGCGGTCGCCTCGGTCGCGTTGGTGCTCGACCCGGCGCGCCGGTCGGTGCGGTGCGCCGTCGGCGCGGTGGCGCCCGCGCCGCTGCGGCCGATGGAGGCCGAGCAGTGGGTCGCGGGCCTGATGGACTGGGACGGCCACCGCGGGCTGCCGCCCGAGGCGCTGGCCGCCTTCGGCGAGTACGTCGCCGCCGCGTGCATCCCCGACCCGCCGCCGGGCGCGGAGGGCGAGGAGCCGCCGCGGCTGCCGGCGGCGGCGCTGCACCTGCGGCGTACGGTGTCGGCGCTGGCCCGCCGGGCACTGGGGAGGGCGCTGTCGTGAGCCGGGAGCACCAGGACGACCAGCAGCCGCAGTACGGCACGGGGGGCTGGCAGCCCATGCCGCAGGGCGCGGACGGCGACCCGGACGCCACGGCGTTCGTGCAGTTGCCGCCGGAGGCGTTCCCCGAGGCCGACGCGGGCGCGCCGCTCGCGGCGCCGGGGCACGGGTACGTGCCGCCGCCGATAGCGGTTCCGGCGACGGACCCGGGGCAGACGGGGCAGTTCCAGATCCCGGAGGGGCTGAGCGGGCAGACCGCCCAGGAGGCACCGGAGACGTACGGGCACGGCGGGGCGTACGGGTACGGACCGGAAGCGGCCGGGCCCGGCCCGGACGACGGCCACGGCGGGGCGCACGGCCAAGGCCACGGCGACCAGCACGGCGACGGCGGGGCCCGGCCCCGGCGGTCGGGCGCCGGGGGCTTCGGGCAGGCGGGCCTGCGCGCGGTGGCGGAGAGCCGGCGCGCGGCGGCCAATGGGGGCACCCCCGCCAATGGGGGCGTAGCCGGTGGGGGAGGGTACGCGCAGGACGGTCCGGACGGCGGGCAGAGCGCGTACGGACTGCGGCTGGACGCCGGCCACGACGGCGGCGCGAAGCCGTGGGCGGACCCGGGCTACCCCGTGGACCCGGGCACAGGCACGTGGCCCGGCGCCGCCGCGCACGCGGACGCCGGCGAAGGACCGTACGGCGAGGTCCCCCCGGGCCCCGCGCAGCACCCCGCCGACCGTGAAGGCCCCCCCGCCGAGGGGCAGATCAGCGCCTGGCGCCCGGTGCCGCAGGACGGCGACACGTCGCCCGGCTGGGCGATCCCCACCGCGCCCGACGACCTGCCGGAGGACTCCGGCGAGTACGCGCTGCACGACCGCTCCGCGGGCGAAGGACAGCCGGACGGCGACGCCCGGGAGCACGCGGCGCCGGAGGCGGACGTACCGCTGCCGCCGGAGACCGGCCGGGCCGGCCCCGTGGACGAACCGGCGCCGGAAGCCGTCCCGGCCGGGACCGGGCCGGAGCCCGCCCCCGCCCCCGCCTCCGCCCTCGCGGCGGACGAACACCCCCTCGCGTCGTACGTGCTGCGCGTCAACGGCGCCGACCGCCCGGTGACCGGCGCGTGGATCGGGGAGTCCCTGCTCTACGTGCTCCGCGAGCGGCTGGGCCTCGCCGGCGCCAAGGACGGCTGCTCGCAGGGCGAGTGCGGCGCGTGCTCGGTGAAGGTCGACGGCCGGCTCGTGGCGGCATGCCTGGTACCGGCGGCGACGGCCGCGGGCGCCGAGATCCGCACCGTCGAGGGCCTGGCCGACCAGGGCGTGCACTCCGACGTGCAGCGCGCGCTGGCCGCGTCGGGCGCGGTGCAGTGCGGGTTCTGCGTGCCGGGCCTGGCGATGACGGTGCACGACCTGCTGGAGGGCAACCACTCGCCGAGCGACCTGGAGGCCCGCCAGGCGCTCAGCGGCAACCTGTGCCGCTGCACCGGCTACCGGGCCGTACTCGACGCCGTCCAGGAGGTCATCGCGGGCCGCCGCGCCCCGGACACGGAGGACGACACCGAGGGCGCCGAGCGCGCCCGCATCCCGCAGCAGGCGGGCCCGGGCGAAGGCGGTGCCCACCCCGCCCACGACACGGTCCGCATGCCCCCGCCCCGCCCCCCGAACCCCCACGAGGGAGGCCCCCGGTGACCTCCTCCCCGGAGCACACGGCCACGACCCCCATCCCCCCGGGCGGCCCCGAGGCGCACGGAATCGGGGCCTCGCTCCCCGCGGCGGACCTCGTCGCCAAGACCGAGGGCACCTTCCCGTACGCCGCCGACCTGTGGGCCGAGGGCCTCCTCTGGGCCGCCCTGCACCGCTCCCCGCACGCGCACGCGCGGATCGTCTCCGTCGACACCTCCGCCGCCGAGGCCATGCCCGGCGTCCGCGTCGTCGTCACCCACCGCGACCTGCCCGACGCCGCCGACCACGGCCGGGGCGTACGGGACCGGCCCGTCTTCGCGCACGACGTCGTACGGCACCACGGCGAGCCTGTCGCCGCCGTCGCCGCCGACCACCCCGACACCGCGCGGCTGGCCGCCGCCGCCATCGCCGTCGAGTACGAACTGCTCGACCCCGTGACCGACCCGCAGGCCGCCTTCGGGGCCGAGCCCCTGCACCCCGACGGCAACCTGATCCGGCACATCCCGCTGCGCTACGGCGACCCGCAGGCCGCCGGCGAGGTCGTCGTCGAGGGCATGTACCGCATCGGCCGCCAGGACCCCGCGCCCATCGGCGCCGAGGCCGGTCTCGCCGTGCCGCGCCCCGACGGCGGCGTGGAGATCTACGCGGCGGCCACCGACCCCCACTCCGTACGCGACCAGGTGTCCGCCTGCCTGGGCCTGGCCGCGGACCGGGTGAAGGTCGTCGTCACCGGCGTCCCCGGCGCCACGGGCGACCGCGAGGACGGCTCCATGCAGTTGCCCCTCGGGCTGCTCGCGCTGCGCACCGGCTCGCCCGTGAAGCTCCTCGCCACCCGCGAGGAGTCGTTCCTCGGCCACGCCCACCGCCACCCCACCCTGCTGCGCTACCGGCACCACGCCGACTCCCGCGGCAAGCTCGTCAAGGTCGAGGCGCAGATCCTGATGGACGGCGGCGCCTACGCCGATACCTCGGCCGACGCGCTGGCCGTCGCGGTGTCGTTCTCCTGCGGCCCGTACGTCGTCCCGCACGCGTTCGTCGACGGCTGGGTGGTCCGTACGAACAACCCGCCCTCGGGCCACGTCCGCGGCGAGGGCGCCATGCAGGTGTGCGCGGCGTACGAGGGGCAGATGGACAAGCTCGCCGCCGCCCTCGGCATGGACCCCGCGGAGCTGCGCGCGCGCAACGTGATGGCTACCGGCGACCTGCTGCCCACCGGCCAGACCGTCACCTGCCCGGCACCCGTCGCCGAACTCCTCACGGCCGTACGCGAAGCGCCGCTGCCGCCCGCGGAGGCGGGCCTGCTGCCCGGCGGCCCCGAGGGCGCGGGCGAGCCGGGCGTCGTGCGCCGGGGCGTGGGCTACGGGCTGGGCATGGTGCACATGCTGGGCGCCGAGGGCGCCGACGAGGTGGCCACCGCGACCGTCCGCGTCAGCGGCGGCGTCGCCACCGTCATCTGCGCGGCCGTCGAGACAGGGCAGGGCTTCGCCACCCTGGCCCGGCAGATCGTGCAGGAGGTCCTCGGCGTCGACGAGGTGCACACCGCGCCCGTCGACACCGACCAGCCCGCCGCCGGGCCCGCCTGCCACGGGCGGCACACCTGGGTCTCGGGCGGCGCGGTGGAGCGGGCCGCGAAGATGGTCCGTACCCAACTGCTGCAGCCGCTGGCGCAGAAGTTCGGCATGTCCGCGGAGCTGCTGACGATCGCCGACGGCAAGATCACGTCGTACGACGGCGTGCTGTCGACGACGGTCGCGGAGGCGCTGGAGGGCAAGGAGCTGTGGGCCACGGCGCAGTGCCGCCCGCACCCGACGGAGCCGCTGGACGCCAACGGGCAGGGCGACGCGTTCGTGGGCATGGCGTTCTGCGCGGTGCGTGCGGTGGTGGACGTGGACGTGGAGCTGGGCGCGGTGCGGGTGGTGGAGATGGCCGTCGCGCAGGACGTCGGCAAGGTGCTCAATCCGCGGCAGCTCGCGGCCCGGATCGAGGCGGGCGTCACGCAGGGCGTGGGCGCGGCGCTCATGGAGAACCTCCGTACGAACAAGGGCATCGTCCGCCACCCCGACCTCACCGGCTATCCGCTGCCCACGGCGCTCGACGCGCCCGACGTGCGGATCGTGAAGCTGATCGAGGAGCGGGACGTGGTGGCGCCGTTCGGCGCGAAGGCGGCGAGCGCGGTGCCGGTGGTGACGTCGCCCGCGGCGGTCGCGGCGGCGGTGCGGGCGGCGACGGGGCGGCCGGTGAGCCGGCTGCCGATCCGGCCGCAGTCGGCGGCGGTGCAGTAACCGCCGGCGCGGCAGGCCGGGGTGCAGGAGGGGCACCTTCGGGAGCGTTGGGCGCTCAATGCCCGTGATGCGCAGGATGAGGCGATACGGTCCGCGGGGAGAGCCGCGGCCGTACGCACCCCGCACCCCCTGCCCGTACCCCCGCCCGTACCGCCGAGACGTGCTCCTCCGGGGCCTCACCGCCCCGCCCCCGACGCTGCGCAGGCAAGGAGCACGTATGAAGACCGCACCCCCCGCCACCGCCGTGACCTCCCAGGCGCCGCTCAGCTCGCAGGTCACCATGACCCTCGCCGCGCTCGCCGCCACGGCCGCGACCCCGCGGCCCTCGGGGGAGACGGTGGCGGAGCAGACCGCGCGGATCCGCCGCGGCATCGTGGCGCAGTTGCAGAGCTCCACGGTCGTCAGCGGCTGGGAGCTGCTGTGGCTGGCCCTCAGCCCGGACAACGCCAACCTCGTCTACGTCGCCCTCAACACCGACGGCTCGAACCAGATCGCGGTCGTCGTCCGCGGCACCGTCGGCAGCCCGGCCGACATGCTCGAAGACCTCGACGTCGGCACGCTGGTGACGTTCAGCCCTGCCGGGAGCGTGGAGCCGCTGGCGGTCTCGGCGGGCGCGATGGCGGCGTTCACGCAGGTCGCGACGGTGCGCGGGGCGGAGGGGCTGGCCGGGGACGTGACCGGCGCCGGGCCGATCCCGCTGACGGCCACGGTCACGGAGGAACTGGCCGCCCTCCTGCAGAACCTCCCGCCGTCGCCCCAGCCCACCGTCTACGTCATCGGCCACAGCCTCGGCGGCTGCGTCGCCACCATGCTCGCCCCGTACCTCCAGGCGTGGAGTTGGCCGGCGAACCCGCCGCAGCTCGCGCTCGTCACGTACGCCGCGCCGACCGCGGGCGGGCAGGTCTTCGCCGACTACGTCGACTCGCTGCCCTGGGTGCAGTACGAGCGCCACGTGAACGCGTACGACCTGATCCCGCTTGCCTGGTCGGACCTGACGACGGCGATGGACTGGTACCCGCCGCCGGGTCCCGCGGCGACCGACAAGGTGAAGGAACTGCTGCACGTGATCGACGGGTTCAGGAAGGGCAACGTCTACGTCCAGCCCAGCGCGGACAGCCCGATCACGGTGAACCCGCACTACCACACGAACGACGTGGCGCTCACCAGCAAGACCACCGCGGACTTCCTGGGCCAGGTCGCGTACCAGCACGCCGACGACACGTACCTCGCCCTGCTGGACGCCCCGGCGCCGGACGCGGGACCGGTGGTGACCGGCCTGAGCCCCACCACCGGGCAGGGCGGCACGGAGGTCGCGATCACGGGCACCGGCTTCGACACGAACACGGCAGTCGACTTCGGCACGGTGCCCTGCACGAACTACACCGTCGACTCCGCCACCACCCTCACGGCCTACGCCCCCGAAGGCGCCGGCATCGCCGACGTCCGCGTCACCAACTTCCTCGGCACCTCCCCGGCCGCCCCGGCGGCCCGCTTCGCCTACGGCCTCACCGCCCCGGTGGCGATCACCTCGGTCTCCCCGGCCCGCGGGCGGGTCGACACCAAGGTCACCGTCAACGGCACCGGCTTCACCCAGGACGCCAAGGTCCTCTTCCGCGACCACGCCTCGACGCACGTCGAGCACGAGTCCTCCACGAGCCTCACGGCCAGGGCCCCGCGCCACCTCCCCACGGACCCGGCGACGGTGGACATCATGGTCGTCACGGACACCGCCACGTCCCCGACGGGCCCGTACGACGAGTTCACCTACGCCGACTGACGCGCCGACGGGGGCGGCACCCGGCGGGCGCCGCCCCCGTCGTCTACCCGGTCACGGGCTGCTGCGGAGGCCGTGGCGGGAATCGAACCCGCGTCACTCGCTTTGGAGGCGAGCCCCTCAGCCACTCGGGCACACTGCCTTGGCACTCCGTCGAGCGGAGGCGGGGGGACGGGCGGGGCTCAATGCGCGGCGGGGGGATGTCACACGGTGGCAACAGCGTGTGCAAGCCGGCGACGTGTCCGGGTGTGGCCCGGGCGGGGTGGGCGGGTGGGGGACTAGGACCAAGGGACCGGAGGGTTCGCGACCTCCGACAGGGGCTCTTGTCGGTGTGGGGACTTACCCTGCTGCTCATGGCCAGCCTCGAATCGCGCGACACCGACGTCGCTCCCGCCGGCTCCCCGCCCGCCCCCGAGGGCGTGCTGCGGCGGCCGTACCGGGCGCTCAGCATCGGGATCGTCACCGTCGTCCTGCTCATCGCGTTCGAGGCCACCGCCGTGGGCACCGCGATGCCCGTCGCCGCGCACGACCTGGACGGCATCGGGCTCTACGCCTACGCCTTCTCCGCCTTCTACACCACCGCGCTCTTCGCCATGGTCTTCTCCGGCCAGTGGTGCGACAGCAGCGGGCCGCTGCGGCCGCTGACCGCCGGGATCGGCGCGTTCGCGGCCGGGCTGGTGATCTCCGGGACCGCGCAGACGATGTGGGCGTTCGTCGCCGGGCGGGCGGTGCAGGGGCTCGGCGGCGGGCTGGTGATCGTCGCGCTGTACGTCACCGTGAGCCGGGCGTATCCGGAGCGGCTGCGGCCGTCGATCCTCGCCGCGTTCGCCGCGTCGTGGGTGGTGCCGTCGGTCGTGGGGCCGCTGGCGGCCGGCGGTGTCACGGAGCACGTGGGGTGGCGCTGGGTCTTCCTCGGCATACCGCCGCTGGTCGTCGTCCCGCTGGTCGTCGCCCTCCCCGCGATACGCCGCCGCGCCCGCGGCCCCGTCGACCCCGCCGCGCCGCCCGCCCTCGACCGGCGCCGTGTCCGGCTCGCGCTGGCCATCGCGGCGGGCGGCGGGCTGCTGCAGTACGCGGGGCAGGACCTGCGCTGGCTCTCGCTGCTGCCGGCGCTGGCCGGGGTCGCGCTGCTGGTGCCCGCGGTGCGGGTGCTGCTCCCGCGGGGCACGTACGTCGCCGCGCGCGGGCTGCCCACCGTGGTGCTGATGCGCGGCATCGCGTCCGGGTCGTTCATCGCCGCGGAGAGCTTCGTGCCGCTGATGCTGGTCACCCAGCGCGGGCTGTCGGTGACCGAGGCCGGCATGTGCCTGGCGGTCGGCGGGGCGACGTGGGCGCTGGGCTCCTGGACGCAGGCGCGGCCCCGGCTGGATCCGTACCGGACGCAGCTCGTCCGCATCGGCATGCTGCTGGCGGCCACGGCGATAGCGACGGCGCCGCTGGTGCTGGTGGAGTCGCTGCCGGTGTGGATCGTCCCCGTCGAGTGGGCCTTCGGGTGCTACGGGATGGGGATGGTCATCTCCGGTACGAGCGTGCTGCTCCTGAAGCTCTCCGCCCCCGAGGAGGCCGGCACCAACTCCGCCGCCCTCCAGCTCTCCGACAGCCTCGCCAACGTCGTCCTCCTGGCCGTCGCGGGCGTCATCTTCGCCGCCCTCGGCGGCGCGGCCGTCGGCCACGGCGCCCTGGGCGCCGGCGGCGACGCCCACGCGGGCGCGTTCGTGGCGGTGCTGCTGCCGATGGCGGCGGTGGCCCTGGTCGGCGCGGCGGTGGCGGGGAGACTGCGTACGGCGCCGGGGGCGAAGACGGTTACGGGCTGAGGCGTACGGGAGCAGGGGGCGTACGGGCTCGGAGGGGCGGTGCGCCGATGCGTCACGGGTCGTGTCGTGTCGTCTCGGTGCGAACCGCTTCGATGCGAACTCCTTCGAGCTGCACCGCTTCGCGTCGTATCGCTTCGACACCCGTCGCCTCGCGTCGCGACGTGAACCGGACGTCTCCCGGTACGGGTTCGTGTGAGGCTCCTCTCGTCCGGTGTGCCGCGGGTGGTGCGCGGGGCGGCGGTAGGCTGACGCGGTTGCCGACGTGCAGCCGCCAGTGACGACCGACCCCACCCGGAGACCGTGAGCACCACCTCTCATCACCTCTCACCGGCCTTCCCCGGCCGTGCCCCCTGGGGCACCGCCGGCAAGCTGCGTGCCTGGCAGGAAGCGGCCATGGACCGCTATCTGCAGTCCCAGCCGCGCGACTTCCTCGCCGTCGCCACCCCCGGCGCCGGCAAGACGACCTTCGCGCTCACCCTCGCCTCCTGGCTGCTGCACCACCACGTCGTGCAGCAGATCACCGTCGTCGCGCCCACCGAGCACCTCAAGACCCAGTGGGCCGAGGCCGCCGCCCGTATCGGCATCCGGCTCGACCCCGAGTACAGCGCGGGGCCGGTCGGCAAGAGCTACCAGGGCGTGGCCGTCACCTACGCCGGCGTAGGCGTACGGCCCATGCTGCACCGCAACCGCTGCGAGCAGCGCAAGACGCTCGTCATCCTCGACGAGATCCACCACGCCGGCGACTCCCGCTCCTGGGGCGAGGCGTGCCTGGAGGCGTTCGAGCCCGCGACCCGGCGGCTCGCGCTCACCGGCACCCCCTTCCGCTCGGACACCAACCCCATCCCCTTCGTCGTCTACGAAGAGGGCAACGACGGCATCCGCCGCTCCTCCGCCGACTACACCTACGGCTACGGCAACGCCCTCGGCGACGGCGTCGTGCGCCCCGTCATCTTCCTCTCCTACAGCGGCAACATGCGCTGGCGCACCAAGGCGGGCGACGAGATCGCCGCGCGTCTCGGCGAGCCGATGACCAAGGACGCCACCGCCCAGGCGTGGCGCACCGCACTCGACCCGCGCGGCGACTGGATGCCCAACGTCCTCAGCGCCGCCGACCGCCGCCTCACCGAGATCCGCCGCGGCATCCCCGACGCCGGCGGCCTCGTCATCGCCGCCGACCAGGACTCCGCCCGTGCCTACGCGAAGTTGATCAAGGAGATCACCGGGCACCGCGCCACCGTCGTGCTCTCCGACGACGCGGGCGCGTCGAAGCGTATCGACGAGTTCACGGACTCCGGGGACCGCTGGATGGTCGCGGTGCGGATGGTGTCGGAGGGCGTGGACGTGCCGCGGCTCGCGGTCGGGGTGTACGCGACGACGATCTCGACGCCGCTGTTCTTCGCGCAGGCGGTGGGCAGGTTCGTACGGTCGCGCAGGCGCGGCGAGACCGCGTCCGTGTTCCTGCCGACGATCCCCGCGCTGCTCGGCTTCGCGCACGAGATGGAGGTCGAGCGCGACCACGTCCTCGACAAGCCGAAGCGGGACGGCGAGGAGGACCCGTACGCCGAGAGCGAGAAGGAACTCGCCGAGGCCGAGAAGCAGCAGGACGAAGAGACCGGCGACCAGGACGAACTTCCCTTCGAGGCACTGGAGTCGGACGCGGTCTTCGACCGGGTCGTCTACGAGGGCGCCGAGTTCGGCATGCAGGCCCACCCCGGCAGCGAGGAGGAGCAGGACTACCTCGGCATCCCCGGGCTGCTGGAGCCCGACCAGGTCCAACTGCTGCTGCAGAAGCGGCAGGCGCGCCAGATCGCGCACAGCAGGAAGAAGCCGGCGGAGGACGCGGACCTGCTGGAACTACCCGCCGACCGGCGCCCCGTGGTCACGCACCGCGAGCTGATGGAGCTGCGCAAGGAGCTGAACTCCCTGGTCGGAGCCTACGTCCACCAGAGCGGCAAGCCGCACGGGGTGATCCACACCGAGCTGCGCCGCGTCTGCGGCGGCCCGCCGAGCGCGGAGGCGACGCCGGGGCAGATCCGGCAGCGGATAGCCAAGGTGCGGGAGTGGGCCACGCGGATGAAGTGAGCCCGGACTGGGACGGGAGGGGCCGGGACGGGGCAGGGCGGGGAGTCAGTCGCGGAGCCGGGTCAGTTCCGCCCCGGTGCGGTACAGCTCCACGAGCAGCGGACGCAGCGCCCGTCCGGCGGGGGTGAGGGTGTAGCGCGTACGGACGGGAAAGCCCGGGAGCCGCTCCTGGAGGACGAGCCCGCGGTCGCGCAGCGCGGCCAGCCGCTCGCTGAGCACCTTCGGGCTGATCTCCGGCAGCCCGGCGCGCAGGGCACCGAAGGAGTGCGGGCCGCCTGTCAGTTCGCGCAGCACCAGCGTCGTCCAGCGGCCGGCGACCGCGTCGAGCGCGATCTCCACCGGGCAGTCCGGCTCGGGCCGGCACGTGCGCCCGGCGGGGGTCGGGACCAGTTCTTCGTCCCACGTCTCCGCGTCCCGCGTTCCGCGGTCCGCACCGTCGGTTTCCGTTTGGTGAGCCACGCCGCGGTCGGCTTGGCTGCGTCCATGACCACTCACCCGCGCCCCGGCCACGCCGGCTCCCTCCGCCCGTACGAGGCCGAGCAGCTCCCGTACGCCTTCGCCGCCGCGTTCAACTCCGGCAGCCCCGAAACCCTCTCCCGGATCTACGCCGACGACGCCGTCTTCGTTCCCCGCCCCGGCACCTGCGTCTCGGGGAGGGAGCTGGTGGCGGCCAACACCGAGTTCCAGGCGCTGGGCGTGCCCATCCGGGTCGAGCCGCGGCAGGTGTACGCCACCGGGGACACCGCGCTGCTCGTCGTCGACTGGGTCCTCGACGGGAAGGGGAAGGACGGGGCGCACGTCCGCATCGAGGGCACCGCCACCGACGTCGCCCGCAGGGGAGCGGACGGGGTATGGCGGTACGTGATCGACAACCCTTTCGGTACGGCGGCCGCGGCGTGACGGACCCGCCGGGCTAGGCTGCGCCATGCCCTCTTCCGACAGCCGGTCCGACGGAACGTACGACGGCACGTACGGCGGCAAGTACGATGTCAAGCGCGCGCTCAGGCATCTCTACGCGCCGAAGAACACCGACTGGGAGCTGGTCGACGTACCGGCGCAGCGCTTCCTCGCCGTCGACGGTGAGGGCGACCCCAACACGAGCGCCCGCTACGCCCGGGCCGTCGAAGCGCTCTACGCGGTCGCGTACACGGTGAAGTTCGCCAGCAAGCGCACCCTGGGCCGGGACTTCGTCGTCGGACCGCTCGAAGGGCTGTGGTGGGCGGACCGCCCGGAGGTGTTCGTGGCGCGGGACAAGGGCGCCTGGCAGTGGCGCATGCTGATCAGCCTGCCGGAGTGGATCACCGACGACTTCGTCGAGGAGGCGAAGCGGGCGGCGCTCGCGAAGAAGGGCGCCGCCGCTCTGCCCGCGCTGCCGCTGCTCCGCGCCGACTCGCTTCGCGAGGGCACCAGCGCGCAGCTCCTGCACGTGGGCCCGTACGACGACGAAGGGCCCGCGCTGGCCAGGCTCCACGACAAGTACCTGGCCGCGAACGGCCTCCGGATGACCGGGCACCACCACGAGGTCTACCTGAGCGACCCGCGGCGCGCCCGGCCGGAGAAGCTGAAGACCGTACTCAGGCAGCCTGTCGAACGGGCGGAGTGACCGCGCGCTCGGGGTGCCGGGTGCGCTCGTAGCGGAGAAAGGCCGAGATCCGGCCGGTGACCGGGTCGTGCTCCACGACGACGTAGCGGCCGAGGACGGCGAGGGCGACGACGCAGGCGCCCATCTCCAGGCCCTCCTCGACGAGGGTGCCGAGCATGAGCGTGAGGCTGTGGTCGTTCTTGTGCGCCCAGCCGTTGAACGCTTCGACGACCAGCGCGCCCCCCAGATACACCCCGAGCGCCCCCAGCAGCCCGAACCGCAGATCCCGCGGCAGCCGCCGCGCCCACACCACCGCGACCACGATGCCCGCCACGGCGAGGATCGCCCCGGGCAGCACCCAGGCGTGCGACGGAAGCGCCACGCCCGCGGTGTCCTTCCACGACTTGCCGACCTCGCCGAGGCGTTCGTGGAGGGAGACGGTCTCGTCGATGCTGAGCGTCGCGGTGGCGGCGGAGAACCCGAGCCACGACAGCCGGCTGGGACGGGCACCGCGCCCGCTGAGCAGCGCGGCGGCGAGGGCGACGCCGGCGACGGCGAGGAGGAGGGTGCTGTTCCACCAGGTCGCGAGGTTGGCTTCGAGGTCGACGTTGACCATGCGGCGGACGCCGGGTATGGGCTCGAAGTGGTTGAAGCCGCGGGTGAGGAGATCGGCGGCGAGCACGAGGACGGTGAGGCCCCCGGCGCCCCAGAGGACCCAGCGCCGGGCGGGGGGTGGGGCGGCTTCGGCGACGGGGCCGGCGGGGCCGGTTGCGTCGATGTCGGCGACTGGGGCGGTGCCGGCGACTGGGGCGGTGCCCGCGACGACCGCGGTGTCGGCGACTGGGCCCGTTGCGGCGACGTCGGTGGTCTCTGCGGTCTCTGCGGTCTCTGCGGTCTCGGCGGCCTCGGCGACGTCGGCGGCTTCGGCAGCTTCGGTGACATCTGCGCCTTCGGCGGCTTCGGTACCCCGGCGGCCCCCTTCGCGCTGCCTGCCGGGCCCGTTCCCCCCGCCACCCCCGTCGGCGTCGGCGTCAGCCTTGGTCTTGGACGCGGAATCGGCGGGTCCGCCGCCGGTGCCGTCCGCGTCCGGCTGGTGTATCTCAAGGTCGGTCATAAGCGCGGAGATTAACGGCAGGCGACGAGGGTGAACTGCCCGGGGTGCCCTTGTATGAAGCAGTTCTCACGCCTCCTTCATCCATGTGGGGAACTCGCCCCCGCCGAGGGAAAATCCGGCAACGCGCATGAAAGCCCCCTTCATCAGCACGTTCGCACGGTGAAGGGGCGGGGGCGGGCGGCCGCGGTGGCGGGGAAGCGGTGCTTCCCCGCCACCGCGGATGGACCGGGGGAGAGCGGGCCGGTGGTTCAGCAGAAGTCGGCGGAGCGCGGCGCCGAGACGTTGCCCGAGCTGTCGATGGCGCGGACGGTGATGGTGCAGCCGGTGAGCGGCGGGTCGCCGATGTTGGGATGGTCGCCGTAGAAGGTCCTGCCGGCGATGAGGTGGTCGGTGCCGCCGTCGGTGGTCACCCGGTACCGCAATCCGCGCGGGAAGTCGACGTTGTCGGTCGCGCCCCTCCACACGAGCGGGGTGGCCCGGGGGGAGCCCCTGCGACGCCCTTTTCCCTTCGCCGCTCCCCCCCGGTACGCAGGCTCCCCTGACGCAGCACCGCCGGCCCGCCACCGTACCCCCGTACCCGGCCCGCACAGACTTGACGTACCAGCTCAGCGCCCTGATGCCCCCCGCGTTGTCAGTCCGGGCGCATACCCTTGGGTGGGTGTGAGGGGACATGCGGGCAAGCCGATGTGCGGGCGTGAGCGGACGTAACGGGAGGGGACCCATCAGACCCTCCGCATCCCTTGGGCGGGCGTGTGGGATGTGCGGGCGAGGGGTGTACGGGCCCGAGCCGGGCCCTATCCCTCCCCCGATGACGCGCACGACGCCTCCTGGGCCGCCATCACCTCGTCCCCGTGTGCGAACGCCCACGCCCCGAACGCGCCGATCGGCGTCAGCAAGCTTTCCCCCAGCTCCGTCAGCCCGTACTCCACCCGTCCCGCCGCCCCCGGCCGCACATCCCGTTCGACCAAGCCGTTGAACTGCAACCGCCGCAGTGTCTCCGTCAGGACCTTCGAGCTGATGCCGCCGATCCTCGCCCGCAGTTCCACCGGCCTCCGGGGGCCGTCGCGCAGCGCCCACAGCACCACGGCGTTCCACGTGTTGGAGAGCAGGTCGAAAGCGAGGCGGGCCCGGCAGTCGGCGAGAAACGCGTCAGTCGTCACGTACCAAATGGTGCCTGCCCCGCCTTCTAACGTCGTTCCGAACCCGCCTTCCAGCACCCACGCGAAACGGAACACGCGATGAACATCGGCATATTGGGGACCGGCAACATGGCCCACGCCCTCGCCTCCCACTGGGTACGCGCCGGGCACCACCTCACCATCGGCGGACGCGACACCCGCAAGGCCCGGCACCTCGCCGCCCGCCTCGGCGGCGCCACCACGGCCGGCGGCCTCCGCGCCGCCGTCGAGGGCGGCCAGGACGTCGTCCTCGCCGCCCTGCCCTTCGGCGCGGGCGTGCCCGTCGTACGGGAGCTGCGCACCGCCCTGGACGGCAAGGTGCTCCTCGACTGCTCCAACCCCGTCGGTCCCGGCTTCCGCCTGCTCACGGACGGCGGCCCCTCGGCCGCCCGGCTCCTCGCCGCGGCCGCCCCCGGCGCCCGCGTGGTCAAAGCGTTCAACCTCTGCCACGAGGACGTCTGGCGCATGCGTCCGCCCGTCTTCGACGGCCGCCCCCTCGCCGTGCCGCTCTGCGGCGACGACCCCGCGGCCCTCGCGCTCGTACGCGAGTTGGTACGCGACATCGGCTGCGACCCCGTCCCCGGCGGCGGCCTCGACCGCGCCGGGCTCCTCGAAGCGACCGCCGCGCTGTTCATCGCCCTCTGGGTAGGCGAAGGCGCCGACGTCCAAGCGATAGCCCCGCCCCTCGCCTATGCAGCCGGCCGTGGCGGCGCCTTGCCTCCGCCACTCCGGTGAATCTCGCGGCGCCCCGCGCGAACCATGATCCGCAGAAAACCCACAATCAGGCAATATGCGGTCATTCGGTCCCGTGAGCGTCGGGCCGCACGACTTGTGGAGCTGAGATGAGGCGTATCCGCCTGGCCGTCGTGGGTGCGGCCGCGATCGCGATGATCACCACCGTCAGTGGATGTTCCGACAGCGACGGCGATTCCTCCGCCTCGACGCCGTCGACCGAAGCCTCGGCCAAGGCGTCCGCCAAGGCGTCGAAGGTCGCGCAGGCCGCCGGCGACAGGGCCACGGTGAAGACCGCTTCCTCCGACAGGCTCGGCACCATCCTGGTCGACGAGAAGGGGCGTACCCTCTACCTCTTCGAGAAGGACAAGTCGACCACTTCGACCTGCGACGGAGCCTGCGCGAAAGCCTGGCCGCCGCTGCTGACCTCCGGGACCCCCGAGACCGACGGCTCGGCGAAGTCCAAGCTCATCGACACGTCGAAGCGCTCCGACGGCAAGACCCAGGTCACGTACAACGGGCACCCGCTCTACCGCTTCCAGGGCGACTCCAAGGCCGGCGACACCAACGGCCAGGGCCTCGACCAGTTCGGCGCCAAGTGGTTCGTCCTCGACGCCGACGGCAAAGAGGTCGAGAAGGGCGGCGAGGGCGGCACGGGCTACTAGTCACCGCCTGTCGGACGGGCGATCGACATGCCGTCGAAGACCGGGCGCCACCGAGCCCCCCGCCGCCCCACTCGGGCACACCGCGTCTTCTTCGCCCTCGGCGCCCTGCTGCCGGTGGCCACGGGGGTGGCGATCTGGCTGGTCGGTCAGCACCACACCCCCGAGTACGCGACGAGCCTCTTCGGCGAAGAGGGCGAAGGCGCCGTCACCCTCAAGGCCCGTCTGGGCACAGCCCTGTTCGGCCTCGCCGTCATCCAGGTTCTGCTCGCCTTGCTGATGTACGGGCGGCGCGGCGGCCTCACCGCCGCCCCCCGCCGCGTCCGCCTCACGCACCGCGTGATCGGCTGGGGGGCCTTCGTGCTGTCGGTGCCCATCGCCTACCACTGCGTCCGCACCTACGGCGTGGAAACCAGCAGCACCCGCGTCTATCTGCACTCCGTCGCCGGGTGCGCGCTGTACGGAGCCTTCGTCGCCAAGGTCCTGGTCGTCCACAGCCGCCACCTGCCCGGCTGGCTGCTCCCGGCGGCGGGCAGCACGCTGTTCGCCGCCATCGGGGTGCTGTGGTACTCGGCGCCGCTGTGGGTCCTCAACGAGTACGCGGTTCCCGGTCTGTAGCGACCGTCTCAGCGACGCTCTGCCCTGACGCTCAGGTCCATCCCTTGAGGTCATTGATGAAGTCGGTGTACGAGTCGTTCTTCCCTTCGAGAGCAGAGATCAGATCGTGCTCCCGGGCTTTGCGCGCGACCGAGGGGCCGTCGCGCTCGCGAAAGACTGGGGCGCCCAGCCGCTTCTTGAGTTCCTCCTTCGGCTCTCGGGTCTGTGTAACCGTCCCGGGTCTTTGCGTGTAGTCGATCTGTCCGATTGATCACGTGATCCCGAGGGCTGTGAGGGGTCGTTGTGGATCGCGGGCGGTGTAGCGGCAGGCAGTGGCGATGTTGGTGTGGTCGTCCTGGCGGAACACGCTGATCGCGAGGTTGCGCAGGCTGGCCATCACGCGGGGAAGACTGCCGGTACGGATTCTGGAGGCGTCCTCGGCAAACGTGGTGTCGCGGACGTGGTGGAGTTGGTTCTCGATCTTCCAGTGGCCGCGGATCCAGGCGGTGATCTGGGCGCCGGATGCCGCGCCGGGTGGGAGGCTGGTGACGAAGTAGAGGCGCTCGATGGTGGTCTTTGCGCTGGTGTGGTCCTTGCGCCAGCGCATGACGCGCAGGGCTTGGCGGGCGCCGGGATAGTTCAGCTGCCGGAACGTGGGAGCCTTCAGGTGCCGGACCTCGAGTCGGCCCCGGCCCTTGGTTCGGTCCTTGTGGTCCAGGGCGATGCCGGCCCCCGGCAGGCTTCTCAACTGCTGGAGCAGGCCGGGGTGGTTGCCCTTGACGGCAGCGATGTAGTGGGCGCCACGGTCGCGCAGCCACCGGCCGTTCGCGTGCTGCGTGTGCGCCGCGTCGGCGGTGATCACGGTGTTGTCCAAGTCGAGGTCGTGCAGGAGCGGGACGAATGCGGGTGTCCCGTTGCTCTCCGCGTCGATCTGTCGCTGCCCGAGGACCCTTCCGGTGTGGTCCATCGCGGCCAGCAGCCACACTGCCTTCCCGCCCGCCGGCCGTGAGTCGCGGAGCAACGGCCTTGAGGCGACGTGGCAGGCTAACTACCTCGCACCGGTCCTGCTCACCTCGTTGCTGTGCGCAGACATCGCTGTCCGCAGGATCGTCAACGTAGCCTCGGCGACGCACTTCTCCAGCTCTTTGGCCTCGATGATCCCAACCTCGCGCACCACACCTACAGCCCGTCGGCGGCGTACGCCCGTTCCAAGCTCGCCCTCGTCACGTACACAGGCTGGCTGGCCAGGCACCTGCCGTCCGGAGTCTCCACGGCAGTAAGCGTGCACCCGGGCGTGATGGCTACCGAGCTTCTCCATGCAATGTTCTCCGTCGGAGGCGGGTCGCCCGAGTGGGCGGCGACCAACGTCGTCACCGTGGCTTCGGCCTCGAACGACAACGGCACCTACTACGACGAGCACACGCCGACTGCGCCGGCGCCCGATGCGCAGGAACCCGCGATGCCACGCCCTGACCGACCGACAGCTCGCCGCCTACAGGCGTTGAGCGCATCGGCACATCGCCCCGGTCTCGGACCGAATCCTGTGGCAAGCCGTGACCTGTCCGTGGCTACCCGAGCCGAGCGCCACACGGGTGGAATGAGGGAGTGTACGCGTCGGCATTGTTTATTTCCTCCTCAGGTGTGTCTCGTTGCCGCCCGTAGCCGGCCGTGGAACGATGCGGCTAATGCCTGGCGAGGGTGGTCCCGCATTCTCAGGACTGTGTGCATCTGTCTGCGTACGGTTGGCGGCGACTCTTTCAGAGTGAAACCTTCGGATAAATCTGAGAGCTTCCTTTTTCGCAGTGGACGTTTTCTTCCGGACACATAAGTGAGGCACCATGAAGCATGTCGAGGCTGAGTCGCGGTTGTCCGGCCAGTCACCTCCTGGGCCACCGCAAGCTGATATCACGCTCAAGGTCAACGGAGCCTCCTACTCCATCAAGGTCGACGCACGTGTCACGCTGCTTGACGCGCTGCGTGATCACCTGGCCCTGACCGGAGCGAAGAAGGGGTGTGACCAGGGCACGTGCGGTGCCTGTACGGTCATTGCCGATGGCAAACGAGTGCTGTCGTGCCTCGGCCTGGCCGCCCAGTACCAGGGGCGGGAGATCACCACGATCGAGGGGCTGTCCGCCGATGGCGAGTTGCATCCTCTGCAGGCCGCCTTCGCCCAGCATGACGCCTTCCAATGCGGCTACTGCACCCCGGGGCAGATCATGTCCGCGGTCTGCCTGATGGAGGAAGGGCGTGCTGACACCGAGGCGGATATCCGCGAGTTCATGAGCGGCAACATCTGTCGCTGCGGCGCCTATCAGAATATCCGAGCGGCAATCCGCGAAGTCAAAGAGGGGAACTGAACGTGCACCCCTTCGAGTACACCCTGGCAGGTGACCCCGGCCAGGCTGTGGCCGCGGTTGCCGCTGATCCGCACGCGTCGTTCCTTGCCGGCGGGACGACGCAGCTGGACCTGATGAAGGACGGGGTGCTCCGCCCCGGAAGACTGTTTGACATCACCGGTCTTCCTCTCAAGGGGATCACCCACACCGAGGGCGCGATCCGCGTGGGCACGCTGACGACGATGGAGGAACTCGCAGCGGACTCCGTTGTCCGCGAACGTCTGCCGTTCGTGCGCGAGGCCCTGCTGCTTGGGGCATCCACACAGTTGCGCAACATGGCCACTATGGGCGGCAACCTGCTGCAGCGAGCCCGGTGCCGGTACTTCCGGGACCCCACCGTCCCGGCCTGCAACAAGCGGAACCCCGGGTCCGGGTGCGCTGCCATCAACGGCATCCATCGCATGCACGCCATCATGGGCACCAGCGATCACTGCATCGCTCTGCACGCCTCCGACGTCGCGGTCACGCTGGTGGCCCTCGACGCAGTCGTCCACACGCAGGGTGTCGAGGGCATGCGGTCGATCCCGCTGCCCCAGTTCTACCTGCCGCCACACGACACACCGCACGTCGAGAATGTGCTGCAGCACGGTGAACTGATCACGGCGATCGAGATCCCCCTGATCCCAGCAGCGGCACGGACGCACTACCTCAAGGTGCGTGACCGTGTCTCCTACGAGTTCGCCCTGACCTCGGCCGGCGTGGTACTCGTGATCGAGGACGGCCGGATCCGGGAAGCCCGCGTCGCACTCGGCGGCGTAGGCACCATTCCCTGGCGCGCTTGGGCCGCCGAGGACGTCCTGCGTGGCTCCCGCGCAGATACGGAGTCGTTCCGCTCGGCGGCCGAGGCAGCCCTTGAAGGCGCCCGGCCCCTGCCCGGGACCGCGTTCAAGGTGGAGTTGGCCAAACGCACCCTTGTCCGCACGCTTGAGACCGTTGCAGGAGCACAGTCATGACGACTCTCGAAGCCGGCAAGATCGTCGGAGCGGGCATTGACCGCGTGGACGCCCCGGTGAAGGTGACCGGAGCAGCTCCCTACCCCAACGACTTCTCCATGCCCGGCATGGTTCACGCCGGACTGGTCGGGAGCACCATCGCCGCGGGGCGTATCCGCAGCATCGATGCGACCGAGGCCCTGGCAGCATCCGGGGTGCTGACCGTCATCACGCACGAGACCGCACCGAAGCTGGAACGCGGTCCCATGACCCTGCTCGGCCCATCACCACCCGCACCGCTGCAGAACGACCGCATCCTGCACTACGGGCAGCACATCGCGATCGTGGTAGCCGAGAGCGCGGAACAGGCCCGGCACGCGGCACGGCTGGTACGGGTCGAGTACGAAGCGGACGAGGCAGTGCTCGACGTGGAGGACCCTCGGGCCGAGAGCGTCGTCAACCCCTGGGGAATGGACACCGAGCGCGGGGACGTCGACACCGGATTCAAGGAAGCGGATGTCATCGTCGAGGAGACGTACACCACCCCCGACAACACCAACAACCCGTTGGGCCTGATGGCCACCATTGCCTCATGGCACGGCGACTCGGTCACCGTGCACGATTCCACCCAGTGGCCTCACAACATCCGTACCTCGCTGGCCACGGTCTTCAAGATCCCCGAGAGCGGCATCAGAGTCCTCGCACCGTTCGTCGGAGGTGCCTTCGGCGCCGGCCTGCGGATGTGGTCCCATGTGATCCTCACCGTGCTGGCGGCCCGGCAAGTCAAACGCCCGGTCAAGCTCGTACTGACCCGACCCGAGATGTTCACCTCGGTGGGACACCGGCCCAACAGCGTCAATCAGATCAAGATCGGCGCGACACGTGAAGGCGACCTCGTCGCCATCGAACACCACAGTGTGTCCTCGGTGGCCATCGATGACGACGACTACGAACCAGTGTCGTTCAGCTCGGCTGTCTCCTATGCCTGCCCCAACGTGCTGACCCGTGACAGGCAGGCCCGGCTGAACATCCCCTGTCCCGGATCGATGCGAGGCCCCGCTGAGGCCCAGGGCAACTTCCCCCTGGAGTCCGCCATCGACGAGGTCTCCTACGCGGTCGGCATGGATCCGCTGGAGTTCCGCCTGCGCAACTATGCGGAGGACAACCCGGTGCTGGGACTTCCCTGGTCAAGCAAGGCGCTGAGGGAGTGCTACAGCGAGGGAGCAAAGCGGTTCGGCTGGTCACGGCGCACTCCGGAACCGGGCTCGATGCGCGACGGCCGATGGCTCGTGGGCTATGGCGTGGCCGGCGTCTGCTACCCGTTCTACGGAGTTCCCTGCCAGGCACGCGCCTCCGTGCGCCACGACGGTTCGGCCTATGTCCGCAGCGCCGCCACCGATATCGGAACCGGAACCTACACGGTCATGACTCAGGTGGCCGCCGAACTGCTGGGGCTCGACGTCAGCCGGGTGCGGTTCGACCTCGGTGACTCCGACATGCCGTACTCGCCCCAGGCCGGCGGCTCCGGCCTCACCGGGGCCCTCAGCAACGCGGTTCATGCCGCCTGCCGACGGCTGGTGCAGGAGTTCCTGGACGTGGTGGCCGACGATGCCGACTCCCCGCTGCGTGGAGCCCTACTCGATGACGTGGCGGTCACGGACGGTCGTATCCACCGCATCGGGAACGAGGGACAGGGGGAATCCTACGCGGACATCCTGGCCCGGCATGGTCTGGAGGAGCTCAGCGCCGACGGCAGGAGCACACCACCCACGCCAGAAGATCTCGGGATGGCCCTCGCCGGAGCCTTCGGAGCGAAGTTCGTCGAGATTCGCATCGACCCCGAGCTGGGTCTGCTGCGTGTAACCCGGGTGGTCTCCGCGATCGACGGCGGGCGCATCCTCAACGAGAAGACCGCCGCCAGCCAGATCATCGGCGGGACGGTCGGCGGAATCGGCCAGGCGATGTTCGAGGCCACCGCCACCGACGAAGGCACGGGCCGCATCGCCAACGCCACCTTCGGCGACTACCTGATGGCAGTCAACGCGGACGTGCCCGACATGGAGGTGCTCTTCGTCGGCGGACCCGATCGTGCGACGGCTACCGGTACCAAGGGAGTCGGCGAAATCGGACTGGTTGGAATGGCCGCCGCGATCGGCAACGCCGTCTACCACGCCACCGGACGACGCATCCGTTCCCTGCCCATCACAATCGACCAGCTCATCCTGAACTGAGGAGGCGAAATTCTCTGGCGGGGCAGCCGAACGAGGATCCAACACCCCCGCGCAGGTGTCGGCGTCACGTGCATGACCCTCACCCTCAAGCTTCCCTCGCGCAACTGCGCCAAAGGAAAACGACATGCTGGATATCGCAGAAGAACTGCCAGTGGGTCGAGCAGGGACACGACTTCGCCGTGGCGACGGTTGTCGCGGTCAGCGGCAGCGCCCCACGGGGTCCCGGTACTTCCCTCGCCGTGAACACCGAGGGAACGGCCCTGGGCTCGATCTCCGGCGGCTGCGTCGAAGGCGCCGTGTAAGAGCTGTGCCAACAGGCTCTGGAAGACGGCCAACCAGTGCTGGAACGCTTCGGATACAGCGGTGAGACCGCCTTCGCCGTCGGCCTCACCTGCGGAGGCGTCATCGACATCCTGATCGCACCGGTGCGCGCCACCGAACTGGGGCGGGAAACACTCGCTTCCGTCCTCTCCGCCGCATGCTCGGGCGAGACGGTCGCGCTGGCCCGCGTTGTCGACGGGCCCGCCGAGCTGATGGGCCGTGGTCTGGTCGTCAGGGCCACCGGAGCGTCCGAGGGAACGCTCGGCGACGAGGTGGAGGTCACGCGCACCGCTGTGGCGGAAACGCGAGCCATGCTCCTCGCAGGGCGCACCGGCACAGTGGGCGTAGGAGGAGAGGGAAGCTCCTGCCCTCAGCCACTCACCTTCCTGGTCGAATCCAGTGCACCGCCTCCGCGCCTGATCGTCTTCGGCGCGATCGACTTCGCAGCGGCGCTCGTACGGCTGGGCAAGTTCGCGGCTACCACGTCACCGTGTGCGACGCACGGCCGGCATTCGCCACCAGGGCGCGTTTCCCGGAAGCAGACGAGGTGATCACCGACTGGCCGCACCGCTACACACCGCGAGCCGCGTCGGCCCGCGGTGTGTGGGGTGGTGGCGGGGCGTTGCCCGTCAGAGCGTACGGGCGTACGCGACGAACTCAGCCCACGCGTCGGGGGTGAAGCGGAGTATGGGGCCCTCGGGGTCCTTTGAGTCGCGTACGTGGACGGTGTGCGGGGTGGGGGCGACCTCGATGCAGTCGCCGCCTTCCGAACTGCTGTAGCTCGACTTGGCCCAGGACAAACCCGGGACCTGGGCCTCGGCCTTGGCGGTGCTCATAGCTCTCCTGCCACTTGCTCGATGAGGCGGACCGACTCCTCAGAACTGAGGGCCAGCGCGCGCATTGAACCATAACGAAGCCAGAAGTGGCCGGTCTGTTCCCGGCCTGCTCGGGACATCACGCAACCTTGCGACTCGGTGTAGACATACTGCTTCCCGTCTGCCGTCTCCAGGAGCACCATGTGTCCGCTCATACCGCCATGTACTGCGCGTGCGGACGGCATGACCTGAATCTCGACATTCCGCAGCTCCGCGCAATCCAGCAGTCGGTGGAGTTGTGTCCGGAGTACCTCGCGGCCTCCCACCATGCGTTGCAGCGTCGCCTCTTCGATGATGAAGGCGAACGTCACCAGGGGATTTTTGCGGGTGAGCAGTCCTTGCCGGGCGAGGCGTGCCGTTAACCACTTGTCGACGGTCTCGTCGTCGACTCGTGGGTAGGTGCCGTTGAGCATGCATCTTGCGTAGTCCTCAGTCTGCAACAGCCCCGGGATCACAAGGGGGTCGTACGAGAACCTGACGACCGCCTCCTTCTCCAACGCCGCCAAGTCCCGGAAGAACGTCGGCAACTGGGCGAAGTCCACCTCATCCTGCAACTCCGCGAGCACGCCCCCCGCCTCCACCACCTCCTCCGCCCGCTCCGTGAACTCCGCCTTCGCCGGCCGTCGTCCCTGCTCCACCGACGCGCAGTGGTCCAGCGAGTACCCCATCCGCTCGGCCAACTCCTCCTGCGTCAGCCCCGCCTTCGTGCGGAAGAACTTCAGCAGCCTGCCGTACGCGACCCAGCTCCCCGGCCTGCCGTCGTCATCGATGCGCTTTCCCCGGCGGCGGTTGTTTCCCATCTACCCACGCCCCTGTCTGTCGTACGCGCGTGCTACCCGGGTACAACGACACGTATCGGCGCGGGTTCCGGGCATCGGCCCGTACAAAACAGCCCCCTTCCCGTACACAACGCCCCTGAGGCCCAGCTGCCCTGCCCGCCCCCTCCCCACCCCCGCCACCGTTGCTCCATGCACGCACCAACCGCCGCCCCCACCCTCGCCGCACTCTTCAGCCCCACCCCCCGCGGCGCCCGCCGTGCCCGGCTGCTCGCCGTGCACCAACTCGCCGCGTGGGGCATCCCCCGCACGACGGCCACCGCCGAGGCCGTCGCCGTCGTGACCGCCGAGCTGGCCGCCAACGCGGCCGTGCACGGGCGGCATCCGGGGCGGTGCTTCCGGCTGCGGCTGCGGTTGATGGAGCACGTCGTACGGATCGAGATCTCCGACGCCCGCCCCGAACGGCCTCTCCCCACGGCTGCCCCGCCCGGCCCGGTTCACCCCGAGAGCGATCGCGGCCGCGGGCTCGTCCTCGTCGCCGCGTTCGCCGAGCGCTGGGGCTGCTTCCAGGCCGACGCCGTCGTCAAGACCGTCTGGGCCGAGGTCCGGCGGTAGCGTCCCGCCCCATGGGGCACCGCGTCAGAACAGCTTGCCCGGGTTCATGATGCCCAGCGGGTCGAAGACCGCCTTGATCTGCCGCTGGAGCTCCAGACCCACCGGCCCCAGCTCCTTCGCCAGCCACTCCTTCTTCAGCACCCCCACCCCGTGCTCGCCCGTGATCGTGCCGCCCAGGTCCAGGCCCAGGGCCATGATCGCGTCGAACGACTTCCGCGCCCGCGCCGACTCGTCCGGGTCGGCCGGGTCGAAGCAGACGTTGGGGTGGGTGTTGCCGTCGCCCGCGTGGACGCAGGTGCCGATGGTCAGGTCGTACGTCGCGGCGATCTCGGCGACGCCGTCGAGGAAGTCGCCGAGGCGGCTGCGGGGGACGCAGACGTCGTCGATCATCGTGGTGCCGCTCACCGCCTCCAGGGCGGGGAGGGCCGCGCGGCGGGCGGCGAGCAGCAGTTCCGACTCGGCCGCGTCCGCCGCCGGGACGACCTCCGTGGCGCCCGCCGCCGTGCAGAGGGCGCCCACGGCGGCGAGGTCGGCGGCCGGGTCCGGGGTGTCGAAGGCGGCGAGGAGGAGGGCTTCCGTGGTCTCCGGGAGGCCCATCTTCGTGAGGGAGTTGACGGCCCGTACGGTCATGCGGTCCATGAGCTCCAGCAGCGACGGCACGTGCCCGCCCGCCATGATCCGGCAGATCGCGTCGCACGCCGCCGCCGCCGACGGGAACTCCGCCGCCAGCGCCAACTGCGGCCCCGGCGCCGGCTTGAGGGCCAGCGTGGCGCCGACGACCGCGCCGAGGCTGCCCTCGGAGCCGACGAAGAGCCGGGTCAGGTCGTAGCCCGCGACGCCTTTGGCTGTGCGGCGGCCGGTGGTGAGCAGGCGGCCGTCCGGGAGGACGACGTCGAGGCCGAGGACGTACTCGGCCGTGACGCCGTACTTCACGCAGCACAGCCCGCCCGAGCCGGTGCCGATGTTGCCGCCGATCGTGCACGTCTCCCAGCTCGACGGGTCGGGCGGGTAGAACAGGCCCTCGGCGGCGACCGCGCGGGAGAGCGCGGCGTTGACGACGCCCGGTTCGACGACGGCGATCCGGTTGACCGGGTCGATCTCCAGGATGCGGTCCATCTTCACGAACGAGAGCACGATCGCCCCGTCGTCCGCGTTGGCCGCGCCGGACAGGCCCGTGCGGGCGCCCTGCGGGACGACGGGGACGCGCAGCTCCGTCGCCGTCCGCAGCACGTGCTGCACCTGCTCGACCGTCTGCGGCAGCACCACCGCCGCGGGCGTGCCGGAGGGGCAGAACCCGGCCATGTCGCCCGCGTACGCCACGGTGACGTCCGGGTCCGTCAGCACCGCCGCGGCGGGCAGGCCCCGCAGGAGGGCGGTACGCACTGCCTCGTCCCGGGTCGCGTGTCCGGCTGCTGCCTCATCGCTCATGGCTCCAGACTGCAACGCCTCCGCCCGCCGCGAAACCCCGCCCGCCTCAGGTCACCCGGCGTAGCTGGCCGTCCAGCCAGTCCGTCAGCGTCTCCATGTACGACGCCGTGATGTGCGCCCCGTTGCGGTACACGATCACGTTCCCGATCACCGCGGGGCAGGTGCCGTCCTTGCACATCACCGGCTTCGGGTCGATGAGCCCCACCTCGTCGAACTTCGCGTTCGCCCGCGCGCTGACCGGCTCGTACCCGTACCCGTCCGCCTCCGAGAACGCGCAGTCGTCCAGATCCCGGACCGCGCCGGAGACGCAGGACGGGATGTCCTCGGGCGGGTACGGGTTGTCGGCGAGGGTGACGACGGTGGCGCCGGTGCCGAGGAGGTCGTCCATGGTCTCCTCGTAGCCCTTCTGGTGCGCCTTCGCGCTCTCCTTGCCGCTGAGCCGCTTGCCGTCCTCGACGACCGTCTTGACGTCCTGCGTGCCCGTGATGATCAGAGCCGGGCTCTCGTCCTCGATCCGCTCCAGCGCGTTGTCGCGCCACTCGTCGCCACCGCCAGCGCACCGGCGGCGAGCGCACCCCTCCGGGCGACGGGACCGGCGCCCGGCCCTGCGGCGGGCAGGGCGCGGCGCCATGCGGCGGCGGGGACCAGGGCGAGGAGCCCGCAGACGGCCAGCTCCCAGCCAGACGTCCACGCCGACGTATCCCCCGGGGAACCAGGGGACGCCCGCGTGGTAGAGCAGGACGAGACCGAGCGCCACCGCCCGGAGCCCCTCCACGTCGGGGCGGAACGCCGGGCGGCGCCGCTCGTCCTGCTCGTCGTCTCGCGCAGCCTCCTACTGCTCCCGCTCGATACGCATCACGATTGCGTATCATCTCTGTCGCGGAACGGCCAAGCCGGGATGGGAAACCGACAGGGATGAGGCAGGAGTCACGCGCGCTCAGAGGTTGCCGCGCTTGTCCTGTTCGCGCTCGATGGCCTCGAACAGGGCCTTGAAGTTGCCCTTTCCGAAGCCCATCGAGCCGTGCCGCTCGATGATCTCGAAGAACACCGTGGGCCGGTCCTGCACCGGCTTGGTGAAGATCTGGAGCAGGTACCCGTCCTCGTCGCGGTCGGCGAGGATCTTCAACTCCCGCAGCTCGTCGATCGGTACGCGGGTGTCGCCGACCCACTCGCCGAGGGTGTCGTAGTACGCGTCCGGCACGCTGAGGAACGCGACGCCGGCCGCGCGCATGGTCCGTACCGTGCCGACGATGTCGTTGGTGGCCAGCGCGATGTGCTGCACGCCGGGGGAGTTGTAGAACTCCAGGTACTCGTCGATCTGCGACTTCTTCTTGCCCGGCGCCGGCTCGTTGATCGGGAACTTGACCTTGAGCGTGCCGTCCGCGACGACCTTGGACATGAGCGCGGAGTACTCGGTGGCGATGTCGTCGCCCACGAACTCCTTCATGTTCGTGAAGCCCATGACCTTGTTGTAGAAGGCCACCCACTCGTCCATCTTGCCGAGTTCGACGTTTCCGACGCAGTGGTCGACGGCCTGGAACGTCCGCCGCGCGGGCGGCGCGACCAGCGGCTCCGCGGCCGTGTAGCCGGGCAGGTACGGGCCGTCGTAGCCGGTGCGCTCGACGAGGGTGTGGCGGGTCTGGCCGTACGTCGCGATGGCGGCGAGCACCACGGTGCCGTGCTCGTCCTTCAGCTCGTACGGCTCCTGGAGGCCGGTGGCGCCCTGCGCGACGGCGTGCGCGTACGCGGCGCGGGCGTCGGGGACCTCCAGGGCGAGGTCGATCACGCCGTCACCGTGCTCGGTGACGTGCGCGTCGAGGAACCGGCCGTGGTCGGTGGCGGCCTTGATGACGGAGGTGAGGACGAAACGGGCGGAACCGTTCTCCAGGACGTAACTGGCGGTCTCGCGGCTGCCGTTCTCCGGTCCGGAGTACGCGACCAGCTTCATGCCGAACGCCGTGGAGTAGTAGTGGGCGGCCTGCTTGGCGTTGCCGACCGCGAACACCACGGCGTCCATCCCCTTCACCGGGAAGGGGTCGTCCTGCCGGATCTGCGGAGCGGGCTGATCAATGGTCTCGGTCATGCTCAAAAGGGTCTCTCCGGTTGGCAAGGTGTGCAATAGTTGCCGAAATCACTGGTCAGATTGACCGGTGGGACGCGCGAAGACCCGGGCTATCTGTACAAGCTGACCAACGAGGAGCGTGCGGGATGATCGATCAGCTCGACGGCCGGCTCCTGGAGCTGCTCGCGAACGAGCCGCGCATCGGCGTGCTGGAGGCCAGCCGCCGCCTGGGCGTCGCCCGCGGCACCACGCAGGCCCGGCTCGACCGGCTGCGTTCCGGCGGCGTCATCCGCGGCTTCGGCCCGGACGTCGACCCGGCGGCCCTGGGGTATCCGGTGACGGCGTTCGCCACCCTGGAGATCAAGCAGGGCCAGGGCACGGACGTCCGCAGCCACCTGGCGCGGGTGCCCGAGGTGCTGGAGCTGCACACGATCACGGGGCACGGCGACATGCTGTGCCGGCTGGTGGCGCGGTCGAACGCCGATCTGCAGCGGGTGATCGACCTGGTGGTGGGGTTCGACGGGATCGTGCGGGCGTCGACGGCGATCGTGATGGAGAACCCGGTGCCGCTGCGGATCGTCCCGCTGGTGCGGCAGGCGGCGGGCGGCTCACCGGCGGGCGGCTCACCGGGGGGCGGTCCTACGGAGCGGCCGGGGCGGTGACCTTCCTCACGAAATCCTCCAGGTTGCCCCACATACGCGCGATCCGCTCGGCCTCGGTCAGCGACTCCTCCTGCGGCACGGTACGGAGCTTCGGCTGCCGCTTGCCGCGCAGGTAGAGCGAGCAGGCGAGATCGGCGCAGACGTACACGCCGACCGTGTTCCCCTGCCGCCCGCGCGGGCCCGCGAGCGGGGCGGCGAGCAGCCGGACGCCGGAGGCGGAGTGGGCGGTGAGGCAGAGCTGGCACATGCGGGAGCGCACAGCGCTGGCGCGGCCGGCGGCCGGGACGCGCAGGGTGATCCCGAGGGGCCCGTCCGGGCGCGGGACGACGAGGTGGGCGCGGAGCGGCGCGCCGGGGTCCACCCAGCCGAGGAAGTCCAGATCCGGCCAGGGCAGGCCGGCGAAGTCGAGCGGCAGCTTGAGCCGGCCGGCGTCGCCCTTGGTGGCGTTCACGAAGGATGCGCGGATCTCTTTCTCACTGAGCGGTTCCACGCCGGTCGAGGGTACGGAGATCGCGTACGGACCGCACGTGAATTCCGGGGCGGGCCCTGCGGGGCGTACGGGGTGCGCGTCAGCAGCTCGGTACGTCGCCGCCCGACTCCAGCGCCTTCAGCGACGTCACCGCGTCGGACAGCTTCTCCACGGGCACCAGCCGCAGCCCCTCCGGCAGCTCCGACTGCGCGTCGGCGCACTCTGCCTTCGGCACCAGGAACACCGTCGCGCCGTCGCGCTTGGCGGCCTGCGTCTTCAGCGGTACGCCACCGACCGCGCCGACGGTGCCGTCCCGATCGATCGTGCCCGTACCGGCGACGACCCGGCCGCCGGTCAGGTCGTCGGGGCCGAGCTTGTCGACGATCCCCAGGGCGAAGAAGAGCCCGGCGCTGGGCCCGCCGACGTCGGTGAGGCGCAGCTCGACGTCGACGCTGCCGGGCTTGCGGCCGAGGTGGTTCAGGGCGGCGGTGACGGCGGTGTTCTGGGACTCGCGCATCTGCTCCGCGTTGTACTCGCGGATCTCCTTGCGGGAGTCGCCCACCGGATACACCGCGTCCTTGGGCATCACGGCCTCGTCGGTGGCGAACCAGCCGGAGGCGATGTCCGCGAGCCGCAGATCGACCTCGGGGCCGGTCGCGGCGATCGTCGTCATGCGCAACTCGCCGTCGGTGGCGTGCTGTTCCGCCCCGGAGACGGTGATCACGGGGCTGCCCCGGTGGTCGCCGAGCACGTCGGCGGTCATCCCGGGCTTCGCCAGCGAGAACGGCAGCGGAGCGAACGCCGCGGCGGCGAGCAGCCCGGCGACGGGCGCGGCACAGAGCGCGAGGGTCACACGACGAGGTGGCACGCCACCAATCTACGGTGCCCCCGCCGGGCGGGGGGAACGGGAGGGGCGGGGTGGGCCGTACCGGAGAGGCCGGGTGTGCCGGCAGCGGCTCCGCCGGGCCGCGGCCGCCCCGCGGCGAAGCCGCCGGGGCACGCGCCCGGGTGGTCGCCGCGGGCGCACAGGCGCCCGGTCGCCGGCCGCGCGGAGTGCTCACCGTCCGGTGTGCACCCCGTCCCTCTTCGGCGGCGCCGCACTTCCGTGCCGGCCGCGTTGCGCCGTACCCGCGGGGTATCCGTCACGCCGTGCCGCGGCTTTCCGACCGGTCGCGCCGCGCCCCGCGCGGCTACCGCAGGGCCTGGGCGACCTCGCGCGCCGCCGAGACCACGCGGGGACCCACCTCGCCCGGGACGATCTCGTGCAGCATCACCACGCCCACGCTGCCCTCTATCCCCGACACCCCCAGCAGCGGGGCCGCCGCGCCGCTCGCGCCCGCCTCCAGCTCGCCGTGCGTCAGGGCCAGCGCCAGCTCCGCGTCCGTCTCGCGCGCGCCCGGGCCGAGGCCGCGGCCCTTGAGTATCGCCCGGCCCGCCGCGCCCTGGTCCAGGGCGTGCCGGAAGCCGGCGCGGTAGGCGACGTGGTAGTCGGTCCAGCTCGGCTCGACGACGGCGACGGCCAGCGCCTCGCTGCCGTCGACCAGCGTCAGGTGCGCGGTCGCGCCGACGTCCTCGGCGAGCGCGCGCAGCGCCGGCAGTGCCGCCTCCCGCACCAGCGGGTGCACCTGCCGGCCCAGCCGCAGCACCCCGAGCCCGACGCGCGCGCGGCCCCCGAGGTCGCGGCGGACGAGGGCGTGCTGTTCCAGGGTCGCGAGCAGGCGGTACACCACGGTGCGGTTGACGCCCAGTTTGTGCGACAACTCGGTGACGGTCAGGCCGTGGTCGGTGTCGGCGAGCAGCTTGAGCACGCGGAGTCCACGGTCGAGGGTCTGGGAGGTCTCTGCGGGCACGCCGCCTCCTCAAGTGATGTGCGGCCCTTCCCGCGCCGGCGCACCCGTCCCTTGCAGCGCCGGCGTCTGGAGCCGCCGGCCGCAGGTGGCACCGGCTTGTGTCCGCGGCGGCTCTGCCGCGGATCTCGGAGCCCCGCCTCCGCCTGCTCGGCGGGGGTGAGCGGAAACCTAGCGAGCGGCACCGCTCAGCGGAAGACCCCGTCCAGAATCCGGTCAGGATCTTGCGCGTCCGTCGCTTTCCGTGATCGTTGCGCCTGGCGCAATGCCCTCGAATGGCCGGATTGGACGCATGTGAAAGAATCGTGCCATGACCGGCTCCGCAGAAACCTCCCCCACCGGACCGCACCGCGTCGCCGTCCTCGTCCGGGACGGCGTGATGCCCCTCGAACTCGGCCTGGTCCACCAGATGTTCGGCTCCGCCGAGGCCGGGGGGCGGCGGCTGTACGAGGTGGTCACCTGCGCGCTGCGGCCGGGTCCCGTGCGTACCGACGCGGACTTCCCGGTGCTCGTCGAGCGCGGTCCGGAGGCGCTGGACGGGGCCGCGACCGTCGTGGTGCCCGCGTCGCACGCCGCGGACGCGGTCGAAAGCGCTGTCGTTAGCGCGGTCGGTAGCGCGGTCGGGAGCGCGGGGGACGCGGGGGAGGGGCCGGCCGGGGGCGCCGGGTACGGGGAGCCGTCGGCCGCGCTGCGGGCGGCCCTCGGGCGGGTGCGGCCCGACGCGCGCGTGGCCTCCGTCTGCACCGGCGCGTTCGTGCTCGCCGCCGTGGGCCTGCTCGACGGGCGCCGGGCCACGACGCACTGGAAGTCCGCCGAGCTGTTCCGCCGCCGCTTTCCCGCCGTACGCCTCCAGCCCGACGTGCTCTACACCGAGGACCGCGGCGTCCTCACCTCCGCGGGCGAGGCCGCGGGCATCGACCTGTGCCTGCACATGATCCGCGCCGACCACGGCGCCGCCGTCGCCAACGACGTCGCCCGCCGCACCGTCGTGCCCCCGCACCGCGACGGCGGGCAGGCGCAGTACGTGCCCCGGCCGGTCGCCGAGCCGGAGCTGGGCACCACGGGCCGCGCCCGCGCCTGGGCGCTGGCGCACCTCGACCGCCCCGTCGCCCTGCGGGAGCTGGCCGCGCAGGAGTCGATGAGCGTACGGACCTTCAGCCGCCGGTTCCGCGAGGAGACCGGCGTGACGCCGCTGCAATGGCTCACCCGGCAGCGAGTCGAGCGGGCGCGGCACCTGCTGGAGGAGACCGACCGCAGCGTCGACCGGGTGGCGGCGGACGCCGGGTTCGGCACGGCGGCGTCGCTGCGGCAGCACATGCAGGCGGCGCTGGGCGTCTCGCCGACCGCGTACCGGGGCACGTTCCGCGGGCCGGGGCAGCTTCCGGCGGGGACGGCGGCGTAGCGCCGAACGGGGGCGGGGCGCCGCACGGTTGCGCGGGACGGCGCGTGGGCGCGCAGCGGCGCGTACGGGCGCTCACGTATCGCCGGACTCGTCCGACGGCCACGGGTCGCTCAGCCGCAGCTCGTCCCGCGTCGCGGGCCCCAGCAGCTCCGCCGGCCCCTCGTCCAGGCCGAGCCGTGCCCTCTCCGAACCCGGGGGGCACGGCCCGTAGCGTGCGCTCCAGCCAGGTGGAGACCGCGGCGGCGGGCGCCTCGAGGAGCGCGTCCCTGTCCGAAGAGGTGAGCGCCAGGCAGATGACGCTCCCCGAACCGGACTTCGTCGGCCAGACCCGCACGTCGCCGTGGCCGCACGGCCGGAACACCCCCTCCACCAGCAGCTCCCGGGCGAACGACCAGCGCACCGGCGCCGCCGAGCCGATGGGGAAACTGATGTGGACGGCGTACGGGTCCGACGACCGGTATGTCAGTCTGGACGGAACCGGAACACTTTTCTCCGGCGACAGCACGAGCCGCAGCTCCAGTTCGCGTTCCACCACGGTCCGCATGGTGTGGCACCTCTCTTGTCGAACGTCACGCAGGTCCGACGGGCCTGCTGGGGGAGAGACGGCCAAACGGGGGCGCTCTTACGCGACTTCCGCAGACTTCCTCCCATCGTTCGACAAGTCACTTAAGGCGGAACGGGGGTGAGGCGGACCCGGCTGTCCGCCGGTTCTGGTAGATGTGGACACCATGAGCGCCCCGACACCACCCTCCGGAGGCGGGATCCCCGGCCCCGGTTACTACCCCGACCCCTCCATCCCGGGCTACGTCCGGTACTGGAACGGTGCGGCGTGGGTCCCCGGCACCAGCCGCCGTGCCCAAGAGGGCGAGGAGCAGTTGGCCGCGGACGCGCAGGAGATCGCCGACGCGGAGTCCGCGAGCGCGGGCGGCGCGGAGGGCGCGGACGCCGCGCCCGCGGAGCCCGCCGCCTCAGGGCCGTCGCTGAGCGAGACCGGTCCGGTGTTCCTCGACGAGGAGGAGCCCCGGGACTCCGTGCCCGCCCCCCGCGGGCGGCACGCGCGCGGGAGCGACGACGCGGACGACGTACGGGACGCGGCCGAGCGGGCCGCATCCGACGAGCCGCCCGCCGGGGAGCCGGCGGACGCCCAGGGCGCGTGGCAGGCGGTCGACGTCGTGGACGTGGCGGAGCGGGCCGACAGCCGCGTCGCCTGGGGCGCGCAGGACCAGCCGGCGCTCACGGTGCCGGCCGAGCTGGGCGGCGGCACGCCGGAGCCGGGCCGCACCGAGGAGGAGCCCCGGCTGCCGGCCGCGCGCCGGGCGGAGGACGCCGGGGCCGCGGACGGCGGCGCCGGGCAGGAGGGCGGACAGGCCGCGCCCGGTCCGTACGAGCAGGACCGGCCGGGCGTGCCGCTCGGGCGCGACCCGCGCGTCGGGGGCGGCTCGTGGGGCGAGCAGGTACGGCGGCTGTCGGGGCCCGCGCCCGTACCGGCACCCGGAACGCCGGAGGAGACGCGCGAGGAGGCCGGCCCGGGGGCCGGGTCCGGTGCGGGCTCCGGGGCAGCCGCCTCCGGGTTCGGGCCGGGGGCCGCCGGGTCCGGGGCCGCGGATCCGCGGCAGACCCCGGGGGTCTACGTGCCGGCACCAACCACGCCCGAGGTACCGGGTGCCCTTCCCGCGCCCACCACCCCCGACCTGCCGCAGGCGCGCCCTGCGCCCACGGCCCCGGACGTGCCGGTGGCCCCGCCGCCGACGCCGACGACGCCCGAACTGCCGCAGCCCCGCCCCGCGCCGCCGCAGCTCGCGCCGCAGGGCGGCCACGCGGCGCCGCCGCTGACCCCCGCCGCGCGCACGGCCCCGCCCTCCACCCCGCAGCCGCCGCCCGCCGCGCAGCTTCCCGAGCGGCCCGCGGCCCGCGCCGAACTGCCGCAGGGCGGCGGCAGCGAGCCGCCCGTCGTGCCCTGGCGGCCGCCGTCCGGTGACCCCTTCCTCAGTGCCGCGCAGGGCACCGCGCCGCCCGCCGGGCTCGGGCGCAGGCTCGGCGCCCGGTTCGTGGACGCGCTGCTGGTCGGCGGCGTGCTCGCGGCGGTCGCGGTGCCGCTGGTGAGCAAGTCCGTGGACCATGTACAGGACAAGATCGACGCCGCCGAGGAGTCCGGCAAGACCGTGACGGTCTGGCTCATCGACGGCACCACGGGCCCCTATCTCGCGCTCGTCCTCGGCCTCTTCCTCGTGCTCGGCCTCGTCGTGGAGGCGCTGCCGACCGCGAAGTGGGGGCGTACGCCCGGGAAGAGGCTGTTCGGCGTGCGGGTGCTGGACATCGAGTCGCAGGACCCGCCGGCGACCGGCTCGGCGCTGCGGCGGTGGCTGACGTACGCGGTGTTCCTGCTGCTGCCGTTCATCGGGCTGCTGAACGTCGTCTGGTGCGCCTTCGACAAGCCGTGGCGGCAGTGCTGGCACGACAAGGCGGGGCGCACGTACGTGGCGCGCGGCTGAGCCGTTCGGCGGCCCCCGGGATGCGGGGCGGTGACACCGGGGGTCGACTCGGTGCATGAGCTCCGACCACGGCGAGGGCGCCGACCCGCACCGCAGCAAGCCCACGCGCTCGCAGCCGCCGCAGAGCGGCGCGCCCCCCGGCGGCACGCGGGGGCAGGAAGGGCAGGAGGAGGAGGCGGGACCGCCGCCGGGTGAGGACCACGGGGCACGGGAGCCGCGCGAAGCGCCGGCAGCCGGAAGCGGGACGACGCGGCCGGTGGGCCGCCCGACGACACCGGAGGAGCAAGGCGAGGCACCCCCGCCGCCCGCGGGCCCCGCGCCCGGCACGGGCGAGGGCACCCCGGCGCACGGGGGCGGAGGGCAGGGGCCCGGCGGCGCGCCGCCCCCGCCGACCGGTCCCGGCGCCATGCCCTCGTCCGGTTCCGGCGTGACCCCGCCGACCGGTCCGGGGGCTTCCTCGTCGTCCGGTTCCGGCACCGCCCCGCCCACCGGACCCGATGCCGCGCCCTCGTCCGGGTCGGGCGTCACGCCGCCGCCCGGTCCCGGCGGCTCGTCGCCGTCCGGTCCCGGCGCCGCCCCGCCGCCCGGCTCGGGCACCGGCGGCGAGCACGGCTACGGCCCCCCGCCCTCCGGCGGTTCCCCCTACGACCAGCCCCCCGGCTCCATGCCCCCGCCTCCGCCCCCGCCCCCGTACGGCGGCGGCCCCGGCGGCTCCCCCTACGGCGCCCCCGATCCCCGGCTGGCCGGGATGCCCCCGCTCGGCGGCCTCGGCCGCCGGCTGCTGGCCCGCATCATCGACGCCCTGATCGTCTACATCCCGGTGTCGCTCTTCCTCACCCTCATCGGCCGCGTCGACGAGGTCGCCGACACCGACAACACCGGCTCCCAGTACGCCTGGGGCATCTTCGGCATCCTCGTCTACCTCGTCTACGAGGGCCTGATGCTCACCCGCAGCGGTCAGACCGTCGGCAAGAAGCTCATGGGCATCCGCGTCGGCATGCTGGAGAACGGCGCCGTTCCCGCCGGAGGTCCCGGCTGGCTCCGCGCCGCCGTCTACTCGCTGCCCGCGATCGTGCCGTGCATCGGCACCCTGTTCTGGCTCTACAACGTGCTGTCCTGCACCTGGGACCGGCCGTACCGCCAGTGCGTGCACGACAAGGCGGCCAAGACCGTGGTGGTTTCGACCGAGGGGCAGCGCTACACCCCCTGACCACCGCCTCCCCGCCCCGCCCCCCCGGGACCGGCACACCGAAGCGGCCGGCGACCACATGGTCGCCGGCCGCTTCCTGTTCGGTAGGTGCCTCGGCCGTCCCCCGTGGGCGCCCCTGCGGACGCCCCCGTGCCGTCTCAGTGCGGCGCGGACTGCGCGCCGACCGGCCGCCGGTCCGCCGCGGGTGCGGCGATACCGTCCGGCCGCGCCGCCACCACGTGCTCCGCCGTCAAGGCGGGAGCGCGGCGGGAGCGCGGTACGGGAGCGGTCAGTGCGACGAGCACTCCGAGCGCCAGGGCGGTGACGCAGATCGCCACGAGGGCGATGGCTGCGCCGGCCTGCGAGAGCAGCAGCATGGCTGCTGCTGAGGCGATGACTGTGGCCGACCCGTACAGGATTTGGGTGAGAGTCGGACGCGGCATGGCAGCCCCCCTGGTGGGCTCAGCATCGGTGCGGACGGGTGAACGTGCCGAAGGGCGGCCCCGTGCGTGCAGCCGCCCCCCATTACCCAAGGCGTTGCCCGCCCGGGGACGCAAGTAAGCGTGACCTTACCCACTCGGGGGGTGCACGAGGGGGCGCACGGTGTCATGCCGGGGTGGGCAACGCCGTCACCAGCGGCTCAGGTGCCGTAGCCCTCTGAAGTGTCCAAGTCAAGACTGTCATTTCTTTGTTCACTCCGGTCGAATGCAGGCACACCTATACGTGCGGCGACGCGGGAGGGACAGCGCAAACGTGAAGAGCAGGCAAAGAAAGTTGTCAAAAACTGCCGTTACCACGGTGGTTGCAGCCGCACTCGGGGCGGCTCTGCTTCCCCTGGGGCAGGCTGCCGCCGACCCCGGCGACGGCGCGGCCCAGCTCGAACGCCGCGACCCGGCGCGGGCGCCGAAGCATCAGGAGCACGACCTCGACGGTCCGTTCAGCAAGGAGCAGGAGGCGCGCCAGGAGGCCGCGCTGCAGCAGTTGCTCTCCGGCGAGACCGAGGCGCAGCCGCGGGCGGAGAGGGACGGCTCGACCGTCGTCAAGCTCGACGACGGCAAGTACGCCGAGCTGGGCCGGGGGGCGAAGACCGACAAGATCTTCACCGTGCTGGTCGAGTTCGGCGACGACGTCGACGACGAGACCATGTACGACCCGGACGGACCCGAGGGCCCGAAGCCGCCCGTCGTCAAGTACGGCGGCGACGCGGGACCCGCGCACAACCAGATAGCCGAGCCGGACCGGGCGGTGGACAACTCCACCGACTGGAAGGCCGACTACGACCGTCAGCACTACCAGGACCTCTACTTCTCCAAGGACGCCGACAAGCAGTCCGTGGCGAAGTACTACGAGAAGCAGTCCTCCGGGAAGTACACGGTGGACGGCGAGGTCAGCGACTGGGTCTCGGTGAAGTGGAACGAGGCCCGCTACGGCTCCAACTACTGCGGCGACTCCACCTGCGCCTCCGTCTGGGACCTGGTCCGCGATGCGACCGCCAAGTGGGCCGAGGACCAGAAGGCCGCCGGCAGGACCGACGCCGAGATCAAGGCGCAGCTCGCCGAGTACGACGTCTGGGACCGCTACGACTTCGACGGCGACGGCAACTTCGACGAGCCCGACGGCTACATCGACCACTTCCAGCTCGTGCACGCGGGCGAGGACGAGTCCGCCGGCGGCGGCGCACAGGGCGAGGACGCCATCTGGGCGCACCGCTGGTACGCCTACGGCACCGACGCTGGCAGCACGGGCCCCGGCGAGAACAAGGCCGGCGGCACCCAGATCGGCGACACCGGCGTGTGGGTCGGCGACTACACCGTCCAGCCGGAGAACGGCGGACTCGGCGTCTTCGCCCACGAGTACGGCCACGACCTCGGCCTGCCCGACCTGTACGACACCGCGGGCGGCGAGAACTCCACCGCCTTCTGGTCGCTCATGTCCTCCGGCTCCTGGCTCGGCCGCGGCAAGGACGCCATCGGCGACCTGCCCGGCGACATGACCGCCTGGGACAAGCTCCAACTCGGCTGGCTGGACTACGACACGGCCAAGGCGGCGACCCGCTCCCAGCACACCCTCGGCCGCGCCGAGGAGCAGGTGGAGGGCAAGCCGCAGGCGCTCGTCGTCGAGCTGCCCGAGAAGGCCGTCACCACCACCATCACCAAGCCCGCCGAGGGCAGCAAGCAGTGGTGGAGCGGCATGGGCGACGACCTGTCCAACTCACTGACCCGCACGGTCGACCTGACCGGCAAGTCCAGCGCCTCGCTCAGCCTCGCGGGCTGGTGGGACATCGAGGAGAACTACGACTACCTCTACGCCGAGGTCTCCACGGACGGCGGCGCCGGCTTCACCCCGCTCGACGGCACCGCGGACGGCGCGCAGATCCCGCGCGACGGCGGCGACCGGCCGGCGCTGACCGGCGTCTCCGGCGAGTACCGCGACCTGGAGTACTCCCTCGACGCCTACGCGGGCCAGGAGATCCAGCTCCGCTTCCGCTACCAGACCGACGGCGGGGTGGCCCAGAAGGGCTTCGCCGCCGACGCGCTGACGATCACGGCGGACGGCGCGGAGGTCTTCGCGGACGGCGCCGAGGGCGACGACGCGGGCTGGACCGCGGACGGCTTCTCGCGCGTCGAGGAGTCCTTCACCAAGGACTACCCGCAGTACTACATCGCCGAGAACCGGCAGTACGTGTCGTACGACAAGACGCTCAAGAGCGGCCCGTACAACTTCGGCTGGGTCACCGACAAGCCGGACTGGGTCGAGCACTTCCCGTACCAGAACGGCCTGGCCGTCTGGCTGTGGGACACCTCGCAGCTCGACAACAACACCAGCGAGCACCCGGGCGCGGGTCTGGTGCTGCCGGTCGACGCGCACCCGAAGCCGGCGAAGTGGGCGGACGGCTCGGTGATGCGGAACCGCATCCAGGCGTACGACGCCACCTTCAGCACCCAGCCGACCGACGGCTTCACCCTCCACAAGGACGGGAAGCCGGCGAAGATCACGTCGAAGAAGGGCGTTCCGGTCTTCGACGACCGCAAGGGGTCGTACTGGGACGAGCGGAACCCGGGCGGCAGCGTGAAGGTGCCGGACACCAACACGAAGATCACCATCGTCCAGGAGCCCAGTCATGGCCGGACCATGACAATCCAGGTGGCGCCCTCCGGTAGGTGATTCGGTAAAATCGCAGGTCAGAGACGTATCGGCCGCTGCCCCTGGCGGGGCGGCGGCCGATCGCGTAAAGATGGCGTGAGCAGGCTGGCCGACCGATGAGCACGTGAGGAGCGCCATGGGCGGAGGAGGATTCACCAAGCTGCCGGACGGCAGCATGGTGGTCGCCGTCTCCCTGCCGGCCCCCGTGGAGAGCCGGCGGATACGTGTGCTCGTGCACGCCGCGAACCGCGCCAGGGCCCTGACGCGGCTGCGGAACCTGGGCCTGCGCTCCGTCTACCTCCGCGGCAACGCGCACCCGCCCACGCCCGACGAGGTGACCGCCGTGCTCTGCCATCCCGACGGCCTGGTCTGGCGCGGCTCGCTCGACGACGACACGGAGCCCTGGCACCCGATAGCGGCGCTCTTCCGGCTGGCGACGTAGGCGTACGGGCGACGCCGCGGCGGGCCGGAGGGACCCCGGGGCGCCGCCTGAGGGCCGCGCGGGCTCCGGGGCGACGGCCCGCGACCGCCGCGGGCGGGCGTGAGGTGCCCCTCGGGCCCCGTCGCGGAAGCGCCCGCGGGTGGCTTGCGGACGCCCGGACGGGCGTCCGGGGCCGCCGCTGACGGCGCTGTCGGCGCAGCGCCGCGACCGCTGGCGGGCCGCCCCCGCGGTACGGCGTCGCGCCGGCCGGCAGGCCGCTCCTGCGGTCACCAGCCCTCCGCAGACGGCCGCACACGGCTCCGCAGCCCGCGCCGGCGGCGGTCCGCGTCAGCCGACGACCGGCTTGCCCGTCAGCTCCACGCCCGCCTCCGAAAGCTCCCCCAGCGCCCGCTGGGTGCTGTCCTCGGCCACCCCCGCCGTCAGGTCCAGCAGCACCTGGGTGCGGAAGCCCTCCGCCGCCGCGTCCAGCGCCGTCGCCTTCACGCAGTGGTCGGTGGCGATGCCCACCACGTCGACCTCCGTGACCTCCCGGGCGCGCAGCCAGTCCGCCAGCGGCACGCCGTTCTCGTCCGCCCCCTGGAAGCCGCTGTACGCCGCCGCGTACGCGCCCTTGTCGAAGACCGCCGAGATCGCGCCGGAGGCGACGGTCGGAGCGAAGTTCGGGTGGAAGCCGACGCCCTCCGTGCCGGCCACGCAGTGCCGCGGCCAGGAGTGCACGAAGTCCGGGTGCGCCGAGAAGTGGTCGCCCGGCTCGATGTGGTGGTCGCGGGTGGCGACGACGTGCTGGTAGCCGGCCGTGGACCGGCCGATCAGGTCCGTGATCGCGGCGGCGACGTCCGCGCCCCCGGTCACCCCCATGCTGCCGCCCTCGCAGAAGTCGTTCTGCACGTCAACGACGATCAGTGCACGATGCATGGTGCGATGCCCTTCGTGAGTCGGCGTCGGACGGGCGGACCGCTGGGAGCCAAGCCGCCGCGCGTCCCGGTTCTCTGCCCGCTGGGCCGGGCGTCATACGTACTCCGTCGGCAGGACCGGCTCGCCCCTGGAGAGCTGGGTGGCGGACAGCGGCAGCCCGTCCCTGGCCACGACGTGCCGGGCCCTGGCGTCGTCCATGGGCTCCCGGCCCACGATCTTCCCGCCGCGCACCAGCGGCACCAGCAGCTCCCGCCCCGCCAGCTCCGCCGGCACCTCCCCGGTGCCGACGACCTCGGCCTCCGCGACCCCGTACGCGTCGAGCCGCCGGGCCGCCCACTTCCGCCCGCCGATCGACGTCTTCCCGCCCGTCGACCGCTTCGCCACCGGCGCCAGCGGCGCGTCCGGGGCGTCGGAGGCGGCGCGGGCGACCAGCTTGTAGACCATGGAGCACGTCGGGTGCCCGCTGCCGGTGACCAGCCGGGTGCCCACGCCGTACGCGTCCACAGGGGCGGCGGCGAGCGAGGCGATGGCGTACTCGTCGAGGTCGCTGGTGACGATGATCCGGGTGCGCTCAGCGCCCAGCTCGTCGAGCTGCTGGCGCACCCGGTGCGCGACCAGCAGCAGGTCGCCGGAGTCGATGCGCACCGCGCCCAGCTCCGGGCCCGCGACCTCCACGGCGGTACGGACCGCGGCTTCCACGTCGTACGTGTCGACCAGCAGCGTCGTCCCCACGCCCATGGACTCGATTTGCGCGGTGAACGCCTCGCGCTCGCTGTCGTGCAGCAGCGTGAAGGCGTGCGCGGCGGTGCCGACGGTGGGGATGGCGTAGCGGAAGCCGGCGGCCAGGTCGGAGGTGGAGGCGAAGCCGCCGACGTACGCGGCCCGGGAGGCGGCCACCGCGGACAGCTCGTGGGTGCGCCGGGCGCCCATCTCGATGAGCGGCCGGCCGCCGGCGGCGACGGCCATCCGGGAGGCCGCGGCGGCGATGGCGGAGTCGTGGTTGAGGATCGACAGCACCACCGTCTCCAGCAGCACGCACTCGGCGAAGCTCCCCTCGACGCGCAGCACGGGGGAGCCGGGGAAGTACACCTCGCCCTCGGGATAGCCCCAGATGTCGCCGGTGAACCGGAAGTCCGCGAGCCACTCCAGCGTCGGGGCGTCGACCACGTCGTGCGCGCGCAGGAAGCGCAGCACCTCGGGCTCGAAGCGGAAGCTCTCCAGCGCGTCCAGGACGCGCCCGGTGCCCGCGACGACGCCGTAGCGGCGGCCCTCGGGCAGGCGGCGGGTGAAGGTCTCGAAGACCGAGCGCCGGCCGGCGGTGCCGGCGTGCAGCGCGGCCTGGACCATGGTCAGCTCGTAGTGATCGGTGAAGAGGGCCGTCGAGGGGACGGTGACCGGCAGCTTCAGTTCCGACATGCAGCTGATCCTACGCCCATACTCGTCACTCTGACGATTTCCGGTGTCCGAATGGCTGCGGCACCGTCTCGGGTGGCAGCATGGGGACCGTCAGGGCTGCGATCGCAGCCGGAGCTAACGAGGAGTTGCCGCCAACCGTGAGCGTCGCACCCACGGAGATCGAGCGCCCGGAGACCGTCGAGTCCCAGTCACCCGCGGCGGTGCCTGAACCGGACGTCCCCTGGGTGACGATCGTCCACAACGACCCGGTGAACCTCATGAGCTACGTGACGTACGTCTTCCAGGCGTACTTCGGATATCCGAGGGAGAAGGCCCGCAAGCTCATGATGGACGTACACACCAAGGGGAGGGCCATCGTCTCCAGCGGGTCCCGCGAGGAGATGGAGCGGGACGTGCAGGCGATGCACGGCTACGGCCTGTGGGCCACCCTCCAGCAGGACCGCTGATGGCAGGGCACTTCGAAGCGGTTCCCGGCGGCGGCGCTGCCGTCGAGCTGGACGAGCTGGAGATCTCCATCCTGCGCACCCTGACCGTGCAGTTGCTGGAGCTGATCGGCCCCGGCGACACCCCCGCGGACGCCCCGCCGCCCGCCGACCCGCTGGACGCGCTCTTCGCCGAGGGCCCCAGCAAGCCGCCCTCCGACCCGGCGCTGGCGCGGCTCTTCCCCGACGCGTACGGCGAGCCGGGCAAGGGCCCGGACGACGAGGAGCGGGCCCGCTCGGCGGAGTTCCGCCGCTACACCGAGCCGGAGCTGCGGGAGAGCAAGCGGGAGAACGCGCTGGCGGTCGTCCGCGGGCTCGACCTGCTCTCCGTGCAGGGCGAGGACGGCGCGGTGCTCAAGGTCGGCCCGGAGGAGTCGCGGCAGTGGCTCGCGACGCTGAACGACCTGCGGCTGGCCATAGGCGCGCGGCTCGACATCCGGGACGACGACGACGGCCAGGAGCTGTTCCGGCTGCCGGACGAGGACGAGCGCAAGCCGATGGTGATGGCGTACCTGTGGCTGGGCGGGCTCCAGGAGACCCTGATCGAGACGCTGATGGGCTAGGCCCACGGGCACCCCCGGGCCCGTTCGGGTGAATGTGCACATAATCACCCTTTTCCCGTGGTAAAGCTGCAGACGGGGGACTGCACGGGAAAGGGCACAACTCCACATGACCACTGCGAAGGTGCCGGAGGGCGGCGCGGCTCCGTCCTCCGAAGAGGGCTACGAGCGCGGGCTCGGCAGCCGCCAGATCCAGATGATAGCCATCGGCGGCGCCATCGGGGTGGGCCTCTTCCTGGGCGCCGGCAAGATCATCGAGAAGGCGGGGCCCAGCCTCATCTTCCTCTACGCGCTCGCCGGCGTGGTGATCTTCTTCATCATGCGGGCCCTGGGCGAACTGCTCCTCTACCGCCCCGTCTCCGGCAGCTTCGCCGAGTACGCCCGCGAGTTCCTCGGCCCCTACTTCGGCTACGTCACGGGCTGGACGTACTGGCTGATGTGGGCCGTCACCGGCATGACCGAGCTGACCGCCGCCGCCATCTACATCAACTACTGGTGGCCGGCCATCCCCCAGTGGGTGAGCGCGCTCGGCTTCCTCCTGCTCCTCTTCGGCGTCAACCTGATCTCGGTGAAGATCTTCGGCGAGCTGGAGTTCTGGTTCTCGATGGTCAAGGTCACCGCGATCATCGGCATGATCGTCATCGGCGTCGGCGTCCTCACCCTGGGCTTCTCCGCCGCCGGCAACACCGCCACCACCACGAACCTCTGGAACCACGGCGGCTTCTTCCCCAACGGCATCGGCGACAGCCTCATGACCCTCCAGGGCGTGATGTTCGCCTACCTCGCCGTCGAACTCGTCGGCGTCACCGCGGGCGAGAGCGCGAACCCCGAGAAGACCCTGCCCAAGGCGATCAACACGCTGCCCTGGCGGATCGTCATCTTCTACGTCGGCTCGCTGATCGTCATCCTGTCTGTGGTCCGGTGGACGGAGTTCAGCGAGGGCATCAGCCCGTTCGTCGCCGCCTTCGGGAAGATCGGCATCCCCCTGGCCGCCGGGATCGTCAACTTCGTCGTGCTCACCGCGGCCCTCTCGTCGTGCAACTCCGGCATGTACTCCACCGGCCGCATGCTGCGCGCCCTTGCCGCCAACGCCGAGGCGCCCAAAGTCTTCGGCCGGCTCAGCCCGCGCCGGGTGCCGGCCGCGGGCATCGCCATGTCGGTCGTGGTCATGTCCGTCGGCGTGGTGCTCAACTACCTCGTGCCGGAGAAGGCGTTCGGCTACGTCATGTCCGTGGCCACCGCCGCCGGCATCTGGACCTGGGCGATGATCCTCGTCAGCCACATCCGCTACCGCCGCCGCGTCGCCGCGGGACTCCTGCCCGCCTCGTCGTTCCCGGCGCCGGGCGGGGTGGTGTGCAGTTGGCTGGCGCTGGTGTTCCTCGCCTTCGTCACCGTGCTCACCGCGCTCGACGCCGACGCCCGCGTCTCGCTGTACGTGGGCGCGGGATGGGCGGTGCTGCTCTCCGGCGGGTGGGCGGTGAGCCGGCGGCGGGCCGCGGTCCGGGAGGCGGCACCGGAGTACGTCGCGGGGGCGCAGTAGCCGGCCGCGCCCCCGTTCCCGCCGCGCGCCCGGCGCGTACGCCGGGTGCTACGCCCAGAGCTGGCCGTGCAGCGCGGCGACGGCCTCCTCCGTGGTCTCCGCGGTGTAGATGCCCGTCGACAGGTACTTCCAGCCGCCGTCCGCGACGAGGAACGCGATGTCCGCGCTCTCCCCGGCCCGTACCGCCTTGCGGCCCACGCCGATCGCGGCGTGCAGCGAGGCGCCGGTGGAGACGCCCGCGAAGATGCCCTCCTCGCGCAGGAGTTCGCGGGTACGGGTCACGGCGTCCTCGGAGCCGACGGAGTAGCGGGTGGTGAGCACCGACTCGTCGTACAGCTCGGGCACGAAGCCCTCGTCGAGGTTGCGCAGCCCGTAGACGAGGTCGTCGTAGCGCGGCTCGGCGGCCACGATCTGCACGCCGGGGCGGTGCTCGCGCAGGAACCGGCCGGCGCCCATGAGCGTGCCCGTGGTGCCGAGGCCGGCCACGAAGTGGGTGATCGACGGCAGGTCCGCCAGGATCTCGGGGCCGGTGGTGGCGTAGTGCGCGCCCGCGTTGCCGGGGTTGCCGTACTGGTAGAGCATCACCCAGTCCGGGTGCTCGGCGGCCAGCTCCTTGGCGACCCGTACGGCGGTGTTGGAGCCGCCGGCCGCGGGCGAGGAGATGATCTCCGCGCCCCACATGGCGAGCAGTTGGCGCCGCTCCGCGCTGGTGTTCTCCGGCATCACGCAGACGATGCGGTAGCCCTTGAGCTTCGCCGCCATGGCCAGCGAGATGCCGGTGTTGCCCGAGGTGGGCTCCAGGATCGTGCAGCCGGGGGTGAGCCGGCCGTCCTTCTCCGCCTGCTCGACCATGAAGAGCGCCGGGCGGTCCTTCACGGAGCCGGTGGGGTTGCGGTCCTCGAGCTTCGCCCAGATCCGCACGTCGGGGGCGGGGGAGAGGCGGGGCAGGTGGACCAGGGGCGTGTCCCCGACGGCCGCGAGGGTGCTCTCGTAACGCATCAGACCGAGCCGCCGGCGACGGCGGGCAGGATCGTCACGCTGTCGCCGTCGGTGAGCTTGGTGGCGATGCCGTCGAGGAAGCGGACGTCCTCGTCGTTGAGGTAGACGTTGACGAACCGGCGCAGGTCGTCGCCGTCGACCAGGCGCGCGCGGATCCCGGTGTGCCGGGACTCCAGGTCGTCGATCAGCTCGGCCAGCGTGGTGCCGTCGCCCTCGACGGCCTTCTCGCCGTCGGTGTAGCTGCGGAGGATGGTCGGGATGCGGACCTCGATGGCCATTTCGGGGCTCCTGTGGGATGCGGGGAGTCGGGCTGCGGGCGCTTGCGGACGCGGGCCGGCCGCGCCGCAGGCGGGCGGGGGACATACGCGGACGGGGCCGCCGGACGCCGGGTCGGCGGAGTCAGGCGCGGCCGGCCGCGCGGGGCGGCGCGGTCGTACAGGCGGCGCTGGCGAGACGGCAGAGGTCGACGTGCAGACGGGCGACGAGCAGCACCTGCCTGCCCGGGGGTTTCCGGGTCACGTCGTGGACAACCATGGGCTCATGGTATCGATTCCCCGTCCGCCCGCCGGATCGCCGTTTCATGATGCGGACCGGGGTCTCAGCCCGCGGGGGCGTCGTCGTACGAGGCGATCACGGTGACGTCCTCTTCGGTGATCACACCGTCCACGATGCGGAACGAGCGGAAGGAGACCGGCCCTTCGCCGTCGCCGGACTCGGCGGTGGAGACCAGGACGTAGTGGGCGCCGGGCTCGTTGGCGTAGGAGACGTCGGTGCGGGAGGGGTACGCCTCGGTGGCGGTGTGCGAGTGGTAGATCACCACCGGCTCCTCGTCGCGGTCGTCCATCTCCCGGTAGAGCCGGAGCAGGTCCTGCGAGTCGAACTCGTAGAACGTGGGGGAGCGGGCGGCGTTGAGCATGGGGATGAAGCGCTGCGGCCGGCCGTCGGCGGGCGCCGGCGCCGGGCCCGCGACCACGCCGCACGCCTCGTCGGGGTGGTCCTTGCGGGCGTGGGCGACGATCTGCTCGTACAGCTCCTCCGTGATGGTCAGCATGGGGGAAGGATGGCACGGCCGCGGCGGGCTTACCTCGTACGTTCCGAACACTGAGACGAATCTGCTCGGATGCCGGGAGACTTCCCGGGGCGTCAGGTGTCGGACAGGTGCCGGACCCGGTCCCACACCGCCGGGTCCACGGGACCGGCGCCGCGGCGGAGGTCCCGGAAGGCGACCTCGTGCAGCTCGTCCGTCTCCAGGAACGCCGGGCGGTCCGCCCCGGCGCCGGCGGAGCCGGGCGGCAGCGGAATCCGGTCCGGCCGGCCGCCGTCCGCCCGGGTGGTGATCCAGGCCACCGTCACCGTCTCGCCCGCGGTCCTCAGCACCAGGCAGGGCCGGTCCTCGCCGTCCGCCGTCTCCGCGTTCCCGTACGGCACGGCCGCCCACCACACCTCGCCGGGCTCCGGCGCCCGCGCCGGGCCCGCGCCCGGCTCGCTTTCGCCCTCCGGCCCGGCCGGGCGCCGGTGCGCGCGCCGCACCCGGCCGAAGCTGTCGACGAGCCCGGCGATCACGGCCAGCACCACCACGGCCACGATGGCCGGCCACCACGAGGCGTCCATGCGCCGATCGTAGATGCCGCCCGCCTGCACGGGCGGCATCTGCGCCCGCGTGCCCGGGCGGCGCCGCGCAGGCCGGCACGCGGGCCCTGCTCTGTCGCCATACTGGTGATTCCGCCCACAACCGGGATGGCCGGGGGACCGCTCCGGTCCGTCCCGGCTTACCCTCGGCAGAGCCGGCGGGGCATCGTCGCCCCGTCCCGACCGTGCCGGAGGTCCCTCCCCGATGAAGCTCACCGTCGTCGGTTGCTCGGGCTCGTTCCCGTCCGCGGACTCCGCGTGTTCGAGCTACCTGGTCGAGGCGGAGGGGTACGCGCTCCTGCTCGACATGGGCAACGGCGCGCTGGGGGCACTGCAGCAGCACTGCGGACTGTACGACCTCGACGCCGTCCTCCTGAGCCATTTGCACGCGGACCACTGCATCGACATGTGCGCCTACTTCGTCGCGCGCTACTACCGCCATGACGGCGGCCCCGCGGAAGTGCTCCCCGTCTACGGCCCCAAGGGCACGGAGCAGCGGCTCACCACCGCGTACGCGGACACCCCCTCGGAGACGTCGATGAGCGAGGTCTTCGACTTCCGGGCGCTGGAGCGGGGCGCGTTCGAGATCGGCCCGTTCCGGGTGCACGCGGACCGGGTGAGCCACCCGGTCGAGGCGTACGCCTTCCGCATCGAGCACGACGACCGCAGCCTCGTCTACTCCGGCGACACCGGCCCCTGCGAGGCGCTGACCGAACTGAGCGCGGACGCCGATCTGCTGCTCTGCGAGGCGGCGTTCACCCACGGCCGCGAGCAGATCCCCGACCTGCACCTCAACGGCCGCGAGGCGGGCGAGGCCGCCGCGGCGGCGGGCGTGGGGCGGCTGGTGCTCACGCACATCCCGCCGTGGACCGACCCGCAGGTCAACCTGCGGGACGCGAAGGACATGTACGGGGGTCCGGTCGAACTGGCGCGCGCGGGCGCGGTGTACGAGGTCTGAGGATCGCCCCGCCGGTCTCCCGGCCCGGGGCGGGCGGGCCGAACTCGACGACGGCGAACCGGAAGAGCACGCGGTAGGGGCGCACCCCGGGCGGGGTCCACAGGGGCACCGCGGAACGGTCCGCGGGGCCTTTGGTCCGGGGGCGGGGACGGGGGGCCGGCCTTCATGAAGGGCCTATAGGGTCGGGGGCATGGCTACCTCTGAGACCTCCGCCGGCTTCGGCCGTATCGACGGACGTACCCCCGCCGAGCTGCGCCCCGTGGCGCTGGAACGCGGCTGGAGCATGCACGCCGAGGGGTCCGTGCTGGTGTCCTTCGGCGACACCCGGGTGCTCTGCACCGCCAGCTTCACCGAGGGCGTGCCGCGCTGGCGCAAGGGCAGCGGCGAGGGGTGGGTCACCGCGGAGTACGCGATGCTGCCGCGGTCCACCAACACCCGGGGCGACCGGGAGTCCGTACGCGGCAAGATCGGCGGCCGCACGCACGAGATCTCCCGGCTGATCGGCCGGTCGCTGCGCGCCGTCATCGACTTCAAGGCCCTCGGCGAGAACACCGTCGTCCTCGACTGCGACGTCCTCCAGGCCGACGGCGGCACCCGTACCGCCGCCATCACCGGGGCGTACGTCGCCCTCGCCGACGCCGTCGCGTGGGGCCGGCGGAACAAGCTGATCAAGTCCAGGGCGACACCGCTGACCGGCACCGTGGCCGCCGTCAGCGTCGGCATCGTGGGCTCCGTGCCGCTGCTCGACCTCTGCTACGAGGAGGACGTGCGGGCGGAGACCGACATGAACGTCGTCTGCACCGGCGACGGACGCTTCGTCGAGGTGCAGGGCACCGCGGAGGGCGAGCCGTTCGCCCGCGCCGAACTCGACGCGCTGCTCGACCTCGCGGTCGGCGGCTGCGCGCAGCTCGACGGGCTGCAGCGCACGGCACTGGAGGGAGACCAGTGAGAGGGAAGAGGCTCTGGACCCGCGCGGGCGTCGCGCTGGCGGCGGGCGCCGTCGCGGTGACGCTCACCGGCGCGTGTGACGCCGTGAGCAAGGCCATAGACTGCGGCCAGCTCGCCACCAGGATCGCGGCCGACGTCGACCAGTTGCAGGAAGCCGTCTCCGGCGCGAATGAGAACCCGCAGGCCGCCGCGGACGCCCTCAACGAGATCGACAAGAACCTCGACGACTTCGGCGACCAGGCCGACAACGCCGACGTCGGCAAGGCGGTCGACGACCTCCAGCGGGCGGTCGACAACGCCCAGCAGGCCACCGACCGCGGCGAGGTACCCGACTTCCGGCCGGTCGGCGACGCCGCCGGCGAACTGACGAACGTCTGCACCTCGTGACCGCGCACCGTCTCGTCCTCGCCACCCGCAACGCGGGCAAGATCACCGAGCTGCGCGCCATCCTCGGCGAGGCGGGCGTCGACGCCGAACTCCTCGGCGCCGCCGACTTCCCCGACGTCCCGGACGTGCCCGAGACCGGCGTCACCTTCGCCGGGAACGCGCTCCTCAAGGCGCACGCGCTCGCCCGGGCCACCGGGCTCCCCGCGGTCGCCGACGACTCCGGCCTCTGCGTCGACGTCCTCGGCGGCGCCCCCGGCATCTTCTCCGCCCGCTGGGCGGGCCGGCACGGCGACGACGCCGCGAACCTCGCCCTGCTCCTTGCCCAGCTCTCCGACGTCGGCCCCGGGCACCGTGCCGCGCACTTCGCCTGCGCCGCGGCGCTCGCGCTGCCGGACGGCACGGAGCGGGTCGCGGAGGGGAAGCTGGAGGGCACGCTGCGGTACGAGCCGGCGGGCACCGGGGGCTTCGGGTACGACCCGGTCCTCCAGCCGCTCGGGGAGGACCGCACCTGCGCCGAGCTCACCCCCGAGGAGAAGAACGCCATCAGCCACCGCGGCAAGGCGTTCCGCGCGCTGGCCCCGGCGGTGCGGGAGTTGCTCAAGGGCTGAGCGCCGCATACGGGCCGTCTCGCCCGGCTCGTACGGACGCCGCCGTACGGACACGCCCGTACAGACGCCGAGGGCGCCGCCGGATCCCTCCGGCGGCGCCCTCGGCGTCGTCCTGCGCCTACGCGCCCTTGATCTCCTGCCGCTGCCGGCCGAGGCCGTCGACCTCCAGCTCCACGACGTCGCCCGCGCGCAGATACGGCTTCGGCTCCGCCATGCCCAGCGCGACCCCCGCCGGCGTACCGGTGTTGATCACGTCGCCCGGGTACAGCGTCATGAACCGGCTCAGATACCGCACCACATGGGCCACCGGGAAGATCTGGTCCGCCGTCGTGCCGTCCTGCCGCTTCTCGCCGTTCACCCACAGCCGCAGCCCCAGGGCCTGCGGGTCCGGCACCTCGTCCGCCGTCACCAGCCACGGGCCCAGCGGGTTGAACGTCTCGCAGTTCTTGCCCTTGTCCCACTGCCCGCCGCGCTCCAACTGGAACTCGCGCTCGGAGACGTCGTGCGCCACGGCGTAGCCGGCGACCGCGGCCAGCGCGTCCGCGTCGGACTCCAGGTAGCGGGCCGTACGGCCGATGACCACCGCCAGCTCCACCTCCCAGTCCGTCTTCTCGCTGCCGCGCGGCACGAGGACGGTGTCCTCGGGGCCCACCACCGTGTCCGGGGCCTTCATGAAGAGGATCGGCTCGGCCGGGATGGCCGCGCCGGTCTCGGCCGCGTGGTCGTGGTAGTTCAGCCCGATGCACACGATCTTGCCGATCCCGGCCACCGGCGGCCCCGTGCGCAGCCCCTCGGCGTCGAGCGCCGGCAGGTCGCCGGCCGCGTCGGCGTCCCGTACGCGGGCGAGCGCCGCGTCGTCGGACAGCAGCGCTCCGTCCACGTCGGACACGACTCCGGAGAGGTCCCGCAGGGTCCCTCCGTCGTCGAGCAGGGCCGGGCGCTCGCTCCCCGGCGGTCCGACACGCAGCAGCTTCATGTGATGACTCCCCTCTCCGCGGTCGATCGATCATCCGTTGACGGCTGTTCATTCCGCAATACCCTGTTCAGCCCGTGGACCCGGGCGGCGGTAGAGGAGGGTGCGTTCCGCGGCGGTCCATGCGGCGGTGGTCGCCAGGTAGAGGCCCGCGGCGAGCGGCACGATCGCGGCCGTGACCAGGGTGCCGAAGGAGAGCAGGGGCAGCCAGCGGGTCAGTCCCGCGGCGGGGCCCGGGAGTCCGGGCGGCGGCGCGGCGGCCTGCGCCTTCCCGCCCTTCTTCCCGCCCTTCCCGTTCTTCCCGCTTCCCGCGCCCTTCGCGGTCGCCGCCTTGCGTATCGCCTCCGCCCCGGCCTTGCGCTCGGCCATCATCCGGCGGCTGCGCCAGAACGTGTACGCGGCCACCCCCGCGATCACCGCGAAGAGCCCCGCGTAGACCATGCCGTGCGCTCCGAACACCCCGCCGTCCGCGAGCGCGTCGGACCACCGCCCGCCCAGCGGGGCGCCGAGCAGGGTGTGGGTGAGCAGGTCGTGGTCGTGGCCGGTGAAGAGCCGGTACATCACCATGAACACCGGGATCTGCAGCACCATCGGGCCGCAGCCCGCCAGCGGCGAGGCGCCTGCCTCCGCGTACGTCTCGGTGAGCGCGCGACGCAGCCGCTCGGGGTCGTGGCGGTGCTTGCGCCGGATCTCCGCCACCTGCGGCGCGAGGTCCCTGCGCACCCGGTCGCCGCGCGCGGCGGCGCGCGCGAGGGGGTGCAGGGCGAGGCGTACGCACAGGGTGAAGACGATGATCGCGACGCCGGTGGCGGAGGCGCCGAAAAAGGGGTCGAGGGTGCCGGCGAGGCCGGACAGAAGGGCGGAGAGCGCGCCGAATACGGACATGGAAGGGCTCCACAGGTCTCGTCGTGCCGGAAGAGGGGCGGCGTGACGAGCCGTGCGGGGCGCCCGCGGGCGGCGCGCGGGTAGCGGGCAGCGCACGGCCGGGGGCCATACTGCGGGCTACGGGCGGTGTGCGGCGGGGCGCCTACACGGCCGTCGCGGTGCGACGGCCGGGCGCCCTGGGCCGCGGGCGGCCCGCGGCGTCCGGGTCCCGCTGGGGCAGGAAGGCGGTGCGCCGCGCGCGTTCGCGCAGCGCGGTGCGGATTCCGGCGGCCGACGCGGGCGCCGCGGCGGCGGCGCAGAGCGCGAGCCCGGCGAGCAGCGACAGGGCGGCGGACGCGGCCGAGGCCGCGGCACCGGCGAGGCCGGTGGCGACGCCCGTCTCGTCGAGCACGAGGTCGGCGGCGAGGAGGAGCAGGGCGACGGCGACCATGCGCCAGCGCGTGGCGGCATCGAGGATGCGGAGCATCGGGGCCGTCCTCCCTTCCGTTCACCGTCCCGTACGAGGCGCACGCGGCGTCTGCGCGCATCCTCACGCGGCGCCGCCCCGCCCGGGCCGGGCGGCGAGCGCCCCGCTCAGCCCGCGACCGCCCGGTACACCGTGTAGATGACCAGCCCCGCGAGCGAGCCCACCACCGTGCCGTTGATGCGGATGAACTGCAGGTCCCGGCCGATGTTCGCCTCGATCTTACGCGACGTCTGGTCCGCGTCCCAGCCCGCGACCGTGTCCGAGATCAGCGACGTGATCTGGTGCTGGTACGTCGTCACCACGTGCGTCGCGACGTCCTCCGCCCAGCCGTCGACCTTCGCCTGGAGCCGCTCGTCTGCCGCCATCCGCTGCCCGAACGACAGCAGCGCCGCCCGCGCCCGCAGCCGCAGCTCGCTGCGCTCGTCCTCGGCCGCGCCGACGATCATGCCGCGCAGCGACGTCCACGCCGCGGCGATGAAGTCCTGCAGCTCGTCGCGGGCCAGCAGCTCACCCTTGAGCCGCTCGACGCGCGCCCGGGTCGCGGTGTCGCCCTGGAGGTCGGCGGCGAAGTCGGAGAGGAACCGGTCGAGCGCGCCGCGCGCCGGGTGGTCCGGCGACTCCCGCATCTCGCCGATGAACCGCAGCAGTTCCTTGTAGACCCGCTCGCCGACCCGGCGGTCGACGAACCTCGGGGTCCAGCCGGGGGCGCCGCCGGTGACGGCGCCGACGACCGAGGGGCCGTTGAGGATCAGCCAGGACTCGGCGCGCTCGCAGATCAGGTCGACGACGCGGCGGTGGCCGTCGTCCGCGACGATCCTCTCCAGCAGCTTGCCGAGCCCGGGACCGACCTCCAGGGCGGCGGCCCGGCGGTTGATGGCCTCGCCGACGACGGCCTGCACGTCGTTGTCCCGCAGTACGGTCAGCGCGCCGCGCAGCACGGTCGACGCCTCGGCGGTGACCCGGTCGGCGTTGTCGGGCTCGGCGAGCCAGCCGCCGACGCGGCTGCCGAGGCCGAGCGCGTGCAGCCGGGCGCGTACGACGTCGGCGGAGAGGAAGTTCTCGCCGACGAAGTCGCCGAGACTCTGGCCGAGCTGGTCCTTCTTGGTGGGGATGATCGCGGTGTGCGGGATGGGCAGCCCGAGGGGCCGCTTGAAGAGCGCCGTGACCGCGAACCAGTCCGCCAGCGCGCCGACCATGCCCGCCTCCGCCGCCGCGGCGACGTAGCCCGACCAGGCGCCGGCGCCGTTGTGCTGCGCCCAGCGGGCGAGCGTGAAGACCACGGCGGCCAGCAGCAGCAGGCCGGTCGCGATGGTCTTCATCCGGCGCACGCCGCGCCGCTTCTCCGCGTCGGCGTCCGTGTAGGCAAAGCCCCCCGGTCCTTCCGCTGCCGGCCGATCCATCGCGCTCCGTCCGCTCACACCGTTCCCGAGGGCCATTGTCCCCGGGCCCGGCACCATCTTTCACTCAGAGAACGGATCAGGGGTTCCCGGTGTCCCGGGGATGCCGGGGCTGTGACCGGAACGTCTCCCTCCCCTCGCTAGGATGGCGGACCGCCGAGACGGCGCGTACGACGAACTTCCGGGGGAGCAGGCTGACGTGAGGAACAGGACGGGCTACGCCGTGCTCGCCGCCCTGGTGGCGGTCGTGGCCCTGCTCGTCGCCGGCGTGCACGCCCTCACCGACCGCCCGGGCGTGCCCGCGGCCGCGGGCGCCGGCGGCAGCGCGGACGCCGCCGCCCCCGCCTCCGTCGGCGGCTGGGCCGGCACCTGGGCCGCCGCGCAGGCCGGGGCGGAGCCGGGCACCCGGGACGGCTTCGCCGGGATGTCCCTGCGCAACGTCGTGCACACCTCCATCGGCGGCGCCCGGGCCCGGATACACCTGTCCAACGAGTACGGCGAGACGCCGCTGACCCTCACCCGCTCCAGCGTCGCCGTCGCCGCCGGGGCGGGCGCCCCGGCGGCGCAGCCGGAGACGATGCGGCCGCTGACCTTCGCCGGCGCCGCCGCGGTGACGATCCCCGCCGGCCGGACCGTGACCAGCGACCCCGTACGGCTGCGGGTGCCGGCCGACACCGACCTGCTGGTGACGACGTACGCGCCGGCGCCTGCCGGCCCGGTCACGTACCACCCGCACGCGCTGCAGACCTCCTACCTGGCCGCCGGCGACCACACCCGGGACGCCGAAGGGACGGCGTACGACCGGGAGTTCCGGTCCTGGCGCTACGTCACCGCCGTCGACGTCTGGAGCGAGCACGCCACCGGCGCCGTCGCCGTCCTCGGCGACTCGCTCACCGACGGCACCACCTCCACGCCCGACGCCAACCGCCGCTGGACCGACTACCTCGCCGTCCGCCTGCGCGAGGAGCCCGGCGCCCCGCGCTACGGGGTGCTCAACCTCGGCCTCAGCGGCAACAGGATCCTCACCGACGGCGGCACCGAGTTTCCCGGCAACGGCCCCTCCGGGCGGGGCCGCCTCGACCGCGACGTGCTCTCCCGCACCGGCGTCAAGGCCGTCATCGTCGAACTGGGCATCAACGACATCCTCAAGTCCCCCGCGACCGCCGACGCGGACGCGATCGTCGCCGGCCTGCGCGAGATCGCACGGCAGTCCCGCGACCGGGGCCTCAGGGTGCTCGGCGCGACGCTGATGCCGTTCCGGGGACACCCGGCGTACACGCCGCGGGCGGAGCGCGTACGGCAGGAGGTCAACGAGCTGATACGCGCGGGCGGCGTCTTCGACGCGGTCCTCGACTTCGACGCCGCCCTGCGCGACCCGGACCGGCCCGCGCGCCTGCACCCGGCGTACGACTCGGGCGACCATCTGCACCTGACGGACCTGGGCTTCCACGAGATGGCCCTGACCCTGGACCCCGCGGACCTCAAGCCCCGCGCCCAGGCCGTGCTCTGACCCGCCGGACGCGGCAACGCCCGTACTACTCCAGCCGCTTGCGGCGCTCCTCGCGCGCCAGGCGCCGCTCCTCCCTGGCCAGCCGCCGCTGCTCCCTGGCCGCCTCCGCCTCCGCGCGCCTGGCCGCCTTGGTCTTCTTCCGGCTCGTCCCCACGCCGCCCCAGAAGGCGAAGCCGGTCAGCGTGACGCGCGGGGCGCCCGGGGCGTGGGGGACGCCGGTCTGGGAGTGGTCGAAGCCGCCCATGATGCCGATGCCGCGCACTTCCAGCGCCATGTCGGGCGGCAGGATGACGTGCGCGCCACCCATGATCGAGATGCAGCGGATCTCCACCTCCGCGGCCTCGAAGTCCGCCTCGCGCAGGTCCAGTTCGCCGCCGCCCCAGAACGAGAACATGGTGAACCGCCGCGGCACCGTCCAGGCCCCCTTGCGCTGGAAGCCGCTCATGATCGCGATGCCCCGGCGCGACGTCGCCTCGCCGCCGACGCGGCCGGCCCAGCCGGCCGCGGGCCGGGCCGCGGGGGCCGCCTCACGCGCCGCGGGCGCGGCGCCCGCGGCGGGCAGGTCGCGGGTGAGCGGTTCGAGCTGGGCGTAGGTCTTCGCCCGGTACGTCTCCTCCAGGCGCTCCTCGAACTCGTCCATGGCGAGCCGGCCCTCCGCCAGCGCGTCACGCAGGATGTCGGCGACCCGCTCCCGGTCGGCGTCCGAGGCACGCAGCTCCGGCAGGTGCTCATCGCTCGTCATGGCGTCGAGCTTACGGCCCCGCCCGCGGGAGGACGCGGGCTCCACGTCCTCCCGCGGGCGGGGCCGTCATGCGTACATGCGGGCGATGACGTCCTCGATGTCGGGCTCCCGCACCGAGAGGTCCACCAGCGGCCACCGCGCGGCCACCTCCGCGACGAGCGGCGCCGCGCTGGCCCCCGCCGGGAAGGCGAGCCACTGCCGCGGGCCCTCCACCTTCACCGTGCGGCAGCCGGCGAGGTCGATGGGCGGCAGCTCGCGCTCCAGGTCGACGACGAGCATCCGCTCGCTCTCGCCGACCGCGTGCAGCCCGTCGAGGCCGCCGTCGTACATCAGCCGGCCGTGGTCGATGACCATGACCCGCTTGCAGAGCTGCTCGATGTCGGACAGGTCGTGCGTGGTGAGCAGCACGGTCGTGCCGCGCTCCGCGTTCAGCTCGCGCAGGAACTCCCGCACCTTCGCCTTGCTCAGCACGTCCAGGCCGATCGTCGGCTCGTCCAGATACAGCACCTCGGGGTCGTGCAGCAGGGCGGCGGCGATGTCGCCGCGCATCCGCTGGCCGAGCGAGAGCTGCCGCACCGGCACCTCCAGCAGGTCGCCGAGGCCCAGCAGTTCGGTGCAGCGCTCCAGGTTCTCGCGGTAACGGTCGCCGGGGATGCGGTACATGCGGCGCATCACCCGGTACGAGTCGAGCAGCGGCAGGTCCCACCACAGGGTGGTGCGCTGGCCGAAGACGACGCCGATGCGCCGGGCCAGCTTCGTCCGCTCGCGCGCCGGGTCGATGCCCGCGACGCGCAGCCGGCCGCCGCTGGGGGTGAGGATGCCGGTGAGCATCTTGATAGTGGTGGACTTGCCCGCGCCGTTGGGGCCGATGTAGCCGACCATCTCGCCGCGCGGCACGGAGAAGCTGATGCCGCCGACGGCGCGCACCTCGTGCCGCGTACGGCGCAGCCGGCCCGCCCGGCGGCGTACGACGAAGACCTTCTCCAGGTCCTCGACCTCGATCACGTGCCCCTCCTTCGCGTCGTGTGCACCGTCGCGTCAGCTTCCCGTGCTGCGGTACCCGCGCAGCCCCGTGCGCCACGCCAGCCCGGCCAGCGCGCAGCACACGGCGGCGACCAGCGGCGAGGCGAAGTCGACCCAGCCGGGCAGGCCCAGCGGGTCGTCCCGGCCGAGGATGTGCAGGGCAGGCAGCCAGTTGACGAACGCCAGCGGCACGGCGAACGTCACGCCGCGCACCAGTTCCTTGCTGAAGATCGTCGGCGGGTACTGGGTGAGCGTGTTGCCGCCGTACGTGAAGGAGTTCTGGACCTCGGCCGCGTCCGTGGCCCAGAACTGGAACGCCGCGCCGCACGCGAACACCGCCCCGAAGATCGCCGCCCCGGACAGCACCATCACGGGGACCAGCAGCACCGCGACCGGCGTCCACGCCACGCCTTCCAGCGCGGTCAGCGACCAGACCAGCACGATCAGCCCCTGGAGCACCCGCCCGATCCGGCGCAGCGCGAAGCGGTCGGCGGCTATCTGCGCGAACACCGGCACCGGCCGGACCAGCAGCGTGTCCATCGTGCCGTCGCGGATCCTGCTGCCGATCCGGTCCAGGTTGCCCAGCAGCAGGTCGGCCAGGCCCAGGGAGGTGGAGGTGGTGCCGTAGAGGAGCCCGACCTCGGCGAAGGTAAAGCCGCCGAGCACGTCGGTGTGCGAGAACATGATCGCGATCGCGGCGAAGTCGGCTGCGGTCATCAGCAGGTTGCCGAGCGCGGTCATGGCGAACGACATGCGGTACGTCATCGTCGTACGCACCCACATGGCGACGATCAGCCCGTACCCCCGCACCCCCGCGGCCAGATCAGCCACCCTGCACCACCACCTTGCGGGTCGCGAGCGCCTGCATCGCCCGCCCGGCGGCCAGCAGCGCCGCCGCCCAGGCCGCCTGGAACGCCAGCGCCCCGGCGAGACCCGCGCCGGTGTGCCGGCCGAGCAGCACGTCCGCGGGGACCTGGAGCATCGCCGCCCACGGCAGCGCCTGCGCGAGGTCGCCGGCGGCGCCGGGGAAGACGGTCAGCGGCAGCAGGGTGCCGGACAGGAGCATCGCCACCAGCGAGTTCATCAGGTTGATCCCCTGGCCGTCGAGCAGCCAGAACGCGGCGAGGCCGACCAGGTAGCGGATGGCGAAGCTCACCAGGCGGCCCAGCGTCACGGAGAGGAGGAAGAGCAGCCAGGTGTGCGCCGCCGTGGGCAGCGCCAGCTCGAACGCCAGCGCGCCCACCGCCATCGGCACGATGCCGCGGCCGAGCAGTTGGAACGCGGCCCGGCCCAGGTCGTGGGCCAACCACCAGAGCTGCAGGTCCGCGGGCCGGTAGAGGTCCACGGCCACGTCGCCGGAGCGGATGCGCTCCTGGAGGTCCTCCTGGAAGCCGTAGCCGAGGAGGGCGGCGGGCGCCAGCAGCGCCTGGCCGATCCAGACGAAGGTGAGCGCCTGCGCCTCGTCGTACCCGCCGAGCTGCGGGCGCTCGTGCCAGAGCGCGATGAACGTGTAGGCCAGGATGAAGCCGAAGACGGTGTTGGTGAAGACGCCGGCGGCGGTGGCCGCGCGGTACGTCGAGAAGCGGCGGAAGCCGCCGGCCGCCACCAGCCCGTACAGCCGCAGCGCCTGCACGGCGGGCGCGTCCCGCAGGGCACCGGACCCGCGCATGCTCCCGCCACCCCCGCTCTCCCCGGGGGCCCCGCCGCCGGGCCCCGCACAAAGGACCCGACTCTAGTCCAGTCGGGTTGAGCCCTGCGACTGATTATCCACACCTACCGGATATCTGCATTCTTAATGACAAACTGCTCGCAAGTGTCATATCAGATGGATCGAGCCCACGGACGGCAGATGAGCCACACGGAGATGCGACAGGGCACCCGGAGCTTCGGCCCCCAGGCGGAACCGGAGGACACCGAGCGCACGGACCTCGAACCGGCGCCCCCGCCCGCCCCGCCCGCCGGCCGCCCCGCGAAGGAACGCCGCCGGCGCACGTACCGCAGGACCTGGTGGAAGGTGCTGCTGGGTGCCGCGATGCTGACGGTGGCGCTGGCCTCCGGGGCGTTCGCCGTCGGCTACCTGACCGTCGACATCCCGCGGCCCAACGACATGGCGACCGCGCAGAGCAACCACTACTTCTACGCCGACGGCACCAAGCTCGCCGACAAGGGCGAGGTCGACCGCGAGAGCGTGGAGCTGCAGCGCGTCCCCGACCACGTGCGGATGGCCGTCCTGGCCGCCGAGGACCGCGAGTTCTACTCCGACTCCGCGGTCAACCCGATGGCGATGGTGAGGGCCGGCTTCAACACCCTGACCGGCAAGGGCACCCAGTCGGGCTCGACCATCACCCAGCAGTACGTGAAGAACTACTACCTCGACCAGGAGCAGACGATCAGCCGCAAGCTCCGCGAGGCGTTCATCGCCATCAAGCTGGACCGCGAGGTCACCAAGGACGACGTCCTGGAGGGCTACCTCAACACCAGCTACTTCGGCCGCAACGCCTACGGCGTGCAGGCCGCCGCCCAGGCGTACTACGACAAGGACGTCGAGGAACTGACCGTACCCGAGGGCGCGTTCCTCGCGACGCTGCTCCAGGCCCCGAGCACGTACGACGTGGCCGTGCACCCCGGCAACCGGCCCGCCGCCGAGGCCCGCTGGAACTATGTGCTGGACGGCATGGTCAAGGAGGGCTGGCTCGCACCCGGCAGCCGCGGCAGCCTGGAGTTCCCCGTGCCCGAGCCGTCCCGGCTCGACCCCGGCCTGTCCGGGCAGCGCGGCTATCTCGTCGAGGCCATCAACGGCTACCTCACCGAGCACCGCATCATCGACGAGAAGACCCTCGCCGCCGGCGGCTTCCGCATCGTCACCACGCTCCAGCCCGAGAAGCAGGACGCCTTCGTCGGCGCCGTCGAGGAGCAACTGACGTACCAGCTCGACCCCGAGTCCAACCCGGCCGACGCCTACGTGCGCGTCGGCGGCGCCTCTATCGACGTCGCCAGCGGCAAGGTCGTCGCGCTCTACGGCGGCACCGACTACACCCAGCAGTACGTCTCCAACGCCACCCGCCGCGACTATCAGGCCGGCTCCACCTTCAAGCCGTTCGTCTTCGCCGCCGCCGTGCAGGAGAAGGCGGAGAACTGGGAGGGCAAGCCGATCACGCCGCGGACGATGTACGACGGCGACACCGCCCGCCGGGTGATCGGCAAGAAGGGCAAGGCGCTCCGCTACGCGCCGAGCAACCAGGACGACGTCTCGTACGGCCGCCTCAACGTCGCCGACGCCACCAACGACTCGGTCAACTCCGTCTACGCGCAGATGGCCCAGGACGTCGGGCCCCGGAAGGTCCGCGCCACCGCCGTCCGCCTCGGCCTGCCGTCCGCCACCCCGGAGCTGAAGGCCCACCCCTCGATCGGCCTCGGCACCGCCACCCCCAGCGCGCTCGACCTCGCGCAGGCGTACGCCACGCTCGCCGGCCACGGCGACCACGGCGGGTACCGGCTCGTGGACGAGCTCAGCCGCAACGGCGAGATCTTCCAGCTCCCGCCGCGGCGCCCGCACCCCGTGATCTCCCGCAACGCGGCGGACGCGACGACCGCGATGCTGCAGAACGTCGTCGAGAACGGCTCCGGCGAGGAGGCGCAGAGCGCCGAACGCCCGGCGGCCGGCAAGACCGGCACCGGGGAGCACGACCGCTCGGCGTGGTTCGCGGGCTACACCCCCGAGCTGGCGACCGTGGTCGGCGTGATGGGGCAGGACCCGGAGACGGGCGCGCAGAAGTCGCTGCACGGGGTGCTGGGCGAGGACCGGATCAGCGGCGGCGGGGTGCCGGCGAAGATCTGGGGCGCGTACACCAGGGACGCGCTGTGGGACGTGCCCGCGAGCGACTTCGACCTGGAGGTCAGCCACCGGCAGCGGATGCCGTACGTGCCGCCCCCGGCGCCCGACCCGGCCGAGGTACCGATGCCGGCCCCCGCGGCGTTCCCGGCCCCGCCCGTCCCGGCCCCGCCCGTCCCGGCCGCGCCGCCCGTCCCGGCCCCGCCCGTCCCGGCCGCGCCGCCCGTCCCGGCCCCGCCCGTCCCGGCCGCGCCGCCCGTCCCGGCCCCGCCGCCGGTCCCGGCGGCACCCGCGGGCGCGGCACCGCCGGTGCCGCAGTAGGGAGCGGGCCGGGGGAGAAGGGCGGGGGAGCGGGTCGGGCGCCGGGGGCACGCGGTGGACGTACGGGGATCAGTGCCCCGACGTCGCCCTCAGCCCGACCACGGCGACCAGCAGCAGGGCGACGAAGAACACCCGCGCCACCGTCGCGGGCTCGCCCAGCACCACCATGCCGAGCAGCGCCGCGCCGCCGGCACCGATGCCCACCCACACGCCGTACGCGGTGCCGATGGGCAGCGTCTTCGCGGCCTGCGCGAGCAGCATCATGCTCGCGGCGATGCCGGCGATGGTGAACACGCTGGGCCAGAGGCGGGTGAAGCCTTCGGTGTACTTCATGCCGATTGCCCAGCCCACTTCGAGCAGGCCGGCGGCGAGCAGCAGAATCCAGGCCATGAGACGGACCTCCGTAGTCGGACTGACGGGGGTGCGTCGTCTTTGCGTGACCCGGTACGGCGCGTCTCGTCGGGTTCCTCCCACCGTAGCAAGCCGCGGGAGAAGGCCGCGTGGGTGCCCGTGCCGCCTCTGCCGGAGGCGGTTGAGGGGGGCGTTACAGGTACAGGCCGGTCGAGTCCTCGGTGCCCTCCAGCCGCTCCGAGGCGACCGCGTGCAGGTCGCGCTCGCGCAGCAGCACGTAGCCCACGCCCCGCACCTCGACCTCGCCGCGGTCCTCCGGGTCGAACAGCACCCGGTCCCCCGGCTCGACCGTCCGCACGTTCTGCCCCGTGGCCACCACTTCGGCCCAGGTCAGCCTCCGGCCCACGGCCGCGGTCGCGGGGATGACGATGCCGCCGCTCGACCGGCGCTCGCCCTCCGCGGAGTCGGTACGGACGAGCACCCGGTCGTGGAGCATCCGGATGGGCAGCTTGTCGTCGGGCGTATTCACGGACTCGACGGTACCCGCGCCGCTAACGGCGCCGTCGCCTGCCCCGGTACTTCCCGGGCCGGCGCGATCCCAGCGCCAGCAGCCCGGCCACCGCCACCAGGGTCACCGCGACCGGAACGATGCGCTCCATCCGGGGGCCGCCGTCGGGCGAGACCAGCACGCCGCGGGCGCTGTCGACGGCGCGGTTCGCGACCACGAACGCCTGCCCCGCCGTGCGGTCGACCGCACCCTTCGTCCGGGCCTTGGCCTCGTCCACCAGGTTCTTGGGGCTCACCCGCAGCGAGATCTCGTCGAGCGTCGCGGCGAGATCCTGCCGCCGGCGGGCGATGTCCGCCTCGATCTGCGCGGGAGTCCTGCCGTCCGACACCGCGGTGCCTCCGTCCTCGCCGTCCGTCTGCTTTTCGACAGTCTGTCAGCCGTTACGCTCGGGTGCGACATCCGCCCCGCACCGAGGAGTAGGGAAAGCACCATGAGCGAGCGACTGCAGCCCGGCGACACCGCCCCCGACTTCACCCTGCCCGACGCGGATGGCAAGGATGTGTCCCTCGCCGACCGCCGGGGCCGCAAGGTCATCGTCTACTTCTACCCGGCCGCGCTCACCCCGGGCTGCACCAAGCAGGCGTGCGACTTCACCGACAACCTCGACGTGCTCGCCGCCGCCGGCTACGACGTCATCGGCGTCTCGCCCGACAAGCCGGCCAAGCTGGCGAAGTTCCGGGAGAAGGAGTCGCTGAAGGTGACGCTCGTGGGCGACCCCGACAAGGCGGTGCTGGAGGCGTACGGCGCCTTCGGCGAGAAGAAGCTCTACGGCAAGACGGTGACCGGCGTCATCCGCTCCACCGTCGTCGTCGACGAGCACGGCAAGGTCGAGCGGGCGCTGTACAACGTCAAGGCCACCGGTCATGTCGCGAAGCTCCTCAAGGATCTCGACGTCACTGCGCCTGCGTGAGATAGCCGGAGACCACCAGGTTGCCCGTGTAGCTCCTGGCCGTCGACTCGTACGCGCCGCCGCAGGTGAGCAGGCGGATCTCGGCCCGGCCGCGCTTGTGCTGCCCGTAGACGCGCTGGGCGTCGAAGTCGTCCTTGGCGACGGTCTCCACCCGCTCCACCGTGAACACCGCGGTCCTGCCGTCCGCGCGCGTCACCGTGACCTCCTCGCCGGGGCGCACGTCCCCGAGGCGGTAGAACACCGCCGGCCTGGCGCGGGTGTCCATGTGCCCGACGAAGACCGCGACGCCGGCCGCGCCGGGCCGCGCGCCGCCGCGGTACCAGCCGATCTCGTTCGCGTTCCCGAACGGCGGCGCCGCCACCGCGCCGTCCCCGTCGAGCCCGCGGCTGATCACCGGGCCCTCGACCCCCACCGACGGCACCGCGACGCCCGCGGGCACCGAGCCGGGCAACGGGCGGGCCGCCGGGGGCCCGTCGCGCAGCACCTGCGCGGCGGCGGCGCCGTCGGAGACCGCGCCGCCGCCGTCCCCTTCGCGGAGGTCGCGGCCCCAGAGCGCCAGGCCGAGCAGGAGCACGGCCCAGGCGGCGGCGGTGACGAGACCCGGGCGGCGGGCGGGCCCAGATGAATGACTCCGATCCCCCGCCTGCGCCGCGACGCCTGGCACGCACGCTCGCTGCGTTGTCGGGATCGGCCGAAGAGGCCCCCTATGCGGTCGACCCTCCGCCTTGCGATCGCACGCACCAGACGCCGCAACGCCCGCCCTGCGGGCGAACGACGGGGGATCGGGCTCATTCATCTAGCGGCCCTCGGGGGTGCCGCCGTCCGGGCCGCGGGACGCGGCGGCGCGCGTCCGGCGGCGTACGAAGGAGAGCGCCAGGACCGCCGCGCCGCCGCCGACGAGGGCGAGGGGCAGGACGGGCACGGAGCCGTTCTTTCCCTGCTCCTGTGCCTGCGCCGGGTCTGTCTTCTTCGCCGTGCCGCCGCCGCCCGCGGTCACCGGAGACCAGGGCTCGTGGTGCCAGTTGTTCTTCCAGTGCTCCGGACGCTGGTGCCGTTCCTCCACCACCACTCGGCCGCGCGCGACCCGCTTGCCGCCGTCGCAGTCGACCCACACCGGGAACGTGCCGGCCCGCGCGGTCCACTTGATCTTCCCGCGGCCGGTGAGCCCGCCGAAGTTCTCCGGCCGCAGGTTCACCGGCGCCTCGAACGCCTCCGAGGTCGCCGAGGCGAAGTCGCCGCGGCAGGCGCCGGTGCTCACCTGGACCGGGTCGCCGCGCTGCACGCGGTACGGGGTCACCGTCACCTCGCCCTGCGCGAACGCGTCGGTGGCACAGGAGACGGCGCCGCCGCCCGTCAGCAGAAGCACGGCGGCGAGGCAGACACGGACCGGGCGCATGGGACCTCCGGGAGTTCTCACTCCCAGGGTCGCGACCCGCGCGCCCCGCGCATCCGCACGGCGGCGGCACTACGCCGAACCGGGCGGCGCCCACCCGAACGGCGGGGTGCGGGCCTGCCCGCGGCGGCCGCGCGCGCCGGGTCAGATGAGCGTGACCAGGTCGGCGATCGAGTCGACGATGTGGGACGGCCGGTACGGGAAGCGCTCCACCTGGTCCGCCCGGGTGAGCCCGGTCAGCACCAGATAGGTCTCCATGCCCGCCTCGAGACCGGCCAGCACGTCGGTGTCCATCCGGTCGCCGATCATCGCGGTCGACTCGGAGTGGGCGCCGATCTGGTTGAGCCCGGCGCGCATCATCAGGGGGTTCGGCTTGCCGACGAAGTACGGCTCCTTGCCGGTCGCCTTGGTGATGAGCGCGGCGACGGCGCCGGTCGCGGGCAGCGGGCCCTCGGTGGACGGGCCGGTCTGGTCCGGGTTGGTGGCGATGAAGCGGGCACCGTTCTCGATCAGCCGGATGGCCTTCGTCAGCGCCTCGAAGCTGTACGTGCGGGTCTCGCCGAGGACGACGTAGTCGGGGCGGTGGTCGCTGAGGACGTAGCCGTGGTCGTGCAGCGCGGTGGTGAGGCCGGCCTCGCCGATGACGTACGCGGTGCCGCCGGGGCGCTGGTCGTCGAGGAACTTGGCGGTGGCGAGGGCGGAGGTCCAGATGTTCTGCACGGGCACGTCGAGACCGATGCGGGAGAGGCGGGCGTGCAGGTCGCCGGGGGTGTAGATGGAGTTGTTGGTGAGCACGAGGAAGGGCTTGCCGGAGTCGCGCAGCCGCTTGATGAAGGCGTCGGCGCCGGGGATCGGGATGCCTTCGTGCATGAGCACCCCGTCCATGTCCGTCAGCCACGACTCGACCGGCATGCGCTCCGCCATCTGCTCTCTCCAACCGGTGCCTCGGGAACGGGGTCACCAGCCTAGACGCAGGAGCCGCGGTACTGAGGGGGCGGAGGGAGAAGAGCGGGGGAGGAGGTCAGAGGGCGGGTGGGGTTCTCGGGGGACGGCGTCGGCGGTGGGTGGTGAGGACGAGGGCGGTGCCGAGGAGGAGCGAGCCGGTTGCCGCGGCGGCCGCGGCTGTTGCCCCACCGCCCGTAGCCGCCAGGCTCTCCGGCATGGGGGCCGCACCGGGGAGCCGGGGCGGGGCAGGCGGTGCGCCGTTGGGCCACCGCGGTACGGGGGCGCCCTTCGGTGCCGGGGGCGTGGGCTCCGTACCCGGTGACGGTACGGAGCCCGGCGTACCTGGAGTTACCGTTCCCGGCGGTGTGCCCGGCGCTTCCGGTGCCGCCTGGCTCTCGGGCGCTCCCGGTGTTGCCGGAACGCCAGGTGCCGCCGGGCTCCCGGGCGTTCCCGGTGCTCCCGAAGACCCCGGTGTCCCCGGCGCTCCCGTCCCCGGCGCGCCCCGCGCGCCAGGCGCTTCCGGCGGGCCGGTCTCCGCCCGGGGCTCCCGTCTCTCCGGGCCCCCGCTCTCCCTCGCCCCCGGCGGACCGGCCCGGTGCCGCGGGCGCTCCGGCGTCGCGCCCTCCCGCGGCTCCGCGGGGCGCTTCGTCGCCTCCTCCTCCGGGTTCCCCGTCTCGCCGCAGCACCGCCGTCCCCCCTCGATGCCCGTCTCGTAGTCCTTCGACTGCCCCACCCACTCGCCGTCGTCCCCGCGCCGCTGCACCGTCGTCACGTTCACCGTCACCCGCCCCGTCGGTGCGCCCTTCGCGAAGCCGATCCGCAGCCTCACCTCCCGGCTCTCGCCCGCCCGCAGCGCGAAGCCGCGGGAGCCGCCCGCGAACACCCCCGCGCTCTCGTCCCCGCCCGTCCGCTCGAACGCCACCGACCGCCAGCGCCGCGTCCGCTCGTCGTGGAACTCCAGCCGGACGTCCCCCGGCCGCAGCCGCCCGCCGGCCTCGTGGCCGACCACGGCCACGGGGTGCACGTCGCGGCAGGCCCCGGCCGAGGCGTTGTGCAGCCGCAGCGTCAGCCCACCCCGTGCGCCCCCGGCCCGGAGCGCGGCGCCGTCGCCGTGCAGCTCCGTCCGCACGGGGAAGTGCCCCGCCCCGGGGTCGCCGCAGCGCGGCGCGAACGCCCGTCCCGGCGGCGGCTCCTGCGCCGCCGCGGCAGGGGGCACGGGACAGAGGAAGAGGGCTGCGGCGGCGGCCGTGACGGCGAATGCGGAGCGCGGTCCCATGCTCGCGACCGTGCCACGATCCCCGTACCGGCGAGCGGCGAGGCGGCTCCGAACGGCCCAACGCCCCGGCCGCATGACGCCCGTCCGGGGCAACCCCCGGGCCCGTACGGACAGCGCACGCCAACCCCCCGCCCGCCCCCGGCCCGCCGCGGGCCGTGTGGTTGAGTGACGGCCATGGATGGCACCCCTGGCACCCCCCTGCGCGTCGGTCTCCTCGGTTACGGACTCGCCGGGTCCGTCTTCCACGCCCCGCTGGTCGCGGCCACGGACGGGCTGGTCCTGGACACCGTCGTCACCGGCGACCCCGAGCGGCAGAAGCAGGTGCGCGCCGCGTACCCGGACGCCACCACCGTCGCCACCGCCGACGACCTCCTCGCCCGCGCCGACCGCCTCGACCTCGCCGTCGTCGCCTCCCCCAACCGCACCCACGTGCCGCTGGCCACCGCCGCGCTGGAGGCCGGTCTGCCCGTCGTCGTGGACAAGCCGCTGGCCGCCACCGCCGCCGAGGCCGAGGAACTGGCGACCCTCGCCGACGCCCGCGGGCTGCTCCTCTCCGCCTTCCACAACCGCCGCTGGGACAACGACTTCCGCACCCTCGCCGCGCTCCTCGCCGACGGCTCCCTCGGCGACGTCCACCGCTTCGAGTCCCGCTTCGAGCGCTGGCGCCCCGCGCTGCGCGGCGGCTGGCGCGACTCCGCCGACCCGGCGGACGTCGGCGGGCTGCTGTACGACCTGGGCAGCCACCTCGTCGACCAGGCGCTGACCCTCTTCGGCCCGGTGACCTCCGTCTACGCCGAGTCCGACGCCCGCCGGGCGGGCTCGGTGGTGGACGACGACGACTTCGTCGCGCTGGCGCACGCCGGGGGCGTCCGTACGCACCTGTGGATGACCGCGATGGCCCCGCAGCTCGGGCCGCGCTTCCGGGTGCTGGGCAGCCGGGCGGGTTACGTGAAGTACGGGCTCGACCCGCAGGAGGCGGCGCTGCGCGACGGCCGCCGCCCGGGGGACGGGGACGGGACCTGGGGCGCGGAGCCGGAGTCCGCATGGGGCCGCCTCGGCGCGGGGGAGTCCCCGCTCACCGGCGGCGGCGAACCGGTGCCCACCCTGCCCGGCGCCTACCCCGCGTACTACGCGGGCATCGTCGAGGCCCTGCGCACCGGCACGCCCCCGCCGGTCACCGCCGCGGAGGCCGCGGCGACGCTGCGGGTGCTGGAGGCGGCCCGCCGCTCGGCGGCGGAGGGCCGGGTCGTCCGGCTCGCGGACGGTGCCTGAGCACCCCCGCGGAGCCGGTATGCTTGACGGCGTCGTCCAAGACGACCTGCGCCGCTAGCTCAGTTGGTTAGAGCAGCTGACTCTTAATCAGCGGGTCCGGGGTTCGAGTCCCTGGCGGCGTACGCACCCCGCAGAGCCCGGGCCGGAAGGCCCGGGCTCTGCGCGTGTCCGCGTGTCCGTGTGCCTTCAGCCGAGGCGGTACGTACCGGCCGCGACGGCGTCGCGCACGGCGGCGGCGGTCGCCTCGGGCGGCTGGCCGCCGGTGTCCAGCGCGTGGGTCTCGTACGGGCCGAGGTCGGCGAACTCCCGGTGCATCGCCCGTACCGGCCCGGGGTCGGTCAGCGCGTCGGGTCCCGTGCGGGCGGTGGCGCGGGCCAGGGCCGTCGGCTCGTCGGGGCGCAGGACGACGTAGTGCAGTGGGACGCCGGCGGCGCGGGCGGCGGCGCGGTAGGCGTCGACGAACCAGGGGCCGACGACGCCGTCGAGCACGACGCGGTAGCCGCCGGCGGCGTACCGGGCGGCGGCGCCCGCGGCGACGGCGACGACGGTCTCGTTCTGGCGCCGGGCGGCGGGGAGGTAGGGGGCGATGCCGCCGCGGGCGATGAAGGCCCAGAAGTCGTCGGTGTGGAGGTGGACGCTGGGTTCTGCCTCCCGGGCGAGGAGCCGGGCGACGGTGGTCTTGCCCGCCCCGGGCGGCCCGCTGACGACGAGGACGTCGCCGGGCGGGTGGCCGGGGGCGTCCGCGGCTTCCGCGGGGCCCGCGGCCGGGTCGTCCGCCGCCACCACGCGGTCGCACCGCCCGCGGGACGCCTTCACCAGCTCCGCGTTGGGCGCGTCGTTGGCGTCGATCCAGGCGCGGGAGGCGGCGGCGGTACGGCCGAAGCCCACGTGCCGCGCCATCAGCCGGGCGTCGCGTACCGCGTCGGGGGCGTCGACGTACCAGACCTCGGCCATCAGCTCCCGCGCCGCGCGCCAGCCGGGGAGGTCGCAGGCGAGGTAGTTGCCCTCGGTGACGATCAGCCGGGTGCCGGGCGGGACGTGGTGCCGGGCGGCGACGGGCTCGTCCAGCGCGCGGTCGAAGTCCGGCACGTACACCTCGGCGCCGGGCTCCTCCGCGAGCCGGCGCAGGAGGGCGGCGTAGCCGGCGGCGTCGAAGCTCGGCTCGGAGCCCTTGCGGTCGCGCAGGCCGAGGCGGTCGAGCTGGGCGTTGGAGAGGTGGAAGCCGTCGAGCGGCACGTATGCGGCGGCGCCGGCCCCGTGCCGCGCGCGCAGCGCGGCGACGAGCGCGCGGGCCAGCGTCGACTTCCCGGCCCCGGGCGCGCCCGCCAGCCCCAGCACGGCCCTTCGCCCCCCGCGGAGGAGGGCCCACGCATCGTCGGCCAGCAGTTCGCTACGCATTGCCGCACCCTACGACGCCGGGCCCAACCTGCCGTATCCGGGCCGCGATCGGGGGGCGGGTAACATTCCGGGCGGAGCGGCGGTGGCGCAATGGCTGACGCAGCAGACTTAGGATCTGTGGCCCCTGACCGGGCTTGAGGGTTCGAATCCCTCCCGCCGCACGCAACCCGCTGCGCGGGGAGGGGCGGGGCGGCGGCGCGGGTGCTGGGGCGGTGCCTGCGGCGCGGTGGGCCCAGGGACGAAGGCGGGGCCGACGACGCCGGTCGTCCGTCCGTGCGCCCGGCACCTGGGCCACGTTCCGCCCGCCGGAGGTCCTCTCCCCGGTCGCCCGCGGGCTGCGTGGCCGTGGCTACAGCGACAGCGCCAGCAGCAGGTTCGCCGCCTCTCTGTTCAGTCTTTCCGCCGCCGCGCGCAGGCGGTGGGTCTGGTTCACCGGGAGGGACAGGGCCACGCAGCCTATCTCCAGGCCCGCCGTGAGGGGGACCGCCGCGCAGACCGTGCCGACCGCGTACTCCTGGAGGTCCAGGGTCGGGACCGTGGCCACCTGGCGGTCCAGGGCGGCCAGGACCGCCGCCTCGCCCGTGATCGTGCGGGACGTCAGCCGCGCCGCCCGGTGGCGCGACAGGTGGTCCCGGCGCGCGTCGTGGTCCAGTTGCGTCAGCAGGCACTTGCCCAGCGCCGTCGCGTGCGCCGCCGAGCGGAAGTCCACCCACTCGTTCACCCGCGGCGTCCCCGGCGCGTCCGCGATCTGTGTGACGCGGACCTCCCCGTCCTCGTACCGGCCGAGGTATATCGCCGCCCGCGTCGTCTTCCGCAGCTCGTTCATCTCCCGCCGCAGCTTGTCGTGCACCGCCCGCGTCCTGCTCCCGCCCGCGCCGAGCAGCGCCACGGCCTCGCCGATGGCGTACGAGCCGTCCTCCAGCCGCTCCAGGTACCGCTGCCTGCGCAGCGTCAGCAGCAGGTGCGCCAGTTGTCCCGGTGGCAGGCCGGTCTCGCGGGCGAGGCGGGCGACGGGCACCCCCTCGCCGCCGTGCCGGGCCGCGGACTCCAGCACGCGGAGAGCGTGCCGTACGGAGGGGAAGGGTGCCGCGGGTTCGTCCCTCGGCTCGGGTCGCCGGCCCGGGGGCTGGTCCCCGGGCGGCGGGTGCAGGACCGGCACGTGGTCTCCCTGAAGTGTCTCCTCAGGTGTTCCCCGCTTTCCCCGCCGTCAGGCCCGGACGCCCCCTCCTCCCCATAGTTGTCCATATCTCACTGTTCTCTCCCGAAGCACGCCGGCGGGCGTCCTCGCGACCGGAGGGCGCCCGCCGAACGGCGTCCGCCGCGTCTCAGAGGATCGCGTTCAGGAACTGCTGCGTACGCTCGTTCTCCGGATCGCTGAAGATCTTCTCCGGCGGCCCGGACTCGATGATCTTTCCCTCGTCGAACATGAGCACGTCGTCGGAGATGTCCCGGGCGAAGTTCATCTCGTGGGTGACGCACAGCATCGTGATGTCCGTCGTCCGCGCGATGTCCCGCAGCAGGTCGAGCACGCCCGCCACCAGCTCCGGGTCCAGCGCCGAGGTGACCTCGTCGAGCAGCAGCACCTGCGGCCGCATCGCCAGCGCGCGGGCGATCGCCACGCGCTGCTGCTGGCCGCCGGAGAGCTGGGTCGGGTACTTGTCGATGTGCTCGGTGAGGCCCACCAGCTCCAGCAGCTCCCGCGCCCGCGCCTCCGCCTCGTCCTTCGCCATCCCCAGCACGTGCACCGGGGCCTCGGTGATGTTCCGCATCACCTTCATGTTCGGGAAGAGGTTGAACTGCTGGAACACCATCCCGATGTTCTTGCGCACCTCGCGGACGTGGTTCTCGCCCGCCGGCTCCAGCTTGCCGTTGCGCTCCTCGTGGAAGAGGTAGTCGCCGTTGACCTTGATGGTGCCGCTGTCCGGCTTCACCAGGGTCATCAGCAGCCGCAGGATCGTCGTCTTGCCGGAGCCCGAGGGCCCGATGAGCGTCACGTGCTTGCCCGACGAGACGTCGAAGCACAGGTCGTCCAGGACGACGTTGTCGCCGAACCGCTTGGTCACGTTGTGGAAGCGGATCAGCTCGCTGCCGTCCACGGGCGGGTTCTCGGTGGTGGAGTCAGGTGTTGTTGACAAGGCGACGCTCCAGGACTCGGATCAAGAGGGAAGCGGGGTACGCGATCACAATGAACGCCACGCCCACGATGGTGATGGCCTCGGTGGTGAAGGTCTCGTTGCTGAACTGCCGGGCCTCGCCGAGCATGTCCAGCGCGCCGATGACGGCGATCATCGGCGAGTCCTTGAGCATCGCGACCACGTAATTGCCCAGCGCGGGCACCACCCGGCGGATGGCCTGCGGCAGGATCACGGACGACCACGTCCGGCCGCGCGACAGGCTCAGCGCCTTCGCCGCCTCCCACTGCCCGACCGGCACGCCGTCGATGCCCGCGCGGTACACCTCGGCGGTGTACGTCGAGTAGTGCAGGCCCAGGCCGACGATGCCGGTGGTGAGCGGGGACATGGACGGGCCCCACTGGGGCACCACGTAGAAGAGGAAGAACAACTGCACCAGCAGCGGCGTGTTGCGGATGAACTCGGTGACCGCGGTCACCGGCCAGCGGACCCACCGCTGCGGCGCGCGCTGCGCCATGGCCCAGACCAGGCCGAGCGCGAAGGCGATCAGCGTGCCGAGCGCCAGGGCCTGGAGCGTGACGAGCACGCCGTCCCAGAACCGTGGCATGAAGTCCTCGACGACCTCCCAGTCGAACGTCATCCCAGACCTCCAGCGCCTTGAGTGCTCGCCTGCATGGACTCACCGCTGGGGCTGAGCTTGCGGGAGAGCAAGCCGTTCCTCTTCTCCGGAGCCCGGCCCACCCCCGCTTTGGCCCGGCGCTCCAGCATCCGCATGAGGCGGGTGAGGATGAACGCGAGAATGAAGTACAGGACCAGCAGCAGCGTGTAGATCGGCGCGCTCTCGTTCTTCGCCAGCCGCAGCAGGTTCCCGGCGAACGTCATGTCGGCGACGGCGATGACCGACACCAGCGACGTGCCCTTCAAGAGCTCGATCAGCAGGTTGTTGAACGGCGGGACCATCTCGGGGAACGCCTGCGGCAGCTCTATGCGCCGCAGGCGCTGCCAGCGGGTGAAGCTGAGCGCGATGCCCGCCTCCCGCTGCGCCGCGGGCACCGCCGCCAGCGCGCCGCGGACGATCTCGGAGCCGTACGCGCCGTAGGTGAGGCCGAGCGCCAGGGTGCCGGACCACAGCGGGACGAACTGCCAGCCGAGCATCAGCGGCACCGCGAAGGCCATCCAGAACATGAAGATCAGCGCGGACATGCCGCGGAAGATCTCGAAGTACGCGCCGGCGAGGAACCGCACGATCCAGAACCGCGAGGTCCGCAGCGTGCCGATGACGAACGCCACGACGGCGGAGAGCACCGCGCTGTAGACCAGCACCTGGATCGTGATCCAGATGCCCGGGAGGAACCACTCCCGGAAGAACTCCCAGCTCATCATCAGGGACAGAGCTCCTTCACCGTCAGGTCCGTCATCTCCCGTTCGGTGAAGCCGAAGGGCTTGACGATACGCAGCAGCTCGCCGCTCTCCTTGAGCTTGTGCAGCTCCGCGTTGAAGGCGTCGCGGAGGTTCTTCTCCGAGAGCCGGAACGCGAAGCCGCCGGCGCCGTACGCGGGCTCACCGTCGACGATCGGCTGGAACGGCTTCGTCCCCTCGGCCCGCCTGGAGCCTCTGACCGCGTTGGTCACGGTGACGCTGGTGCCGGCGAAGGCGTCCACGCGGCCCTGCTCGACGGCCTCCAGCCCGGCCACCTGGTCCGGCAGGACCAGGACCTGCTTGACGCCGTTGGCCTTCGCGTAGTCGATCTCCGCGTACGCGGTGCCGCTGGCCAGCTTCAGGCCCTTGTCGGCGATGTCCTTGTAATCCTTGATGCCGTGCGGGTTGCCCTTCTTCACGATGAAGGCGTCCAGCATCAGATAATCGGGGTCCGCAAAGAGCACCTGCGCACACCTGTCCGGGTTGATGTACATTCCCGCGGACACGACGTCGAACAGCGCCACTTTCAGCCCCGGGATCAAGGCGCCGAACTCCACCGGCACCGGTTCGATCTTCGGGATCCCCAGTCGCTTGAAGACCACCTCGGCGATGGCCGGTGCCTCCCCGACGGCGTCGCCGTCCTCGTTGATGTAGCCGAAGGGCACCTCGCCGGCGATGCCGACCTTGACGACGCCGCGGTCCCGCAGCTCTTCGAGCAGGTCACCCCCTTCGACGGTGCCGTCCGCCTCGGCCGTCCGGCTGCAACCGGCGGCCCCGCCGATCGCGCCGGCCGCGCCGACGGCGGCGGCTGATGCGAGCAGCGAGCGGCGCCTCAGCCCGCCCGGCCCGCTTCTCGTCTCGTTCTCACCACGTAGAACCATGGGCGCGCGGCTACCCGTCCCCGCCGAAGTTATGCGGGTCGGTTCCGGCCGGTGATCCTCCCGTTATCGTGGGATACACCGAACGAGGGAGTGGTGCATGTCTGCACGATTTGTCGAAGTCTCTCTGGCCAAGCGGGGCGTCCGCTGCACGGCGAAACTGCTCGACGACAGAGCCCCCATGACCTGCGCCGCGGTCTGGAACGCGCTACCGCTCGGAGGCGACGTCTACCACGCGAAGTACGCCCGCAACGAGATCTACACCCTGCTGCCCGCGTTCGCGCCCGCCGAGCCGCCGCTGGAGAACCCCACGGTCACCCCCATTCCCGGGGACCTGTGCTACTTCAGCTTCACCGACACCGTGCTCGGCACCGCCAGCTACGGCTACGAGGCGGAGGCCAAGCACCAGGGCCGCGCCAGCGTCGTCGACCTCGCGCTCTTCTACGAACGGAACAACCTGCTCATCAACGGAGACTCCGGCTGGGTCCCCGGCATCGTCTGGGGCTCGATCGTGGAGGGTCTTGACGAGATGGCCGCCGCCTGCCAGGACCTCTGGCGCGCCGGCGCGCTCGGCGAGACCCTCAACTTCCGCCGGCTCTGACCCGGACGGCGGTACGGGGCCGCGGACCGCGGCCCCGTACCGCCGTGGCGGCTCAGCCCAGGGCCGGCGGCCGGATGCCGTCCGCGATCCCCGACTCGTACAGCGCCTGCGCCGTGCGCAGCACCAGGGCGTCCCGGTGCCGCGCCGCGACGAGCTGGAGCCCCACCGGCAGCCCCGCCCCGTCCACCCCGCAGGGCAGGCTGACGGCCGGCTGCTGCGTGAGGTTGAAGGGGTACGTGAACGGGGTCCACCCCGTCCACCGGGTGAATCCCGAGTCCTTTGGCACCTCCGCCCCCGCCTCGAAGGCGGTGATCGGCACGGTCGGGGTGACCAGCACGTCGTACGTCTGGTGGAAGCGCCCCATCGACTGCCCGAGCGCCATCCGCACGTCCACAGCGGCCAGGTAGTCCAGCGCGCTGTAGCGCTCGCCCAGCTCGACGATCTCCCTCAGCCCCGGATCCAGCAGCTCCCGCGCGCCGGGACCGTACGGCTGCACCACCCGCGCGGCGCCGCTGAACCACAGCGTGTGGAACGCCTCCTGGCACGCTGCGAGCCCTTCGCACAGCCGCGGGTCGGCCTCCTCCACATACGCACCCAGGTCGGAGAGCCGCTCCACCGCGCCCCGCACCACCGCGGCCACCTGCCGGTCCACCGGCACCTGCCCGCCGAAGGTCGGGCTGTACGCCACCCGCAGCCCCCGCACGCCCTCGGCCGCCCCGTCCAGGGCGTCGACGAAGCCGCCCGCGGGCGGGCCGAGCTGCGACCAGTCCCGCGGGTCCGCGCCGCTGATCACGTCCATCATCAGCGCCGTGTCCCGGACGTCCCGGGTCATCGGCCCGACGTGCGCCAGCGTGCCGAACGGGCTCGCCGGATAGAGCGGCACCCGCCCGTACGTGGCCTTCAGCGCGACGATCCCGCAGAACGCCGCCGGGATCCGCACCGAGCCCCCGCCGTCCGTGCCCAGGCTCAGCGGCCCCGCGCCCAGCGCCACCGCCGCCGCGCTGCCGCCGCTGGAGCCGCCGGTGGTGCGGCCCGCGTCGTACGGGTTGACGGTGACCCCGTTCAGCGGGCTGTCCGTGGTGCCCTTCCAGCCGAACTCCGGCGTCGTGGTCTTGCCCAGGAACACCGCCCCGTGCTCCCGCAGCCGCGCCACCGAGGGGCCGTCCTCGTTCCACTCCCGGTCCGGGTCGACCAGCCTGGAGCCGCGCAGCGTGGGGGCGCCGCGCTCCAGGATCATGTCCTTGACGGTCACCGGCACGCCGTCGAGCAGCCCGGCCGGCTCGCCGCGCTGCCAGCGGCGCGCGGACGCCTCGGCGCGGGCGAGCGCCGCGTCCCGTACCGCGTCGTCGAGGGTGACGAAGGCGTTGGTCAGCTCCTGCGCCCGGGCCGCGCGTGCGAGGGCCGCACGGGTGGCCTCGACGGGCGACAGCTCGCCCGAACGGTAGCGGCGCAGCAGCTCCACCGCCGTGAGATCCGCCGGATCCGTACTCCCCGTCATCCCGCCGCCTCCTGAGGTCTCCGTCACCTTCTCCGCATTCTGCGTCACCGTACGTACCCGAGCTGCTTGTCCACGACGTTGAAGAGCGGCCGGCCCGCCTCCCACAGGTCGAACAACTCCAGGAACTGCTCGGAGAGCGCCCCGCGCCACCCCACGATGTCGCCGCTCATGTGCGGCGAGACGAACAGTCCCGGGACCTCCCACAGCGGGTCCTCGGGCGTCAGCGGCTCGTTCTCGAAGACGTCCAGGGCGGCCGCCGCGATCTCCTGCTGCTCCAGCGCCGCGACCAGCGCCGTGGTGTCGACCAGCGGGCCGCGGCCGACGTTGATGAACCGGGCCCGGTCCGGCATCGCCGCGAACGCGTCGCTGCCGAACATCCCGCGGGTCTCCTCCGTCAGCGGCGCCGCGCAGACCACCCAGTCGGCCTCCACCAGCAGCGCCGGCAGCTCTGCCTGGCCGCGTACGCCCTCGCGCGCGGTCCTGCCCACCAGCTCCGTACGCACGTCCAGGCAACCCAGCGTCTCCGCGATGGCCCGCCCGATCGGCCCGGCGCCCACCACCACCGCCCGGGTCCCCGCGAGCCGCAGCGTCTCGCGGTGCTGCCAGCGGCGCTGCCGCTGCCGCTCCCAGGTGCCCGGCAGGTCCTTGGCCATCGCCAGCACCAGACCGGCCACGTACTCCGCGATGGGCCGGTCGAAGACCCCGCGGGCGTTGGTCAGTACCGTGTCCGAGGCGGCGAACTCGGCGGAGAGCACATGGTCGACCCCGGCGCTCGGGGTGTGCACCCATCCGGGCCGCGGGCCCGGTCCCGGCCAGGCCCTGCGCACCGCGGGCGAGGTGAAGTCCCACACCAGCACCACGTCGGCGGAGGGCAGCAGCTCGGCGAGCCCGTCCTCGTCCGTGCTGATCACGTGGGCCCGGCCGCGGAGCCGGTCCAGGTCGGGCGGCGGGTCGTCGTCGAGGACGAGCACGCGGATTTCGGACATAGGAAGGAAACCGTCCCGCAATGTGGCACTGCTGCAATGGGGTCCGGTGATGGGTCCCGTACTCATTCCGTCACCGGATGTAGCCTGAAAGAGAAGCGGAAAAACGTCGGAGATGCGAGGATTGACCACGCTAGGGGTGTGCCTCTACCTTCGTCAATAACCGCATCTGTCACTGCGTCCCGGTCGCTCACCGGCTGCTCCAGTTGTTTTACCTTCCCCCAGCCCTCCGTACGAACGGGGCATCCTCATGGACGTCTCTTTTCTGGGCGGACCACAGCCACAGCGTGGTGTGGGTGTCGTAGCCCCTTTTGACTTCGCGCTCGACCGCGAACTCTGGCGATGGGTGCCGGACGATGTGTCCCTGCATCTGACGCGCACCCCCTACGTCCCCGTCGAGGTCAGCCTCGACCTGGCCAGACTCGTGAGTGAGCACCAGACCCTGCGCGAGGCGGTCAGGGCCCTGACCGCCGTCTCCCCCGAGGTCATCGCCTACGCGTGTGCGTCCGGCAGCTTCGCCGACGGCCGCATGGGCGAGCGTGCCATGACCGCCGCCATGTCGTCCGCCGCCGCGGTGCCGGCGCTGACGACATCCGGGGCCATGCTCGCGGCGCTGAACGAGATCGGTGCCCGTCGCACCGCCATCGTCACGCCGTATACACCGTCCGTCACCGGAGCCCTGGAGGACTTCCTCGAGGAAGGCGGCATCGAGGTCACCGGGCGGGCCAGCCTCGGCCTGACCCGGCACATCTGGCGGGTGCCGTACCGGGAGGTCGTCGAGATGGCGCGGCTCGCGGTCGCGCAGGGCTCGCCGGACGCGCTCTTCATCAGTTGCACCAACCTGCCGACGTACGACGTCATCCCCCAGCTCGAAGCGGAGCTGCGGATGCCGGTGCTCTCCGCGAACCAGGTCACCGTCTGGGAAGCCCTCCAGCGCATCGGCAAGGATGCCGTGGGTCCCTACCAGGCGCTGCTGGACCCGGCGGCACGGCTCGGCTGGGCGTCCATGCCGCCGCCGGACGCCACGGTACTCCCGGACGTGACGGTGCTGTCGGCGGAGCCGGCGGGAGGGCCGCCCGAGGTCCCCGCGCCGCCCGCGGAGATCGCCGCCCCGCCGCCCCCGCCGGAGGCGGCGCTGGCGGGCTCCGCGCAGGCGCAGGCACAGGACGCCGACGCGGTGGACGCGGCGGAGCCGCTCTGGCCGGACGATCCCGGGCAGTGGCCGGCGTAGGCCGGCGCAGGAAACACACCGAGACCCGGCGTGGGGGAGCGCCCACGCCGGCATACGCACGTTCACGTAGGGAGGCAGTGTGCAGCAGACCGCCAGGGCGACCGCGACCGTCGGTTTCCTCTACCCCGGGTACTCGGCCGAGGACGACTATCCCCGCATCCAGGACATGCTCGGCGGCGAGACGGCGCTGCCGCTCGTCCACACCGACATCGGCGAGGACGCCCACCGCGTCGACGCCCTGCTGGAGATGGGCTCCGCCGCCCGGCTGGCCGCGGGCGTGGACCAGCTCAAGGCCCGGGGAGCGCAGGCGGTCGTCTGGGCGTGCACCAGCGCCAGCTTCGTCTACGGTCCCGAGGGTGCGGCGCGGCAGGTGGCCGAGCTGTCCGAGACCGCGGGGCTGCCGGCCTCCAGCACGTCCTTCGCCTTCGCGCGCGCGGTGGCGGAGCTGGGCGTGCGCCGGGTGGCGGTGGCGGCGACGTACCCGGAGGACGTGGCGGAGCTGTTCGCCGTCTTCCTGAAGGCGGCGAACGCCGAGGTCACGTCGACGCGGGGCAGCGGGATCATCACCGCCGCCGAGGTGGGCACCTGGGCCAGGGACGAGGTGCTGGAGCTGGCCCGCGCGGGCGACCACCCGGACGCGCAGGCGGTGCTGCTGCCGGACACGGCGCTGCACACGGCGGCGTACGTCGCCGAGGTGGAGGCGGCGCTCGGCAAGCCGGTGCTCACGGCGAACCAGGTCACGGTCTGGGAGGGCCTGCGCCTCCTGGGCCGCCGGGCGACGGAGCCGGCGCTGGGGCGGCTCTTCAGCGCCCGGGACTGACGGCGCGCGCCCGGGGGCGTACGCGCCGGTACGACGGGCGCACGAGCCGGGCGCGGGACGTACGCGACGGCCGGAAGGCGGCGCCCTCCGGCCGTCCTACAGCAGCCGCTCCACCCGTTCGGCCGGCACGGCCCGGGAGTAGAACCAGCCCTGCGCCGTGTCGCACCCGATCCGGCGCAGCCGCTCGGCCTGCTCGCCGCTCTCCACGCACTCCGCGGTGACGCTGATGCCCAGCCGGTGCGCGAGGTCGACCAGGGCCTCGACGATCGTCTCGTCCGCCGGGCTCGGGTGCTCCGCGGAGCTGAAGCCGCGGACGAACGATCCGTCGAGCTTCAGCGCGGAGACCGGCAGCCTGCTGAGGTACGCGAGGTTGGAGTAGCCCGTACCGAAGTCGTCGATGGCGATGCCGACGCCCATCTCGCTCAGCTCCTGGAGCGCCTGGAGCGGCCGGCCGGCCGAGCCCATGACCGCCGACTCGGTCAGCTCCAGCTGCAGCAGCCGCGGCGGCAGGCCCGTCTCCTCCAGGATCTGCGCCACGTCGGCGACCAGGTCGGAGTCCCACACCTGCCGCACGGCGACGTTGACGCTGACGAACACCGGGTCGGCGGGGCGCAGTCGGCGCCAGCCGGCCGCGCGGCGGCACGCGGTGGCCAGCACCCAGCGGCCGAGCGGCACGATCGCGCCGTTCTCCTCGGCCAGTCCGATGAACCGATTCGGCGTCAGGGTGCCGAGCTTCGGGTGCTGCCAGCGCACCAGCGCCTCCACGCCGCGCACGCTGCCGTCGCCGAGGTCGATGAGCGGCTGGTAGTCCAGCGTGAACTCGTCGCGCTCGATGGCCGGGCGCAGCGTGGAGGAGAGCGCCTGCCGGGTCATCCGGTGGGCGTTGCGCTCGGGGTCGAAGAGGGTCCAGCGGGCCTTGCCGTCGGCCTTCGCCCAGTACAGCGTGGTGTCGGCGGCCTGCATCAGCGCCGTGGCCGTCTGCCCGCTGGCCGCGCGCTCGACGACGCCGATGCTCGCCGAGACCGCGAGCCGCTGCCCGGCGAGGTCGAACGGCTCCTGGAGCGCGTCGAGCAGCCGCTGCGCCAGCTCGCCGAGCTGTTCCGTACCGGCGGAGCGGGCCACCAGCACCGCGAACTCGTCACCGCCGAGCCGGGCGACCGTGATGCCGTGCTTCTCGGCCTTGCCCGCCTCCGCGGTGCAGGCCACCAGCCGGCGCGCGACGGCGGCGAGCAGCCGGTCGCCCACGCGGTGCCCGAGGGTGTCGTTGACGGCCTTGAAGCCGTCGAGGTCGAGGTAGGCGAGACCGACGCGCCCCGCCGCCCCCGGCGCCGGCGCCGCCGCCCTCGTGCGCGTACGGGATCCGCCCTGCCCGCGGCCCCGGCCGGCGCCGCCGTGCTCGGCCGCGGGCTCCTCCTCCTGCCTGGCCTCCTGGAGCGCGCCGGTGAGCCGCTCGAAGAACAGCTCCCGGTTCGGCAGCCGGGTCACCGGGTCGTGCATCTTCAGATGGCGCAGCTTCGCGCGCAGCTCGCGCTGCTCGGTGACGTCCGAGAGCGACAGCAGCGCCCGCCCGCCGGACAGCGGGGTGAGGGTCATCTCGACCGACAGCGACCGGCCGCCCGCGTCCTTCATCCGCCGCGTACAGCGCAGGGAGGCGCGCCTGCCCTGGAGGACGTCCACGAAGCCGGCCCAGCTCCACGGCTCGTCGCGCAGCCCGGTCAGCTCCGCCGCCGAGGCGCCGGCGAGACCGCTCTCGCCGGCGCCGACCAGCTCCTGCATCCGGCTGTTCGCGGCCCGTACGAGGCCGTCGCCGCCCACGACGGCCATCGCGAGCTGTGCCCCGTCGAAGGCGGCGCGGAAGTCGTCCACGGACGCGCCCGCGGGAAGGTGACGTTCCGTGACCGCCTGGAGTGAGGTCCCGGGCCCGCAGCCCGGCCCTTCGAGAGATACGCTCACCGCTCGCTCCCGCCCGTGGGGACCGCTCGGCTCCGCCGCTGCAGAGCCACAGCGCTGGAAATGTGCCCGATCATAGGGCTACCGGCTGTGTCGATCCAGTGACGCCGCTACGGCGCGGAAAGCGCTGAGCCGGATGGGGCCGGGAGTGATCGCACATGGCCGCCTCCTGCCGGGCGAATGACCAGATGTGACTTTGTGTTACCCGCACATGCTCCTGATCTCCCCTCTCGTCCCGCCCCGGACTCACTCGTGTGGGGCACTGGAACAGGACGGACGGGAACAAACACGAACAAAGTGGGCTGTGTTCTCTACTCTTCCGAGCCGATGAGGTCGATGTGGCCCACCCATCCATACCCCCTGTGGAACAGGACCAGTCGCGCGCGTTGCACCGGGCCGCCGCCGTGGCGACCTCGCTCTCCGCCGTCATGGCCACCTCCCTCATCGCCGACCCGGTCGGCGCCCAGCCGGGACACCCCTGTGCGCTGGAGCGGACCGCCGCCCACCACTCGGAGGGGATCGCCGGCTGGGACCCGGCGTACCCGCGGCCGAAGAAGACCCTCGACGCGGTGATGGTGTATCTCTCCTTCCCCGATTCGGAGCCGCTGACCTCCCCGGACGAGCTGACCGGCGACCACTTCCCGGCCACCGCCGAGTTCTTCGAGCGGGCCTCGTACGGGCAGTTCCGGCTGCGGGTCGACGCGCGCGAGCGGTGGATACGCATGCCGTCGGACTCTCTGTCGTACGGCATCGCCCGCGACTGGGACCCGACGGCGCGCAGCCGTTTCCTGAACGACGCGGTGTCCGCGGCCGATCGGAAAGTGGACTTCCGTGACTACGACGTGGTCTATCTTGTCGCCGACCCGGATGCCCCCGGCGTGGATTCCGACGCCACCAAGGTGGTCAACTTCGAAACCCCGATGCGCGCCGACGGCACCGACCTGCACCGCATCGTCACCGTCTTCGAGCAGCACCCGCCCGACCGCAACGTCCTCGCCCACGAGACCGGCCACGTCTTCGACCTCCCCGACCTCTACCACCGGCCGCTCGACGGCAGGGCCGACTGGGACACCCACGTCGGCGACTGGGACCTCATGGGCAGCCAGTTCGGGCTGGCGCCCGACCCCTTCGGCTGGCACAAGTGGAAACTCGGCTGGCTCGGAGACGACCAGGTCGGCTGCGCCGCGAACCCCGGATCGGACCGCTTCACGCTGCACGCGCTGTCCGCCCCCACGAGCCCGCGGACGCCCCCGCGCGGCACCACGGAGACGCAAGCGGAGAACGGGGCGGGGGAGCTCCGGGAGCAGGGCGGGAACGGGAAGGGGGCGGCGGTCCTGCGGCGCGACACCCGGCTCGTCGTCGTGCCCACCGGCGCCACCACCGCCGTCGCCGTCGAGGCCCGCGGCCGCTACGCCAACGACCGCCACGCCTGCACCGAGGGCGTCCTCGTCTACCGCGTCCACACCGGCACCGACTCCGGCGGCGGCCCCGTCGAGGTCGTCGACGGCCACCCCCGCACCGCCGCCTGCCACGACACCTCCGTCTACCCCCCGCTCGCCGACGCCCCGCTGGGCGAGGGCGAGAGCCTGGAGCTGAAGCGCGAGGGCGTACGCGTGGAGGTCACCGGGCGTATGGCGGACGGGGGCTGGGGCGTACGGGTCGTACGGGGCGCGGCGAAGCGGGGGTGACCGGCGGCGGGGCGCCGGTGCCGCGGCGGGATCCGGCCCGGAACGCGGACCGGGCGCTTTCGGAGATCCGAAAGCGCCCGGGTCGACGGTCTTGCGTGCTGTACGCCGTCAGGGACTCGAACCCCGGACCCGCTGATTAAGAGTCAGCTGCTCTAACCAACTGAGCTAACGGCGCCTGTCGACGTGGACGACCTTAGCACCCGGGCCCCGGAGATCGAAAATCGGTATTCGGGAGCGGCCACCGCGGCCCGTACGCACCCCCACAGCAGCTCCTTCGGGCCCGGCAGCCACGGGAACCGCACCTCCGGCGCGACCAGCCAGCGCGCCGCCCCCGCGCCGGCGCCCTCGCGCCGCCCGTAGACCGGCGGCAGCGTGACCGCGTCGCCCGGCCCGTGGCAGAGCGCCGGGGGCAGCCCGGGGCGCCACTCCTCCCAGGAGAGCAGGGCGGGCAGCCGGGCGGCGGTGCCGGGGGCGGCGAAGAGGAGCGTCCGGTCGCGTACGGCAGCGGCGGGGCCGCTGCCCGCGCCCTGCGTCCACAGCAGCTCCAGCACCCGGCGGCCCGGCAGTGCGGGGAAGCTCACCACGTCGAACGCGCCGCCGCACGGCAGCACGGCGGGCGCCGCGGGGCGCTGCGACCAGAGCGCGTGCACGCTGCGCGGGAAGGGGCTGGCGGAGGCGAGCCAGTCGGCGCCGGCGGGAGTCACGTCGCTGGCGGGAGCGTCCGATGCGTGACGGTTCATGGAAACCACATCTACGCGCGCTGCCGCACACCCCCGCACAGATCAGCGGAACCGGGGACAAGCCGGCGGGGAGGTGAGTATTCTGGGGCGTTTTTGCGTACGTGCCGGCGGCGGACGGCGTTCCCTGTCCGACGGACTCTAGCCCTCCGCCGGAGAGCCCGGGCCGCCGCCGGCGAGGAGGTCGCGGCCGTACTCGACCATCCGCTTCGCGTAGTCCTCGGTCCAGTCCGCCCGCTCCGCGATCGCCTCCGGCGTCAGCCGGTCGAACCGCTGGGGGTCGGCGAGCTGCGCCGCCGCCATCGCCTGGTACTCGATGGCCCGGTCGGTCGCCGCCCGGAAGGCCAGCGTGAGGTCGGTGGCGCGGGCCAGCAGCTCGCCGGGGTCCTCGATCGACTCCAGGCCGAAGAAGTGCTCCGCGTCGGGCTCCGCGAGCGGCGGCTCGAAGAGCAGCGCGGCGGGCCGCCGCGGGGTGCGCGGCTGCTCCGTCCGGCCTGGCCGAGCCGGGTCCGGCTCCGTCATAGGGGTCCTCCACTTGCCTCTGTGCCACCGCCCATTCTCCCCCGCCGCGCAACCCCGCCCCCGCGCGGCGCCGCGGGACCGCCCGTACGGGCGCGTGCCGGGCCGGCGCTCACGCCCGTACGCGATGGTCCGCCAGGTGCGCCAGGACCGCCTGGTGGGCCTCCCAGCCGTCCGGGAACTTGACCACCGCGCCGAGCTGCACCGGCTCCGTCGAGGGGTGCTCGTCCAGCAGCTCGGGCACGCCCGCACGGCACACCACGACGCAGGCGTGCCGGTGCCGCGAGGCGAGCACGCACAGGCGCCCGGTCTCCAGGTGGAACGCCGTCGCGTCCGGGCGTCCCGACAGCGGGTGCAGCACCACCGTGACGTCGAACTCCATGCCCTGCAGCCGGTTGGCCGTGTCCACCGTCACCGCGTCCGCCGACACCGCGGGCAGCGTCCGCGCGAGCGCGGCCCGTACCGCCGCGGCCTGGTCCCGGTGCGCCGCGCCCACCGCGATCCGGTCCGCCGTCAGCTCGCCCTCGCCGCGTTCCGAGGCCGTCGTGCCGCGCCGCTCCAGCAGCCGCCGCACGACCCGCGCCACCGCCGCCACCGCCTCCGGATCGGTCCGCGGCGTGTGCGCCGCGGGCAGCTCCAGCAGCCCCCAGCCGCTCGCCGCCGCCTCGTCCAGCACCCGGTCGGCGCCCGACCCGTCCGACCGCTCCGCGAACGCCAGCCGCCGCTCACCGGGGCCCGTACCGCTGCGGAACGGTGTGAAGGGGTAGAACGCCCGCGACACCAGCGGCGCGGCCGACGCCGGCAGCCGCCAGGACACCGGCAGCCGGTGCTGCGGCAGCCCCGGGTGGTGCGCCAGCAGCGTCGTCACCGCGCTGGCCGCCGGGTCCCAGGCCAGCCCCGACCACTGCTCGGCGCCGACCGCGCTGAACGGGTCGAGCTGCCCGGGATCGCCCACGAAGAGCGCGCGCTCGAAGAGCCCGGCGACGGAGAGCAGCGCGTCGGAGCGCATCTGGTACGCCTCGTCCACGATGGCGTGCTCCCAGCGCTCCGCGCCGTCGCCCTCCTTCGCCCGGGCCGCGGCGACATACGCCCACTTCGCGGCGGTGGAGGCGATGACGCCGAGTCCCGCGAGACCGGCGAGGCTCGTGGCGGTACGCACGTGCTCGTGGCCGTCGAGCACGGGGTCGTAGGGGCGGGGGTCGCTGCTGTGCAGCCGGCCGACGGGCAGGTCGGGTTCCTCCCGGGCGAGGCGGTCGACGAGGTCGTCCACCTGCGCGTTGGTCTGGGCGACGAGGAGCAGCCTGCGGCCGGCGGCGGCCAGCTCGCGGGCGGCGCGGACGACGAGGGTGGACTTGCCGGCGCCGGGCGGGGAGTCGACCAGGACGCCGCGGGAGGTGCCGTCGAGGGTGTCGCGGAGGATGGCCTCGGTGGCGGCCCGGGCGGCGGTGGCGGGGTCGGCGCCGTGGGGCTGGGGTGCGGCCGGACGCGGGGGGCGTGTCGCCGCGGTGCGGGGCTCCGGGGCGTGCGTGCGGGCACGCTGCTCGGCACCGGACGCCTCCGCCGGGCCGGCCGCTTCTGCAACCGTCCCGCCCGCCGCGGGAGTGTCCGCCGCGCTCCGGGTGCTCTCCGCGGGCCCGTGTGCGCCCGTCCTCGGCTCCGTCGTCACAGGAAGTCCTCCGCCGTCACCCGGTCCGGCTCCTCCGCGGCCCGCGCTGCCGGGCTGCCGTGCGTCCACGGGGTGTCCTCCGGCTCCGGCAGGGCGGGGCCGCGGCGGGCCGTGTGCTCGAAGAGCGTCCACACCACTCGGTCGCCCGGCTCCGGCACCGAGCCCTCAGCGGGGGTGCGCGAGCGGCCCATGCCGTCCTGCAACTGCACGGTGACGCGCCCGTCCCCGTACCCGGCGACCAGCGCGCGCTGCGTGCGCCCGCCGGGCAGCTCGCGGTAGACCTTGCCGCCGTCCTCCAGGTGCGGTTCGTCGTCGGTGGCGACGGTGACCAGCGGCCGGGGCATCGGGCGGCGGCCTTCGGAGTACGCCATCTCCACGGATTCCGTACGGCAGACGAACGCCTGCCCTGCGAGCCGCCGCTCGGCCATCGTCAGCGGGTCGTCCAGCGCCTCCTGGGCGTCCAGCTCGGCCAGCGCGCGCTCGCGCTGGGCCAGCTTGCGGGCGGCGGTCACCGCGTCGTCGCGGCGCGGCTGCGGGGGCTCCCCGGCGCGCACCCGGTCGCGGTGGGCGGTGAAGGACCACCTGTCGCCGAGCCACCGGCCGGGCACGTGCGCGCCCCCGGGGAGGGCACGCAGCAGGTCGTACGACCGCCAGACCGCGTCCCACGTGGGCCGGAGCCGGCTCTCCACGAGCCGGGCGACGGCCTCCTCCGCGGCCCGCGTCGCGGCGGGGTCGCCCTCGGCGCGGGCGCGGTCGAAGCGGGCCATGGCGGGGGCGAGGAGCCGGTTGTCGAACGCGGGGTCGGTGGCCGGTCCCGCCGGGGGCACGAGCAACTGGCCCTCGGCGTCGCGGCCGGTCTCCGCGCGCTCCGCGGCCGCCGCGCCGTCCGTGATCCAGGCGAGCAGGGCGCCGAGGTGCTGGTCCTCGACGGTGCTCTGGCCGGTGGCCCAGTGCCGGGCGAGCAGTTCCGTGGCCGACAGCAGCAGCGAGGCGCCGGGCACGCGGGCGCGCTCGCCGTAGTGCGACAGCCAGCGGCCGAGGAGCGGGACGCGCGGTGGCGCGGGGTGCGGGGCGTCCGGGTCGTCCTCGGCGGTCCTGCGGAAGCGCATGGAGCGGCCGAGGAGGCGCACGTACTCGACGCCTGCGCGGCTGGGCACGAGGAGCTGTGCGGCGTCGGCACAGGGCTCCTGGACGGGCTCCGCGGGCTCGTCGCCGCCGCCGGGAGTGTCGCCGGAGCGGCCGGAGCCGCCGGAGCCGCCGGTTTCGCCGGTTTCGCCGTCCTCCGTGTACGACTCGACGTACGGCAGCACCTCCGCCGCCAGCTCGGCCAGGAACGCGAACCGCAGGTCGCGGTCGCGCGGCTGCGGGACGACCAGCAGGCGCGGCCGGTCGCGGGCGCAGCCGACGAGCGCGCCGAGCGGGGCGGCGGCCTCGCCGGCGGCGGTCATCGGGACGAGGACGAGCGGCCGGTCGGACAGATGCCGGTGCCGCACGGTCGCCAGCGGGGTGGCCCGCCCGGCGACCACGGCCTCCGCCCGCGCGAGGGTGACCATGAGACTCATGCGCCGCCGCCCCCTTCGGCGGCGGCCAGCGCCTCCGCGCGCAGCACGGCGGCCCGCCGCAACGCGGCCACCGCGGGATCCTCCGGGGACGGACCCGCCTGGTCCGCCTCCGGCGCCACCGCCCGTGCGGCAGCGGCGGGACCTGCGGCGGGCCGCCCTGCTGCCGCCGCGCCCGCCACGCCCTCCTCGGCGTCCGCGCCGCCCGCCGGCGGCGCCCCGCCCGACGCGGCCGTCACGACCTCCGCCACCGTGCGCAGGCCGCCCAGGTCGCCGCGTACGCCGCGGCCCAGGGCGGTCACGTCGCCCCGCTCGCGGGCCTGCGCGCGGCAGTGGAAGGCCAGCTCGCAGGCCGCCAGGCACTCGGGGGCGTACGCGGCGGGCACCGACTCCACCGCCGTCACCAGCCGGGGCGGGGGCTGGCGGACGTCCAGGGTGAGGTCCGCGGGCAGGGTGGCGGCGATCGCTTCGAGGCGGGTGAGGCGGGCAAGCTGGCGGCGGGTGGCGGCGAGTTGCTTGCGCACGTCGACCGGCTCGGCGACCGGCTGGTTGGAGAAGTCCTTGGGGCACACCAGCAGCACGTCGTGGTGGACCTCGCAGTGCGGCCGGAGCGCCAGCACGTACACCGCCGCCTGCCGGGCCGCCGCGCCGACCTTCGCCGGGTCCGCAGCCCCGTCGAGGATCGGGAAGGACTTGATCTCGACCACCCTGCAGCGCCCGTCGGGGCCGACGACCGCCGCGTCCGGCTCCAGGTAGACCGGCGCGCCCGCGACCTCCAGGCTGACCATCGGGTGCCGCAGCAGCGTCCAGCCGCCCGCCGCCACCGCCTCGGCGATGGCCAGCCGGGTGCGCTCGGTACGCCCGCGGGGGCCGGGGGCGGCCAGGTCGGGGACGCGCACCGCGGCGGGCTCCGGCGGGACCTCGCCGGTGCGCTCCGCGAGGAGGCTCAGCAACTCGGCACCGCCGTCGGCGGTGATACGGGCCTCGAAGGCGTTGCCGCGGGCGAACGCGAACTGCGACTGGCCGAACGGCGCCGGTCTGCCCAGCGCCTCGGCGAGCGCGCCCTTGTCGATCCCGGCGCCGTCCAGCAGCGTCCGGCGGCGGCACCCGGGGTTCGCCGCCAGTGCGGCGAGCGCCCGCGCGTCCAGGGCGCGCGCCTCGACGCCCGCGCCGCGCAGCGCGTCGAGCCGGCGGCGCAGCGCGGGCCCGGGCGCCGATGCTGTCCCGGGCCCGGCGGTGGGGGCGTCGGCGCGGGCGGGGGTCAAGTCGCCCGTAGCGGTCGTACGTTCCACGCGCCGCAGTCTGGCACGCCCCACCGACACCGGGGGTGCCCGCGGGGCGGGAGCGGCGCCGCGGCGGTCCGCCGCGGCCGCGTCGTGATCCCCGTCGGTGCCGGGCGCGCGGCGCGTCCGGCGGATCTCCGCGTACGGGCGTACCGGGCGCGGCACCGTCAGCCGCCGCGCCCGCCGCGCGTCAGTACGCGAGTCTCCTGCACATCACCTGTGCCGCGGCCCCGCGCTGCTCCACCGGCGCCCGTCTGCCGCCCGACGGTGCCGGCGGGTCGCCGGGGCCCGGGTTCTCGTGGGTGGCGCGCGGGCTCGGGATGTGGGGCGCTTCGGGTTCGTCTCCCGGGGCGCCGCCCCCGCCCGTGCGGACCTTCTCCGGGGCGCGGTCGTCCGCCGGTACGTCGCTGCCGTCCGGGTCGTCGGGCCGCGGGCCGCCCGCGGCGACCACGCCGCCGCCCGCGGGGGTGCCGCGGCCGCCGACGAGGGAGGCGAGCCGGTACAACCGGCGGCGGATGCCGTCCGCGGCGCGCAGCGACGGGCGGAGCAGCAGCCAGCCGAGGCCCATGACGGCAGCGCCCGCGACCGCGTCGAGGAAGTAGTGGTTGGCGGTGCCCATGACCACGATGGTGGTCACGAGCGGGTACGCGACGCCCAGCAGCCGGACCGGCGTGTGCGGGGCGTGCCGCCACAGCACCACCGCGCACCAGAGCGCCCAGCCGACGTGGAGGCTGGGCATCGCCGCGTACTGGTTGGTCAGCCCGCCGAGCCCGCGCGGTGCGCTCGCCTCACCGCCCCACCAGCCGTACGACGAGTACTGCGCCATCGTGTCGACGAACCCGTACGCCGGGTCCAGCAGCCGCGGCGGGCAGGTCGGCATGAGGATGAAGCCGACGAGCGCGACGACGGTGGAGAGCAGCAGCCAGGTCCGGTAGCGCCGGTAGTGCACGCGGTGGCGGAGCCAGACCCACCCCAGGACCACGGGCGTGACGACGTAGTGCAGGGACGCGTAGATGAAGTCGGCGGGGACGCCGAGCACCGCGTGAGCGGTGAAGAGTCTGTTGAGCGGGTCCTCGAAGTTGATGTGCAGGGTCTTCTCGATGTCGAGCAGCGCGAGGCCGTTGTCGACCGCCATGGTCACGTCGCCGCGGGCCAGCAGCCGGCCCGCCGAGTACGCCATGTACACCACGACGACGAGCAACAGCTCCGTCCACCAACGCTGCCTCAGTCGCATGGTCCAGGCACTCCGTCTCCGCTTCCCCGCCCCGGGCCGCCCCACGTGGCCCACGGACAACCGTACGGTGTACGTCAGCCCACCGCACGATGTATATCCCTCCACCGGTTGGTGGATGCGACCTCCACCGAAGGTGGAGGGAGCCAGAAAGACGCGGAATGATCCGGAAAGGTTGCCTGCGGTTGCCGGATCAGGCGGAAATCAGCCCCGGGTTCGTCAGGAACGCGTCCACCTCGGACCTGCCTGACCAGCGCCGCAGCCTCTCCGCGGTGGCGTCGAGCATGGCGCGTACGCGCGCGGAACGCACCTCCTCCAGGAGCGGGAGCGCGCCGCCGGCCGCGGCGGCGGCCTCGTCCGGCCGGCCCGCGGCGGCGAGGTCCGCGGCCAGCTCCGCGGTGAACAGGGCGGTGTTGCGGGCGAAGTGCGGGTCCTGGAGGAGCACGGCGCGGCGGGCGCACTCGGCGGCGCGGGTGTGGTCGCCGAGCGCCGCCCAGCACTGGGCCTCCAGGCCGGTCAGCTCGGCCTCGCCGTAGAAGGACATCCACTCCGGGCACCCGTCCGCCGCCCCCCGCGCGAAGAGGTCGCCCGCCGTGGTCAGCGCCTCGCGGGTCGCGGCGGGGTCGCCGAGGAGAGCCCAGCCGCCGGCCTCGCGGACGGCGAGCAGCGAGCGCAGCCGGTCGCAGCCGGCCGCGGCGGCGGCGCGGCGGCCGGCCTGGGCGGCGCGTACGGCCTCGTGGGCGCGGCCGGTGTCGCGGGCCAGGAACGCGGTGTTGGAGAAGGCGTGCGCCTCCAGGGCGGGGTCGTCGGCGAGCCGGGCGGTGGCGAGGGCCTCGGCGTAGTGCGAGCGGGCGTCGGCGTAGCGGCCGGAGTCGTGGGCCAGCCAGCCGACGGAGAGTGCCAGCTCACCGGCCGCGGCGTGCAGCCGCTCGGCGTCGGAGCCGGGGCGCGGGACGGTCTCGGGGAGCAGCGCGCGGGCGGTGCGCAGGGTGCAGCAGGCGCGGGCGTAGAGGTCGTCGGCGCCGTGCCGGTCGTCGTGCAGCCGGATGCGGCGTACCGCCTCCGCCACGGCGGCCTCGGCGAACTCGGGCGTACGGGGCCGGGCGGGCGGCAGCGCCGGGAAGGGCGGGAGCGGCGGCGGCCCGCCGGCCGCGGAGGCGGCGGGGGAGTGCTCCGCCGGCCCCTCCGGAGGCGTGGGGCGCATAGACGTGCGTGGGGGCGCATCTTTGCCGCCGCGCGCCCTTCGGCCCCGTACCGCCGCCCGCGGCTCGAAGCCCAGATCGCCCAGCGAGCGCCCCGGGAACATGTGCAGGAACACGCGCTCGTACGCGTAGTTGGGGCACCGGATCTCGCCGGACTCGACGCGGCCCACGTAGCGCGCGTCACACGAGACCTGTTCGCCGATCTCCCGCGCGGCCCGCCGCACCGAGGCGGCGAACTCGCCCGGTGACCGGCTGCCGCGCAGCGCGCGGAAGGCGGCGTTGGGACGCAATCGGTCGGGTGGGGCGGCCACGTCCGCTGTTCCTCCCTGCTGCTCGACCCTGCTGCTGCTCGGCGACGCCCGTGCCGCGACCGCCGGTCCGCCACCGATGCGCTCCACGGGCGGCGCCGCACGGCGGCCCGCTCGCACCCGCGGTGCGTGCGCCGCCACGCAGAGTCTGCCGACCCGCGGGTCCCCTCGCCCCCGATCCGCTATAAAACGCCATCCTTTGCGGCGACTTCACCCCGTGCCGTTGACACGGCCCTGGCGTTGGATGGGCAGAGGACCGGGGGAACCACGACGGGGACTGGATGAGGAGGGGTTCCTGTGCCGGACACCGGCGGGGAGACCACTGTCGGTACGAGAGCCGCCGCGGACCCGTGTGACCTGGTCACCGTCCCGGCCAGACACGGCCTCGAAGCGGTCGACATCCTCCGGCTGCGCACGGCCGTCGGGCCCGTGCTGCACGACGGCGGCGTCGACACCCTGGGCTTCCTGGTACCGCCGGGGACGGCGGCGCGCTGGGACCTGCCCGGCAGCGCGTGCACCCCGACGCTGCGCCGCGGGCCCGCGGCGCCGCCGGTGGCGGGGACGTACTGGCTGGTGCCGCCGGAGGAGGCGGCGCCGGTGACGGACCCGGTGCTGCTCGCGGCGGCGCTCTGCGAGGCGGCCCGTACGATCGAGGCCGCCGACGGCTTCTGACCCCGGGCCGCCCGCCCCGCACCCCCGCGGAGCGCGCCCGGGACCCGGGCGGGGGATACTGGGCCCGTGGCCAGGCAGAGGTCGCGCGGCGGGCGCAGCCCCGTCGTGGTGGACGTGGACGGCGGCACCGCGGAACTGCGTCCCGACCCGGACCGCCCGCGCGCCTGGATGCTGCTCCTGGACGGCGCCCCGCAGTCGCACGTCGACCTCGACGACCCCGTGCACCTGGCGTTCGAGTACCAGCGCCGCCTCGGCCACGCCGCCGACCTCGTCGCCCCCGCCGGCCGCCCCGTGCAGGTCCTCCACCTCGGTGGCGGCGCGCTGACCCTCCCGCGCTACATAGCCGCCACCCGCCCCCGTTCCGTCCAGCAGGCCGTCGAGATCGACGGCAGGCTCACCGCGCTGGTACGCGCCGAACTGCCGCTGCCCGAGCGGGCGCGGATCCGGGTACGGCACGGGGACGCCCGCGCCGTGCTCGCCAGGATGCCGGACGGCTGGGCGGACCTGATCATCGGCGACGTCTTCCACGTCGCGCGCACGCCCGCGCACCTGACCACCACGGAGTTCCTGGGCGACGTGCGCCGGGTGCTGCGCCCCGGCGGCGTCTACGCCGCCAACCTCGCCGACGGGCCGCCGCTCGCGTATCTGCGGGCGCAGATCGCCACCGCCGCCGCGGTCTTCCCCGAGCTGTGCGTCGTCGCCGCCCCCGCCGTCTGGCGCGGGCGGCGCTTCGGCAACGCCGTGCTCCTCGCCTCCGCCGTCCCGCTGCCGGTCGGCGAGCTGACCCGCAGGGCGGCCACCGACCCGCAGTCCGGCCGCGTCGAACACGGCCGCGCGCTCCGGGACTTCGCCGCGGGCGCCCGGCCGGTGACCGACGCCACGGCGACCGAGTCGCCGGCGCCGCCGCCCGGGGTGTTCACGTAGCCGAGGACGCGTCCGGGTCCTTCAGGTCGCGTACTCGTTCGTCTCCACCCGCGGCGGGCCGTCGTGCCACGTGCAGATCACCGACGTCCGGCCGTTGTCCGCGACGAAGTCGACGCGGATCCACGTCGTCTGCTCCCACGTCTGCATCTGCCACCCGGCGTCCGGCGTCGCCGACACCAACTCCGCGGAGTCCGCGGCCATCTCGAACGTCACCCGCCCGCCGGCCACCGGATACGTCTGCACGTCCCCCGTCGCGGTCTCCGCAGGCTGGTCCTGCCGCCCCTCCCCCGGGCCCTCTTCCGCCCCCACGGTGCCCTCGGGGCTCGCCGTACGCCGCTCGCGCTCCGGCGGATCCTGCGAACTCTCCGGCGCCGACGGGGTTTCCGGCTCCGGCGTCGGCGAGGCCGGCGGGGGCCGCTCCGTCGCCGTGCCGACCAAAGGAGGCGGCGACGACGGCGCCCGGCCCGACAGCGGCACCGTGTGCGGCCGGTCGGACGTGCTGTCCAGCACCAGCCTGACCCCGAACCACGACACGGTCACGGCCGCCAGTGTCGCCAGGGTCCACGCGAGCGCGTGCACAAGCCTTCGACGCATCAGCCCTATCCTGCCGCACCCGCCCCCGCGGTGCCGCACCCCCGGCCGGGACCGCTTGTGGCCGGTTGTCCACAGGCGGCCGGTTGTCCACAGGCGGGCGGAGGCGGGGCGGCGCACACCGCGCTTTTGGCGTACGTTGCCGGACATGGCATGTGTGCTGCTGGTGGAGGACGACCAGTTCGTGCGCTCCGCGCTGATCAGGCATCTCACCGACGCCGCCCACACCGTGCGCAGCGTCGGCACGGCACTGGAGGCGCTCCGCGAGGTCGCGCACCACGGGTTCGACGTCGTGATCCTCGACCTCGGGCTGCCCGACCTCGACGGCGCCGAGGCGCTGAGGATGCTCCGCGGCCTCACCGACGTGCCGGTCATCGTCGCCACCGCCCGGGACGACGAGTCCGAGATCGTCCGCATCCTCAACGACGGCGCCGACGACTATCTCGTCAAGCCCTTCTCCGTCGAGCATCTGCAGGCCCGCCTCGGCGCCGTGCTGCGCCGCGCCGGCGGCCGCACCGCCGCCGCCCCGCCGCCGCGGCAACTGCGCGTCGGCGGCCTCGCCATCGACCTGCGGCGGCGCAGCGCGGAGCTGGACGGCCGCGAGCTGGACCTGACCCGGCGCGAGTTCGACATGCTGGCGTTCCTCGCCGAGCGGCCCGGCGTCGTCGTACCGCGGCGGGAACTGCTCTCCGAGGTGTGGCGGCAGTCGTACGGCGACGACCAGACCATCGACGTCCATCTGTCCTGGCTGCGCCGCAAGCTCGGCGAGACCGCCGCGCGGCCCCGCTATCTGCACACCCTGCGCGGCGTCGGCGTGAAGCTCGACCCGCCGGCCGGGATCCCGCCCGCATGAGGTGGGCGCTGGTCAAGGTGTGCCTGGCGGTCACGGTGATGGTCGTGGTCGCCTTCGCCGTGCCGCTCGGGCTCGTCGTCAAGGAGATGGCCCGCGACCGGGCGCTGACCAACGCCGAGCGGATCGCGGCGGGCATCGGCCCGGCGCTGGCGATCACCACCGACGCCGAGCAACTGGAGCGCGCGGTGGGCAGCACCGAGGCCGGCGCGGGCGGGCGGATCGCGGTGCACGTGCCGCGCGGCAGCGCGGAGGGCATGCCGGCGGTACGGATCGGCGAGCCGCGCGCCGGTGCGGCCGATGTGGAGCGCGCCTCGGGCGCGGGCACCTCGCTGCTGGTCGCCGTCGCCGGCGGGCACGCGCTGCTGCAGCCCATCGCCGTCGAGGGCGACCGGGTCGCCGTCGTCGAGGTGTTCGTGCCCGCGGGGGAGCTGACCGAGGGCGTGGCGCTGGCGTGGCTGGTGCTCGCGGGCGTCGGCCTGGCGCTCATCGCGGGCTCGGTCGCCGTCGCGGACCGGCTCGGCACCCGGATGGTGCGGCCCGCACGCCGGCTCGCGGGCGCCGCCCACGACCTGGGGGAGGGCAAGCTCGGTGTCCGGGTCGAGGAGTCGGGGCCCTCCGAACTCCGCTCGGCGGCCGTGGCGTTCAACTCGATGGCCGACCAGGTCGCGCTGCTGCTGGCCAACGAGCGTGAGCTGGCCGCCGACCTCTCCCACCGGCTGCGCACCCCGCTGACCGTGCTGCGGCTCAACGCCGCCTCCCTGGGCGAGAGCGGCGCCGCCGAGCAGACCCGGCAGGCGGTGGCCCAACTGGAGCGCGAGATCGACCAGATCATCGCCACCGTACGGGAGCAGCGCGGCCGGCCCGCGGGGCCGCAGGCGGCGGCGGTGGCCGGCTGCGACGTGTCGGCGGTCATCAGGGAGCGGATGGAGTTCTGGTCGGCGCTGGCGGAGGACGAGCGCAGGTCCGCCCGGCTGGCGGGGGTCGACCGGCCGGCGCAGGTGCCGGTGGCGCGCGCCGAGTTGGTCGCCGCGATCGACGCGCTCATCGGCAACGTCTTCCGGCACACCCCGGAGGGCACGGACTTCTCCGTCGACGTGCACCACGCGGGCGACGCCGTGATCGTGCTCGCCTCGGACGCGGGACCCGGCATCCGCGATCCGGAGGCGGCGCTCGCCCGCGGGCAGGGGCAGGGCGGTCCCGGGTCGACGGGGCTGGGTCTGGACATCGTGCGGCGGGTCGCGGAGTCCACCGGCGGGGACGTGCGGATCGGCCGGTCGGTGCTGGGCGGCGCGGAGATACGGCTCTGGCTGGCGCTGAGCGCCGGGCCCGCCGCGGCGGACGGCGAGCGGCGCCGGCAGCGGCACCGGGTGGTGCGGCGGCGGCGCGGCCGGGCGGCGGAGGGCCCGGCGGCGGGCGGCGCGGGGGACGGGGACGGGACGGCGGCCGCCGCGGGCGCGGGCGCGGGTGCGCGGCGCGCGTAGCGCGGGCGGCGGCCTCCGCCCCTGAAAGGCGCCGGCCCGTCGCGCCGGCCGCAGGCCACCGCCCGTCACGCGGCGGCCTCCGTCCGGGCCGCGACGGCCCTCGCCCTCCCCATGCGGCGCCCGCCGGTTGCCGGTCCGGCGGACGCCCGTCTCGTCGCCCGGGCCCGGGCGCCGGATTCGCGGTGCCCCGGGCTGCCGAAGCGCCGGTCTGCCGAGCCCCGGTCTGCCGGGCGCCGTCGCGCCTCCGTCAGAGGCCGGGCGCCGGCAGCGCCCCCGTGCGGATCACGTCCGCGTACCAGCGGGCGCTGGACTTCGGCGTGCGCCGCTGCGTCGCGTAGTCCACGTGCACCGCGCCGAACCGCTTGGCGTAGCCGTACGCCCACTCGAAGTTGTCCAGCAGCGACCACAGGAAGTAGCCCCGCACGTCCGCGCCCTCGGCCATCGCGCGGTGCACGGCGCCGATGTGCCCGTGCAGATACGCGATGCGGTCCGGGTCGTGGACCGAGCCGTCCGGCTCCGGCTTGTCGTCGTACGCCGCGCCGTTCTCGGTGATGTACAGCGGCAGGTCCGGCGCGTCGGCGGTGAACCGCAGCAGCAGCTCCGTCAGCCCCGTCGGGTCGACGGTCCAGCCCATCGCGGTGCGCTCGCCCGGTGGCTGGTGGAAGGCGATGTGGTCCGCGGCCGGCCAGGGGGACTGCGCGCCGCCGCCGTGGCCGTCGGCGCGCTCGGGCCTGGCGTCGCCGGAGACGGCGGAGACCACGGTGGGCGTGTAGTAGTTGAGGCCGATCGAGTCCAGCGGCCGGTTGATCAGCGGCAGGTCCCCGTCCCGTACGAAGGACCAGTCCGTCAGCCGCGCCGTGTCGTCCAGCAGATCGGGCGGGTACGCGCCGTCGAGCATCGGCCCGGTGAAGATGCGGGTGGCCAGCGCGTCGACCTGGCGGGCGGCGTCGCGGTCCGCCTCGGAGTCCGTACGCGGCCGGACGACCGCCGGGTTGAGGCTGACGGAGACCTGGGCGCGGGCGGGAAGCACGGTGCGCAGCACGTCGGTGGCGAGGCCGTGCGCGAGGTTGAGGTGGTGCGCGGCGCGCAGGGCGGCGACCGGGTCGGTGCGGCCGGGGGCGTGCACCCCGGCGGCGTAGCCGAGGAACGCGCTGCACCAGGGCTCGTTGAGCGTGGTCCACAGCTCGACACGGTCGCCGAGGGCCTCGCCGACGAGGCGGGCGTAGTCGGCGAACCGGTGCGCCGTGTCGCGCTCCGGCCAGCCGCCCGCGGTCTCCAGCTCCTGCGGCAGGTCCCAGTGGTAGAGCGTGAGCACCGGCTTGATGCCGGCCGCCAGCAGCTCGTCGGCGAGCTGCCGGTAGAAGTCGAGCCCGCGCTGCACGGCGGGCCCGCGGCCGGTGGGCTGGACGCGCGGCCAGGAGACGGAGAAGCGGTACGCCCCGATGCCGAGCCCGGCCATCAGCTCGACGTCCTCGGTGCGCCGGTGATAGTGGTCGACGGCGACGTCCCCGGTGTCGCCGCCCGCGGTCTTCCCCGGGGTGTGCGAGAAGGTGTCCCAGATGGAGGGGGTGCGGCCGTGCTCCCGCGCGGCGCCTTCGATCTGGTACGCGGCGGTGGCCGTGCCCCACAGGAAGTCCTCGGGGAAGGTGGCGGTGGTGTCGGACATCTGGGAGCGCTCCCAATCTCGGCAGTGACGAACGTCGTGGACAACAAGGTGCGGTCGGTGCTCAACGGCCCCCGGGCGGTGCGCGGGTCGTACCGTCACAGGGCGAGCGGGGCACGGCCGGTCAGCCCTTGACCGCGCCGTGCATGATGCCGCCGACGATCTGCCTGCCGAAGAGCAGCAGGAGCAGCAGCAGCGGCAGCGTACCGAGCAGCGCGCCCGCCATGATCACCGACTGGTCGGGGATATAGCCGCGGCCCAGGCTGGTGAGCGCCACCTGCACCGTCGGGTTCTCCTGGGTGAGTGCGATGATCGGCCAGAAGAACTCGTTCCAGGCCATCACGAACGTCAGCATCCCCAGCACGGCCATCGCGGGCCGGGCCGCGGGGAAGACCACGTGCCAGATGACGCGCACGCTGCTCGCGCCGTCCACCCGCGCGGCCTCGATCAGCTCGCTGGGCAGCGCCTGGATCAGGTACTGCCGCATGAAGAACACGCCGAACGCGCTCACGATGAACGGCAGGATCACCGACTGCAGTTGGTCGATCCACTCCAGCTTCGCGATCGCCATGTACAGCGGCACGACGCTGAGCTGGGGCGGGACCATCATCGTGCCGATCACCAGCAGCATCAGCAGGTTCTTGAAGCGGAACCGCAGCTTGGCGAAGGCGAAGCCGGCCAGCGTGCCGAAGAGCACGGTTCCCGTGGCGATGGCCCCGGCCACGAGGGTGGTGTTGAAGAGCGCCAGCCCCATGTTCGCGTCGGACCAGGCGGTCTCCATGTTCGCGAACAGGTTGCCGCCGAACCACAGCGGCGGCGGCGTCTCCGCCAGCCGCTCGTTGGTGCGGGAAGCGGCGATCGCGGTCCAGATCAACGGGAAGAGCGAGATCGCGGTGAAGAGCAGCAGGACGGCGTACGTGAGCTTGCCCGCCCGGTGCTGGCCGCCGGCCTCCCCGGCCTTCGGTGCGCGCCGCCGCCGGCGGCGGCGCGGGGCCGTGGTCTCGGGGGCGGTCTCTGTCAGCGTTGCCATGAGCTTCCCTTCAGCTCTTCCGCAGCCGGCGCGAGATCAGGCCGAAGACGATGCCGATCACCACGAGGATGAGGAACATCACCCAGGCGATGGCCGCGGCGCGGCCGAGGTGCAGGTTGCGCCAGCCCTGCTCGTACAGGTAGAGGCCCAGGGTCTGGAACTGGTGGTCGGGGCCGCCGGACGCGCCCGCGCCCTCCTCGAAGAGCAGCGGCTCGCCGAAGAGCTGGACCGAACCGATCGTGGAGACGACGACGGTGAAGAGGATCGTGGGCCGCAGGGAGGGGATGGTGACGTACCGGAACTGCTTCCAGCGCGACGCACCGTCCAGCGCCGCGGACTCGTAGAGGTCGTGCGGCACGGCCTGCATGGCGGCCAGGTAGATCAGGGTGTTGTAGCCGGTCCAGCGCCAGATCACGATCGTGGAGATGGCGATCTTCGAGGTCCAGTCGCCGCTCTTCCAGTCGATCTCGTCCACGCCGAAGAGGCCGAGGAACCAGTTGATGAGTCCGTAGTCGCGGCCGTAGAGCATCGCGAACACCAGGGTCGCCGCCGCCACGCTGGTGGCGTACGGCGCGAGCATCGCCACCCGGAAGAAGGAGGAGCCGCGCATCTTGTAGTTGAGCAGGTGCGCGAGGCCCATCGCCATGAGCAGCTGCGGGACCGTGGAGAGCACCGCGAGGGTGAAGGTGACCCACAGCGAGTTCCAGAAGAAGTGGTCCTCGAAGAGCCGCGTGTAGTTGTGCAGCCCGGCCCACTCCATGTCGGTGGGCGCGGTCAGCTCCACCCGGTGCAGCGAGGCCCACGCGGTGTAGAGCAGCGGGAAGAGACCGAAAGCGGCGAAGAACAGGAAGAAGGGCGAGATGAAGGCGTACGGGCTGAACTTGGCGTCCCACCGGTAGCGGCGGCTGCGCCACTTCTGCCGCCGGTCCTCGGTCGCGGGCCGTTTCGGGGCCGCGCCCCCCTCGGCGGAGGGGGGCGCGTCCACGGCCGTACCAGTCTGCGTCATGGCCGGTGGCCTCACTGATCCAGCGCGTTGTCCACGGCCTTGACGGCTTCGTCCCAGGCGCCGTCGGGGTCCTGCTTGCCCTGCTCGATCAGCTGCAGGCCGTTGCCGATGTTGTCGTCGATGACCTGGTCCTTCGGGCCGATCGTCTGGACCGGGATCTCCTGGGCGGAGGCGGAGAACAGCTCACCGATCGGGGCGTCGCCGAAGTACGGGTTGGTCGCGGTCTTGACCGCCTCCATGTCGTACGCGGGCGGGGCGCTGGGGAAGTTGCCGCGCTCGGCGAAGAGCTTGGCCTGCTGCTCGGGCGCGGTCAGCCAGGCGACGAGCTTGGCGGCCTCGTCCTTGTTCGGGCCGGACTCGGGGACGCCGAGGAAGGCGCCGCCCCAGTTGCCGGGCTTCGGCGACTGGGCCACGTCCCACTTGCCCTCGGCCTTGGTGCCGCCCTTCTCCTGGATGTAGCCGAGCATCCACGCGGGGCAGGAGATGGTGGCGAAGTCACCGTTGCTCATCGCCTGGTCCCACTGCTTGGTGAACTGCTCCAGGTTGCCGGTGAGCTTCTCCTCGGCGGCGGTGGCGGCGATGCCCCAGGCGTCCTTGACGTCCTGGCTGTCCTTGTAGATGACCTCGCCGGACTCGTCGTAGTACTTGCCCTCGCTGGAGGCGATGGCGCCGTCGTACACGGCGTCGGCGGAGTCCACCCAGGCGACGCCCTCGGGGCCGTTCTCCTTGAAGTCGCGGCCTGCGTCGAGGAACTTCTCCCAGTCGCCCGCCCACAGCTTGGCGACCTCGTCGCGGTCGGTGGGCAGGCCGGCGGCCTTGAAGTGGTCCTTGCGGTAGCAGACGGCCATGGGGCCGACGTCGGTGCCGAGCCCGATGGTCTTGCCGTCGTCGGCGGTGGCCTGCTGCCACTTCCAGTCCAGGAAGGCGTCCTTGGAGGCGCCGTCGACCTTGCCGAGGTCCACGAACCGGTCGGACTGGGTGTCGACGACCTCGGCGATGTTGGCGACCTCGATGGCCTGGACGTCCGCCAGGCCGCTGTTGCTGGTGAGGTGGTTCAGCAACTGCGGGTAATAGTTCTCGTTCCGCTCGATCACCGTTTCCTTGATGGTGATGTCCGGATTGAGCTTCTCGTACTCGTCGTAGAGCCCGGCCTCCTTGAAGCCGAAGGTGCCGAAGAGTCCCATCGTGATGGTGGTCTTCCCGCCGCCTCCGTCCTCGGAGCCGGCCTTCGAGCCGCCGTCTTCGTCATCGCTCGCGCACGCGCTGAGCAACCCGGTGCCCAGAGCGGCTGCGGCCAAAAGGCCCACGGCCCGTCGGGTCGTGCGGTAACTGCGCACTGCATCCTCCTAGCGCCCTGACGCGTGCCGCTCCTGCCGGAGGTCTACGAGGGGGGATCGGGAGTGGCGGCTCGGGCGGGCTTTCGTGCGGGTTCTCTATGGGTCGAGTAGAGTGGGAGCGCTCCCAGAAGTGATTGGTTGAAGGGTGGCCTGTCGGCGAGGGGGTGTCAAGGGACCGGACATCTCGACTGGCTCCCGTTACGCGGCTGTTAGCTTCTGCGCGGTCCGTGGACATGGGCCGGGGGCGAGAATCGGACAGTCAGCAGACAGCCATAACGCGGGAGGGTGGAATGGCGGTCAGGGATCGGCGTACGCCGGTGGCGCGCGGCGGGCGCGGTGGCAGACCGACGCTTGAGCAGGTCGCCGCGCGAGCCGGGGTGGGCAGGGGGACGGTGTCCCGGGTGATCAACGGATCGGATCAGGTCAGCGAGCAGGCGCGGACCGCCGTCGAGCGGGCGGTCGCGGAGCTGGGCTACGTGCCCAACCGCGCGGCGCGGGCGCTCGCGGCCGGGAGCGCGGACGCGGTCGCGCTGGTGATCCCGGAGCCGGAGACCCGGCTCTTCTCCGAGCCGTACTTCTCGGACATCGTCCGCGGGGTGAGCGCGGAGCTCGCGGAGACGGACAAGCAGCTCCTGCTCACGCTCATCCGCTCGCCCCGGGAGAGGGAGCGGCTGGCGGCGTATCTCAGCGCCGACCGGGTCGACGGCGTGCTGCTGGTCTCCGTGCACGAGGGCGACCCGCTGCCGGAGATGCTGGCGGCGATGGGGCTCCCGGCGGTGCTCAACGGCCGGCGGGCGGCGGGCGAGGCCGTGCCGTACGTCGACTCGGACAACACCGGCGGCGCGCAGGCGGCCGTCGGGCATCTGATCGGCCGCGGGCGCTCGGCGATCGCGACGATCACCGGCCCCTCCGACATGTACGTCGCGAGCTGCCGGCTGGAGGGCTACCGTCAGGCCCTGAAGGGGGCGGGCCGGGAGGAGGACGCGGGTCTGATCGCGGTCGGGGACTTCACCGAGGAGGGCGGCCGGCGGGCGATGCAGGAGCTGCTGGAGCGGCGGCCCGCGCTGGACGCGGTCTTCGCCGCCTCCGACGTGATGGCGGCCGGCGCGCTCCAGGTGCTGCGGGCGGCGGGCCGTACGGTGCCGGACGAGGTGGCGGTCGTCGGCTTCGAGGACTCGCCGGTGGCCCGGCACACCGACCCGCCGCTCACCAGCGTGCGGCAGCCCACGGAGGAGATGGGGCGGGCGATGGTGCGGGTGCTGCTGGACGGGATCGACGCGAAGGAAGCCACGCAGGGGCGGCACGTGGTACTGCCGACCGAGCTGGTGGTACGCGCCTCGGGGTGACCCGGGCGGCCCCGCCGCCCGGCGCCGGAACGTGACGCGGGGCGGGCCCAGGACCGGGCCCGCCCCGTCCGCGTGGGTACGGGCCCTCCTTCCGGCGCGTAGCAGGCAACTGCCCCGGCTCCGGGGCGACTTCTGTCCGGAGGGGTTGACAGGTGCATAACCCTTCGGGAGATTGGGAGCGCTCCCACAGTTCAAGACTTGCACCTCCTTCCGCGAGGCGAGGACGGGGGCGTACCACACCAGGACCACCCCGTCCGGTCAGCTCAGCCGGGTCGGGCGCACACAGGCCCCGTGCGCCCGGCCCGGCTGTCCCCCCACGCCGTCCGCTCGCGCATCCGCACGCCCGAACACCTTCCAGTTCCAGGAGGATTCGTGCACGCACCCCGCACTCCCGACGAGTCCGTACGGCTGTCGCGAAGATCATTCACCACCGCCGCCGGCGGCGCGCTCGTCGCCCTCGGCGCCGGGCAGGCCCTGGCCGGCGCCACCGCCCACGCCGCCGAGGCGCCGGCGGACGACCGTACGAAGGCCGTCGCCGCCACCCCGTACACCGACGCCTTCCTCGCCCAGTACGAGAAGATCAAGGACCCCGGCAACGGGTACTTCAGCCCGGACGGCATCCCCTACCACTGCGTCGAGACCCTGATCGTCGAGGCGCCCGACCACGGCCACCAGACCACCTCGGAGGCGTTCAGCTTCTGGATCTGGCTGGAGGCCGCGTACGGCAGGGTCACCGGCGACTGGGGCCCGTTCAACGGCGCCTGGGAGACCGCCGAGCGCTCCATCATCCCGCCCCACGTCGACCAGCCCAGCAGCGGCTCGTACAACCCGGGCTCGCCCGCCACCTACGCGCCCGAGCACTCCGAGGTCTCGTCCTACCCCTCCCAGCTCGACCCCGACGTGCCCGTCGGCCAGGACCCCATCGCCGCCGAACTGGCGTCCGCGTACGGGACGATGGACGTCTACGGCATGCACTGGCTGATGGATCTCGACAACGTCTACGGCTACGGCAACACCCCCGGCACCGGCGGCCAGAACGGACCCGGGCCCGGCGCGTCGTTCATCAACAGCTACCAGCGCGGCTCCCAGGAGTCGGTCTGGGAGACGATCCCGCAGCCCACCACCGACCTCTTCGAGTTCGGCGGCCCCAACGGCTACCTCGACCTCTTCGTCGGCGACGCCTCCTACGCGCAGCAGTGGAAGTACACCAACGCGCCCGACGCCGACGCCCGCGCCGTACAGGCCGCGTACTGGGCGCTGACCTGGGCCAGGGCGCAGGGCAACGAGAGCCAGGTGGCGGAGTCCGTCGCGCGCGCCGCGAAGATGGGCGACTACCTGCGCTACGCCATGTTCGACAAGTACTTCAAGCAGATCGGCGACTGCGACAGCCCCACCGGCTGCCCCGCGGGCACCGGCCGCACCTCCCAGCACTACCTGCTGTCCTGGTACTACGCCTGGGGCGGCTCCACCGGCAGCGGCGGCGGCTGGGCCTGGCGCATCGGCGACGGCGCGTCCCACCAGGGCTACCAGAACCCCTTCGCCGCCTGGGCGCTGGCCACCGTGCCCGAGCTGACCCCCAAGTCCCCCACCGCGAAGAGCGACTGGGCCACGTCCCTCACCCGGCAACTGGAGTTCCTGCGCTGGCTGCAGTCCACCGAGGGCGCCCTCGCCGGCGGCTGCACCAACAGCTGGGAGGGGCAGTACGGCGCCCCGCCCGACGGCACGCCGACCTTCTACGGCATGCCCTACGACTGGCAGCCCGTCTACCACGACCCGCCCAGCAACAACTGGTTCGGCTTCCAGGTCTGGGGCATGGAGCGCGTCGCGCAGTACTACCACGCCACCGGCAACGCCGACGCCGGGGCCGTCCTCGCCAAGTGGGTCGCCTGGGCCTCCGCCGAGACCACCGTCGGCGCCGACGGCAGCTACCGCTTCCCGTCCACCCTGCGCTGGACCGGCGCTCCCGACACCTGGAACGCCGCGAACCCGGGCGCCAACGCCGGCCTGCACGTGGAGGTCGTGGACTACGCCGACGACGTCGGCGTCGGCGCGGCGCTGGTCATGACGCTGGTGTACTACGCCGCCAGGGCCGCGGACACCGACGCCGCGGCGCTGGCCAAGGCGCTGCTCGACGCGATGGCCGCGCACGCCGACGACAAGGGCATCGCCGTCCCCGAGACCCGCCGCGACTACGACCGCTTCGACGACGAGGTGTACGTGCCCGCCGGCTGGTCCGGCACCTCCCCGTACGGCGACGCCATCGAACCCGGCGTCACCTTCATCGGCCTGCGCCCCTGGTACCGCGAGGACCCGGACTGGGAGAAGGTGCAGACGTACCTCGACGGCGGCGCCGCGCCGGTGTTCACGTACCACCGCTTCTGGGCCCAGGCCGCCCTCGCCCTCGCCTTCGCCGCCTACGGCGAACTGCTCGGCGGCGAGACGCCCGGCGGCCCCGGCGACGACACCGAGCCGCCGACCGTGCCGGGCGGGCTGCGGATCACCGGCACCACGGCGAGCAGCGTCGCGCTGGCCTGGACCGCCTCGACGGACAACGTGCGGGTGACGGCGTACGACGTGTACCGCGACGGCACGCCGGTGGGCAGCGCGACCTCCACGTCCTTCACCGACACCGGGCTCTCCGCCGCCACCGCGTACTCCTACACGGTCACCGCCCGGGACGCGGCGGGCAACGCCTCGCAGCCGTCCGCGGCGGTGACGGCGACGACGGGGACGGGCACCGGCACCGGGGCGGTGAAGGTCGAGTACCGCAACAACGACCAGGCCCTCACCGACAACCAGATCAGGCCCGGCCTCCGGATCGTGAACACCGGCGGCGGCGCGCTGAGCCTGTCGACGCTGACCGTTCGCTACTGGTTCAGCGGCGAGTCCGGCGCGGCGACGTACAGCACCTGGTGCGACTACGCCCAGATCGGCGCCGCCAACGTCACGCACCGCGTGGTCGCGGCCGGCGGCGGCAAAGCCGGCGCCACGCACTACCTGGAGGTCGGCTTCACCGCGGGTGCCGGCAGCCTGGCCGCCGGCGCCTCCACCGGCGACATCCAGTTGCGGCTGAACAAGACCGACTGGTCCGCCTTCGACGAGTCGGACGACTACAGCCGCGCCACCACCGGCACGTACATCGACGCGCCCCGGATCGTCGCGTACGTCGCCGGCTCGCCGGTGTGGGGCACGGAGCCCTGACCCCGGCGCGCGGCCCGGTGCGTACGAGCGGGACGGCTCCGGCCCGTACGCACCCGCCGCTCCACGACGGCGGGCCGATGCCCGCCCCGAGGGCGCGGCCGTGACGACGAGGGGTGCGGCCGCGCCCCACCCCCACACCCCCTGCCGAAAGGACGTCTTCCGTGAGACGGCACCTACCCCGTGCCCTCGCCGCCGTGCTGGTCGCCGGAGCGCTCGCCGCGCCCGGCGCCGCCGCGGCCGACGAGGGCCCCGAGCTGATCCTCAACGGCGGCTTCGACGCCGGCACCGCGCCCTGGTGGTTCACGCCGGACAGCCCCGGCACCGTGGTCGACGGCCGGCTCTGCGCCGACGTGCCCGCCGGCACGGTCAACCCGTGGGACGCCATCATCGGCCAGGACGCCCTGCCGATCACCGCGGGCGAGACCTACGCCCTGCGCTACACCGCGACCGCCACCACACCCGTGACGATCCGCACCAACGTGCAGCAGGCCGTGGAGCCGTGGGGCCAGTTCTTCTCCTCCGCGGACCAGGTGACGGAGACCGCCACGACCTTCGAGCACGTCTTCACCGCCACCGCCGCGGACGACGCCGCCCAGCTCGCCTTCCAGATCGGCGGCAGCGACGCGGCGTTCACCTTCTGCCTGGACGACGTCTCGCTCCGCGGCGGGGCGGAGCAGCCGCCGTACGACCCGGACACCGGCTCGCCCGTGCGCGTCAACCAGGTCGGCTACCTCACCGAGGGGCCGAAGAACGGCACCTTCGTCACCGAGGCCGCCCAACCGCTCACCTGGACCCTGAACGCCGCCGACGGCACCGAGAAGGCGAGCGGCACCACCGTGCCCGCGGGCACCGACCCGACCTCGCTGGAGAACGTGCACACCTTCGCCTTCGGCGACTTCACCGAGGCCGGCGAGGGCTACACCGTCACGATCGACGGCGAGACCAGCGAGCCGTTCGCCATCGGCGACGACATCTACGGCACGCTGCGCACCGACGCGCTCGCGTACTTCTACCACAACCGCAGCGGCATCGAGATCGATGCCGACCTGGTCGGCGAGGAGTACGCCAGGCCCGCCGGACACGTCAACGTCGAGCCCAACCAGGGCGACAGCGACGTCCCCTGCCAGCCCGGGGTCTGCGACTACACCCTGGACGCCGCCGGCGGCTGGTACGACGCCGGTGACCACGGCAAGTACGTCGTCAACGGCGGCATCGCCGCCGCGCAGGTGATGAGCGTGTACGAGCGCACGCTGACCACCGACGGCGCCGACGGCGAGCCCATCGGGGACGGCAAGCTCGCCGTGCCCGAGCGCGGCAACGGCGTGCCCGACGTGCTCGACGAGGCGCGCTGGCAGATGGAGTTCCTGCTCTCCATGCAGGTCCCGGCCGGCGAGGAGCTGGCCGGCATGGCGCACCACAAGCTGCACGACGACCAGTGGACCGCCCTGCCCACGCTGCCGCACGAAGACGCGCAGGCCCGCGAGCTGCACCCGCCGTCCACCGCGGCGACGCTCAACCTGGCCGCCACCGGCGCGCAGTGCGCGCGGCTGTACGCGGACTTCGACGCGGACTTCGCCGACCGCTGCCTGGCCGCCGCCCGTACCGCGTACGCCGCGGCCGAGGCCAACCCGGACCGGCTCGCCGACCCGAACGACGGCACCGGCGGCGGCGCGTACAGCGACGGCGAGGTGAGCGACGAGTTCTACTGGGCCGCCGCCGAGCTGTACCTGTCCACTGGCGAGGACGCCTACCTCCAGGACGTGCTCGACTCGCCCCTGCACGGCGACGCCGAGGCGGTCTTCCCCGCCGACGGCATGTCGTGGGCCGCCACCGCCGGGCTCGGGGCGCTCGACCTGGCCACCGTCGACAGCGGGCTGACGGACGCGCAGCTCGCCGCCGTACGCGGCATGGTCACCGACGCCGCCGACGGCTACGCGGCCGACGCGGCGAACGCCGCCTACGGCGTCCCGTACGCCCCCGCGGGCGGGCGCTACGTCTGGGGCTCCAACAGCCAGGTGCTCAACAACATGGTCGTCCTGGCCACCGCCCACGGGCTCACCGGCGAGGCCGGCTACCGCGACGCCGTGCTCACGGGCCTCGACTACCTGCTGGGCCGCAACCCGCTGAACCAGTCGTACGTCACCGGACACGGCGAGCGCGACTCGAAGAACCAGCACCACAGGTTCTGGGCCAACCAGCTCGACCCGAGCCTGCCGAACCCGCCCGCGGGCGCGCTGGCCGGCGGCCCGGACTCGCAGTTGGAGGACCCGGTGGCGCAGCGGGAGCTGGCCGGCTGCCCGCCGGCGATGTGCTACATCGACCACATCGAGTCGTACTCGACCAACGAGGTCACGATCAACTGGAACGCCCCGCTCGCCTGGATCGCCGGCTACGCCGACGACCTCGGCAGCGGCGGCGGCGACCCGGGGCCGGGGCCCGGCGAGGAGTGCTCCGCGGCGTACTCGGTGCCCAACCAGTGGCCGGGCGGCTTCACCGGCACCGTCACCGTCTCCTGCGACGGCGCGGCCCTCGACGGCTGGACCGCGCAGTGGGACTTCCCGGACGGCCAGCGGCTCCAGAACGCCTGGAACGCGGTCTGCTCCCAGACCGGCACCACTGTGACCTGCCGTAACACGCCGTACAACGGCCGGGTGCCGGACGGCGGTTCGGTCTCCTTCGGCTTCAACGCCGGCTGGAGCGGCAGCAACGGCACGCCGCGGGAGGTGAAGCTCGGCGGCGGCACCTGAGCCGCCGTACCCGAGGTGCCGCACCTGAGCGGCATCCGCACCTGAACGACCGTCCGTGCGCCGCCGCGGCGGGGTGCTCCCGCCCCGGCGGCGCACGGATTAAGTGCTTCCGATGCGTTCCTCAAGAGAGTCTTAAGGCTCGTGCCCGGCGCCCGTGTTGCGATTTTTGCCCGAGTCGGGGCCACTAGCGTGCGTAGCGTTCCTCGGGACGGCGCGGAGGCGGTGGTCTCCAGCCGTGCCGAGCGGTGCGGGCCGTCCCCCCACCGCCTCCCCTCAGCGGGCTCCGCGGCCTCGCCGCGGACCGGCAGCCGCCGGGGGGAGGCGGGCCCGTGCCCCCCGGTCCCGGCGGCGCCGGGGTCACTCCCAGGGCACCTGCGCCGAGCGGTAGAAGTCGATGCCCATCGCCTCCCACCGCGGGCCCTGCGCCACCAGCCGGTCCCGGTAGCCGTCCCAGCCGAGCTTCGCGGCCGGGGACCAGCCCAGCTCGGCGGCGCCCGCGGCGCGCGGGAAGGCCATGAACTCGATCTGGTCGCTGGTCGACAGCGTCTCCGACCACAACGGCGCCTCGACGCCGAGGATCGCGCTCTCGGGCACGCCGCCGCGCATGTACGTGCCGGGGTCCCAGTCGTAGGACTGCCGCACCTCCACGTACCCGGCCCAGCTCAGCCCGAGGGGCGTCCGCGCGTGGTACTTCATGTCCAGATACGTCCTGTTGGCCGGCGACAGCACCAGCGGCGTCCCCGCCTTGGCCGCGTCGATGACCTCCTGCTCGCCGCCGGTGGTGCCCCAGTACTGCGCGACGGTGCCCTCGGCGGGGCTCGCGGTGATCTGGTGCCAGCCGACGACCGTCTTGCCGTACCCGGCGACGATCGCCTGCGCCCGCTCCATGAAGGCGACGTACTCGTCGTGCGGTGTGGAGTGGGCCTCGTCGCCGCCGATGTGGAGGTACCTGCCGGGCGTCAGCTCGGCCAGCTCGCGGATGACGTCGTCCACGAAGTCGTACGTGACCTCCTTCGGCACGCAGAGCGAGCTGAAGCCGACGCTCGTGCCGGTGTAGAGCGGCGGGGCGACGCCGTCGCAGTTCAGTTCGGCGTACGAGGCGAGGGCGGCGTTGGTGTGGCCCGGCATGTCGACCTCGGGCACGACGGTCATGTGCCGGCTGGCGGCGTACGCGACCAGCTCGCGGTACTGGTCCTTGGTGTAGTAGCCGCCGGGGCCGCCGCCGACCTGCGTACTGCCGCCGTACTCCGCCAGGTTCGGCCACGAGTCGATCGCCAGCCGCCAGCCCTGGTCGTCGGTGAGGTGCAGGTGCAGGGTGTTGTACTTGTAGAGCGCGAGCTGGTCGATGTAGCGCTTGACCTGCTCGACGGTGAAGAAGTGCCGCGCCACGTCGAGCATCGCGCTGCGGTACGCGAACCGCGGCTCGTCGGTGATCCGCCCGCCGGCCACCGGCCACGGCCCGTCCTGCCGGGTGTCCGCCTCCACGGCGGGCGGCAGCAACTGGCGCAGGGTCTGGACGCCGTGGAAGAGCCCGGCGGGGGCGGCGGCGGAGATCAGCACGCCGTCGGCGCCGGAGGTCAGCTCGTAGCCCTCGGTGCCGACGGCCGTCTTCAGCTTGGCGCTCAGCCGCAGCTCCACGTCGCCCGACTTGCTGCCGACGGGCAGCTCGAAGCCGGTCGAGGGGCGGAGCACGCCGGCCAGGTACTCGCCCGCGCCCCGGGCGGACGCGGCGGCGGCCGAGCTGCCGGCCGGCACCCGGATGGCGGTATCGGCGGTGATCTCGTACGGGCTGCCGCCGGGCGCGACGGCGGCGGGGGCGGGGATGACGGAGTCCAGGGCGGCCGGCGCGGCGGCCCGCCGCCCGCCGTCCGCCGTGCCGGGCGCCGCCGCGCCGCCGGCGCCGGCGCCGGCGGCGACGGTGAGCAGCAGCGCGACCCCCAGGCGCGCGAGGGAGCGCGGGGAGCGGTGCGGGGGAGTCCTCAGGCGGTGACCTCTCACAGTGGTCCCTTCGGGGCTGCGGATCGTGCGCATGACGTGGACATTCCCAGACGTACCGCCGGTGTCCGCACCGGTCAAGGGTGTAGACCATTCTGACGAGGGGAAGGAAGAATTCCTGCCCGATTCCGGGCAGATTTCTTGCGGAAGTGAAGATCATCAAGCAGTATCGACGGGTGCACGACGACCTCATCGACCACCTGACACGCAGCGCGCCGCTCAGCCGCGGCGAAGCCGCGCGGGTCGTGCAGGACGTCCTGGCCTACTTCGACGAGACGACGCCCGCGTTCGTCCGCCGCCGCCACCGCGAGCTGCAGGCGGCCGGCCTGGTGAACGACGAGATCTTCGACCGGATCGCCCGCGAGCTGGCGCACCGCGCGGTCGCCCCGCCCGAACTGACCCGGCGCCAGCTGCGCCGCCTCGTCTACGGCTAGCCCCCACCCTCACCCTCTCCCGACAGGAAGCGAACGATATGTGCGGAATCGTTGGTTACATCGGCAAGCGCGACGCCGCGCCGCTGCTGCTCGAAGGGCTCCAGCGGCTGGAGTACCGGGGCTACGACTCCGCCGGCGTGGCCATCGCCGCCCGCTCCGGCGCGCTGAAGACGGTCAAGGCCAAGGGCCGGGTACGTGACCTGGAGGCCCGGCTGCCCAAGCGCTTCGCCGGCGCCACGGGCATCGCGCACACCCGCTGGGCCACCCACGGCGCCCCCAGCGACGCCAACGCCCACCCGCACCTGGACGAGGCGGGCAAGGTCGCCGTCGTCCACAACGGGATCATCGACAACGCCGCCGACCTGCGCGCCAAGCTCGCCGCCGACGGCGTCGAGCTGACCTCCGAGACCGACACCGAGGTGCTGGCCCACCTCGTCGGCCGCTCCGTCGCCGCCACCCTGGAGGAGGCCGTACGCGAGACGATGCTGCTGGTGGAGGGCACGTACGGCATCGCCGTGCTGCACGCCGACCACCCCGACCGCATCGTCGTCGCCCGCAACGGCTCGCCCGTCGTGCTCGGCATCGGCGAGCGGGAGATGTTCGTCGCCTCCGACGTCGCCGCGCTGGTCTCGCACACCCGGCAGGTCGTCACCCTCGAAGACGGCGAGATGGCCACGATCAAGGCCGACGACTACCGCACGTACACCACCGAGGGCTCGCGCACCTCGTCCTCGCCGGAGACGGTGGAGTGGTCGCCCGAGTCGTACGACATGGCGGGTCACGACACGTACATGCACAAGGAGATCTGCGAACAGGCCGAAGCCGTCGACCGCGTGCTGCGCGGGCGCATCGAGGACCGGTTCTCCACCGTCCACCTCGGCGGCCTCAACCTGGACGCGCGCGAGGCGCGCGCGGTGCGGCGCGTGAAGATCCTGGGCTGCGGCACGTCGTACCACGCGGGCATGATCGGCGCGCAGTTGATCGAGGAGCTGGCGCGGGTGCCCGCGGACGCCGAGCCGGCCAGCGAGTTCCGCTACCGCAACCCCGTCGTCGACCCCGACACGCTCTACGTCGCCGTCTCCCAGTCCGGCGAGACGTACGACGTGCTGGCCGCCGTGCAGGAGCTGAAGCGCAAGGGCGCGCGGGTCCTCGGCGTCGTCAACGTCGTCGGCTCCGCCATCGCCCGGGAGACGGACGGCGGCATCTACGTGCACGCGGGCCCGGAGGTCTGCGTGGTGTCCACCAAGTGCTTCACCAACACCGTCGTCGCCTTCGCCCTGCTCGCGCTCCACCTCGGCCGCATCCGCGACCTGTCCGTCGCCGACGGCCGCCGCGTCCTCGAGGGGCTGCGGCGGCTGCCGGAGCAGATCGCCGAGATGCTGCGCGGCGAGGACGAGATCCGGGCGCTGGCGAAGGAGTACGCGCACGCCCGGTCGATGATGTTCATCGGCCGGGTCCGCGGGTACCCCGTGGCCAGGGAGGCGGCGCTGAAGCTCAAGGAGGTCAGCTACATCCACGCCGAGGCGTACCCGGCCTCCGAGCTGAAGCACGGCCCGCTGGCGCTCATCGAGCCCGAGGTGCCGACGGTGGCGATCGTGCCGGACGACGAGCTGCTGGAGAAGAACCGGGCGGCGCTGGAGGAGATCAAGGCGCGCGAGGGCCGCATCCTCGCGGTGGCGCACCGGCGGCAGGAGAAGGCGGACCACACGATCGTGGTACCGCGCAGCGAGCCGGAGCTCGACCCCCTCCTCATGGGCATCCCGCTCCAGCTCTTCGCGTACCACACGGCGCTGGAGCTGGGCCGCGACATCGACAAGCCGCGGAACCTGGCGAAGTCGGTGACGGTGGAGTAGGCGCGGGCGGTGGCGGCGGCCGGCCGTGAGGCCGGCCGGCCGCCGTCGTGTCTCACCCGCGGCCGCCGCAGGCCGGGCAGTCGGGGCGGCGGGGCAGCCGGACGGTCACCTCGTCGCCGGGCACCATCAGGTTGAACCCGAAGCGGACGCCGGGTTCGAGCGGCGGGATGCCGGTCAGCAGGGCCAGGGCGCCGTACGCGACGAGCGCGCCGGAGAGCCCGGCGGTGACCGCGTTGGCCGGGTTCCACGGCAGGTGCGCGGAGGTGCCGGGCTCGTCCGCCCCGGGGGCGAGGCCGAGGTCGGCCCGCTGCCTGGCCTGGTCGTGCAGGCACTCCCAGCACCCGCCGGTACCGGGCCGGTGGACGCCCGCGGTGACCAGCGGCCCGCTGTAGCCGCCGTCCACCCACGGCAGTCCCGCGGCCAGGCAGGCCCGGTTCGCCCAGCGCCGTATCTGCGGCGGCCCGTCGGCGCCCAGCACGAACACGTCGTACGGGGGCGAGGAGACGACGAGCGCGGCCAGCTCCGCGGCGGTGGCGATGCGGCGCACCTCGCCGGTGACGCGGATGTCGGGGTTGAGGGCGGCGAGCCTGGCCACCGCCGCCTCGGCCTTCCGCTGCCCCAGGTCCGCCTCCGCGTACAGCAACTGCCGGTTGAGGTTGGACAGTTCCACCCGGTCGTCGTCGACCACGTGCAGGTGGCCGACGCCGGAGGCGGCCAGGTGCCAGGCGGCCGCGCCTCCCGTACCCCCGACGCCCAGGACCAGTACCCGGGCCTCCTTCAGCCGCAGTTGCGCCTCCCACGCGCTGGCGCGGGCGCCCAGGTCCATCCAGCGGAGCAGCGGTACGCCCCGGCTGTAGCGCTCGGCCTCCCGCGGCGAGAACCGTGCGGGCAGCGGCGCGGCCGCGTCCTCCAGGAAGCCCGCCGCGGCCAGCCGCTCCAGCGCCGCGGTGACGTCGCCGGGTTCGATCTCCTCGTGCCGGGCGCGCACGGCGGTGACGATGTCGCGCGTGCTGCGGCTGCCGTCGGCCGCCTCGACCAGCGTCCAGACCCAGCCCCGCGGGTCCTCGATCTCCGCGCCGACGCCGTAGATCACGCTGCCGATACGGACGTTTCCCGCCACGGTGCGATAGCCGCGGTGCTCCGGTTTGACCCGGGGCCGTGCCCACTCTCCCACCGCCATACCCCACTCCAGGATGATGCGCCAGGAAGCCTTGCACCGACCCGGCCCAATGTGCACTACTGAGTGAGTCGTTTCAAGCACACAGAGTGGACAAGGGCGGGAGGGAGGCGCAATGCAGGAGATCAGGATCCGTCGTCTCGGCAAGAAGGAGACGGCAGGCGACAGCAACCCCAGCGGCGAGTGACGTCGGTCGGCGTCCCCGCGCTGGCGCGGTACCGCTACCCCACCGTGGACGACCTCACCCGGACCGCCCGCGACCTGGCGCGGCGCCATCCGTCCCGCTGCCGGCTGCGGCAGATCGGCGAATCCCGCGCGGGGGAGCCGCTCTGGCTGCTCTCCGTCGGCCACGGCTCCCGGAACGTCCTGGTGGTCAGCGGCGCGCATCCGAACGAGCCGGCCGGGGGCGCGGCCGTCGCCGACCTGGCCTACCGGGCCGTACGCGGCGGGCGCGGCGGGGCCGGCGCGCGCGACCGCCGCCACGACCGCGACGCCGCCTGGCACTTCCTGCTCTGCCTGGACCCGGACGGCGCCCGCCACACCGAGCCCTGGACCCGCCACCCCGGCACCCTGGAGCGCCAGCTCCGCCACTTCTACCGGCCCGCCGCCGACCAGCAGCCCGAGTGGCTGCCGTTGCCGGGCGGCCGGGCCGCGCCGCTGCCGGAGACCCGGGCGCTGCTGACCGTGCTGGACGAGCTGCGCCCGGCGGTGCAGTTCTCCCTGCACGCCAACGATGTCGGCGGCGCCTGGGTGCAGCTCACCCACGACCTGCCGGGCGCCCGCGCGGCGCTCGCGGACGCCGCCGCCGGCCTCGCCGTGCCGCTGGCCGCCGCGCCCGTGGACACGCTGCACATGCCCGGCGCCGGGCCGGGCGTCTTCCTCATGGCCGCGGGGGCGGGGCTCGACGCCAACGTCGTGCACCGCGACTGGCTGACCCGTTCGACGTGGTTCCACCCGCTGCGGTACGGCACGGTGACCGCCGTCGTCGAGACGCCCGTCTGGGCCGTCGAGGGCGTCGCCGACCTCCGGCCCACCGGGGCGCCGGGGCTGGTCGTGGGACAGGCCGTGGGGCGTCTGCGGGCGCAGGCCGACCGGTTGGCGGGGCTGCTGGACGAGGCCCGTACCGGACTCGGCGACGCCCCGGGGCCGTTGCTGGACGCCGCGGGCTGGCTCACCGAAGCCTGCTTCACCAACGCCGCGCAGTGGTCCGCGCCGCCCTCGCCGGGCAGCCCGCCGCCCGCGGCGACCGCGGGCGGCGCCCTCGCGCTGCGCATGGCCGCCCGGCGGCTGCCGCTGCGGGCGGCGGCGATGCTCGCCCGCGCGACGGACGGCCGTCCGCTCGGTCCCGCGGCGGAGACGCTGCTCACCCGCTGGCGCCGCAGCTACGCGGCCGACTTCGGGCCCCGCTGGATCCCCGTACGCGACCAGACCGCCCTGCAGACGGAGTTCATCGCCCGCCTCGCCCGCCTGGCCCTCGACTCCGCGCCCCGCAGGGACGGCTCTCCCGCGAACCGTCGCCGCGGGGGGTGACGGGGCCCCGTCCGGGCCGACGCTCCGGGGCGCGGCGGAGGGTGCCGTACGGAGCGTGGGCGTGACGCGGTCCCGGTGGACCGGTGGGTCCGCGGCGGAGCCGCAGCATCCCGGACGTGAGGCGAGAGCCGGGCCCGTGGGAACGAAGCAGCCGCCACGCGCGGCGAAGCCGCTCCAACCCCGGCGTGGAAGCGAGGACCCGGAGCCACCGGCCCCGTTCAACCCGCCGCCCCCAGGGGAGGCGAAAGAGCGGCCCTCTGCGCGTGCCACCACGTCGCGCAGAGGGCCGCCTCCCCTGTGCCGGCGTCGCCCAATACGCCGGCGGTGCCGCTGCCGTACCGGGGACCGTCACCTCCCGGTCGGCAGCGCGTCGTCGTGTCCCCTATATGCCCCTCACAAATTCACAACCCACATCTACCCGCGAGTAGATTTCTCCGGGGAGGCGCGACGGCGCGCACCATGGGCGCGACCGGCGCAAACGTGCGCGGGAGCGGCTACGGAACGACCACGACGGGCCGTTGCGCCCGCCGGGCGAGGCGGCCCGCGACCGAGCCGAAGATGCGGCCCACGATGCCCTGCGTGGAGCCGACCACGATGGCGTCGGCCTCGTACTCCCGGCCGACTTCCTCCAGTTCGTGGCAGATGTCGCCGCCGCGCTCGACGAGGATCCAGGGCACGTCCGACAGGTAGTCGGCGCAGGCGAGTTCCAGCCCGAGGACTTCGGTGCGGTGGTCGGGGACGTCCACGAAGACGGGCGGCTCGCAGCCGGCCCAGACGGTGGTGGGCAGCCGGTTGGCCACGTGCACGATGATCAGGCCGCAGCCCAGACGCCGCGCCATCCCGACCGCGTAGGCGAGGGCGCGTTCACTGGACATGGAGCCGTCGAAGCCGCAGACGACGCCGTGCTTGAAGGCGGGATCGCAGCCTTGGCGCGGCTCGGCCGCCGCCTCCAGGTCCGCCGTGGGATCGGCGACCGGCTTGCGGTCCGCGGGTTCGGGGAATTCGTGACCGGCCATCGGTGTCTCGGCGAAGGGAATCCTCGTGGCTGGAGGGACACGGCTTGCTGTGTCCGCGCTTCCTGTGTCCGGGAATCATCTTCCCAATCCCGTACAACAAGGGTACGGCGACACTACCTCCCTTGCCCAGGGGCGGGCGGCGGTATGCCAGGTGGCCCGGCGAACGGTTCACAGGAGCATGCCCCAGTGCGGCGTCCCGCGCAACGCCGACCGGTCGGCGCGGTGGCCCGGTGATCGGTCTCGGGCACCGCCGGGGGCGCACGGCGGCGGCGCTCGGGGATCACGCCGCCGCCCTTCGTGCCGCCCCCCACGCTTCCGTGCGCTGTCGCCGCGCCCCCGGGGGCCGTGGTCGCCGCCGCGAAGGCAAACGTGGCACGTGCGCCGGGGTCGCGCCGCAGGACACGGCGCGGGCGCGACGGGCACCGGCGTTTTCGCGGCTGGGCGCGGGCGTACGCCCTTGGTTGAGGGGACAACCTCCTCTGACCCGATCTTTTCGGCCAACTTCCCTTCTGCACATCGGAGTTGCAAGACTTGAAGCTGGAACGTTCCGGGCTCGGGGGGCTGGGGGCGCAGTCGGGGCGCACGAGCCCTGCACGTCGGAGAACCGGAGGGGGTGGCCTTCCCTGACGCGTGAACGAGTGGAACCGTTCGCGATCGAAAGCTTCACGCCAGGTTTCCTTGTCGACATAGAGGCAGGGCCGAACCCGGCACGCGTGTCACACAAGAGCCGCTCTACCTGTCGTTATAGATGCGGGGCTGAAGCTGTCCGGTCCGCCGGACGACACACAGTAGATTTGATCTTGGCCGAGAGACCGAGATCGTCCCGGGGGTGTAGGTGCAGGACGCGGAGGAAGAGAGAAGCGAGGGGGCTTAGCGTCATGAGCCAGGACTCCACCGGAGCGGGCGCAACGATCCGGTCCGGCGGGCCACGCACACCCGAGGCGGCGGCAGCCGCGGTGCGGACCGAGGCGGTGCGGGGCGAAGCACCGCGCCCGCCCCGGCGGCGCCGTGAGGTCGTCGCCGTGCTGCTGTTCAGCGGTGGCCCCGTCTTCGAGAACTCCATCCCCCTCTCCGTCTTCGGAGTCGACCGCCAGGACGCCGGCACCCCCCGGTACCGGCTGCTGGTCTGCGCCGGTGAGGACGGCCCGCTGCGTACCACCGGCGGCCTGGAGCTCTCCGCTCCGTACGGGCTGGAAGCGCTGGCCAGGGCCGGCACCGTCGTCGTGCCCGCGTGGCGCTCCATCACCCAGCCGCCGCCCGCCGCGGCGCTGGACGCGCTGCGCAGGGCGCACGAGGACGGCGCCCGCATCGTCGGGCTGTGCACGGGCGCGTTCGCGCTGGCCGCGGCCGGACTGCTCGACGGCCGCCCGGCGACCACGCACTGGATGTACGCGCCGACGCTCGCCAAGCGCTACCCGTCGGTCCACATGGACCCGCGCGAGCTGTTCGTCGACGACGGCGACATCCTCACCTCGGCGAGCACGGCCGCCGGCATCGACCTGTGCCTGCACCTGGTGCGCCAGGACCACGGCGCCGAGGCCGCCGCCGCGCTCTCCCGGAGGCTGGTGGTGCCCGCGCGGCGCGGCAGCGGCCAGGAGCGCTACCTCGACAGGTCTTTACCCGAGGAGATCGGCGGAGACCCGCTGGCGGAGGTCGTCGCCTGGGCGCTGGAGAACCTGCACGAGCAGTTCGACGTGGAGACTCTGGCGGCCCGCGCGTACATGAGCCGACGCACGTTCGACCGGCGGTTCCGCTCGCTCACCGGCAGCGCTCCGCTGCAGTGGCTGATCACCCAGCGGGTGCTTCAGGCGCAGCGGCTGCTGGAGACGTCGGACTTCTCCGTGGACGAAGTGGCGGGTCGCTGCGGCTTCCGGTCGCCGGTCGCGCTGCGCGGGCACTTCCGCCGCCAGCTCGGCTCCTCCCCGGCCGCGTACCGGGCCGCCTACCGGGCCCGCAACCCCCAGTCCGTACCGCCGCCGGAACCCCCCACGGTCCCGGCGCCGCGGCGCCCGCAGCCGCCCGGCGCGGCCGGGCCCGCGGGGGTCGCGGGCGGGGGCGCGGACGGTGCGGAGAAGCCGCAGTCCGACGCGTTCGCGCCCGGCCACACCGAGCCGCACCCGCCGCGGCACCGGGGAGCGCTCGTCAGGCGCGCGACCGTACCGGGACAGCGGGACCGGCACGTAGGGTGAGGGCCATGAACGATCGGATGGTCTGGATCGACTGCGAGATGACGGGCCTCTCGCTGATCGACGACGCGCTCGTCGAGGTGGCCGCGCTCGTCACCGACTCGGAGCTCAACGTGCTCGGTGACGGCGTCGACATCGTCATCCGGCCCCCGGCCGCGGCCCTCGCCTCCATGCCCGACGTCGTCCGCGCCATGCACACCGCCTCCGGCCTGCTCGACGAGCTGGCCGGCGGCACGACGCTGGCGGACGCGGAGCGGCAGGTGCTCGCCTACGTACGCGAGTTCGTCCCCGAACCCGGCCGCGCCCCGCTCTGCGGCAACTCCGTCGGCACCGACCGCGGCTTCCTCAGCCGGGACATGCCGAACCTGGAGGGCCACCTGCACTACCGCATCGTGGACGTCTCGTCCGTCAAGGAGCTGGCCCGCCGCTGGTACCCGCGGGCCTACTTCAACAGCCCCGAGAAGGCGGGCAACCACCGCGCGCTGGCCGACATCCGGGAGAGCATCGCCGAACTCCGCTACTACCGGGAGGCGGTCTTCGTCCCCCCGCCGGGCCCGGATTCGGAGACCGCCAAGGCCATCGCGTCCCGCCACACGCTGGCGGCGGACGGCTCGTAACGAAGCCCCCGCGGCCCGGGGAAAGCCGGAGGCGAGCACCGCCGGCGACCCTGTACACTTCTATACGGCCGGTGCGGAAGCATCAGCTCACGGTGGGTGTAGCTCAGATGGTAGAGCACCTGGTTGTGGTCCAGGTGGCCGCGGGTTCAAGTCCCGTCACTCACCCTCTTCGGTCAGGGCCCGTATCGCTTCGGCGGTGCGGGTCCTGACGCGTGTCCGGGCGCTACGGTGCGTGGTCGCTCAGTCGGAGGCGGCGGCGCGGCGGGCGGCGTAGGTGCGGGCCTTGGCGCGGTTGCCGCAGCCCTGCATCGAGCACCAGCGTTTGCTGCGGTTCTTCGACGTGTCCCAGAACGCCTCGTGGCAGGTGTGCTCCGCGCAGCGCTTGAGGCGGGCCGCGTCGCCGGTGATCGTCAGCGTGCTCCAGGCGAGGGCCAGCTCCGCGACCGCCCGCTCCGCGGGCGTGAGGCCGGGAGCGGGGACCGGAGGGCCTGCGGCGGTGGGGTGGAGGGGGAAGCGGGTCAGGGCCGCGTCGGCCGCCGCCGTGACGGCGGGGTCGGGGGTGTCGCCCACGTGGGCGCCCAGGTGTTCGCGGATGCCCGCGCGCAGGGCGACGGCCGCCGCGTGCAGGCCCGGGTCGGGGGTGCCGGTGACCGGCAGAACGTGCGTCGTCAGCCAGGCGGCCAGCTCGTCCGGGGTGCTCAGGGTGTCCGTGCCGGCGTAGATGTCCAGGGTGTTGGCGAAGTCGGCCACCAGCTCGGCAGCCCGAGGAGGTGTGCGCATACGGACCACTTTACCGGCTATCGCGTTTGGTGGTAACTTCCCTCTCACCGGTAAACGGCTTTGGTGGTTAGAGGGGGCGTCATGGGTGCAGCCGGGGTGCTGGAGAGTGATCGGCTACGGACCGGGCGGGACACCGGGCGCCGCAACACCGCCGTCCTCGTCGCGTTCACCGCCGTGACGAACCTCGCCGACGGCGTGGTGAAGATGGCCCTGCCGCTGCTCGCCGTCCGTGCCGGCGGCTCTCCCGCGCAGGTCACCGGGGTGGCGCTGGCCATCTCGCTGCCGTGGCTGCTCGTCGCCCTGCACGCGGGCGTGCTCGTCGACCGCGTCGACCGGCGCCGGCTGCTGTGGATCGTCAACGTGCTGCGGCTGCTCGCCATGGTGCCGCTGCTCGCCGCCGCCGCGAGCGGCGACCTCTCCGTGGCGCTGCTGGCCGCCGCCGGTGCGGCCATCGGGGTCGCCGACGTCGTCGCCTCCACCGCGGCCACCGCGCTGGTCCCCGCCGCCGTCCCGCCCGCCGGGCGGGACAAGGCGAACGCATGGGTGGCCGGGGCGGAGACGGTGTTCAGCGAGTTCGCCGGGCCGTTCGTCGGCGGGCTGCTCATCGCGGTGGGCGCCGGCTGGGCGCTGGGTGCGACCTGGGCCGCGTACGCCGCGGCGGCGCTCGTGCTGCTGCTGCTCGCCGGGCGGTTCCGGGCGGGGGCCGTGGCGTACGAGAACGGGGACGAGGCGCCCGCGACCACCGTCAACGGGCAGATCGCCGAAGGGCTCCGCTACCTCTGGCGGCACCGCCTGCTGCGCTCCCTCTCCCTCATCCTCACCGTCCTCTCCGGCACCTGGGGCGCCTGGCTCGCGCTCATCCCGCTGTACGCGACCCGCGACATGGGCCTCACCCCCGGCCAGTACGGCGTGCTGCTCAGCGCGCTGGGCATCGGCGGGCTCCTCGGCGCCACCACCGTGACCTGGCTCAACCGGCTGCTGGGCCGCCGCCGCGTGATGCTCGCCGACCTCTTCGGCACCGCCGCGATGGCCGCCGTCCCGGCGCTCACCGCCGACGCGCGCGCCGTCGCCGCGGCCGCGTTCCTCGGCGGGCTCGGCGGCACGCTGTGGACGGTCAACAGCCGCACGGTCGTCCAGCGGGCGGTGCCGGACGCGATGCTCGGCCGGTTCAGCTCCGCGAGCCGGATGTTCGCCTGGGGCGCGATGCCGCTGGGCGCCGGGCTGGTCGGGCTGCTCGCGGAGTTCGCCGGGCCGCGGGCGGCGTTCGGCTTCTTCGCGGTGGCCTCGCTGCTGACGGTCCCGTTCTTCCTGCGGGCGGCCGCGCGGGGCGCGGACACCCTGCGCTGAGTCTTCGGCCAAGATTTTTCCCGGCGGATGTCGAGAACCGGCGCGCGGCTCCGTCCCCGGGGTGAACGCGGCCCACAATGGGCCGTACCTCGGCAAGGAGAAGATCATGGCCAAGTACCTGCTGCTCAAGCACTACCGCGGCGCGCCGGCGGCGGTCAACGACGTCCCGATGGACCAGTGGGAGCCGGAGGAGGTCACGGCCCACATCCAGTACATGCGTGACTTCGCCGCCCGGCTGGAGGCCACCGGCGAGTTCGTCGGCGAGCAGGCGCTCGCCCCGGAGGGCACCTTCGTCCGCTACGACGGCGAGGGCCGGCCCCCGGTCACCGACGGGCCGTTCGCGGAGACCAAGGATCTGATCGCCGGCTGGATGGTGATCGACGTGGAGACCTACGACCGCGCGCTGGAGCTGGCCGCCGAGCTGTCCGCCGCCCCGGGTGCGGGCGGCAAGCCGATCCACGAGTGGCTGGAGATCCGCCCGGCCTACGGCGTGCAGGCCCCGGCCGCCGAGTGAACGAGTCGCTGCTGCGGGAGCTGGTGCCGGAGGTCATCGGGGTCCTCGTCCGCCGCGGAGCAGACTTCGCGGCGGCCGAGGACGCCGTACAGGACGCCCTGGTCGAGGCCGTGCGCGGCTGGCCGGAGGGCGACGCGCCGCGGGACCCCAAGGGGTGGCTGATCACGGTGGCGTGGCGCAAGTTCCTCGACACCGTACGGGCCGAGAGCTCTCGGCGGCGGCGCGAGGAACGGGTCGAGGCCGAGCCCGCGCCGGACGGGGGCGGGGCGGTGGACGACACGCTCCAGCTCTACTTCCTCTGCGCGCACCCGTCCCTGACGCCGGCCTCGGCCGTCGCGCTGACGCTGCGCGCGGTCGGCGGGCTGACGACGCGGCAGATCGCGCGGGCGTATCTGGTGCCCGAGGCGACCATGGCACAGCGGATCAGCAGGGCGAAGCGGACGGTCTCCGGGGTGCGGTTCGACCAGCCCGGGGACCTGGCGACCGTGCTGCGGGTGCTGTACCTGGTGTTCAACGAGGGCTACTCCGGGGACGTCGACCTGTCGGCGGAGGCGATCCGGCTGACGCGGCAGTTGGCGGCGAGGACGGGTGCGGCGGTGGCGAGAAGGGCCGCGGCCGGGGGCGAGGGCGCCGGGGCCGGCGGCGAGGAAGTCGCGGGGCTGCTGGCGCTCATGCTGCTCCACCACGCGCGGCGGCCGGCGCGTACCGGCGCGGACGGCAGGCTCGTACCGCTCGCCGAGCAGGACCGCGGGCTGTGGGACACCGGGCTGATCGCCGAGGGCGTCGGGATCCTCCAGGCGGCGCTGGCCCGGGACCGGCTGGGGGAGTTCCAGGCGCAGGCGGCGATCGCCGCGCTGCACGCGGACGCCCCGACGGCGGCGGAGACGGACTGGGTGCAGATCGTGGAGTGGTACGACGAGCTGGTACGCCTCACCGGCAGTCCGGTGGCCGGACTCAACCGGGCGGTGGCGGTGGGCGAGGCGGACGGTGCGCGGGCGGGGCTGGCGGCGCTGGCGGAGCTCGATCCGTCGCTGCCGCGGTATACGGCGGTGGCGGCGTACCTGCACGAGCGGGACGGCGACACGGAGACGGCGGCCGGGCTGTACGCGCAGGCGGCCCGCTCGGCGCCGAACATACCGGAGCGGGACCACCTGACGCGGCAGGCCGCGCGGCTCAACGCGCGGCTGCGGGGGTGAAGGGGGCGGTGGCGCGCGGGCGGGTTGGGGGGCGTGCCGGTGACACCGGCCGGGTCACGGGCTGCTGTCGGTGGGGCGGCCTACCCTGGGGTGGGTGTGCGGGGTTCGGGGGGCGGGTTTCGGCGTCCGGCGTCGGCGTTCGGGTCCGGTGACGCGTGTGCCTGCCGGGCCACCGGCGTCGCGTCCTCGGTGGCCCGGGCTGCTGTCGGTGGGGCGGCCTGCCCTGGGGTGGGTGTGCGGGGACGGTAGGGGGCCAGGGGGTTGCGGAGGGTTCCCACCAACTGGAGGGCCGCCGACGGGTCCGTCAGGTCGACCATCTGCCGGTTGTTCCGCAACTGCAGCCTGTTGAGGCACGACAGCGCGAACTCCGGCGCGAACAGGTCGTGCCGCTCGAACCGGTCCGCCAGGTCCGGCACCGCCGCCCGGTAGTCCCGCGCGCACTCCGCGACCGTCCGCCAGAAGTCCTCCTCTCCCAGCACCCCCGCCTCGTCCAGCAGCGGCGCCAGGAAGCGGAAGAAGCAGTCGAAGACGTCCGTGAAGACCGACAGCAGCTGCATGTCGTCCGGGACCTCGGCGCGGATCCGCTCCGCCGCCGGCGGCAGCGGCAGGTCCGGGTCCATGACCACGACCTCCTCCGCGATGTCCTTGAAGAGCGCGCGCACCACCGCCCCCGCCTCGTCCAGGACCAGGATGACGTTCTCGCCGTGCGGCATGAACGCCAGCCCGTACGCGTAGAAGGCGTGCAGCAGCGGCGTCAGATACGCGTCGAGGTACCGCCGCAGCCACACCTCGGGCGCCAGCCCCGAGCCCTCGACCAGCGCCGCCGCCAGCGGCCGGCCCGCGCGGTCGGTGTGCAGCAGCGCCGCCATCGTCGCGAGCCGCTCGCCCTCGGCGAGCCGCGGCACCGGGCTCTCCCGCCACAGCGCGGCGAGCATCTTGCGGTACGGCGAGCCGGGGGCGGTGGCGGCCTCGTACGCCTCGTGGCGGTAGCCGGCGGCGGCCAGTTCGCGGAGGACCACCAGGCCCGTGCCGCGCAGCACCTCGTCCTGGTCGACCAGCCCCGCGACCCAGTCGTTGATCGCCGGCGTGGCCTCCATGTACGCGGCGGAAAGCCCGCGCATGAAGCCCATGTTGAGCACGGACAGCGCCGTCTTGACGTAGTGCTTCCGGGGTGCGGACGTGTTGAAGAAGGTGCGTATCGACTGCTGCGGCTGGTACGTGTCCTCGCTCTCGCCGAGGTACACCAGCCGGCGCGCGGCGACCTCGCCCGCGAAGGTGACCGAGAGCTTGTGCTCCCACTGCCAGGGGTGCGCGGGCATCAGCAGGTAGTCGTCCGGGGCCAGGCCCAGAGCCCGGAGGCGGGCCGCGAAGCGGTCCAGCACGGCGGGCCCCAGCTCCGCGCGGAGCAGCGTGTCGTAGTCGAGGTCGGCGGCGCAGGTGAAGGCCGCCCGGTCGCGGTGGGCGGCGAGCCAGACGAGGCGGGTGCGGGCGCCGGTCTCGGGGGCGTACGCGCGGTAGTCCGCCGCGCCCAGCCCCAGGCGGCCGTTGTTGGCGACGAAGCAGGGGTGGCCCTCCGTCATCCCCGCCTCGATCCGCTGGAAGTCCGCGGTCGCCAGGTCCGGGTCCTCGGGCCCGGCGAGCTTGTACGCGCTGCTCGCCAGCGTGGACGTGATCTCCTCCAGGTACACCGGCAGCACCTCGGGGCTCAGCCCCAGCGGCTCCCGGAGTCCGGCGAAGAACCGCAGTGCGTCGGGCGCCGAGCCCTCCGGCGGGTCGCCGGGGGCGTGGCGGGTGACGGTGCGCGGGTCGACGCGCCAGTGGTCCAGCGCGTAGCGCCGGGCCTCGAAGCGGTATTCGGCGTCCCCCGCCCGTAGCGCGTACGAGCCGACCCCCCGCGGCTCCGGCGTCAGCAGCCGCTCGTGGGTGAACTCCCCGATGGCCTTGGCCAGCAGCCGGCGGGTCGCCTCCGCCCAGTGGCCGGGGGTGAGGTGCCCGGTGGGGTCGGGAGGGGCCGGCGCCTGCGAGGCGGCGAACTGCTCGCGGGTACAGAAGCTCAGCAGCGCCTCCTTGCCCGGCTTCCCCGGGGCGCCCGGTATCCGCACGCGGCGCGCGACGCGGAAGCCCACGGCCTCGTTGAGCGCGTGCACCGCGGTGTTGCGCGCGTCGGGCTCGACCACGACCCGGCGCACCGCCGGGTCGGCGAAGAGCCACTCCATCACCGCCGTGATCACCGCGCGGGTGAAGCCGTGCACGGGGGTGCCGGCCGGCGCGGTGAGGAAGTGCATGCCGACGTCGCCGTCCTCGGCGGCGTAGACGCCGGTCAGCTCGCGGTGCGCCGGGTCGTAGCGCTCGGCGAGGAACGCGGGGGTGCCGTCGGCGAGGCCGAGCCAGGCGTCGTGGTGCGGATCGGCGGCGATCCGCGCGTACTCCTTCTCGACCTCCTCCGGCGTGCAGCCCTGCATGAGCCAGAACGCGGCCTTCGGATCGGTGACCCAGGTGTGCAGCAGCGGCGCGTCCAGGACCGGGTCCAGGGGGCGCAGGGTGAGTTCCATCAGGCCGGCGCTCCGAACTCCTGGAAGGCGATGGACTTCTCGACCGGGTAGACCTCGCGGCCCGTCATCTCCCGGATGATGCAGGAGTTGCGGTACGCGGCCATGCCCAGGTCGGGCGCGGCGAAGCCGTGGGTGTGCAGCTCGGCGTTCTGGACGAAGACCTCGCGGCCCGCGTGGTCGACGGTGTAGTTGCGGGCGACGGCGAAGCGTCCCTGCTCGTCGCGCGCGAGGCGGTCGGCGATGCCGGCGAGGAAGGGCGGCTCGGCGTAGCGGTAGCCGGTGGCCAGCACCAGCCCCTGGGTGGCTAGCTCGAAGTCCCGGCCCTGCTCCTCGTGGCGCAGCCCCAGGGTGTACGTGCCGTCCGCGTACCCGGCGGAGACGAGGGCGGTGTTGGTGAGCAGCCGGGTGGGCACCGGGCCGCGGCGGGACTTGACGTAGAGGAGGTCGAAGATGGCGTCGATCAGCTCGGTGTTGATGCCCTTGTAGAGGCTCTTCTGCGCGGGGCCCAGCCGGTCGCGGACGGGCGCCGGCAGCGCGTGGAAGTAGTCGACGTACTCGGGGGAGGTCATCTCCAGCGTCAGCTTGGTGTATTCCAGCGGGAAGAACCGCGGCGAGCGGGTCACCCAGGTGAGGTGGTAGCCGTCGGGGCGCAGGTCCTGGAGGAGGTCGTAGTAGATCTCGGCGGCGCTCTGCCCGCTGCCGACGATCGTGACCGACTCCTTGTCCCGCAGCCGCTCGCGGTGCTCCAGATAGCGGCTGTTGTGGAGGAGGTCGCCGCCGAGGCCGCGGCACGGCTCGGGTACGTACGGCGGCGTGCCGGTGCCGAGGACGAGGCGGCGCCCGCGGTACGTGCCGCGCGGGGTGCGGACGACGTACGTGCCGTCGGCCGCGTCCCGTACGACGGCGGTGACCTCCTCGCCGAAGCGGACGCCGGGGAGTTGGGCGGCGGCCCAGCGGCAGTAGTCGTTGAACTCCTCGCGCAGCGGATAGAAGTTCTCGCGGATGTAGAAGGAGTACAGCCGCCCGGTCTCCTTCAGGTAGTTCAGGAAGGAGTACGGGGACGTGGGGTCGGCGAGCGTGACCAGGTCCGACATGAACGGCGTCTGGAGCGTGCTGCCTTCGATGAACATCCCGGAGTGCCAGTCGAAGTCGGGCTTGCGCTCCAGGAAGACGCCGTCGAGGCCGTCGACCGGCGCGGACAGGCAGGCCAGGCCCAGGTTGAACGGGCCGAGGCCGACGGCGACGAAGTCGTGGACGCGGGTCTCAGCGCGCGGGGACTGGCGGGGCTGCCGGGCCTGCGGGGACTGCGGGGACTGCCGGGCCTGCGGGGACTGCGGGGGCTGCTGGGTCGGCGGCGGGGGCTTCGGGGACAAGGGACTCTCCGGTGTGGTCGGCGGCGTGCGCGGCTATGAGGTCGAGGACGGCGGCCAGGTCCTCGGTGGTGGTCTCGGGGTTGAGCAGCGTGAACTTCAGGTGGTGCCGGCCGTCGACCTTGGTGCCCGCGACCATCGCGGCGCCGGAGGCGGCCAGCCGTTCACGGGCGCGCAGGTTGGCGGCGTCGACGCGGGCGGGGTCGGTGCCGGCGGGGCCGTCCGGGACGTAGCGGAAGACCAGCGTCGACAACTGCGGCCGTACGACGACCTCGAAGCGGGGGTCCGCGTCGAGGAGCCGCCACCCGGCCCCGGCGAGGTCGCAGACCTCGTCGAAGAGCGCGCCGACGCCGTCGGCGCCCATGACGCGCAGCGTCAGCCAGAGTTTGAGCGCGTCGAACCTGCGGGTGGTCTGGAGTGACTTGTCGACCTGGTTGGGGATCTGCTCGGCGGCCATGCGCTCGGGGTTGAGGTAGTCGGCGTGGTACGTCGCGTGCCGCAGGGCCGCCCGGTCCCGTACCAGCACGGCGGAGGAACTGACCGGCTGGAAGAAGGACTTGTGGAAGTCGACGGTCACCGAGTCGGCGCGCTCGATGCCGGCGAGCAGGTGCCGGCGGCGGCCCGAGACCAGCAGCCCGCAGCCGTACGCCGCATCCACGTGCAGCCACACGCCGTACCCGGCGCACACCCCGGCGAGCTGTGCCAGCGGATCGACGCTGCCGAAGTCGGTGGTGCCCGCGGTGGCGACGACGGCCATGGGGACGAGGTCGTCGCGCTGGAGCCGCGCGAGGGCGGCCGCCAGCGCGGCGGGCCGCATGCGGCGCTCCGCGTCGCACGGCACCTCGACGACGGCCTCCTCGCCGAGGCCGAGGAGCGCGGCGGCCTTGCGGACGCTGAAGTGGCCGTGCGCGGAGGCGAGGATGCGCAGCCGGGGCAGGATCTCGGCGGTGCGCAGCCCGGTGCCCCGCTGCTTGCGCACGCCGTCGCACGCCTCCTCGCGGGCGAGCAGGAGCGCATGCAGGTTGGACTGGGTGCCGCCGGAGGTGAACACGCCGTCCGCGGCCGGGCCGAGGCCGATGCGGGCGGCGGTCCAGTCGATCAGGCGGCGTTCGATGAGGGTGGCGCCGGCGGACTGGTCCCAGGTGTCCAGGGAGGAGTTGACGGCGGAGAGCACCGCCTCGCCGAGGACGGCGGGGATGACGACGGGGCAGTTGAGGTGGGCGAGGTAGCGCGGGTGGTGGAAGTAGACGGCGTCGCGCAGGTAGAGCCGGTCCAGCTCGGCCAGCGCGGCGCCGGCGTCACCGAGGGGGAGGTCGAGGTCGACGGCGTCGACGACCGGGGCGAGGGCGGGGGGTGTGATGCCCGTGAACGGGCGGTCTGCATGGGCCAGTCGGGCCGCGATGTGCTCGACGCCTGCGGTGACCGTACGACGGTAGGCACCGGCGGTGCGGTCGTTGAGCAGGTGGGACCTCATGGATGGTGTCCTCACGACGGGGGCCAAAAACTTAGGGAAGCCTAACCTAAGTAATTGGTTACAGGGTCCCCGCCCCCGTCGTTTCGGCCACGTGCCGCCGGCTCATCCGTCCGCGGCCGCGTCGTCGTCGCGTCCGGTCTCGGCCTCGTGGCGGAACTGGTCCTCGGAGGCGCCGCGGCGCCAGTAGCCGGTGAAGGCGACCGACCGGCGGTCGAACTTCCGCTCCCGTACGAGCTGGCGGCGCAGCTCCCGCACCATCCCCGCCTCGCCGGCGAGCCAGGCGTACGGAGTGCCCGCGGGCAGGTCCGCGGCGCGCAGCGCGTCGACCACGCCGGCCGCGGGGCCGGTCAGCCAGGTGACCTCGGCGTCCGCGGCGGTGTGCAGCGTGAGCGCGTCGTCGGGGTGCGGCACCCGTATCCACGCCTTCACCGGCAGCCCCGCGGGCAGCGACTCCAGGATCGCCGCGGCGGCCGGCAATGCGGTCTCGTCGGCGGCGACGATGACGTGATCCGCGCCCTCGGGCAGCCGGAAGCGCACGCCGGTGTTGTCCGGCACGGCGGGGCCGAGCGCGATGATCCAGTCGCCCGGCTCGGCCTCGCCCGCCCACTGCGCGGCGGGGCCCGCGGGTTCGGTGTGCAGCACGAAGTCGATGTCGACCTCGCCGGGGCGCTGCGCGCGCACGGTGTACGAGCGCAGCACGGCCCGTACGCCGGGGTCGAGCGCGCGGTACTCGTCGAACCAGTCCGGCCCTGTGGGCATCACCGGTTCCGTCTGGCCGGGCTGGGGCAGGAACAGCGACAGGCTCTGGTCCCGGCCGCCGGAGGCGAAGCCTTCGAGGCCACCGGGGCCGCCGGTGCCGTCGTCGCCGAAGGTGACGCGCAGGAGGGTGGGGCTGAGCCGCCGGGTGCGGGTGACGTCGAGGCGGAAGAAGCGGAACGGCTCGGCGGCGTCGGGCGCCGGCTCCGCCGTCTGCGTGGTCGGTTCCGTGGTCACGTCGGGCTCACCTTCCGGGCGGGTGCGGGGGTCGCGGCCGCGTCCCGCGTACGGAAGGGCCGGCAACGTAGATTAGGCTAACCTAACCTAACTCCCGTGCACAGGTACCGGAATCAGGCCATGAACCCCGCCTCCCGGTGGGCCCGCGCGGCGCCCGGGTGCAGCGGCAGCCGGGACAGTCCTGTGAGGCGGTTCACGAACCGGATCCGTCCGGCAGGAAGCCGTCGGAAGAAGGTACGTTCCCATAATCGGGTGCCCCGTCGACGTGGACGGGAACGAGGAGCTGCCGCATGGGCCAGGGGTGGGAGGGGCGCTCCCGGCGCGACCGGGTCGTGACGGAGTACGCGGGCGCCGCGCTGCGGCGGCGCTTCCGGCCCGCGTTCCTGCGGCTGACGTACCCCACGCCCGTCGACGAGCAGCAGCCGGTGACCCTCGTGCTCGGGCCGCGCGGCAGGGGCAAGAGCACCCTCCTGCGGCACTTACGGACCGCGTGGGACGACGTACCCGCGTCCCTCCAGGACATCGCCGTGCACCGGCAGCGCGGCGCCACCTGCGCCCAGGGGCTGCGCATCCGGTACCCGGCCTACGCGCACCCGGAGGCGGGCGACCCCGCCGCGCTCGCGGACTCCGCCGACCGCTACTGCGCCGACTTCCGCCCCGGTGCCCGCCGCGGCGCCTGCGCGGCGGGCGACGGGCCGCTGCAGAGCGGGCAGGCGATCATGGGGCACGACGCGATGCTGGCGCTGGTCAAGGCCGTGGAGTTCGCCACCGGGCCGGACGGCGGCGACCCCGTGGACGCGGGCGCGGTACGGCAGATGCCGCTGCAACTCGGCACCACGAAGGAGGTACGGGGCCTCAGCGGGCCCCTCGGCTTCGACGCGTACGGGAACCCGAAGGGCCGGCCGATGGCGTACGTCGAGCTGCGGTGGCGGTCCGGCTTCCGGTACGTGCACAAGGCGCGGCTCTGGCCGTGAGCGCCGGGGCTCCGGCCGGCCGACCCGGTGACCGGCGACCGGCCGGCCCGCCGTCAGGCCGTGGGCGGCAGGCCCAGTTCGCGGGCGATCAGCATCCGCTGCACCTCGCTCGTGCCCTCGCCGATCTCCAGGATCTTGGAGTCCCGCCACATCCGCGCCACCGGGTACTCGTTCATGAACCCGTACCCGCCGTGGATCTGCGTCGCCTCGCGCGCGTTGTCCACCGCCACCGTCGAGGTGTGCAGCTTCGCCAGCGCCGCCGCCTTCTTGAACGGCTCGCCGTGCACCAGCCGCGACGCCGCGTCCCGCCAGGAGAGGCGGGCGGTGTGGGCGCGCAGCTCCATGTCGGCCAGCTTGAACTGGATGGCCTGGTTGGCGCCGATGGGCCGGCCGAAGGCGTGGCGCTGCTCCGCGTACGCCAGCGACTCGTCCACGCAGCCCTGCGCGAGACCGGTGGCGAGCGCGGCGATGGCGATGCGGCCCTCGTCCAGGATCCGCAGGAACTGGGCGTAGCCGCGGCCGCGTTCGCCCAGCAGGTGCGCGGCCGGGACGCGGACGTCGGAGAAGGACAGCTCACGGGTGTCGGAGGCGTTCCAGCCGACCTTGGAGTACGGGGCGGCGACCGTGAATCCCGGCGTGCCGGACGGCACGATGATCGACGAGATCTCCGGCTTGCCCGACTCGCTCCTGCCGGTGACGGCGGTGACGGTGACCAGTCCCGTGATGTCCGTGCCGGAGTTGGTGATGAAGCACTTCGTCCCGTTGATCACCCACTCGCCGGCGGCCTCGTCGAGGCGGGCCGTGGTGCGCGTACCGCCCGCGTCCGAGCCGCACTCCGGCTCCGTCAGCCCGAACGCGCCCAGCATCTCGCCGGTGCACAGCTTCGGCAGCCAGGTGCGCTTCTGCTCCTCCGTACCGAAGTGGTAGACGGGCATCGCGCCCAGCGAGCAGGCGGCCTCCAGCGTGATCGCCACCGAGGAGTCGACGCGGGCCAGCTCCTCCAGCACGACGCCGAGCGCCAGGTAGTCGCCGCCCATGCCGCCGTACTCCTCCGGGAACGGCAGCCCGAACAGGCCCATGCGGCCCATCTCGCGCACGATGTCGTACGGGAACTCGTGCCGCTCGTAGTAGTCGCCGATCTTCGGCGCCACGACGTCGTGCGCGAACTCCTCGACGGTGCGGCGGAGCTGCTCCAGCTCCGGGGAGAGGCGGTGGTCGAGGCTGGGCGTCATCGGGGTCACTCCTTGTGGGAGAGGGCGGTCACGGTGCGGGACGGGCTCGGGCGGCCGAGGCGGTCGGCCATCCAGACGCTGGTGGCGACGAGCGCGTCGAGGTCGACGCCGGTCTCGACGCCGAGTCCCTGCAGCATCCACACGAGGTCTTCGGTGGCGAGGTTGCCGGTCGCGCTCCTGGCGAACGGGCAGCCGCCGAGCCCGCCCGCGGAGGCGTCGACGGTGGTGACGCCGTGCTGCAGCGCGGCGAGGGTGTTGGCCAGGGCCTGGCCGTACGTGTCGTGGAAGTGGACCCCGAGGCGCTCGACGGGGATGCCGTCCTGGGCGAGGGCGCCGAGCAGCGCGGCGACGTGGCCGGGGGTGGCGACGCCGACGGTGTCGCCGAGGCTCAGCTCGTCGCAGCCCATGTCGGCGAGCGCGCGGGCGGTCCGTACGACCTGGGGGAGGGGGACGGGGCCCTCCCAGGGGTCGCCGAAGCACATCGAGAGGTAGCCGCGGACGTGCAGACCGTCGTTCTTGGCCTCCGCGACGACGGGGGCGAACATCGCGAGCGACTCGTCGACGGTGCGGTTGAGGTTGCGGCGGGCGAAGGTCTCGGTGGCGCTGGCGAAGACGGCGACGCGGCGGGCGCCGAGGGCGGTGGCGCGCTCCAGACCGCGGATGTTGGGGACGAGGACGGGGAGGTCGACGGCTCCCGTGGCGGTCAGGTCGGCGAGGCGGGGGTACAGGTCCTCGGCGTCGGCGAGCTGGGGGACCCACTTGGGGTGCACGAAGCTGGTCGCCTCGACGGTGGTGAGACCGGCGGCGGCGAGGCGGTGTACGAACGCGGCCTTGACGTCGGTGGGGACGGTGGCCTTCTCGTTCTGCAGGCCGTCGCGGGGGCCGACTTCGTGGATGCGGACCCGGGCGGGCAGGCCGGCGGCGGGCACGCGCATGGGGAGGGGCTGGGGGGTCATCGCGGGTCCTCCGGTTCGTCGCGCCGTCCGTCGCCCTGGGTGTCGCCCTGTCCGTCGTCCTGGCCGTCGTCGGGTACGACCAGGGCGAGGACCTGGTCCATGGCCACGGTCCCGCCGACGACGACGTCCAGCTCGGCGACGGTGCCGGCGTGCGGGGCGGCGATGACGTGCTCCATCTTCATCGCCTCCACGACGAGCAGACTCTGCCCGGCGGCGACCCGGTCGCCCACGGCGGCCTTGACGACGGTCACGGTCCCGGGCATCGGTGCGGTGAGCGCGTCGGCCCCGGCGACGAGGGCACCGCCGCGGAGGGCGGCGTCGACGGGGTCGTGGTCGAGGAGATGCCAGACGTCGCCGTCGCGGCCGAGCCAGATCCCGCCGGGGGAGGCGGCGAGGCTGAACCGGTGGGTGACACCGTCGAGTTCGAAGGTGACGGAGGAGTCGTCGGCGTGGGCGAGGCGGGCGCGGAGGGGGTGTTCCCCGACCCCGCTTCTTCCCGAAACCCGGGGGCTCCGCCCCCGGGACCCCCCGGAGGGCTCCGCCCCCGCACCCCCGCGGGGCTGCGCTCCTTCGCCCGCGGCGGCGGCTTCGCCGCCCGCCGGGGCGGACACCGGCGCTCCGCGCGGTGCCGTGTCCACCGGGCCACCAGGCGTTCCCGGGGTCTGGGGCGTCGCCCCGGTGCAGACCTCCGCCGCCGGGGTCAGGCCCCGGATCCGCACCTCCACCGGATCCTGGCCCGCCGCGCGGAACCACCGTGTCGTCCAGGCCGGGGGGCCGCCCGGGCGCCAGCCCGACGGCTCCGCGAAGGGGTCCGTCCAGCCGTCCGGGCCCGTCGGGCGGCGGGAGGCCGACTCCAGGGCCGACTGCGCCAGCAGGGCCGCCGCCGCGTACGCCTCCGGGGGCACCGGGGCCGCCGCCAGGCTCGCGCCCGTGCGGTCCACCAGGCCCGTGTCCAGGTCGCCCGACGCCACCGCCGGGTGTGCCAGCAGACGCCGCAGGAAGCCCGTGTTGGTGTCCAGGCCCAGCACCACGGTCTCCGCCAGCGCCGCCCGCAGCCGCCGCAGCGCCGCGGCCCGGTCCGGGCCCCACGCGACGACCTTCGCCAGCATCGGGTCGTACGCCGTGCCGACCTCCGTGCCCTCCAGCAGCCCCGAGTCGACCCGCACCCCCGGCCCCGACGGCTCGCGCAGCAGCCGGACGCGGCCCGCCGAGGGCAGGAAGTCGACCCGCTCACCGCCCTCCGCCACCCGCGCCGTCTCGGCGTAGATACGCGCCTCGACCGCGTGCCCCTTCAGCGGCACATCCGCGGACGTGAACGTCAGTCTCTCCCCGGCGGCCACCCGGAGCTGCCACTCCACCAGGTCGAGCCCCGTCACCAGCTCCGTGACCGGATGCTCGACCTGCAGCCGCGTGTTCATCTCCATGAAGTAGTACGCGACCGGGCCCCCGCCGCCGCCCGGCACGATGAACTCCACCGTCCCCGCGCCCGCGTACCCGCACGACCGCGCCGCCTCCACCGCCGCCGCGCCCATCGCCGCCCGCGTCGCCTCGTCGAGCAGCGGCGACGGCGCCTCCTCGACGATCTTCTGGTGCCGGCGCTGGAGCGAGCACTCCCGCTCCGCGAGGTGCACCACGTTCCCGTGGCCGTCCGCCAGCACCTGGATCTCGATGTGCCGCGGCCGGTCGATCCACCGCTCCACCAGCAGCGTGTCGTCGCCGAACGAGCCCCGCGCCTCGCGCCGCGCCCCCGCGATCCCGTCGGCCAGCGCGTCCTCGTCCCGTACGAGCCGCATGCCCTTGCCCCCGCCGCCCGCCGAGGGCTTCAGCAGCACCGGCATGCCGATCTTCCGTGCCGCCGCCGCCAGTTCCGCGTCCGACAGGCCGCTGCCCGTCGAGCCCGGCACCACCGGCACGCCCGCCGCCCGTACCGTCTCCTTCGCGCGGATCTTGTCGCCCATCAGCTCGATCGCGTCCGCCGGCGGGCCGACGAAGACCAGCCCCGCCGCCGCGCACGCCCGCGCGAACTCCGCGTTCTCGGCGAGGAACCCGTACCCCGGGTGCACCGCCTCCGCGCCCGTCTCGCGCGCCGCGCGCAGCAGTTCGGCGGCCGACAGATAGCTCTCGATCCGCACGGCCGTGTCCGCCTCGCGGACGTGCCGCGCGTCCGCGTCCGCGTCGGTGAAGACCGCCGCGGAGCGGATGCCGAGCGCCCGCAGCGTACGGATGACCCGTACCGCGATCTCACCCCGGTTGGCCAGCAGTACCGTCTCGAACATCGCCACCCTCCCCCTCACATCCGGAAGACGCCGAAGCCCTGCGCCGCGCCGTCCCTGGCGGGCAGCGGCGCGTGGGCGCAGGCGGTCAGCGCGAGCCCGAGCACCCGGCGGGTGTCGAGCGGGTCGATGACGCCGTCGTCCCAGAGGCGGGCGGTCGCGTAGTAGGCGTTGCCCTGCGTCTCGTACTGCTCGCGGATGGGCGCCTTGAACTCCGTCTCCGCCGCCGCCGACCACTCCTCGCCGCGCGCCTCCAACTGGTCGCGCTTGACGGTCGCGAGGACGGACGCGGCCTGCTCGCCGCCCATGACGGAGATCTTCGCGTTGGGCCACATCCACAGGAAGCGGGGGGAGTAGGCCCGGCCGCACATCGAGTAGTTCCCGGCGCCGTACGAGCCGCCGATGACGACGGTCAGCTTCGGCACCCGCGTGCAGGCCACGGCGGTCACCATCTTGGCACCGTGCTTGGCGATGCCGCCGGCCTCGTAGCTGCGGCCGACCATGAAGCCCGAGATGTTCTGGAGGAAGAGCAGCGGGATGCCGCGCTGGTCGCACAGCTCGATGAAGTGGGCGCCCTTCTGGGCGGATTCGGAGAACAGGATGCCGTTGTTGGCGACGATGCCGACGGCGTGGCCGTGGATGCGGGCGAAGCCGGTGACGAGCGTCGTGCCGTACTCGGCCTTGAATTCCTGGAAGCGCGAGCCGTCGACCACCCGCGCGATGACCTCGCGCACGTCGTACGGCGTCCGCGAGTCGACCGGCACGACGCCGTAGAGGCCGGCGGGGTCGTGCTTGGGTTCCTCCGGGGCGCGTACGGACCAGGGGGGCGGGCCGGGTTCCGGGAGGGTGTCGACGATGCCGCGGACGATGCGCAGCGCGTGCGGGTCGTCCTCGGCGAGGTGGTCGGTGACGCCGGAGGTGCGCGCGTGCACCTCGCCCCCGCCCAGCTCCTCTGCGGTGACGACCTCGCCGGTGGCGGCCTTCACCAGCGGCGGGCCGCCGAGGAAGATCGTGCCCTGGCCGCGGACGATGACCGCCTCGTCGCTCATCGCCGGGACGTACGCGCCGCCCGCGGTGCAGGAGCCGAGGACGGCGGCGATCTGCGGGATGCCGGCGCCGGACATGCGGGCCTGGTTGTAGAAGATCCGGCCGAAGTGCTCGCGGTCGGGGAAGACCTCGTCCTGCATGGGCAGGAAGGCGCCGCCGGAGTCGACGAGGTAGACGCACGGCAGCCGGTTCTCCAGCGCGATCTCCTGGGCGCGCAGGTGCTTCTTCACCGTCATCGGGTAGTACGTGCCGCCTTTGACGGTGGCGTCGTTGGCGATGACGACGCAGGCCCGGCCGCTCACCCGGCCGATGCCGGCGATGACGCCGGCGGCGGGCGCGCCGCCGCCGTACATCCCGTCGGCGGCGAGCGGCGCCAGCTCCAGGAACGGCGAACCGGGGTCGAGCAGGCCGTCGACGCGGTCGCGGGGGAGCAGCTTGCCGCGGGCGGTGTGCCGGGCGCGGGCCTTCTCGCCGCCGCCGGCGCGGGCGGCGGCGAGCTTGTCGTACAGCTCGCCGGCGAGCGCGCGGTGCGCCGCCTCGTTGGTCCGCCAGGCGGCGCCGGCCGGGCCCGAGGGGTCGGCGGCGGTCGTCAGCGCGGGTGCGTGGTCCACGGGGGCGCGCCCTTCCCTAGATGAGCCCGTACGGCCGTACGGGCCGACAAGCAGGTTAGCTGTCGTTAACCCCGTGCGGCCAAGGTTAACGCTCACTAACCGGGCTGTCTACAATGGACCGCATGAGCACCGAGGCCCCCGCCCCCACCCGTCGTGAGCAGATCCTGAAAGAGGCCGCGCGCCTCTTCGCGGCCCGCGGCTTCCACGGGGTGGGCGTGGACGAGATAGGCGCGGCGGTCGGCATCAGCGGCCCCGGTCTCTACCGGCACTTCGCCGGCAAGGACGCCATGCTCGCGGAGCTGCTGGTCGGCATCAGCGAGCGGCTGCTGGAGGCCGGCCGCGCGCGGGCGTCGGTGCGCGGGCCTCGCCCGGACGCGCCGCTGGACGCGCTGATCGGCGGGCACATCGACTTCGCGCTGGACGACCGCCCGCTGATCACCCTGCACGACCGCGAGCTGGACCGGCTGCGGGACGAGGACCGCAAGCTGGTGCGCCAGTTGCAGCGGCAGTACGTCGAGCTGTGGGTCGACGTCGTACGGGAGGTCTACCCGGCGCTGACCGAGGGCGCGGCCCGTACCGCGGTGCACGCGGTCTTCGGCCTCCTCAACTCCACCCCGCACCTCGGCGCCCGCGGCACCCTCCCCGACCGGGCCGCCACCGCCGCCCTCCTCCACCGCCTGGCCCGCGGCGCCTTCGCGGCGGCGCCGCAGTCGTAGGCGTAGCCGGTGCCGTGGCCGGTGCTGTGACGGCTGCCGCAGGAGCACGGCCTGGACAGCCGTGGTGACCCGCAGGTAACTTCGACTGCGAGGCGCTGAGCAAGCGCTTAGTCGGAGCTGGCCGGGAGGCGATGACCATGCGGCGGACGGTGTTCAACGAGGACCACGAGGCGTTCCGCGAGACCATCCGCGACTTCATCGCCGCCGAGGTCGTGCCGTACTACCACGACTGGATGGAGGCCGGCGCCGTCCCCCGCGAGCTGTACAAGAAGCTCGGCGAGCTGGGGGTCTTCGGCATCGAGGTGCCCGAGGAGTACGGCGGGGCCGGGGAGCACAGCTTCAAGTTCAACGCCGTGATCAGCGAGGAGTGCGCCCGCGCCGGCGTCTCCTTCGGCGGCTCCTCCGTCCACACCGCGCTCTGCCTGCCGTACCTGCTCAAGTACGGCAGCGAGGAGCAGAAGCGCCGCTGGCTGCCCCCCTTCGTCTCCGGCGACATGATGACCGCCATCGCCATGACCGAGCCCGGCACCGGCTCCGACCTCGCCGGGATGAAGACCACCGCGAAGCTCTCCGACGACGGCACGCACTACGTGCTCAACGGCGCCAAGACCTTCATCACCGGCGGCGTGCAGGCCGACCGCGTCCTGGTCTGCGCCCGCACCGCGCCGCCGACCCCCGAGGACCGCCGCGGCGGCATCTCCATCCTCGTCGTCGACGCCTCCTCCGCCGGCTACGCGGTCGGGCGCAAGCTCGACAAGCTGGGGCTGAAGTCCTCGGACACCGCAGAACTGAGCTTCACCGACGTCAAGGTGCCCGTCGGCGACCTGCTGGGCGAGGAGGGCAAGGCGTTCACGTACCTGACCCACAACCTCCCGCAGGAGCGCCTCGGCATCGCCGTCGGCGCGTACGCCCAGGCCGCCGCGGCCGTGCGGTTCGCGGTGGCGTACGTCAAGGAGCGCACCGTCTTCGGCCGGGCGGTGGCGGAGTTCCAGAACACCAAGTTCGTCCTCGCCGACTGCAAGGCCGAGGTCGACGCCATGGAGGCGTACGTCGACCGCGCGCTGGAGGTGCACGACGCGGGCGACCTCGGCGTCGCCGACGCCGCCGCCGTCAAGCTCTTCTGCACCGAGCGCGCCGCCGTCGTCATCGACAAGTGCCTGCAACTGCACGGCGGCTACGGCTACATGAACGAGTACCCCATCTCCCGCCTCTACGCCGACACCCGCGTCACCCGCATCTACGGCGGCACCAGCGAGGTCATGCGCTCCATCGTCGCCAAGTCGATGGGCCTGTAGGGCCGCGGGCTCTGCGAGACTCGCACCATGGACGACGCCGCGCTCACCGCACTGGTCGACCTGCTGGACCTGGAGCAGATCGAGCGGGACATCTACCGCGGCCACTCCCGCGCCGCCGTCGTTCCGCGGGTCTTCGGCGGGCAGGTCGCCGCGCAGGCGCTGGTCGCCGCGGGACGCACCGTGCCCGCCGACCGGCCGCCGCACTCGCTGCACGCCTACTTCCTCCGCCCCGGCGACCCCGGCGCGCCCCTCGTCTACACCGTCGACCGCATCCGCGACGGCCGCTCCTTCACCACCCGCCGCGTCGTCGCCGTCCAGCACGGCCAGCCGATCTTCAACCTGTCGGCGTCGTTCCAGCTCCACGAGGAGGGCCTGGAGCACCAGGTGCCCATGCCGCCGGCGCCCGACCCCGAGACGCTGCCCACCGCCGAGGAGGCGATGCCGCGCTACGCCGTCAACTTCCTCGACCCGGCCCTCGCGCGCCGGCTGCTGGAGGCGCGCGCCGCGGTCGACCTGCGGTACGCGGAGCCGCCGCCCTGGGGCGGCGAGGCCGGGGTGCCGCGGGAGCCGCGCTCGCAGGTGTGGTTCCGTACGAACGGCAAGCTCGCCGGCGCCATCGACACCCCCCTGCTGCACGTCTGCCTGATGACGTACGTCTCGGACATGACCCTGCTCGACTCCGTGCTGCTCGCGCACGGCCGCGGCGGCTGGGCCGTCGGCGACGTCGTGGGCGCGAGCCTGGACCACGCGATGTGGTTCCACCGGCCGTTCCGGGCGGACGAGTGGCTGCTGTACGACCAGGAGTCGCCGACGTCGCAGGGCGGACGCGGGCTGAGCACGGGGCGGATCTTCACCCGTGACGGGCGGCTGGCGGCGTCGGTGATCCAGGAGGGCGTGATCCGGGTCCCGCGGACCTGACGGGCGCGGGGACCTGGCCCGTACGGACCCGTACGGACGCGTACGGACCGGGCGCCGCGGCGCCACGCGGCCGGGACCCGCCCCGCTACGGCAGCTCCAGCCCCGCCGCCGCCAGCAGGTACGCCGTCATCGGCGCGTACGCCGCCGGATCCGCGACGTGGTCGTCCAGCGGCACCGCCACCGCGAGCGTGCCCTCCGCCTCGCCGAGGAACAGCGCCGGGTCGTTGCAGTCCGCGTACCCCACCGCGTGCACGCCGCGCTGCGCCGCGCCGCCCGCCCAGCCGTGGTCGGCGACCACCAGGTCGGGCAGCGGCTCGCCGGCCCGCTCCAGCGCGTCGAGGATCTGCCGCACCGGCTGCGGCGCGTGCGTGTGCCACAGCGTCGCGCCCCGCTCCAGCACGGCCACGTCGCAGAACTGCTGGACGTTGCCGTACGTCCCGTCGTCGCCCTCGCCCGTCCGCAGCCCCGGCGGCACCGTGACGATGTCGCAGCCCGCCGCGCGCAGCGCCGCCGCGGTCCTGCTGTGCACCTCCAGCAGCCCGCCGGGGTGGCCCGTCGCCAGCAGCACCCGCTGCCGGCCCGCGGCGGCCTTGCGCAGCTCGGCCGCCATCCGGTCCAGGCCGTCCACGGTCAGCTCGGGGTCGATCCGGTCCTGGCCCTGGGTGTGCGCGGGGTCGGCGACGACGCCGACGCGCTCGGCCATGACGGCGAGCACGTCGCGCTCGTCGGTCCAGCGGTCGCCGAGGTCGAGGCCGAGCCAGAAGCGCAGGTTGCCCTGGCTCAGCTCGCGGTAGTGGCGCAGGTTTCCCTCGCGGGGCGTGGCGACGTCGCCCGCGATCCGGGTGCGTACGAGGTGGTCGACGAGGGCGGGGCGGCTGGGTGCGTCAGGCAGGGACATGAGGGCCATGGTGTCATTGTCACCCGGACACATGTGCGGGGGCGCAGGTGTCCACTCTGTACAGCGGCCGCCGTGCTGCCCTGCGCTTATCGTCGAAGGCATGAGCAGCACCGGCACCCCTCGCGGCCCCGTCGACTCCTCCCGCGTCCCGCGCTACGCGGGCCCCGCCACCTTCGCCCGGCTGCCCCGCCTGGACGAGGTGGGGCGCACGGACGTCGCCGTCGTCGGCGTCCCCTTCGACAGCGGCGTCTCCTACCGCCCCGGCGCCCGCTTCGGCGGCAACGCGATCCGCGAGGCGTCCCGGCTCCTGCGCCCGTACAACCCGGCGCAGGACGCCGCGCCCTTCGCGCTGGCGCAGGTCGCGGACGCGGGGGACATCGCCGTCAACCCGTTCGACATCGGCGAGGCGGTGGCCACCGTCGAGGGCGCGGCCGACGAGCTGCTGGCCACCGGCGCCCGGCTGATGACCCTCGGCGGCGACCACACCATCGCGCTGCCGCTGCTGCGGGCCGTCGCCCGCCGGCACGGGCCGGTCGCGCTGCTGCACTTCGACGCGCACCTGGACACCTGGGACACCTACTTCGGCGCCGCGTACACCCACGGCACGCCGTTCCGGCGCGCGGTGGAGGAGGGCGTGGTCGACACCGCGGCGCTCTCGCACGTCGGGATCCGCGGGCCGCTCTACGGGCGCAAGGACCTGGACGACGACGAGAAGATGGGCTTCGGCATCGTCACCTCGGCGGACGTGATGCGCCGCGGCGTGGACGAGGTCACCGACCAGTTGCGGCAGCGGATCGGGGACCGGCCGCTGTACGTGTCCATCGACATCGACGTCCTGGACCCGGCGCACGCCCCGGGCACGGGCACCCCGGAGGCCGGTGGGCTCACCTCGCGCGAGCTGCTGGAGATCCTGCGCGGGCTGGCGGGCTGCCGGCTGGTCTCGGCGGACCTGGTGGAGGTGGCGCCCGCGTACGACCACGCCGAGATCACGTCGGTGGCGGCGTCGCACACGGCGTACGAGCTGACGACGCTGATGGCGCGGCAGATCGCCGGTGAGCGGGACGCGGGTTAGCGGAGGACGCGGGCCGGAGGAGGACGCGGGCCGGAGGAGGACGCGGGCCGGATCACCACGGACCGGGCGCCGTCGCGCCTGATCTCCTGATGCTCTGTGCGCAACCCTGCCGGGCGGGCCGTGGGTGCCTGAGGTGCCGGAGTCCGTCAGAACTCGTCGGCCAGGCGCTCCAGTATCCGCATGCTGCCCGCGTGCGTCTCGGCAGTGGCGCAGAGCCGGTCCATGACCAGCTTGTAGTTCTCCACCTCGTCCGGCTTGTCCAGGTAGAGCGCGCTGGTGAGCTGCTCCAGATAGACGACGTCGGGCAGGTCGGGCTCGGTGAAGCGCATGATGTGTATCGGCCCGCCGGCCGCCGCGAGGCCGCCGATGTCGAAGGGCGCGATCTGGATGGTGATGTTCTTCCGGGTGCCCATCTCCAGCAGGTGCCTGACCTGGCCCCGCATGACGTCCGCTCCGCCGAGCGGACGGCGCAGCGCGGCCTCGTCGACGACGACCCACAGCTTCGGCGCGTCCGGCCGGTCCAGCACCTGCTGGCGGCGCAGCCGCACGTCGACCTTGCGCTGGATCTCCTGCTCGGGCGCGCCCGCGTTGGCCAGCAGCGTGACGGCGCGGGCGTAGTCCGCGGTCTGGAGCAGCCCGGGGACGAACTGGACCTGGTAGTTACGGATCAGCCCCGCGGCCTCTTCGAGGCCGAGCAGCGTCTCGAACCAGCCCGGCAGCACGTCGCCGTACTTCTGCCACCAGCCGGGGGAACTGGCGCGGCGGGCGAGGGCCAGGAACTCGGAGCGCTCCTGCTCGTCCGTGACGCCGTAGAGGCTGAGGAGGTCGGAGACGTCGCGCTCCTTGTACCCCACGCGGCCGAGCTCCAGGCGGCTGATCTTGGCGTGCGACGCCCGGATCGCATCACCGGCCGCCTCACGGGAGACGCCGGCGGCCTCCCGGAGCCGACGCAGGTGTGTGCCCAGCAGGATACGGAGAACGGTGGGCCCTCCGTGCTGCTGAGAGAGTGCCCTGCGTACCGATGACGTCTGCTCCGGTGACGCTGACATCTGGCCTGCCCCTGTCCCGCGGTGTGGTGAATCGACCGCTCAGTCTCTCACTGTGGAGGGTGCGGTGTACAGCTACTACGGAGTTCAACCGGGGCCTTTGGCCGCGCTGTTGACGATCAGATCGTCGAACTGGCCGTCCTTCGCGCCGAGCAGGAAGGCGGTGATCTCCGCCTGTGTGTAGATGAGGGCCGGTCCGCCCGGATCGCGCGAGTTGCGCATTGCAATGTCCCCGCCGGGGAGTCCGGCGACCTCCACGCACTCGCCGTTCGGATTGCTGAAGCGACTCTTCCGCCAGGTGATTCCCGCCAGTTGATCCGCCGGTACACCGTTTATGACCTGCTGCATCCTGTCTCCTTCTATGATCGCGACTCCAATGTACGTGCACCTGTTCTTGCGAATGAAATTGCATCCGTACTTGCAGCGGCAAGTGCACATCGATCACTATGGCATCGCAACCTGTTTCATCAACGTGCACGTGAGACCGGGGAGTTGGAGATGACCGCACCGGCTGAAGGGTGGGTGACCGCCTCCGAGTTCGCAGCGTGCACGCTCGAGGACGACCCCCGGTCGATATCCATCGCCCGCAACGTCGCCAGGGCGACGCTCCGCGGGTGGCAGTTGGAGGACCTGGTCGACGACGTCGCCTCGGTCGCCTCCGAGCTGGTGGCCAACGCACTGCGGCACGGTCTCTGCGAACCGTCCTGGAGCCAGGCCCCCCACCCGGTCGTCCTCAGCCTGCTGCGCCGCGGCTCGGAGGTCGTGTGCGCCGTCTTCGACCCCGGGACCGGCGTCCCGCGGGTGTGCGTCGCCGACCCCTTCGCGGAGTCCGGCCGCGGGATGCAGATCGTGGAGTGCCTCAGCGACAGCTGGGGCTGGAGCGAGCCGGGCCCCTACGGCAAGGCGGTCTGGGCCCGCTTCTCCGAGGGCGGCAGGGCCGCGGCCCCGGCGGAGGAAAACGGCGTCGAGCAGCCCCTGACCCGGTTACTGGTACTCGTCGAGGTGCTCACGGGCAGCAGCCCGCCCCAGTTGCAGGCAGTGGCCTGACCTGCGCCCGAGCGCCCGCGGCCGCAGGCGGGCAACATTCCGTACGCACCCGAGAAACAAAAACCGGCGCCCGTAGGTTGTGGATCCTGGACCAGGACCATCGACACTGAGGCGGAGGCGGCCGGTGGCGGAACCATCGGGGAAGATCCCTGCGGCACGGACCCCATCGGACGAGACCCCCGCGAACGGGAACACAGCCGGGCGGAAGCCTTCGCGGAAGGCACCCGAGGGCTGGGCCCGGCGGCTCCTCCGGCACTGTCTGCGCTATCGCCGCAACGTGCTGCTCTCCCTCGGCGCCTCCCTCGCCGGGATGGGCATCATGGCCCTCGTCCCGCTCATCCCCAAGCTGATCATCGACGATGTGATCGTCTCCGGCGACCGGGCGCTCGCGCCCCTGGCCGCCCTCATGGTCCTCGCCGCACTCGCCGTCTACGGCCTCACCTATGTCCGGCGCTATTACGGCGGCCGACTCGCCCTCGACGTGCAGCACGACCTGCGCACCGAGATGTACGACGCGATCGTCCGGCTCGACGGGCGCCGCCAGGACGAGCTCTCCACCGGCCAGGTCGTCGGCCGCGGCACCACCGACCTGCAGCTCGTCCAGGGCCTGCTCTTCATGATCCCGATGATGATCGGCAACGTGCTGCTCTTCGCGGTCTCCCTGGTCGTCATGATCGTGCTGTCCCCGACGCTCACCCTCGTCGCCCTCGGCGTCGCCCCCGCCCTGTGGTGGATAGCCAACCGCAGCCGCACCCGCCTCTTCCCCGCCACCTGGTACGCCCAGCAGCAGGCCGGCACCGTCGCCTCCGTCGTGGACGGCGCCGTCGGCGGCGTCCGCGTCGTCAAGGGCTTCGGCCAGGAGCGGCAGGAGACCGGCAAGCTCCGCGCCATCAGCCGCAAGCTCTACGCCGCCCGGCTGCGCACCGTCCGCATGAACGCCCGCTACACCCCCGCCCTCCAGGCCGTGCCCTCCCTCGGCCAGGTCGGGATGCTCGCGCTCGGCGGCTGGATGGCCACCCGCGGGCAGATCACCCTCGGCACCTTCGTCGCCTTCTCCACCTATCTCGCGCAGCTCGTCGGCCCGGTCCGGATGCTCGCGATGATGCTCACCGTCGGGCAGCAGGCCCGCGCGGGCGTGGAGCGGGTCTACGAGCTGATCGACACCGAGCCGGAGCTGTCCGACGGGCCCGGCGCCCACGAGCTGCCGGCCGACGCCCCCGCCGACGTCGAGTTCGACGCCGTGACCTTCGGCTACGACCCCGGCCACCCGGTCCTCGACGGGCTGACCCTGCGCGTCGAGCCCGGCGAGACCATGGCCGTCGTCGGCGCCTCCGGCAGCGGCAAGTCGACGCTGTCGATGCTGATACCCCGCTACTACGACGTCGCGCCCGACGGCGGCGCCGTCCGCATCGGCGGCCACGACGTACGCGACCTCACGCTGCCCTCCCTCCGGGCGGCCATCGGGCTCGTCCCCGAGAACAGCTTCCTCTTCTCCGAGTCCATCCGGGACAACATCGCCTACGGCAAGCCCGACGCCACCGACGAGGAGATCCGCGCCGCCGCCCGCGCCGCGCAGGCGGACGGCTTCATCACCGCACTGGGCAACGGCGACGCCGCGGCCTCCGCCGACGACGCCGGAGCGGCGCACGGCACCCCCGGCACCGGCCTCCCCGAGGGCTACGACACCGTCGTCGGCGAGCAGGGCATGACCCTCTCCGGCGGTCAGCGCCAGCGCATCGCGCTGGCCCGCGCGATCCTCACCGACCCCCGGCTGCTGCTCCTGGACGACGCCACCTCCGCGGTCGACGCCCGCGTCGAGCACGAGATCCACGAGGCGCTCCGCAGCGTCATGGCCGGCCGCACCACCCTGCTCATCGCCCACCGCCAGTCCACCCTGGCGCTCGCCGACCGCATCGCCGTCCTCGACGGCGGCCGGCTGGTCGACGTCGGCACCCACGAGGAGCTGCAGGCCCGCTGCCCGCTCTACCGGCGGCTGCTCACCGACCCGGACGAGCTGGCGGACCGCGAGCGCGACCCCGCGGGACAGGTCGCCGCCGACACGCACGCCAGCGTCGACGGGGTCACCCCCGACCTGTGGGTGCGCAAGGAGAGCGGCGAGAAGAGCGCCGAGGGGGGCGGCAACTCCACGGCCTCCGCAGGCGATCCCTCCGGTTTCGCCGGCATGCTCGCCGGCTCGCCCGGCAGCCCCGAGCTGCTGGCCAAGGTCGCCGCCCTGCCGCCCGCGACCGACACCCCGGACGTGGACGAGGACCAGGCCGAGGCGCCCGAGGTCTCGTACGGCCTGCGCCGGCTGCTGCGCGGCTTCGGCGGGCCGCTCGCCATCGCTCTGCTCTTCGTCGCCGGCGACGCGGTCGCCGGACTGCTGCTGCCCGTGCTCATCCGGCACGGCATCGACGACGGCGTCCAGCGGCTCTCCCTCGGCGCCGTGTGGACGGCCGCAGGCCTGGCGCTTGCGGTCGTGCTGGGCCAGTGGGCCGCCCAGGTCGGCGCCACCCGGCTCACCGGCCGCACCGGCGAGCGCGTGCTCTACGCCCTGCGCGTCAAGATATTCGCCCAGCTCCAGCGGCTCGGACTCGACTATTACGAGCGCCATCTGACCGGCAAGATCATGACCCGGATGACCACGGACGTGGACGCCCTGTCCACGTTCCTGCAGACCGGCCTGGTCACCGCCGTCGTCTCGCTGCTCACCTTCTTCGGCATCCTGGTCGCGCTGCTGGTCATCGACCTCCAGCTCGCCCTGATCGTCTTCGCCACCCTGCCGCCGCTGATCGTCGGCACGTTCTTCTTCCGGCGGCAGAGCGTCAAGGCGTACGAACTGGCGCGCGAGCGCGTCAGCGTCGTCAACGGTGACCTCCAGGAGTCGGTCGCCGGACTGCGCATCGTGCAGGCGTTCCGCCGCGAGGACGGCGGCGCCGCCCGGTTCGCCGAGCGCAGCGACGGCTACCGCCGGGCCCGCGTACGCGGCCAGTGGCTCATCTCCGTCTACTTCCCGTTCGTGCAGCTCCTCGCCTCCTTCGCCACCGTCGGCGTGCTGTGGGCCGGTTCCGACCGGGTGGCCGCGGGGACGCTCACCGCGGGCGCGCTCGTCGCGTACCTGCTGTACATCGATCTGTTCTTCGCCCCCGTGCAGCAGCTCTCCCAGGTCTTCGACGGCTACCAGCAGGCGGCCGTCGCGCTCGGCCGCATCCAGGAACTGCTGCACGAGAAGCCGTCCACGCCGCCGCCCGCGAAGCCGCGGCCGGTCGGGCAACTGAGCGGGGAGATCGCCTTCGACGATGTGCACTTCGCGTACGACGGGCAGGCGGAGGGTGCCGCCGAGGCGGCGCTGACCGGGCTCGACCTGACGATCCCGGCGGGGCAGACCGTCGCGTTCGTCGGCGAGACCGGCGCCGGCAAGTCGACGCTGGTCAAGCTCGCCGCCCGGTTCTACGATCCGACCCGCGGCGCCGTCCGCGTCGACGGCACCGACCTGCGCGAACTCGACCTCACCGGCTACCGCCACCGCCTCGGCGTCGTCCCCCAGGAGTCCTACCTCTTCGCCGGCACCGTGCGCGACGCCATCGCCTACGGCCGCCCCGACGCCTCCGACGCCGAGGTCGAGGCCGCCGCGCGGGCCGTCGGCGCGCACGACATGATCGCCTCGCTGCCCGGCGGCTACCTCCACGACGTCGCCGAGCGGGGCCGCAATCTCTCCGCGGGCCAGCGCCAGCTCATCGCCCTGGCCCGCGCCGAGCTGGTCGACCCCGACATCCTGCTCCTCGACGAGGCCACCGCCGCGCTCGACCTCGCCACCGAAGCCGCGGTCAACAGCGCCACGGACCGCCTCGCCGGCCGCCGCACGACCCTCGTCGTCGCCCACCGCCTGACGACGGCGGCCCGCGCCGACCGCGTCGTGGTCCTCGACCACGGGCGCGTCGCCGAGGACGGAACGCACGAGGAACTGCTCGCCCGCGGCGGCCGGTACGCGGAACTGTGGCGGACCTACGCGGGCTCGGTGGAACCCGCGGCGGCGTAGCCGTCCGCACCATCGCCCCGGGCGGTTCCGCACCATGGCTCGGCCCTGCCTTCCCTGTCCTCGACCCCTCATTCCGCTACTCAGAGTAATCGAAGCGGCGCAATGCGTGGAAAGTTATCCACAGGGGGCTCGGCGTCCTTCTCCGGCGTGGCCAACGCGGCTAGGTTCCGAGGGTCATTGTGAACCCGGGGAGGGAAGATGCGCAGGAAGCTCGGATGGCTGCTGAGTCTGGCCGTGCTCACCGGCACGGCGGGGCTGGGCAGTTCGCCGGTCGGTGCCGCCACCGCGGACGAGGCCGACATCAAGGACCGGCTCCTCTCGATCAAGGGCATGAGCCTGATCGAGGAGAAGCCGGTCGACGGCTACCGCTACTTCGTTCTGAACTACACACAGCCCGTGGACCACCGGAAGCCGGACGGCCAGACCTTCCAGCAGCGGATCACCGTGCTGCACAAGGACACCGACCGGCCCACGGTCTTCTCCACCGGCGGCTACAACGTGTCCACGACGCCGTCGCGCAGCGAGCCCACGCAGATCATCGACGGCAACCAGGTCTCGATGGAGTACCGGTTCTTCACCCCGTCCCGGCCCGACCCCGCGGACTGGAAGAAGCTCGACATCTGGCAGGCCGCCAGCGACCAGCACCGCATCTTCCGGGCGCTGAACGACATCTACGACGAGAACTGGCTGGCCACCGGCGGCAGCAAGGGCGGCATGACCGCCACGTACTACGAGCGCTTCTACCCGCGCGACATGGACGGCGTCGTCGCCTACGTCGCGCCGAACGACGTGGTGAACCGGGAGGACTCGGCCTACGACCGCTTCTTCGAGCGGGTCGGGACGGAGGAGTGCCGCGACGCGCTCAACGCAGTGCAGCGCGAGGCGCTGGTGCGGCGGGACGCGCTGTCCGAGAAGTACGCGGCGTGGGCCGCGGAGTCGGGCGCGACGTTCACCACAATCGGCAGCCTGGACAAGGCGTTCGAGGCGACCGTCCTCGACCTCGTGTGGGGCTTCTGGCAGTACAGCTCGGCCGCCGACTGCGCCGAGGTGCCGGACGCCGCCACCGTCTCCGACCAGGAGCTGTACGACTACGTCGACGCCATCGCCGGCTGGTCCTTCTACACCGACCAGGGGCTCGCGCCGTACACGCCGTACTACTACCAGGCGGGCACCGAGCTGGGCGCGCCCACCATCCGGTTGCCGCACCTGAAGGACCTGAGCCGCTACGGCTACCAGCCGCCGCGGAACTTCGTCCCGCGCGACATCGACATGCGCTTCAAGCCGTCGGTGATGAACGACGTCGACAAGTGGGTGCGCAAGAACGCCGACCGGATGCTCTTCGTCTACGGCGAGAACGACCCGTGGGGCGCCGAGCCGTTCCGCCTCGGGAAGGGCGCGCACGACTCGTACGTCTACACCGCGCCCGGCGCCAACCACGGCGCCCGGGTCAGCCAGCTCCCGGAGGGGCAGCGCGCCAGGGCCACCGAGCGGATCCTCGACTGGGCCGGTGTCGAGGCCGAGGCCGGCACCACGAAGGCGAAGCCGCTGGCCGCGTACGACAGCGGGCTGGACAAGGTGACGAAGAAGGAGCTGCGGGAGCGGTCGCTCCGGCCGTGATCCCGGGCCGCTGAGCCGCACGAAGCCGCGCCCGCGGGCGTCATCGCCCGCGGGCGCGGCCGCGCGGCCCGGGCGTACGGGACCGGTGGCCCCTGCCGTCAGCCGACCCGTTCCTTCCACTCCCGCTGCAGCAGCCGCACCGCCTCCCGGATCGCCGGCCGGCGTGCGGCGCCCGTACGCCACAGCGCGTACACCCGCCGCACCGGCACCGGCTCCAGCGGCACCGCGACCACCCCGGCCGGCAGCGGACCGCGGCCCAGCCGCGGCACCAGCGCGATGCCCAGGCCGGCCGCGACCAGCGCGAGCTGCGAGGCGTACTCGGCGACCTGGTAGGCGAGATCCGGCTCGTGGCCGGAGGTGCGCAGGGTGCGTACGAGCCAGTCGTGGCACGTCGAGCCGGGCGGCTGGCAGATCCAGCGCTCGCCCACGAGGTCAGCCCGGACGAGCCTGTCGCGCCCGGCGAAGGGGTGGCCGGCCGGGACGCAGATGTCGCACAGGTCGTCGCCGATGGACGCCAGCTCCATCCCCTCGGGTGTGGGCAGCGGGGCGATGTCCCAGTCGTGGGCGACGGCGAGGTCGGCCACCCCGCGAGTGACCATGCCGGGGGAGAGGTGCGGGTCGGCCTCCAGCATGCGGGTGTCGAGGGCCGGGTGCTCCGCGGCGAGCGCGGCGAGCGCCGCGGGCAGCAGCCCGCGGGCGGCCGTCGCGAAGCAGGCCACCGTCAGCCGGCCCATGGGCCGGCCGCGGCGCTCCTCCAGCGACGTCTCGGCCTCCTCGACGATGGCGAGCAACTGCTCCGCCGTGGCGGCGAGGTGCTGGGCGGCGTCGGTGAGCGTCACCCCCCGGCCGCGGCGCTCCAGCAGCGGCGTGCGGGTCTCGCGCTCCAGCTTGGCGATCTGCTGGGAGACGGCGGACGGCGTGTAGCCGAGGGCGGCCGCGGCGGAGCCGACGGAGCCGTGGACGGCGACGGCGTGCAGTGCGCGGAGCCGGGACAGATCGAGCATGGCCACTCCCAGATTTCAGCGTTCCTACATCCAATCATGAAGTAATACGTGCTGGTGCTTCACGGTCGTCCGGCCCGATCCTGGGTGCATGCGCCCGCTGCACATCGCACTCGCCGTCCTCGTCGCCTTCTTCTGGGGCCTGAACTTCGTCGTCATCGAGGTGGGGCTCGACCACTTCCCGCCGCTGCTCTTCACCGCCCTGCGCTTCCTGGTGGCGGCGCTGCCCGCGGTGTTCCTCGTCGGCCGGCCGCAGGTCGCGTTCAAGTGGATCCTGGCGGTCGGGCTGGTGCTGGGGGTGGCGAAGTTCGGGCTGCTGTTCGTCGGCATGGAACAGGGGATGCCGCCGGGGCTGTCGTCGCTTGTACTCCAGATCCAGGCGGTCTTCACGGCGTGCATCGCGGCGGCGGTGCTGGGGGAGCGGCCGGGGCGGGTGCGGCTGGCCGGCATGGGCGTCGCGCTGTGCGGGGTGGCGCTGGCCGCGGTGGACGAGGGCGGCTCCGGGCCGCTGGGGGCGTTCGCGATCGTGCTGGCGGCGGCGTTCTGCTGGGGCATCTCGAACGTCATCATGCGCAGGGCCGCGCCGCCGGACGGGCTGCGCTTCATGGTGTGGGTGTCCTGCGTGCCCGTGCTGCCGCTGCTCGCGCTGTCGCTGGTGTTCGAGGGGCCGGAGCGGGACTGGGAGGCGCTGCGTTCGCTGGACTGGGCGGGCGCCGGCGCGGTCGTCTACATCGCGTGGATCGTCACGATATTCGGCTTCGGCGTGTGGGGGTACCTGCTGCGTACGTACGACGCCTCGACGGTGGCGCCGTTCTCGCTGCTGGTGCCGGTCGCGGGGATGTCCTCGGCGGCGCTCTTCCTGGGCGAGGAGATCACGGGGCTGCGCTGGGTGGCGGCGCTGCTGCTGGTCGGCGGGGTGGCCGTGACGTCGCTGTCCGGCCGGCGGGACGGCCGGACAGCCGGCCCGCGGGACGGCGCCGTGCCGCACCGCCCCGCCGTACCGGCGCCGTCGGGCGGCGCTAGCGCACCACCGTCTGGATCTCCTTGACGGTCACCGGAATCGCCGTGGCGGACTGGCCGTCGGGGAAGTCCTCGTGCACGGGTGTCCCGTCCGGGCTCCCGGTCGGGTTCCAGTTGACGTTCCAGGTGAGCGAGGCTTCCAGCTCGTACGTCCCCTCGCCGGAGGACTTGCGGTACGTGATGTTGCAGCCGGCGTCCTCGGTGTCCACGGCGAAGCCGCCGCCCTTGCGCACGAGGTCGTACTCGCAGACGTTCGGATCCGCGTACTCCGTGCCGGCCTCCAGCCGCAGCCGCTGCGGGGTGGCGACGGTGGTGGCGGCGATCCGCTCCATGCCCGGCGGGTCGATGAAGGCGGTGACCCAGACGCGCTGCAACTCGGCCGGGTCGAGCACGGCGAGGGTCTCCAGGTTCACCACCTGGCGGTCGGCGTTGGGCTTCAGGTCCACCGGCGGGGCGGGCAGCTCGGTCTCGTTGTACGCGAGCGCCGCCAGGGTCTCCGGGTCGATCACGTCGGTGTTCGGCTCCGCGGGCTCCTCGGGCCCGATGAACATGAAGGACTTCGTCGCCGGGCACTCCTCGGCCGTCACCCCGTCGTCCTGGTAGACGAGCTCCCACCAGAGCCCTTCCTCGTCCTTGCGGAGGTCGAAGGTGCTGTCGTCGGTGACGAGTTCGGAGATGGCCGAGGTGGCGTTGTGCTCGGCGTTGTAGTTCTCGTGGACGTAGTCGTCCATCTGGTCCGGCGTGTAGCGCGGCTCGTACCAGCACACCGGCGGTGACCAACTGCCGCCGATCGGCGTCATGGGCGAGGTCTCGCCGGAGCCCGGGCTGCTGTGGCTGAAATCCACCCGGGAGCCGATCTGGTCGGAGCCGCCCTGGCCTGTCCCGTCGCCCGCCGTCGCGGGCCCGGCCGCCGCGAGGGCGAGGGCCGCGCCGGCCATGGACACCGCCGCCGTACGCCGGATGCTCAGGAGGTTCCGCACTGCGCTGCTCCCTGTTCGTCGGACTCGTGGACCATCTGCCAGCGGCCGTCCGCCGTCTTGCGCATCGTCGAGACGTGCCGGATGAAGTCGTCGGCGCTCGGCTCGGTCTTCAGCACCTTGCCGGAGTCGGCGATCTTCGCGTACGAGTTCGCCTGGTCCTCGCAGTACACGACGGACGCCGCGTCGCCCTTCCGCGAGGTGACTTCGCGGTCGTAGTAGCGCACGGTGCCGGAGACCGTCTTGCCGTCCTGGACGAACTCGTCGATGCCCGCGCGCCAGCCCAGCAGGGCGTCGCCGCCGAGGTACCGTTCCAGGACGTCCAGGCGCGGGTCCTGCTTCGCGTAGCCGAGGCGTATCGACTGCACGGCGTAGCCGTGGTCGCGCAGGATCGCGTCCTCGGCGGCGTCGCCCGTCGGCTCGCTCTCCACCTCGACCTTGACGTCGTCGGGGAAGTCGAACTCCGGTGCGTCGGCGCCGTCGTCCGCGGCCGGGGACGGCGAGGCGGACGGGGATTCCTCCGACTCCGCGGCGGTTTCCTTCGCGCCCGTGATCCGGTCCGGTTTGTCGTCCGACGACCCGCACGCCGTCAGCAGCGTGACCGCCGCGGTCAGTGCCACGGCGCTGGCCGGTGCGCAGAGCTTCATGACGGGTCGAACCCCCGTTTCCCCGTGTGCAGGTGCAAGTCGCGCCTCAGCGTAGGCAGCGGCGCAAGGATGAGGCCAGTCGGCCCCTTGGTTTCACGACCGTCCTGTGACACAAGGCCGTCGGGGACCCGGCTCCGGCATCCGTGCCGAGGTGCGGAGTTGCGCGGTCACCCGCGGTCGCCGGCCGCCCGCCGGTGCCGGGCGCGCGCCGGGGAGGGCCGCCTGTTCAGGCCACATCGGCCAGTAGCTGGAGCAGATGCTCGCGGCCTCCGGCCAGCAGCGGCGCGAGTTCCCGGGCCTCGGGGAACCAGCGCTTCTCGTACTCCCAGCACAGCCAGCCGTCCCAGCCCGCCTCCGTGAGCACCGCCAGGCACTCCGCCAGCGGGACCGTCCCCTCGCCCAGCGCCAGCGGCGCCAGCTCCTCCCGCGACGCCGTGTCCTTGACCTGCACGTAGCCGAGGTACGGGGAGAGCGCCGCGAAGGACTCCTGCGGCTCCTCGCCGCCGAGCCAGGTCTGCATCACGTCCCACAGCGCGCCGGTGGACTTGTGCCCGACGCCGTCCAGGATGCGGGCCACGTCCGCGCCGGTGCGGTGCGAGTCGTGCGTCTCCAGGAGCACGCGCACGCCGAGGTCCGCGGCGTACGGGGCCACGGCGGCGAGCCGCCGCGCGGCGGTGGGGTCCGCCTCCACGGCCGGCTGCTCCCCGCCGCGCGGGAAGACCCGGACGTGCGCGGCGCCCAAGTCCCGGGCGAGCGCCAGCAACTCGCGCATCTCGGTGACCACCGGCTCGTCGTCCCCGGCCGCGGCGACGCCCGCGTAGCCCGCCACCGTCAGGATCTCCACCCCGGCCGCGGCGAACTCCTCGACCACGTCCGCCCGCTCCCCGATCCCCAGACCGGTGTGCACGGGCTCCTCGGGGTGGCACCGCAGCTCCACGCCCTGGTAGCCGCCGTCGCGGGCGCACCGGGCGACCTCGGCGACGGGGAGCTGAGGCATGCCGAGGGTGGAGAAGGCGAGTCGCATGCCGTGAGTCGATCAGACCCCACAGCACCTGGCAACCCCGCAGCCACCTCCCCCGGAGCCCCGTCCGCTCCCGGGCCGTACGTCTGCCCACGCCCGGCCGCACCCGGCCGCCGCGCGCCCCGGACCACGGACGTTCGGCCGCCCGGCGGATGCACCCGCGGTACGTCCTCACCGCCCCCCATAGCCGGACGCCCGCGCTCACCCCGCCCCGATCCGATCCGCCCTGCCCGGCCACCGCCACCGCCGCGGTCGCGCCCGCGGCGGCCATCCGGCTGAATCCGTCAGAGCGTCAGCCGCCAGTCCTGGCCCACCAGGTCCGCCCCGTAGCTGTGGTGCGGCTTCTCGGCCACCAGCTCGAACCCCGCCCGCTCGTAGAGGCGGCGGGCGGACTCCAGCACCGAGTTCGTCCACAGCACCAGCTCGCGGTATCCCGCCTCACGGGCGAAGCGGACGCACTCGTCGACCAGCCGCGCCCCCAGCCGGTGCCCCCGCACCTCCGGGTCCACCAGCAGCAGCCGCAGCCGCGCCGTCTCCGGAGCGTCGTCCCGCACGCACATGACCGTGCCGACCGGGCGGCCGCCCAGGTCCGCTATCCAGGTGCGCTCGCACGACGGGTCCCGCTGCGCGGCGTGGTCCGCGACGATCCGGGCCACCAGTGCCTCGAAGTCCGTGTCCCACCCGTACTCCTGCGCGTACAGCTCGCCGTGGCGCTTGACGATCCAGCCCAGCTCGCCGGGGCCCGGCTCGCGCAGCTCGGCCTCCTCGACCGGGCTCGGCACGGCCGACTCCGACAGCAGCTCCCGCACCGTGCTCATCGCGGCCGCCAGCCGGGCGCGCTGTTCCAGCGGGACCTGCGCCAGCAGCGTCCCCACCTGCTCGCGCGAGCGCTCCTCCAGCAGGTGCGCCGCCTCCCGCCCCCGCGGCGTCAGCTCCACCCGCTGCCGCCGCGCGTCGGCGGCCGACGGCCCGCGCGTGATCAGGCCGTCCTTCTCGAACTTGCCGAGCAGCCTGCTGAGGTACCCCGCGTCCAGCGTGAGCGCCCCGCGCAGGTCCGCGGCGTCGGCCTGCCGGGCATAACTCAGCTCGTAGAGCACGCGGGCCTCGGTGAGCGTGTACGGCGTGTGGAGCTGGCGGCTGTAATCGAGGGCGCCGATCAGATTCGTATAGAAGCGGTTGAACGAGCGGATGTCCTCGACGGTCACGGGAACCCCACCTCCTGGCGCGCGCATTTCTTTGACTGGGTCAAAGATAGCCCCATGCGCCGACCCTGTGCAGAGTTATCCACAGACCGTGTCGAGCGGTCGGATGATCGACCTGACCCCCGGCTTCCGCTACGCCCGCGGGGCCGCCGTCGACGCCCGCGCCACCAGCTCCGCCGGCACCATGTAGCGCCCGTCCGCCGGCGACTCCTCCCGCCCCAGCGCCAGCCGCGCCGCCCGCGCCGCCGCTTCCTGCAGCGGCAGCCGCACCGTCGTCAGCGCCGGCGTCGCGTCCGCGCTGAACGGCAGGTCGTCGAAGCCCGCCACGGAGATGTCGCCGGGGACGTCGAGGCCCTTCTCGCGCAGCGCCGCGCAGATGCCCAGCGCCACCGCGTCGTTCGAGCCGACGATGGCCGTCAGGCCCGGCTCCCGGTCCAGCAGTTCGAGCGCGCCGTCGAAGCCGGACTTCCGGGAGTACGGGCCGTGCACCGTCAGCCGGCCGAGTTCGCCGGCGTCGCCGCCGAGGTCGTGGGCGGCGAGCGCGGCCCGGTGGCCTTCGAGGCGGTGCCGGGTGGTGGTGCGGTCGGCGGGGCCCGCGACGTAGCCGATGCGGCGGTGGCCGAGGGAGATCAGGTGCTCGGTGAGCCGGCGCCCGCCCTCGCGGTTGCCGAACTCGACGGCGACCGCGGAGCCCTCGGGCGCGGCGCTCGCCGGCCGGCCGAGGAGGACGACCTGCGTGCCGTTCGCCGCGAGCCGCCCCACCTTCGCCGCGCTGGCCGCGGCGTACTCGGGCGTCTCGACGGCGCTTCCGGTGATCACGACGGCGGCGGCGCGCTGGCGCAGCAGGAGTGTGAGGTAGGTCAGCTCGCGCTCCGGGGAGCCGCCGGTGTTGCAGACGACCGCCAGTTTCTCGCTGCCCAGCTCGGACTGCACGGCGCTGGCCATGATGCCGAAGAAGGGGTCGGCGACGTCGTTGACGAGGACGCCGACGAGGTCGGAGGTGGCGGCGGCGAGCGCGCTCGCGGGGCCGTTGATGACGTAGTCCAGCTCGTCCACGGCGGCGAGCACGCGCGCGCGGGTGGCCTCGGCCACCGGGTAGTTTCCGCTGAGCACCCGGGAGACGGTCGCGGCGGAGACGCGGGCGCGTGCCGCGACGTCCGCGAGGGTGACTGCCATCGCTCTGCCTCCCGTTGGGTACGACGTTCCGGCCCGGTGGCCGGAATCCCCCGGGGCCCGCGCGGGCCCCGGCCGGCGCCGGTCGCCGGTCCGAACTGTGAGCGGAAGTCTTGCACGTCGCGGCGCCCGCGTCGCGAGAGTGGCAGGAGTGTGCACGCCTTTGCCCGTACCCGGTCGGGCTCTTGCGCTGCAGGCCGGGCGGGGATAGCTTTCTCCCGGGGCAGAAAGCGCTTACTATGGGAGACCAGATGCCACGTAGGACGCTGCGTATCGCCATGAACGGCGTCACCGGCCGGATGGGGTATCGGCAGCACCTCGTCCGTTCGATTCTTGCCATTCGCGAGGAAGGCGGGCTGGATCTCGGCGGTGGCGACGTGCTGTGGCCCGAGCCGGTCCTGGTGGGTCGCAGGGAGCACGCGCTGGAGGACATCGCCCGCCGGCACGACCTGCCGGAGTACACCACCGACCTCGACGCCGTCCTCGCGGACGACTCCGTGGAGCTGTACTTCGACGCCCAGGTCACCTCCGCCCGCGAGGAAGCGGTGAAGAAGGCCGTCGCGGCCGGCAAGCACATCTATGTGGAGAAGCCGACCGCCACCTCCGCCTCCGCCGCCCTCGAACTCGCCCGGATGGCCCAGGACGCGGGCATCAAGCACGGCGTGGTGCAGGACAAGCTGTTCCTGCCGGGGCTGCTGAAGCTCAAGCGCCTCATCGACGGCGGCTTCTTCGGCCGCATCCTGTCGGTCCGCGGCGAGTTCGGCTACTGGGTCTTCGAGGGCGACTGGCAGCCGGCCCAGCGGCCCTCCTGGAACTACCGCGCGCAGGACGGCGGCGGGATGGTGCTGGACATGTTCCCGCACTGGGAGTACATCCTGCACGAGCTGTTCGGCCCCGTACGCAGCGTGCAGGCCCACGTCACCACGCACGTGCCGCGCCGCTGGGACGAGCACGGCGAGGCGTACGACGCGACCGCGGACGACGCGGCGTACGGCATCTTCGAACTCGCGGCGCCCGGCGGCCCCGTCGTGGCACAGATCAACTCCTCCTGGACGGTCCGCGTCCACCGCGACGAGCTGGTCGAGTTCCAGGTAGACGGCACCGAGGGCTCCGCCGTCGCGGGCCTGCGGGGCTGCCGCGTACAGCACCGGGCGGCCACGCCGAAGCCGGTGTGGAACCCGGACCTGCCGGTCTCGGAGAGCTTCCGCGACCAGTGGCAGGACGTGCCGGACAACGCCGGGCCCGTCGGGTTCGCCAACGGCTTCCGCGCCCAGTGGGAGCTGTTCCTGCGGCACCTGATGCGCGATGAGCCGTACCACTGGGACCTGCTCGCGGGCGCGCGCGGGGTGCAGCTCGCCGAGCTGGGCCTCAAGGCCGCCGCGGAGGGGCGGCGCGTCGAGGTGCCGGAGCTGGCCCGATGACGACGATCCGGCTGCCCAGGCCCGGGGGCGTGCTTGAGGCGTACGAACCGCGCGCGGAGCCCGCTCCGGCGCTCGCGACCGGCGGCCCGCGCCCCTCCTCCCGTACGGTCTTCGCCGCCGCGCACGTCGTCGCCGACCCGTACGCGGACTCCAGTCCCGGCGACCCGGACAGCCCTGCCGCGGTCGACTGGGACGCCACCCTCGCCTTCCGCCGCCACCTGTGGTCCCACGGTCTCGCCGTGGCCGAGGCCATGGACACCGCGCAGCGCGGCATGGGCCTCGACTGGACCCGCGCCGCCGAGCTGATGAGCCGCTCCGCCGCCGAGGCCAGGGCCCACGGCGGCCGCGTCGCCTGCGGCGCCGGCACCGACCAGCTCGCGCCCCAGGGCGCGACCCTCGCCGGTGTGCGCGCTGCCTACGAGGAGCAGCTCGCCCTCGTCGAGGACGCGGGTGCACAGGCGGTGCTCATGGCCTCCCGCGCGCTGGCGGCGTGCGCCCGCGGGCCCGAGGATTACGTGGAGACGTACGGCGCGCTGCTGCGGCAGGCGCGCGAGCCGGTGATCCTGCACTGGCTGGGCGACATGTTCGACCCGGCGCTCGCGGGGTACTGGGGCAGCTCCGAGCTCGACGCCGCCACCGGCACGTTCCTCGACGTCATCGCCCAGCACCCGGATAAGGTCGACGGCGTCAAGGTCTCCCTCCTCGACGCCTCGCGCGAGGTGGACCTGCGCCGCAGGCTGCCGCGCGGGGTGCGCTGCTACACGGGTGACGACTTCCACTACCCTGAGCTGATCGAGGGTGACGAGCACGGCTTCAGCCATGCCCTGCTGGGTGTCTTCGACCCGCTCGCCCCGCTGGCCGCCGAGGCGGTACGGGCCCTCGACACCGGCGACGCGGCCGGCTTCCGCAAGATCATGGACCCGACCGTGCCGCTGGCCCGCCACCTCTTCCAGGCCCCGACGCGCTTCTACAAGACGGGCGTGGTGTTCCTGGCCTGGCTCGGCGGCCACCAGAGCCACTTCACGATGGTCGGCGGGCAGCAGTCGGCCCGCTCCCTGCCGCACCTCGCGCGCGCCTACGAACAGGCCGACGCCCTCGGCCTGTTCCCCGACCCGCAGCTCGCGGCGCAGCGCATGACTTCCTTCCTCGCCGTCCACGGAGTCGCCCTGTGAGCACCGGACAGCCGGCCGGCGGGCCGGCCCGCCTCAGCCTCAACCAGGAGACCATCAGGCAGTGGTCGCTCCCCGAGCTCGCGGACGGCTGCACGGCGGCCGGGGTGCGCGGCGTGGGACTGTGGCGCGCGCCAGTCCAGGAGTTCGGGGTGGAGGCCGCGGCCAAGCTCTTCCGCGACGCCGGGCTGACGGTGACGAGCCTGTGCCGCGGCGGGTTCTTCACCACCGGCGACCCGGGGGAGCGGGCCACGGCCCTCGACGACAACCGCCGCGCCATCGACGAGGCCGCCACGCTGGGCACGGACACGCTCGTGCTCGTCTCCGGCGGCCTGCCGGCGGGCAGTCGCGATCTGCACGGCGCACGGGAGCGCATCGCGGATGCGCTGGGCGCCCTCGCGCCGTACGCGGCGGAGCGCGCCGTGCGGCTGGCGATCGAGCCGCTGCACCCGATGTACGCCGCCGACCGGTGCGTGGTCTCCACGCTGGCCCAGTCACTGGACCTGGCCGAGCGCTTCCCGGCGGACCGGGTGGGCGTGGTGGTGGACACGTACCACCTGTGGTGGGACGACACGGTCGCGGCGCAGATCACGCGCGCGGGGGAGTCCGGCCGGATCGCCGCCTTCCAGCTGGCGGACTGGGTGACGCCGCTGCCGGAGGGGGTGCTGCTGGGGCGGGGCCAACTGGGCGAAGGGAGCGTCGACCTGCGCTGGTTCCGGGAGCGGGTGGACGAGGCGGGGTACACGGGCTTCGTCGAGGTCGAGATCTTCAACCCGGGGCTGTGGGCGCGCGACGGCTCGGAGGTGCTGGCGGAGATCGTCGAACGGTACAAGCGGCTGGTCGTGCGCTGAGCGGCCGGCCGGTGCGCCGTTGACGGCGTGTCGTCGAGCCGCGGCGGCCGGTCCGGGCGGCGGCGGGTTCCGGGCCGCTCGTCGGGTACGGGCCGGTCCCGGCCGTGCCGTCAGGCGCGGTGGCGCCCGCCGCCGTAGGACTGCCCGCCGCCGAACAGCCGTGCCAGTGCGCCGAGCGTCCCGCCCGGCCTGCGGGTCGCCTGCTGCTCCTCCCTGAGCATCTCGGCCAGCCCGTCCGCCCCGACGTTGCGGCTCCGCGCGGCCCGGGAGACGGCGGCCATGGCGACCGGGGTGAGGATCTTCAGCGCCCGGGACACCTGCGCCATGGGGATGCCCGTGCGCTGCGAGACCGCGCGGGCCACGGGCATGCTCGTCCTGCCGACGATCGTCGCCAGCATCCCGCCGCCGAGGGCACTCCCGGCGAAGGTCCCGGCGCCCGCCGGCGCGGACGCCCCCTTCGCCGGGCGCGCGCCCGCTGCCGCGCCCGCGGGCGTCGCACCCTGAGCCTCGTCGAGAGCCTGCTCGACCTCGTGCGCTCCGTGCGGAGTGGCGGCCTCTTCGGCGAGCGAGCCGGTGAGGGCGGCGACCGTCTCGCCGACGACCCGTTTCGCGCCCCGGCTGCCGGTGCCCAGCTCGGTGGCCACCTGGTGCAACTGCTCCGTGCCGAGGTCGTCCAGGACGGATTTGTGTACCGGTCTGTCCCTCATGCCGGAAACGTTACGGCCGATCACCGATGTCGGCACGTCGGGTTACAGATCGATAAAGTGCCGAAGCCGTGCAACCCTTCGCCGTCGACCGGGGTCGTATAGGGCATCAGGCTTCCCGGGGGGAGTACCAGGGGGGTGGGGGAGCCTTCGGAGGGGGACACGCGAGGGGGCCCGGCCGCAGAGGCCGGGCCCCCTCGCTGCGCCCGTCACGGGTTGTCCACAACCGGCGAGTAGTCCACAGGCCGGTCCGCGATGTCGGGGCCCGGCGATAGCGTCTTTCCCATGACGCAACTGGCGGTGGTCGAGGGTGTCCTCGAGCGGATCACGTATGCCAACGAGGACAACGGGTACACGGTCGCCCGCGTCGACACCGGCCGCGGCGGCGGCGATCTCCTCACGGTCGTCGGCGCCCTCCTCGGCGCCCAGCCCGGCGAGTCGCTGCGCATGGAGGGCCGCTGGGGCTCCCACCCGCAGTACGGCAAACAGTTCACCGTGGAGAACTACCGAACGGTCCTCCCCGCCACCGTCCAGGGCATCCGCCGGTATCTCGGCTCCGGGCTGATCAAGGGCATCGGGCCCCGCATCGCCGAGCGCATCGTCGACCACTTCGGCGTCGACACCCTCGACGTCATCGAGGAGGATCCCGCCCGGCTCGTCGAGGTCCCCGGCCTCGGCCCCAAGCGGACGAAGCTGATCGGCGCCGCCTGGGAGGAGCAGAAGGCGATCAAGGAGGTCATGCTCTTCCTCCAGGGCGTCGGCGTCTCCACGTCCATCGCCGTGCGGATCTACAAGTCGTACGGGGACGCCTCCATCTCCGTGGTGAAGAACGAGCCCTACCGGCTGGCGGCCGACGTCTGGGGCATCGGCTTCCTCACCGCCGACCGGATCGCCCGCTCCGTCGGCATCCCGCACGACAGCCCGGAGCGGGTGAAGGCCGGCCTTCAGTACGCGCTGTCGCGCTCCTCCGACCAGGGCAACTGCTTCCTGCCCGAGCAGCAGCTCATCACCGAGGCGGTCAAGCTGCTCCAGGTCGACACGGGCCTGGTCATCGACTGCCTGGACGAGCTGGTGAAGGAGGAGGGCGTCGTCCGGGAGACGGTGCCCGGGCCGGCCGGGGAGGAGGCGGTGCAGGGGATCTACCTCGTGCCGTTCCACCGCGCGGAGGTCTCCCTGGCCGCCCAGTTGCTGCGCCTGCTGCGCACCGAGCGGGACCGGATGCCCGCCTTCCAGGACGTCGACTGGGACCGGGCGCTGAGCTGGCTCGGCGGTCGCACCGGCGCGGAGCTGGCGCCCGAGCAGGAGCAGGCGGTCCGGCTGGCGCTGACGGAGAAGGTCGCGGTGCTCACCGGCGGCCCGGGCTGCGGCAAGTCGTTCACGGTCCGCTCGATCGTGGAGCTGGCCCGGGCCAAGCGGGCGAAGGTGGTGATGGCGGCGCCCACGGGCCGCGCGGCCAAGCGGCTGGCGGAGCTGACCGGTGCCGAGGCGTCCACGGTCCACCGGCTGCTGGAGCTGAAGCCGGGCGGCGACGCCGCGTACGACAGGGACCGCCCGCTCGACGCCGACCTGGTCGTCGTCGACGAAGCCTCGATGCTCGACCTGCTGCTGGCGAACAAGCTGGCCAAGGCGGTGCCGCCGGGGGCGCACCTGCTGCTCGTCGGCGACGTCGACCAACTGCCGTCCGTCGGCGCCGGGGAGGTGCTGCGCGACCTGCTGGCCGAGGGCGGTCCGGTGCCCGCGGTCCGGCTGACCCGGATCTTCCGCCAGGCCCGGCAGTCCGGCGTGGTGACGAACGCGCACCGCATCAACTCCGGGGTCCAGCCCCTCACCCAGGGCCTCGCCGACTTCTTCCTCTTCGCCGAGGACGACACGGAGGCCGCCGGCCGGCTGACGGTGGATGTGGCGGCGCGTCGGGTTCCGGCCAGATTCGGCCTCGACCCGCGCCGCGATGTGCAGGTCCTCGCCCCCATGCACCGCGGCCCCGCGGGCGCCGGCGTGCTCAACGGGCTGCTCCAGGAGGCCGTCACCCCGGGCCGCCCCGGGCTGCCGGAGAAGCGCTTCGGCGGCCGTACGTTCCGCGTCGGCGACAAGGTCACGCAGATACGGAACAACTACGAGAAGGGGAGCAACGGGGTCTTCAACGGCACCGTCGGCGTCGTCACCGCCCTGGACGCCGACGAGCAGCGGCTGACGGTGCTCACGGACGAGGACGAGGAGGTGCCGTACGACTTCGACGAGCTGGACGAGCTGACGCACGCGTACGCCGTCACCATCCACCGTTCGCAGGGCAGCGAGTATCCGGCGGTGGTGATCCCCGTCACCACCGGTGCCTGGATGATGCTCCAACGGAACCTGCTGTACACGGCCGTCACCCGGGCCAAGAAGCTGGTCGTGCTGGTCGGCTCCCGCAAGGCCCTCGGCCAGGCGGTGCGGACCGTTTCCGCAGGCCGGCGTTGCACGGCGCTGGATCATCGGCTGCGTGGGCGAGTAGGTCTCCCATAACGCGCTCCGACAGGGCACGATGGTCCGTATGTGGCACGCAGTGCCGTATGTTGATCCGGCAGCCGACCCCGAGTGCACGGAAGAGCTCCGCATGGGGGAAGCTGGAGGGTAGTCAGGGCACCTCAAGCACACCTCAAAGAAGAGGCACGATACGTCGGGTGAGGACAGAGTGAGCGACAAATCTGCAGTACTTCGGTACGGCGACGGCGAGTACACCTTCCCGATCGTCGACAGCACCGTCGGTGACACCGGCGTCGACATCGGAAAGCTGCGCTCCCAGACCGGGCTGGTGACCCTGGACAGCGGCTACGGCAACACCGCGGCGTACAAGTCGGCCATCACCTATCTGGACGGCGAGCAGGGGATTCTGCGTTACCGCGGCTACCCCATCGAACAGCTCGCCGAGCGCAGCACGTTCCTGGAAGTCGCGTACCTGCTGATCAACGGTGAGCTGCCCAGCGTCGACGAGCTGTCGGTGTTCAAGGGCGAGATCACCCGCCACACCCTCCTGCACGAGGACGTCAAGCGCTTCTACGACGGCTTCCCGCGGGACGCACACCCGATGGCGATGCTGTCCTCCGTGGTCAGCGCGCTGTCGACCTTCTACCAGGACAGCCACAACCCGTTCGACGAGCAGCAGCGGCACCTGTCGACGATCCGGCTGCTGGCAAAGCTGCCGACGATCGCGGCGTACGCGTACAAGAAGTCCGTCGGCCATCCGGTGGTCTACCCGCGCAACGACCTCGGGTACGTCGAGAACTTCCTGCGCATGACCTTCTCGGTGCCCGCCGCCGAGTACGACCTGGACCCGGTCGTGGTCAGCGCGCTCGACAAGCTCCTGATTCTGCACGCCGACCACGAGCAGAACTGTTCGACCTCCACCGTGCGGCTGGTCGGCTCCTCGCAGGCCAACCTGTTCGCCTCCATCTCGGCGGGCATCAGCGCGCTGTGGGGGCCCCTGCACGGCGGCGCCAACCAGAGCGTGCTGGAGATGCTGGAGGGCATCCAGGTCACGGGCGGCGACGTCGACACCTTCATCCGCAAGGTGAAGAACAAGGAAGACGGCGTGAAGCTCATGGGCTTCGGGCACCGCGTCTACAAGAACTTCGACCCCCGGGCGAAGATCATCAAGGCGGCGGCGCACGATGTCCTCTCCGCGCTGGGCAAGTCCGACGAGCTGCTGGACATCGCCCTCAAGCTGGAGGAGCACGCGCTCGCCGACGACTACTTCGTCGAGCGCAAGCTGTACCCGAACGTCGACTTCTACACCGGCCTCATCTACCGCGCCATGGGCTTCCCGACCGAGATGTTCACGGTGCTCTTCGCCCTCGGGCGGCTGCCGGGCTGGGTCGCCCAGTGGCACGAGATGATCAAGGAGCCCGGCTCCCGGATCGGCCGTCCCCGGCAGATCTACACCGGTGAGGTGCTGCGGGACTTCGTCCCGGTCGAAGAGCGCTGAGCTGCCGGCCACCCGCACGCCGGCAACGACGCACAAGAACGCGAAGGCGCCCCGTCTGCGATCCCCCCACGGATCAGTCGACGGGGCGCTTCGCTCTCCCGGCCCCGGTAAGGGCCGGGCGCCTTCATGCCGCCGGGACGCCGCCGCGGGAGGGGCCGCTCAGTGGTCCTCGCACGTGCCGTCCCGGCCTCGTGCACGTCGACTCCGCCGGGTGTCGACGTCACCCGAATAGACACGCGAATGGCGCCGATGGTTACCCCCCGACTAGTGTGATCTAAGTCACTCATCCCGGGTCGCGCAACCGGCGGCTCACGCGCCGACGCCGCCCCCGTGGCGCATGGGGATGCGGGGGCGGCGTTCGCCGTGGACCGTACGGCTCAGGCCGTGCCGGTCAGTTCGTACCCGGCCTCGTCGACCGCGGCGCGCACCTTCTCCTCGTCGAGCGGGGCGGCGGAGGTGACGGTCACCTCGCCGGTGGCGGCCGCGGCCTTGACCGAGGAGACGCCGTCGATTTCGGAGATCTCGGCGCTCACGGCACCCTCGCAGTGGCCGCAGGTCATGCCGGTGACCTTGTAGACGGTGGTGACGGAGGTCTGAGTGCTCATGGGGGTCTCCCTTGTCGACGGTGGGCGCAGCCGTGTCCTGCTCCCTGCACTCGACAGTATACCCCCTAGGGGTATTTTACCTCCGCGCTGATCCCGCGGTCAGCCCGGCGGGGCTATGGCGTCGGTGCCGACGACCGGCGCGAGGTAGCCGAACAGGGCCCGCTTGATCTCCCCGCGGTACGGCTCCCGTTCGGCCTCCCCGGCGGTCATGAACAGCTCCAGACCCGCCTTGAAGATGCTGAACGACATGGCGGTGGTGCGGGCGATCTCGGTGTCCGAGAGCTCCGGGGCGCGCAGGGTGAGCATGCCCTCGACGGCGGCCACGATCGTCGTGTGCACCGCCTCGTGCTCCTCCGCGACCAGGCCCGGGGCGTCCGCGCTCTGCAGCAGCACCTCGAAGCCGGGGTTGGCGGCGCAGAAGTCGATCACCGGGTCGAGGGCGGCGTCGAGCATCGCGCCGAGCGGGAGTGCGGCGTTGGCGGGGGTGAACGCCTCGCTGTTCGCCTCCTGGAGTTCGTGGTTGTAGCGGCGGCCCAACTCGACCGCCACCGCCTCCTTGTTCGGGAAGAACTGGTACAGCGTGCCGGGAGAGACGCCGGCCTCGCGGGCGATGGCGTTCGTGGACGCGGCGGCGTATCCGCCGCGGGCGAACACGGCCGCGGCGGCGTCGAGCAACTGCTGTACGCGCCGCTCGCCGCGCGCCTGCCGGCGGCGGGGCGGCCGGTCGGCGGGGGTGTGTCCGCCGACGGCCGGTGCTGGATTCGACACGGCTATCCACAGCCTCCGGGTAGGAGTTGACAAACACGAGCGTCCGCTCGCATTCTGAGTGAACGCGAGCGCGGACTCGTATTCCGGCACGTGTCTCATTCTATTGCGCTGTGCAACGAGAGGGCGGGTCCGATGGCCGAGGGCACGAACGGGGGGACGGCCGGGGTGAGCCGCTGGACGCGGTTCGTCACGGCGCGGCCCAGGCTGTCGCTGCTGCTCGCGCTGGTCTTCACGGCGCTGGCCGTGGTGACCGGGAGCGGGGTGGCGGACCGCATGAGCGGCGGGGGGTGGCAGGATCCTGCGTCCGAGTCGGCGTACGCCGCGGACGCGCTGGACGCGCAGTTCCCCGGCGCCCGGCCGAACCTGCTGCTGCTCGTGGACAGCGGCCGGCCGGACGGGGTGGACGACCCCGCGGTCGTCGCCGAGGCGGAGCGGCTGGCCGGGCGGCTGGCGGCGGTGGATTCCGTCGAAGGGGTGACGTCGTACTGGGCGGCGGCCCGGACCGCCGGGCAGGCGGAGGCCGGCCCGGCCGGGGGCGCGGCAGGCGCGGACGAGGCGCGGGGCGCGGCGACCGCGGCCGCCGGACTGCGGTCCGAGGACGGCAGCGAGGCGCTGATCGCCGCGCGGATCACCGGGGACGAGACACGCAACAGCGAGGTCTTCGACGAGCTGGCACCGGACTTCCGCGGTGAGCACGGCCCGGTCGAGGTGCGCCTCGGCGGTCAGGCCGCGATCTACGACGAGTTGCAGGGCACCATCCAGGAGGACCTGCTGCGGGCCGAGATCATCGCCCTGCCCGTGACGCTCCTGCTGCTCATCGTGGTCTTCGGCAGCGCGGTCGCCGCGCTGCTGCCGCTGGCCGTGGGCGTCATCGCCATCCTGGGGACGAACGCGGTGCTGCGCGGCATCACCGAGTTCGCGGACGTGTCGGTCTTCGCGCAGAACCTGACCACGGCCCTCGGTCTCGGACTCGCCATTGACTATGCGCTGTTCATCGTCCGGCGCTACCGGGAGGAGCTGGCGGCGGGCGCGGATCCGCTCGGCGCGGTGGGCACCACGCTGCGGACCGCCGGCCGCACGGTGCTGTTCTCGGCGCTGACGGTCGCGGTGTCGCTCTCGGCGATGCTGCTCTTCCCGCAGTACTTCCTGCGCTCGTTCGCGTACGCCGGGATAGCAGTGGTGCTGCTGGCCGCGGTGGCGGCGCTGACGGTGCTGCCCGCCGCGCTGGTGCTGCTCGGCCCGCGGGTCAACGGCTGGCGCATTCTGCCCAAGCGGGGCGGCGGGGTGCCCGGCGGCGCCGAGAGCGGGCGCGGCTGGGCGCGGCTGGCCAAGGTCGTGATGCGCCGGGCGCCGGTCTTCGCCGTGCTCACGACCGGCGGGCTGATGCTGCTCGGACTGCCGTTCCTGGGAGTGCAGTTCGGTACGGCGGACGACCGGCAGCTCCCCGGGTCGGCCGAGTCCCACGTGGTGCAGGAGCACATCAGGGACGGCTTCCCCGGCACTCCCGGCGGGACGATCGAGATCTACGTCGAGGGCGACCCGGCCGCCGCGGAGCTGGCCGCGTACCAGGAGCGGATCGCCGCGCTGGACGGGGTGGAGCGGGTCGACGGCTCCGCGATGAACGCCGGCGCCGGCTATCTCACCGTGACCGCCGAGGGCGAGGCGGTGGAGGCGTCCAGCCAGGACCTGGTGCGCGACATCCGGGACCTGGGGCCGCCGTTCGAGGCGTCGGTCGCCGGCTCGGCCGCCGATCTGGTGGACGCCAAGGACTCCATCCAGTCCGTCCTGCCCTGGGCAGCCCTCATGATCGTGCTGGCCACGCTGATCCTGCTCTTCCTCCTCACCGGCAGCGTGCTCATACCGTTCGTGGCCGTCGTGCTCAACGCGCTGAGCCTCACCGCGATGTTCGGCGCCATCGTGTGGGTCTTCCAGGACGGCAACCTGTCCGGGGTGCTGAACTTCACCGCCACCGGCGACATCGAGACGACGCTGCCGGTGCTGATGTTCTGCGTCGCCTTCGGCCTGTCCATGGACTACGGCGTCTTCCTGCTCTCCCGCATCAAGGAGGAGTACGACCGCACCGGGGACCGGGACGGGGCCGTGGTCTTCGGGCTGCGGCGGACCGGCGGGCTCATCACCGCGGCCGCGGTGATCCTCGCGGTGGTGATGTTCGCGATAGGCACCTCCCGGGTCACCAACACCAAGATGCTGGGCATCGGCCTCGCGCTCGCGGTGCTGATGGACGCGATGGTGGTGCGCGGGCTGCTGGTGCCGGCGGTGCTGAAGCTGACCGGGGCCGCCACGTGGTGGGCGCCCGGGCCGCTGCGCCGGTTCCACGCGCGCGTCGAGCGCAGCGGATTCGGCGAAGGCGGGCCCCGGGCGGCCGGTCAGGAGGAGGAGCGGCCGGCGGACAAGTCCGACGACCTCACGCCTATCGGCGGGCGGTGACGCCCGCCGGCCAGGAGGGCCGGCCCGGCCGCGGGGCGGGGCGTCACCGGCGGCCGCGGCGGGTGCGGCTGCTGGGCCGCTGGGCGACCCAGGCGCGCACCGTGTCCGGGTACCAGTAGGGCTTGCCGTGCTCGACGACGTCGGGCGCCGGCAGCATCCCGTGCTTCCGGTACGACCGCACGGTCTCGGTCTGCACGCCGATGTGTGCCGCGATCTCCTTGTACGACCACAGACTGTCCGTCATCTCTGTACCTCCCGGCGGGGCGCCGGGGCAGCGCCCCTGGTGATCAGTGACCCTGTGCCCGCCGGGAGACACCTCCGACCCTCGCCGGCGGGTTGTCGAGCAGCTGTGGTGGGGAACCGACGTAACCGTGACATTGGTGACGAGACACGCACGCGGCGTGATCGACGCATGATTGACACGGCTCCTCGGCGGCGGTTAGACCGAAACCGTTGCTGGACGAAGGGATTGCCCATGAAGACCATCGGCCACTGGATCGGCGGCAAGGCAGTCGAGGGCGCGTCGGGACGGTCGGGGCCGGTCTACGACCCCGCCACCGGGGCGCAGGCCGCCGAGGTCGCGTTCGCCTCCGCCGCCGAGGTGGACGCCGCCGTCGCCGCCGCCCGCGAGGCGTTCGCGGAGTGGGGCGGGTCGTCGCTCGCGCGGCGCACCGCCGTGCTGTTCCGCTTCCGCGAACTGCTCGCCGCCCGCCGCGAGGACGTCGCCCGGCTGATCACCGCCGAGCACGGCAAGGTGCACTCCGACGCCCTCGGGGAGGTGGCCCGCGGGCTGGAGATCGTCGAGGTCGCCTGCGGCATTCCGCAGTTGCTCAAGGGCGAGCTGTCCACGCAGGTCTCCACCCGTATCGACGTCGCCTCGATCCGCCAGCCCGTCGGCGTGGTCGCGGGCATCACGCCGTTCAACTTCCCCGCGATGGTCCCGATGTGGATGTTCCCGCTGGCCATCGCCTGCGGCAACACCTTCGTGCTGAAGCCCAGCGAGAAGGACCCGTCGGCCTCCGGGCTGCTCGCGGAGCTGCTCGCCGAGGCGGGACTGCCGGAGGGGGTGTTCAACGTCGTCCACGGTGACAAGGAGGCCGTCGACCGGCTGCTGGAGCACCCCGACGTCGCCGCGCTCAGTTTCGTCGGCTCCACCCCGATCGCCCGGTACGTCTTCACCACCGGCACCTCCCACGGCAAGCGTGTCCAGGCGCTCGGCGGCGCGAAGAACCACATGCTGGTGCTCCCCGACGCCGATCTGGACGCGGCCGCGGACGCCGCGGTCTCGGCGGCGTACGGGTCGGCGGGAGAACGCTGCATGGCGGTCTCCGCGGTGGTCGCGGTCGGGGACACCGGCGACGAGCTGGTGACGAAGATCGCCGAGCGGGCGCGCAAGGTCCGTATCGGCCCCGGCGACGACCCCGACTCGGAGATGGGCCCGCTCATCACCCGCGAGCACCGCGACAAGGTCGCCGGCTATGTGCGGGGGGCCGCGGCGCAGGGCGCCGAGGTGGTCGTGGACGGCACGGGCTACACCGTTCCCGGCCGCGAGGGCGGCCACTGGATCGGGGTCAGCCTGCTGGACCGGGTGCCGGTGGAGTCCGACGCGTACCGGGACGAGATCTTCGGCCCGGTGCTGTGCGTGGTCCGGGCGGAGACGTATGAGGAGGGCGTGCGGCTCGTCAACGGCTCGCCGTGGGGCAACGGCACCGCCATCTTCACCCGTGACGGCGGCGCCGCGCGCCGCTTCCAGCTCGAGTCCACGGCCGGGATGGTCGGCGTGAACGTGCCGATCCCGGTGCCGGTGGGCTACCACTCCTTCGGCGGCTGGAAGGACTCCCTCTTCGGCGACCACCACATCTACGGCGAGGACGGCGTCCGCTTCTACACCCGGGCGAAGGTCGTCACGACCCGCTGGCCCGACCCCGCGGACGGCGGCGTCGACCTGGGCTTCCCGACGTCCCGCTGAGACGGGTGCCGCCGTTGGGGAGGCAGATCGTGCGGCCGGGGGGTACTTTGCGGGTAACGGTGCGACATGTCTGCGGCATCGGGATCCGGACGGTCCCGGTGTTCCGCACCGCCTCCACCATCAACCGTCGTGTGTGCGAGGAGCTGATGCCGTGTCACTGATGCCCCGGGCCGGGATCCGCGAGTCGACGGAGTAACGGCACCGAATCGCCCCCTCCTTCGTCACAGTCCCGATGAGGACGGCACGAGGGAGGGGCGCGATGAGACGCGTGGTGCTCACAGGACTGGCAGGAATGATGACGGTGCCGCTGCTGCTGACAGGCTGCAGCGGGGGCGGGGGCGATACGAGCGACAAGCAGGTGTCCCATGACCGGGCCGGCGGCGGGAGCGCACCGCTGCCGGCCCCCGCGGCGCCCTCCGCGGCCCCGGAGGGCGCGTACGACGCCGCCCCGGAGGCCGCGGGCAAGGAGCGGGCGGACTCCTTCGTACCCGAACCCGACATGGTCTCCACCTTCGCGCTCGACGTGGACACCGCCTCGTACAGCTACGCCCGCCGCACCATCGACAGCGGGGCGCTGCCGCAGCCGGACACCGTGCGCCACGAGGAGTTCATCAACAGCTTCAGCCAGGACTACCCCGCGCCCGAGGACGACGGCTTCTCCGTCACCACCGACGGCGCCCGCACGGCGGACGACCGCTGGTCGCTGATGCGCGTGGGGCTGGCGACCCGCCCGGAGAGCAACGAGTACGGCACGCAGCCGCGCCGGCCCGCCGCGCTGACCTTCGTCGTGGACGTCTCCGGCTCGATGGCGGAGCCCGGCCGGCTCAGCCTCGTACGGGAGGCTCTGCACACGGCGGTCGACGAGCTGCGCGACGACGACGCGCTGGCGCTCGTGGCGTTCAGCGACGAGGCCCGTACGGTGCTGCCGATGACGGCCGTCGGCGGGGCGGAGGACCGTATCCACGACGCGGTCGAGGAGTTGCAGCCCACCGAGAGCACCAATCTCGGGGCGGGCGTGGCCCGCGGCTACGACGAGGCGGTCGACGGCCACCGCAAGGGCGCCACCAACCGCGTCGTCCTGCTCTCCGACGCCCTCGCCAACACCGGCGCCACCGACGCGGAGACGATCCTCGACCGCATCGCCGCGGCCCGGGAGGACTACGGCATCACGCTCTTCGGCGTCGGCGTCGGCAGCGAGTACGGCGACGCGCTGATGGAGCGGCTGACCAACCAGGGCGACGGCCACACCGCCTACGTCTCCGGGACCACCGAGGCCCGCAAGGTCTTCGTCGAGGACCTGCCGCGCAACGTCGACCTGCGCGCCCGGGACGCCAAGGCGCAGGTCGTCTTCGACGCGGACGCCGTCTCCGACTACCGGCTGATCGGCTACGACAACCGTCGGGTCGCCGACGAGGACTTCCGCAACGACGCCGTCGACGGCGGCGAGGTCGGCCCCGGCCACACCGTCACCGCGCTCTACGCCGTCCGGCTCGCCGAGGGCGCCTCGGGCAGCGTCGCGACGGCCACCGTGCGCTGGCTCGACCCTGACACCCGCGCCCCGCACGAAGAGTCCAGCACCGTCGACGCGGGCGCCCTGACCGGCGACCTGTGGGGCGCGGCCCCGCCCCGGCTGCAGCTCACCGCGCTCGCCGCCTACTTCGCCGACGCCCTGCGCGGCGGCTCCGGCGCCGGCACCACCCCGACCCCCACCCCCGAGCCGTACGCGGACGGCAAGGAGGGCGCCGGTACCACGGGCGCCGGGTACCTGCCGCTGCCCGGGGCGCCCACGGTCGACGAACTCGCCGGTCACGCTGAGGACCTGGCCGCCGAGACCGAGGACCCGGCCGTGGGCGACCTCGCCGAGACCGTCCGGCAGGCGGTCGAGCTGACGGGCTGAGGCACAGGCTCCGCGGACGCGCCGGGCGGCCGACGGACCGGCTCCCCGGACGAGGCGGCAGGCGGACGGACCGGGCTCCGCGGACGAGGCGGCAGGCGGACGCGCCGGCCGGGCCGGGGCGGCGGGAAGCGGGTTCCCGCCGCCCCCGCCGCGTACGGGCCGCGCTTTCCCGCCCGAACCCCCGTGACGTACTCTTGGCGCCACATTTCCGGGACCCGGCAGCGACCGCGGTGTCCCGTCTCCAGGATCCGGCAACCGGGAGCGGTGGTGGCGCGAACGCGCGTGGCGGGGTCACTCCCCGAGATCCTCGTCGGCTACGCGGACCTGCTGGCCGACGTGTCCGCCACCGGCCGGCTGCTGCGCCGCCCCGAGCTGGACGCGCTGCGCGAGCTGGGCGAGCAGGCCGCCGAGTCAGGACGCAGCCTGCGTGAGCTGGTCGCGGGACACCTCGCCGAGACCCGCCGCACCTGGGCCGCCCTGCCCGGCGTGGCCAGGGCCGCGAGCGCCGCCGAGCGCGCCCGCAGCAGCGACGCCGTGCTGGCCGCCGTCGAGGCGGCCGTCACCGCGCTCGGCGAGGGCCACGAGCGCGCCCAGCGGCTCGCGGTCCGGCAGGAGGAGGCCGAGCGCCGCGAGTTCGTCGACGACCTCCTCTACGGCCGCAGCGACCTCGGCCGCCTCGCCGAGCGCGCGGAGCGCTTCGGGCTCCGCCTGGCCCGCGCCCACGCCGTCGCGGTCGCCGCAGGTGACGAGCCCTTCGCCGACGTGCACCCCCTGGTGCGGCGCATCGAGCGGGAGCTGCTGGGCCGCTTCGTCGAGCGCGACGTGCTGCTGACCACCAAGGAGGGCCGGCTCGTCTGCGTCGCCGGCAGCAGCGAGCGCGCCCTGCTCGACGCCTTCGCCAAGGTGGCCCTGGAGCCGGGCAGCGGCTACGCCGTCGCCACCCGCGTCGCCATGGGCCGCGAGCACGCGGGCCCCGGCGGGGTCGTACGCAGCTACGAGGAGGCGCTCGGCGCGCTCGACATGGCCGCCGCGCTCGGCCTCACGCAGCCGGTGCTGCATGCCGCCGAGCTGCTGGTCTTCCCGGTGCTGCTGCGCGACCGGGCCGCTATGGCCGATCTGGTACGGACCGTCCTCGGCCCGCTGACGCAGGCCCGCGGCGGCGCGGAGCCGCTGCTCGCCACGCTGCAGACGTGCGCCGCCGCCGGCTACGTCAACGCCGAGGCCGCCCGGCGGCTGGGCGTGAGCGTGCGGACGCTGTCGTACCGGCTGGACCGGATATGTACCCTCACCGGCTACGACGTGGCGGACTCCCTGCACCGCTACACCCTGGAGACCGCCGCCATGGGCGCCCGGCTCCTCGGCTGGCCGGAGGAGCCGGTCTAGCCATGCGCCGCGGCGAGCCCGCGGCCCTCCCACCAGGCCCCCACCGCCGCTCCCGCCCGCCTACCCGCCCCTGCGCGCCGCGTCCGGAACCGGACGCACCCGGCTTGCGTTCTCCCCCGTAGGTGGCCCACTCTTCTCCCTGCCGCCCGTCCCAGATGTCTGGAGTCCCGAACCCATGAACACGCTCGCGCTCGGACCCGGATGGCTGGATCCCGACTTCCTGATCGACAAGTTCGGCGTGCTCGGCGTGCTCGTGATCGTCTTCGCCGAGTCCGGGCTCCTCATCGGGTTCTTCCTGCCGGGCGACTCGCTGCTCTTCACCACGGGCCTGCTGATCACCTCGGACGTGCTCGACTTCCCGCTGTGGCTGATGTGCGTGCTCATCGCCGTCGCGGCCATCGCCGGCGACCAGGTCGGCTATCTCTTCGGCCGCAAGGTCGGCCCGGCCCTCTTCAACCGCCCGGACTCCAAGCTCTTCAAACAGGAGAACGTGCAGAAGGCGCACGAGTTCTTCGAGAAACACGGCCCGAAGTCACTGGTCCTCGCCCGCTTCGTGCCCATCGTGCGCACCTTCACCCCGATCATCGCCGGCGTCAGCCGGATGAACTACCGGCAGTTCGTCGTCTTCAACGTCATCGGCGGCATCCTCTGGGGCGTCGGCGTCACCCTTCTGGGCGCCGCCCTGGGCCGGATCGACTTCGTGCACGAGAACATCGAGGCGATCCTCATCGGCATCGTGCTGCTGTCGGTGCTGCCGATCGTCGTCGAGTACCTGCGCGCCCGCAGCCGCGCCAAGAAGGCGCCCCCGGCGGCCCCTTCCGCGGACGAGCCGGAGGGCCACCCGGCCACCCCCGCCGCCGACGGCGGCGACGGCGGCCCGCAGCGCGGGCGGCACGCACGGCGTTAGGGTCGCGTCAAAACATCGGCGCCGTCCTGGACAAAAGTGCACTTCGCATCCCAGAGCGGTATTTCGGATCACTTACGATCGCCCCGTGCCCAAGCTGACCGAACTGCCGAAGCGCATACTGATCGGCCGCGCGCTTCGCAGCGACCGGCTCGGCGAGACGCTGCTCCCCAAGCGCGTCGCGCTCCCGGTCTTCGCCTCCGACCCGCTCTCCTCGGTCGCGTACGCCCCGGGCGAGGTGCTGATCGTCCTGTCGATCGCCGGCGTCGGCGCGTACTCGTACAGCCCCTGGATCACCGCGGCCATCGTCGTGCTGATGGTCGTCGTCGTCGCCTCGTACCGCAAGACGGTGCACGCCTACCCCAGCGGCGGCGGCGACTACGAGGTCGCCACCACCAACCTCGGCCGCCGCGCCGGCCAGGTGGTGGCCAGCGCGCTCCTCGTCGACTACGTGCTCACCGTCGCGGTGTCGGTCTCCGCGGGCGTGGAGAACCTCGGCTCGGCCTGGGGGTTCGTCGCGGACAACAAGGTGCTCTGCGCGCTGATCGTCATCGGCCTGCTGACCACCATGAACCTGCGCGGCGTGAAGGAGTCGGGGACGCTCTTCGCCATCCCCACCTACGTCTTCGTCGGCAGCGTCCTTATCATGATCGCCTGGGGCGTCTTCCGCGCCCTCGTCCTCGACGACACGATGCGCGCCCCCACCGCCGACCTGGAGGTCCACAGCGAGCACGCGGGCGGCCTCGCCGGCTTCGCGCTGGTCTTCCTGCTGCTACGGGCCTTCTCCTCCGGCTGCGCCGCGCTGACCGGCGTCGAGGCGATCAGCAACGGCGTGCCCGCCTTCCGTAAGCCCAAGAGCCGCAACGCGGCGACGACGCTGGCGATGATGGGCCTGCTGGCGATCGTCATGTTCGTCGGGATCATCATCCTCGCGCTCCACACCGACGTGCGGATGGCCGAGCGGCCCGCCGAGGAACTGCTGCGGAACGGCGAGGCGGTCGGCTCCGGCTTTATCCAGAACCCGGTGATCGCACAGGTCGGCGCGGCGGTCTTCGGCGACGGCTCGCTGCCGTTCGTCATCCTGGCGGCGGCCACGGCGCTCGTGCTGTTCCTGGCCGCCAACACCGCGTACAACGGCTTCCCCGTGCTCGGCTCGATCCTCGCCCACGACCGCTTCCTGCCGCGCCAGTTGCACACCCGCGGCGACCGGCTGGCGTTCAGCAACGGCATCCTCTTCGTCGCCCTGCTCTCCGGCGCCCTCGTCTACGCGTTCAAGGCCGACTCCACCCGGCTGATCCAGCTCTACATCGTCGGCGTCTTCGTCTCCTTCACCTTCAGCCAGACCGGTATGGTGCGGCACTGGAACCGCGCGCTGACCGCCGAGCACCGGCCCGACGAGCGCCGCCGCATCCTGCGGTCGCGGGCGATGAACGGCTTCGGCGCGGTGTTCTGCGCGCTGGTGCTGGTGGTCGTCCTGATCACGAAGTTCAGCCACGGCGCGTGGATCGCGCTGGCCGGTATGCTCTTCTTCTACGTGGTCATGGCCGCCATCCGCCGCCACTACGACCGGGTCGCGCAGGAGGTCGCGGTCGCCGAGGGCGAGGAGGACGACGCGATGCCGCGTCCCGGGCACATGCACTCGATCGTGCTCGTCTCCCAGTTGCACCGCCCGACGATGCGCGCCCTGGCGTACGCGAAGCTCGTACGTTCCGACAAGCTGGAGGCGCTGACCATCGGGGTCGACGCCGAGGAGACCAGGCAGCTCCAGCAGCAGTGGGTGGACAGCGAGCTGGACGTGCCGCTCACCGTGATCGAGTCGCCGTACCGCGAGATCACCAGGCCGCTGATCGCGTACGTCAAGCGGCTGCGCCAGGAGAAGCCGGACACGGTGATCAGCGTCTACATCCCGGAGTACGTCGTCGGGCACTGGTACGAGCACCTGCTGCACAACCAGAGCGCGCTGCGGCTGAAGGCGCGGCTGCTGTTCACGCCGGGCGTGATGGTGACGTCGGTGCCGTACCAGCTCGGTTCCAGCGAGCGCGCCAAGCGGCGGGCGCGGCGCAGCGCGGAGTGGCAGGCACCGGGTGCGGTACGGGGTCCGGCGCCGGCGGCGGCGCGGAAGCGGCGGGAGCCTTCGGGGCGGGAGTCGGCGGACCGGTAGCCGGGGCGGCGGCCTTCCGTCCGCCTCGGGCTCGGGCGCTGTCCGGCCGGGCCGGACCTGTTGTCCCGCCGTCCGGCGTGCTCAGAAGCCGCCGAAGCCCCCGTCCCCGAACCCCCCGCCGCCGAAGCCCCCGTCCCCGAAGTGGCCACCGCCGAAGCCGCCGCCGAAGTCGCCGGGGTCGAAGTCGGCGCCGGCGGGGCCCTCCGCGTGACCGCCCTCGCCCATGCCGTCCGCCGCCGCCCAGCCGCCCGCGGCGTACACCGCCTGCCCCAGCATCGTGCCCACGAGCAGCCCCGGGAGGAGGCCGCCGCCGAAGTAGCCGCCCGCCCAGGGGGCGTACGCCGGGCCGGCGTTCCAGTACGGCTGCGGGCCGCGGGCGGTGTGGACCGTGCGGACCATCGGCTCCTCGCCGGCGGCCAGCAGGTTCGCGTCCGCCGTGCACGCGGGTACGGTGCGTGCCGCGGAGCCCGGCGGAGTCCACTTCACGTCGGCGGTCGAAGGGCCGTGGCGGGGGTCGAAGAAGCACGGCGGGCGGCGCTCGGGGAGTGCGGCGCCGGTGCGGCGGGCCTCCAGGGTCGCCAGCGCGAACCGCCCCTCCTCGAGTGCCTCCGTCACACCGCGTACGTCGCCGGGGGCGCCGGCCGCGTCCATCCGGGACTTGGCCTTCTCGTACGCGTCGAGCGCCTTCTGGTAGTCCGCGCGCATCGCGTCGTCGGCGGCCGGATCGGCGGGGTCGAAGGCGATACGGGCCATCGCCTCGCCGTACGCGGTGATGTCCTCGTCGACGACGGTGCGCAGCCGCGCCAGCTCCGTCCTGGCGCGCTCCGCGTCCCGCAGCCTGGCGCGCTGCCGGACGAAGAGGACGGCGCCGACGAGCAGCAGGAGCACGACGCCGACCGTGAGGGCTCCGGTACCGCCGATGCCCGTGCTGTCGCGCCAGCCGGAGGGGGCGCTGCCGCCGGCCTGCCCGGCGGCGTCGTCGGCGAAGGTGACGAGCTGGCCGGTGGCGTCGCCGGGGTGGGCGCCGACGGCGGCGCGGCGGAGGTTGTCGACGGCGCGGGCGGAGAGCACGCGATCGTCGGCGGCGGCGCCGAAGCCGGCGCCGAGGCGGACGGCGTAGACGCCGGCGATGCCGGTACGGGAGCGGAGGTTCGGCAGCACGTCGCGCGCGGCGACGCCCGAGTCCGCGGGGAGCACGGCGACGAAGACGGGGCTGTCCTCGTCCTTGATCCGCGCGGCGAGCGCGTTGGCCTGATCGACGGACATCTGGCCCCGGACGTCGGGATGCACGTACACGGGCCGGTCGCGCAGTGCCTTGGCGGCGTCGCCGACGGGGTCCTGGGCGTGCGCGGTGGATGCCGTGAGGAGTGCGGCGAGCAGGGCGAGGAGCGGGGCCAGGAACCGGTGCATACCTGACATTCTTCTCGCGGGATGGGTGGGCGCCACCCGGGTCGCGGCTGTTGCCGCGGTGTCAGAGGGGGCGCCTACCCTGGGGCGGGGTGTGCGGGGGACGCGGGGTGGGGGTCGGCGCGGTGGTGGGGGCTGCGGTTTCGGGCCGCCGTTACGTGCCCACCGTCACCGCGCCGTCCAGGTCGCACGCCTGGAGCCGGCCGCACATCCCGTACCGCGACTCCGCCCCCGTCCGCTGCACCGACGCCGACCGCAGGTGGGCGCCGTCCGTGCGGAGCGCGGTCAGGTGCGCGTCCGTCGCCGCCGCGGCGGCGGCCGGCCCCCGTTCCCAGCGCTCGCGCCAGTTGTCCAGGTGTGGCCGGACCAGCTCCACCGCCCGCGCGTGGAACGCCTCCAGAGGCGCCGGATCGCCCGCCCGCGCGGCCCCGGCCAGTTCGGCGAAGCCGGCCAGCGCCAGATCGCGGCGCGCCTGCGCGGACTTCTCCGGCTCCGCCGGGTCGAGCGCGGCGGCCCGGGCGTAGGCGGCGTCGTCGTACAGGACGTCGGACGGGAAGGGGAAGACGGCGTCGCCGGCCTCGGGCAGACCGGCGTTCTGCATGAGGACGAGGATGTCGAGCCGGCCGTCGGCGTTGACGAGCCGGTGGATGGTGCCCGGCGTGAACCAGACGACGGCGTCCTCGACGAGCTCGGTCTCGGCGTACCCGGAGGCGGTCAGGGTCTGCACGGCGCCGTGGCCGCCGAGGACGACGTACGCCTCGGTGCAGGCGAGGTGCAGATGCGGGGTGCCGCCGCGGAGGCCGTCGGGGGCCTGCCAGTCGTAGACGCGGAGCCGGGAGACGCTGACGCCGCCGGGGAGGGGCGGAAGTGCGGGATCGGCCATGGCACCAGCATGACGCAAGCGCTTTCTACGGGCCAGACCCCCGAGCCGTCCGATCTGCCGCCCGGCCGCGCCGCGCCACGGGGGGCGGGTCTGCGGGCGCTGTGCCGGCGGGCGGTTCTGTCGGTGGGGCGGCCTACCCTTGGGCGGGTGTGCGGGGGATGTGCGGGGATGTTCCGGGTGTTCCCTGTGTGCCGTGTGTGTGGTGCGTGCCCTGTGCGCTGTACGCGACAGGTGGGGCGGGTGTGCGGGATGTCGGGAGTGGCCGGGGCGGGCTTTCGCTGGGCTACGCCGGCTGCACCAGCGTGTATCCCTCGTCCAGCAGCCGCGGCAGGTAGTACTCCAGCGCCCGTACCGTCGCCCACCTGTTGCCCCCGCCGTCGTGCGCCAGCACGATCGCGCCCGCGTGGGCCTTCCTGAGCACGGTCTTCTCGATGAACGCCTGGTCGCGGTGGTCCCAGTCGAGCGTGTCGATGTCCCACTGGAAGGGCTCCATCTGCAGTTGCGCGCAGATCTCCAGGCTCGGCCCGTGCCACCTCCCGTACGGCGCCCGCGCCACCCGCGGCGGCGCGCCCAGCTCCTTCGCCACCAGCTCGCAGGTCTGCTCCAGTTCGGCGCGCACCCGCGGTGTGCTGATCAGGTCGAGCTGCGGGTGGGTGTAGGAGTGGTTGCCGACGACATGGCCTTCCGCGGCGATCCGGCGCAGTACGTCGCGGTTCCAGGGGATGTTCTCGCCGATGACGAAGAACGTCGCGCGTGCCCCGTGGTGGCGCAGGATCCGCAGGATCTCCGGCGTCTGAGTCGCATGCGGGCCGTCGTCGAAGGTGAGCGCGATCTTCTTGCCGGTCTCCCGGAGCGTGGTGTGCGCTGCCGCGCGCACCGCGACCGGCCGGGTGGGTCCGACGATACGGGCCATGCCGCCCGACGTCGTCATCGGCGCGGTGCCGGTGCGGCCGGCGGCCGGGCGCAGCCCGTACGAGGGGCGGCGGAGCGGCTTGCCGTCCGCCAGGCCCGTCCGGACGGCCGCCGTCCCCGACCTGGGGGCGTGCGCGTCGGGGGCGAGGGCGAGCTGGTACGCGCCGAGCAGGCCCAGGCAGAACGCGGTGCGCCGGGACACCCCTCGCGTGGGGCCTTTGTCATATTTCATGACCAACTGCTCTCATGAGGTGGAGCCAGGGCCGGTCAGTGACACGGGGCGCCGCGCCGAAGCACCGGATCGGGCCCCGGCGAGTGGCGGGGAGATCCGGAACGCGGTAGTTACGGGGGCGTCTTGTGCGCGTCGTCCCTCCGCGGGGGCCGCAGGCACGAGCGTCGTCCGGCGGCGGCCGCCGGGCCGCGACCGGACCCCCGGCGGCGGCCCGCCGCAGGGGCGGCGCCGCCCGTCCGCTACGCCGAATGGCCCAGGTCGCGCCCCTTCGACAACGTGCCGGAGCCGGGACCGGGCTTCACTGGAAGCGTCGATAACGGAGCCGGAGCCGGGAGCGCCGCCGTCACGAGGGCCCGCCGGACCGTCCCCGCGCCGAATGCGAGCTGAGGAGAGACGCCGTGCGGGCGACGTTCACACTGGGGCGCATCGCCGGGATCCGGGTCGGGGTCCACTGGAGCGTGGTCCTGATCTTCGGCATCATCCTGGTCGGCCTCGCGCAGGGCCAGCTCCCGGACTCGGATCCCGGCCGTCCCCGGGCGCTGTACTGGGCGGCGGGCCTGGTGGCCGCCCTGGTCTTCTTCGTCTCCCTCCTCGCCCACGAGCTGGCGCACGCCGTGGTCGCGCGGCGCAACGGCGTCGACGCGGACGACATCGTGCTGTGGCTGCTCGGCGGGGTGGCCCGGCTGAAGTCGGAGGCGTCGAGCCCGGGGGCGGAGCTGCGGATCGCGGGGATCGGCCCCCTGGTCAGCCTCGTGCTGGGCGGACTCTTCGTGCTGGGCACCTGGCTCCTCCACCACGCGTCCGCGCCGGAGCTCGTGGTGCAGGTGATGGGCTGGCTGGCGGGCATCAACCTGCTGCTCGCCGTCTTCAACTCCCTGCCGGCCGCGCCGCTGGACGGCGGGCGGCTGCTGCGCGCGCTGCTGTGGTGGCGTACGGGAGACCGGCTGCGGGCAATCGCCGGGGCCACCGCGGCGGGCCGCGCGCTGGGCTGGCTGCTCATCGTGCTGGGCTTCGTGTGGTTCCTGAGAGGCGGCGGGTTCAGCGGCCTCTGGCTGGCGCTGATCGGCTGGTTCCTCATCGGGGCGGCCACCGCCGAGAGCCGGCAGGCGCAGTTGCGCGGTGTGCTCTCCGGTGTCCCCGTACGGAACGCCATGACGCCGGACCCGGTCGTGGTGCCCGCGAGCCTGGACGTCGCGCACCTGCTGGACAACCCGCTGTACCGGCACTCGGCGTTCCCCGTCCTCGGCGGGAACGGGGAGCCGGTCGGTCTGGTGACGCTGCGCGGCGCCCGGCACGTACGGCCCGACCACGGCGGGACGGTGACCGTGGGCGAGGTGATGGTGCCGCTGGCGGAGCTCGTCGTCGTCGGACCGGACGACTCCCTGGCCGATCTGCTGCCCCGCATGTCGCCGGGTCCCGAACACCGCGTCCTGGTCACCGAGGAGGGCAGGCTCGCCGGGATCCTGTCGCTGTCGGACATCAGCCGGACGGTGAGGTACCTGGCCGAAACCACGCCCCGCGCGAGACAGGGACCCTGACCGCGGGGCCGCCGGCTCCTCGTCCGCCATGGACGTGTACGCCGTGCCGGTGCCAGGCCGTGCGGTGGTGTCGCTCACAGTTCGCGGGCCGCGGGACCGGCGCGGCGCGGCGGCGCGGTTACCCTGGCGTCGCTCCCGTACCCCCTGACCGCAGGCGAGGCCGCACGTGTTCCGGACGATGCTGAAGTCCAAGATCCACCGCGCTACCGTGACCCAGGCCGACCTGCACTACGTCGGGTCCCTCACCGTCGACGAGGACCTCATGGAGGCAGCCGACCTGCTGGCCGGCGAGCAGGTCGACGTCGTCGACATCGACAACGGCGCCCGGCTCACCACCTACGTCATCCCCGGCCCGCGCGGCAGCGGCGTGATCGGCATCAACGGCGCGGCGGCCCGGCTGGTCAGCCCCGGCGACCTGGTGATCGTCATCAGCTACGCGACGGTGGCCGACGCGGAGGCGAAAGCGCTGCTGCCGCGGATCGTCTTCGTGGACGGCGACAACCGCCCCGTCCGGCACGGCTCGGACCCGGCCGAGGCGCTGCCCGGCACGGCAACGGTGCGGGGCGACTCCGTGGCCGGCGACTGAGCGGAAGTCGCCGGCGGGGGTCGCCCCGCACCGTGAGGGGCGCAGCGGGCGGCGCCGCGGCCGCCCGCCGTCGTGTGCGCGGGCCTCAGGAACGGCCCGCCTCGATGTCCAGCGTGATCTTGATCTTGTCGCTCACCGCGGCACCGGCCGCGCCGCCGGTCACGCCGAAGTCGCTGCGGTTGATCTCGGTGGTCGCGGAGAACCCGACGACCGTGTGGCCCTCCTGCATGCCCGGCCCGAAGCCGCCGACCTCGGTCTCCAGGGTCACGGGGCGGGTCACGCCGCGCAGGGTCAGGTCGCCGTCGATCAGGTAGACATCGTCCTTCACCCGGATCCCGGTGGACTTGAAGGTCATCTCCGGGTACGTCTCGACGTCCAGGAAGTCCGCCGTGCGTACGTGGTCGTCACGCATGTCGTTGCGCGTGTTGACCGAGGTGGTCCGGATGACCGCGGTGACCTCGGACTGCAGCGGGTCCTCGTGGGTCACGATGGTGCCCTCGACATGGTCGAACGTGCCGCGGACCCGCGTGACGCCCAGGTGCCGGACGACGAACGAGACGTCGGAGTGCACCGGGTCGATCGTCCAGGTGCCGGTCTGGTAAGCGGGGATCCGGTCGGCGTGAGTGGTCATGGGGATATGCCTCTTCCGTAGCGGTGCCCACCACTGGGCAAGTGGTTGAACTCTCACCAAAAAGACTAGCACTCTCTGGTTGAGGACTCAACTATAGGTATGCTGGACACATGAACGACGTACGCTGGCTCTCCGAGGACGAACAGCGGATATGGCGCCTCTTCATGGACGCGGTCCGTGACTTCAACGCTCATCTGGACCGCCAGTTGCGGCGCGACTCCGGGATGCCCGTGGCGTACTACGAGATCCTGGTGCACCTCTCCGAGGCCCCCGGGCGCAGCCTGCGCATGAGCCAGCTCGCCGAGCTGTGCCGCTCCTCGCGCAGCCGGCTGTCGCACGCGGTGGCGGCCCTGGAGAAGGCGGGGTACGTCTCCCGCTGCACCACCGACGCCGACCGCCGGGGGTCCGTGGCGCAGCTCACCGACGCCGGGTTCGGCGTGCTGGAGGCGGCGGCGCCGGCGCATGTGACGGAGGTGCGCAAGCACCTCTTCGACGTGCTCACGCCGGAGCAGCAGCAGCAGCTCGGTGAGATCAGCGGCGCGGTGAAGAACGGGCTGCGGCCGATCTGCGCGCAGGCGCGGGCCGAGGACGGTGAGGAGGCCGAGGAGGCGGAGGTCACCGTGGAGGCCACCGCGGAGGGCGCCGCAGGCAAGGCGCGGGAAGCCGTCGCGGAAGCCTGACGCCCGCCGCCGGGTCCCGACTCCCCGGCCCGCCGCGGCGGCGGCCGCCGCGCGGGTGCCCGCCCCGCCGCCGGGGATCGCGTCCGGAGCGGAGCGGGCAGGGTGCGTACGCCTTACTCGGACAGCGTCCATACCGCGTGCGCGAGCGCGTCGCTGTTCCGGTTGAGCGCCGTGTCGTTCACGTTCGACGTGGTGTCGCACGAGGAGTGGTAGCACCGGTCGAATGCCTGACCGGCCGTGCCGCCCCACTTCGCCGCCTGCGCCGACGACTTCGTCCGGCTCGCGCCCGTGAACAGCCCGCCGACCGGCACGCCCGCGCTCTTGAACGCCGCGTGGTCGGACCTGCCGTCGCCCTCGGTCTCGATCTCGGTGGGGACGCCGAGGCCGGCGTAGTAGTCCTTGAAGACCTTCTCGATCTGCGGGTCGTCGTCGTAGACGAAGTACCCGGGGTTGGGCGAGCCGATCATGTCGAAGTTCAGATAGCCGGAGAGCGCGGCGCGGTCGGCGGCCGGCAGGTTGCTGACGTAGTACCGGGAGCCGACCAGGCCCAGTTCCTCCGCGCCCCACCAGGCGAAGCGCAGGTGCTCGCGCGGCTGGAAGCCGGACCGGGCGACGGCAAGCGCGGTCTCCAGGACGGCGGCGGAGCCGGTGCCGTTGTCGTTGATGCCGGGTCCCGAGGAGACCGAGTCGAGGTGCGCGCCGGCCATGAGGACCTGGTTCGCGTCGCCGCCCGGCCAGTCGGCGATGAGGTTGTAGCCGGTGCCGCCGCCGGCGCTGAACTGCTGGATACTGGTGGTGAATCCGGCGGCGTCGAGCTTGCCCTTCACGTAGTCGAGCGAGGCCCGGTAGCCGGGACGGCCGTGGGCGCGGTTGCCGCCGTTGGCGGCGGCGATGGACTGGAACTGCGACAGGTGCGCCTTGACGTTCGCGACGGGTATGTCCGGCGCCTGCTCGGGCGCGACGCGCGCCGCGGGCGCGGCGGTTGAGCCGTTGGACGCGGGCTGCGCCGCGGGCTCCGCGGCGACGGCGGCCGGCACGAGCAGCGCGGTCAGCAGCCCGCCGGCGAGGAGCGCGGCGGCCGGCCGCGACCTGAGGCGTGCACGACGGAGGGGCATGGGTGCTCCCAACGGTGGGGGACTGTCGTGCACATGAGGCTGGCGGAGCTGTTGAGGCCGCGTCAAGAACCCATCCGGTCGCGCAAAACCGGTTATCGGACAGGTGGTGTACGCGGCCACCCGCCGTCGTACGCAGTCGCGCCCGGTTCGGCGCCCCCTTCCGCACCCGGTGCACCCGCTTCCGTGCCCGGTCCTGCGCCCCGTCGTACGCCGCCGAGCCCCCCGCGCCGCCGCCCGCACCGGTTCGTACGACCCCTCCGCCGGTCCTCACCGGCGCCGGGCCCCCGTCCCCGTATCGTCTCTGGCTATGAACATCATGGGAGTCGACATCGGCGGCTCGGGCATCAAGGGCGCCCCGGCCGACCTGGACACGGGCGCCCTCGCGGAGGAGCGGCACAAGGTGCTCACCCCGCACCCCTCGGGCCCCGACGCCGTCGCCGACGGCGTCGCCGCGGTCGTCGAGCACTTCGCCGGGCACGAGGGCCCGGTCGGCGTCACCTTCCCCGGCGTCATCACCGACGGCGTCGTACGCACCGCCGCCAACGTCGACAAGAGCTGGGTCGACGTCGACGCCGCCGCCCTCCTCGGCAACCGCCTCGGCCGCCCCGTCCACATCGTCAACGACGCCGACGCCGCCGGCATCGCCGAACTGACCTTCGGCGCAGCCCGCGGCCGCACCGGCACCGTCATCGTGCTCACCTTCGGCACCGGCATCGGCAGCGCCGTCTTCACCGGCGGCCGCCTCGTCCCCAACACCGAGCTGGGCCACCTGGAGCTGCACGGTCACGAGGCGGAGAAGCGCGCCTCCGCCAAGGAGCGCGAGGACAAGGACCTGAGCTGGAGGCACTGGGCCCACCGGGTGCAGCGCTATCTCGCCCATCTGGAGATGCTCTTCACGCCCGAACTCTTCGTCATCGGCGGCGGGGTGAGCCGCAAGGCGGACAAGTTCCTCGACGACATCACCGGCATCCGCGCCGACGTCGTCCCCGCCGAACTGCAGAACAACGCGGGCATCGTCGGCGCCGCGATGGCCGCCGCGGCCGCGCGCTGACACCGCCGGTCTCCGGCGCTCCTGCCGCTCTCCCCTATGGTGAGTGGGTTCCGCATACGGAACGTAGGGAGAAGGTGACCGTACGTGCTCGACGAACGGGTGGAGACGCCCGCGGAAGGCGGCGGCGCACCGGGGCGCTCACCGCGTACCGACGCGGTGGTCTTCGGCGTCGCCGCCGCGCTGACGCTGGCGTTCGTGATCTGGGGCGCGGTGGCGACGGACTCCCTGGAGGACGTCTCCACGTCCCTGCTGAACGACACGATGCACTACGGCGGATGGGCCTTCGTGCTCGCCGCCTCCGGCTTCGTGATCTTCGCCCTGTGGCTGGCCTTCAGCCGCTACGGCCGCATCACCCTCGGCCGGGAGGGAGAACAGCCGGAGTTCCGCACCGTGTCATGGGTCGCGATGATGTTCAGCGCCGGCATGGGCATCGGCCTGATGTTCTACGGCGTGAACGAGCCCCTCGCGCACTTCGCCACCCCGCCGCCCGACACCGTCTCCGCCGGCGCCGGTGCCGCCTCGCGGATGGAGGTCGCGATGGCGACCACCCTCTTCCACTGGACGCTGCACCCCTGGGCCATCTACGCCGCCGTCGGCCTCGCCATGGCGTACAGCGTCTTCCGCCGCAACCGCCGGCAGACCATCAGCGCCGTCTTCACCCCGCTCATCGGCCCGCGGCACGCCAACGGCGGCGCCGGCAAGGTCATCGACATCCTCGCCATCTTCGCCACCCTCTTCGGCTCCGCCGCCTCGCTCGGGCTCGGCGCGCTGCAGATCGGCAGCGGCGTCAGGGAGGTCGGCTGGACGTCGGAGGAGGTCGGCGAGGGGCTGCTGATCCTCGTCATCGGCGTGCTCACCGCGGCGTTCGTCGCCTCCGCGGTCTCCGGCATCGAGCGCGGCATCCAGTGGCTGTCGAACATCAACATGGTGCTCGCCGCGGCGCTCGCCGTGTTCGTCTTCATCGCGGGACCGACGATCCTGATCCTCGACCTCATCCCGACCTCGATCGGGTCGTTCTTCGCCGAACTGCCGCAGATGATGGCGCGTACGGAGGCCAGCGGCGGCTCGGACGTCGCCGGCTGGCTGTCGGGCTGGACGGTCTTCTACTGGGCGTGGTGGATCTCGTGGACGCCGTTCGTCGGTATGTTCATCGCGCGCATCAGCCGGGGGCGCACCATCAGACAGTTCGTCGGCGGCGTGATCCTCGTGCCCAGCGTGGTCAGCCTTCTGTGGTTCTGCATCCTCGGCGGCACGGCGATGCAGCAGGAGGCCCACGGGGCGGGCATCACCGAGGAGTCGACGCAGGAGGGGCAGTTGTTCGCGGTGCTGAACGCGTACCCGATCGCCGGCGTCACGACGCTGCTGGTGATGGTCCTCGTCGGCATCTTCTTCGTCTCCGGCGCGGACGCCGCGTCGATCGTGATGGGCGCGCTGTCGCAGAAGGGGACGCTGGAGCCGACGCGCATGGTGGTCGTCGTCTGGGGTGTGCTGACCGGTGCGGTCGCCGCCGTCATGCTGCTGGTCGGGGGCGGCGGGGACGCCGCGCTGACCGGGCTGAAGAACCTCACGATCCTCGTCGCGGTGCCCTTCACGCTGGTGATGATCGGGCTGTGCGCGGCGCTCATGCGCGACCTGCGGCACGACGAGCTGATCGTCATCGGCGAGCAGGGCGAGCAGGCGGTCGAGACGGCGGTACGGGCCGGACACCAGCACTACGGCGGGGAGTTCGAGCTGCAGATCCGCGGACCCGCGCAACGGCTGCGCGGCGGCCGGGGCCCGGGCCGGGACCGCGGTGACGGGGAAGGCGGGGGTGACGGCGGGGACGCGGCGCCGGACCCCGGGGACGGCCGGCCCGCGGACTGAGCAACGGGGCCCGGCGCCCGGTGCGTACGAGCCGGAAGCCCGGCCCGTACGCACCGGGGCGCCCGGCAGGGGTCAACCGACCGGTGGACCCCCGGTTCCACCGGTCGCGGCTGTCGGGGGCAGGGGCGCGATCGCGAGCATTTCCGGTATGAGAAATCTCCCCGTTCGCACAGCCCGCTGGAGCGCCCGGCATCCGTGGCGCGCGATCGCCGGCTGGTTCGTCTTCGTCGCCCTCTGCCTGGGCACCGGCATCGCCGTCGGCGGCAACCCCGCCACCACCGAGGACTTCTGGGTCGGCGAGGCCGGCCGCGCCGAGCAGATGGCGACGGAGGGCGGTCTGGAGCGTAAGCCCACCGAACACGTCCTCATCCGCGCCGAGTCCGGCCGCTCCCTCGACCACGCCGCCGCCCGCGCGGCCGCCCGGGACATCACCGACCGGATGGAGCGGCTTCCCGAAGTGGCGTCCGTCGCCGCGCCCGTACGCTCCGCCCACGGCGAGGCGCTGCGGGTGCCGGTCGTGCTGAAGGGGGCCGAGCTGGACGGGAAGAAGAACGTCGGGCCCCTGCTGGAGCAGACCGGGAAGGCGGCCGCGGCGCACCCCGGCGTCGTCATCGAGGAGACCGGTTCGCCCGCGATCAGCAAGGGGGTCAACGAGCAGCGCGGCGAGGACCTGGCGCTCTCCGAGCGCATCTCGCTGCCCGTCACGCTCGTCACGCTGCTCGTCGTCTTCGGGTCCTTCGTCATGGCCGGCGTGCCGCTGCTGCTGGCCCTGACGTCGATCGCCGCGGCGCTCGGCCTGTCGATGACGGCCTCCCACCTGCTGCCCGACCCCGGCGTCGGTACCAACCTGATCCTGCTCATCGGCCTCGCCGTCGGCGTCGACTACACGCTCTTCTACCTCAAGCGCGAGCGAGAGGAGCGCGCCCGCGCCGAAGGAAGGCTGTCGTCCGCCGCCCTCGTCGAACTGGCGGCGTCGACGGCCGGGCGCGCCATCGTCGTCTCCGGCCTCGCCGTCATCGTCTCCACCGCCACCCTCTACCTCGCCACCGACGTCATCTTCTCCTCCCTCGCCACGGGCACGATCCTCGTGGTGGCCATGGCCGTCGTCAGCTCCCTGACGGCGTTGCCCGCGCTGCTCGTGACCATCGGCCGCCGCACCGAGCGGCGGGCCGCACGTCGTGAGGCGCGCGGGGCCACCCCGCGCCGGCGCCGGCAACGCCCCGAGCACGGCCGGGTCTTCGCCGCGCTGATGCGGCCCGCGCAGCGGCGTCCCGCCGCCACCCTGGTCGTCTCCGTGCTGGCCATGGCCGCGCTCGCCGTGCCCGCGCTCGATATGAAGCTCGTGGACCCCGGCAAGGACACCTTCTCCCGCGACATCCCCGCCATGCAGACGTACGACCGGCTGACCGCCGCCTTCCCCGAGCTGAAGGTGGAGCACGAGGTCGTCGCCCGGGCCGCCGCGGAGCGCGCCCCCGAGGTGCGGCGGGCGCTGGCCGGGCTGGGCCGGCGGGTGTCGGCCGACCCGCTGTTCGTCCGGGACGCCGAGCCCGCGGTACGTACCTCACCGGACGGCCGGACCAGCGTGCTCGTGCTCTCCGTACCGCACTTCGCCAACTCCCGGCCCGCGAAGGACTCGCTGCGGCATCTGCGCGACGAGCACCTGCCCGCGACCGTCGGGCGGCTGGCCGGCGTCGAGACGGCCGTCAGCGGGGACGTCGCCCGCGGCACCGACTACGTGGAGGACGAGCGCGACAAGCTGCCGCTGGTCGTCGGAGCCCTGCTGCTGCTCACCTTCGTGATGACGGTGATCGCGTTCCGCTCGGTGGTGATCGGGCTGCTCGGCGTCGTGCTGAACCTGCTCTCCGCCGCCGCCGCGCTCGGCGCGCTCGTCATCGTCTTCCAGGGCACGTGGGCCGAGGGGTTGCTCGACTTCGACTCGATGGGCGCGATCGCCTCCCGGGTGCCGCTGTTCCTCTTCGTGATCCTCTTCGGCCTTTCGATGGACTACCAGGTGTTCGTGGTCAGCCGGATCAAGGAGGCCCGGGACACCGGGATGCCGGCGCGGGAGGCGGTGATCGCGGGCATCGGGGCGTCGGCGAAGGTCGTGACCAGCGCTGCGGTCGTGATGGTCACCGTCTTCGCCGGGTTCGTCGCGCTGCATCTGACCGAGATGAAGCAGATGGGCTTCTGCCTCGCGCTCGCCGTGCTGCTCGACGCGGTGGTGATCCGGTTGATGGTGCTGCCCGCGGCCCTGCTGCTCCTCGGCGAGCGGGCCTGGTGGCGGACGCCGCGCCGGCCCGCACCGCTCCCGGCGGCGGGGGTGCCGGTGCCGGTGGGCGGCGCGGACGGGGAGACGGCCCGTACGGCCCGGAACGTACGCTGAACAGCATGCTTCCTCGGCCACGGCGCGGCGACCCCCTCTGGATCTGGATGCTGCACGGCTGGGACGTCTTCTCCTGGGCGATCATCGGCCTGCTGACACTGGTCACGATCCTCGGAGACGTCCCGGCCGGGGACCGGTACGGGTCGCTCGCGCCCGTGGCCCTGCTCGCCCTCGGCTACGCGGTCGTGCGCAGCCGCCCCGGGAATCCGGTGCGGCTCGCGTACGGCTACCTCGTCCTGCTCATTCTCGTCCTGGGGTGGCTGTCGTGGCTCCGCGACGGCTACGGCGTGCTCTACACGGTGACGCTGGCCCAGTTCGTGATCTTCGTGGACGGCCTGCGGGGCGCCGTCGTCAGCAGCGCCCTCGGCGCCGTCGCGATCACTCTCGGCGGTGCGCTGCGCGAGGGCTGGAGTGTCGACAGTCTCGCCGCCAACGCCCTCTCGTCCGTCGCCGTCTACGCCGTCAGCGTCATGATCGCGCTGCTGACCCCCCGGGCACTGGCGGTACGCGACGAGCGCGCCCGGTTGCGCAGCCGGCTGGCCGACGCCGAACAGCAGCTCGTGCACGCGCAGAAGCGGCAGGGCGCCGCCGAGGAGCGGGAGCGGATCGCGCGGGAGATCCACGACACCCTCGCGCAGGGCTTCGCTTCGATCGTCGTACTCGCCGAGGCGGCGCGCGCCGGGCTGGCCGCCGAGCCCGCGAAGAGCGCGCAGCAGTTGCTCTCCATCGAACGCACCGCCCGCGAGAACCTCGCCGAGGCCCGCGTCCTCGTCGGCGCCGCCCCGCGCAGCGGTGTCGCCGCCGGTTCCGTCGCCACCACGCTGCGGCGCACCCTGGACCGCTTCGCCGAGGACACCGGGCTCGTGGTCGAGGCCCAACTGCCTGACGTCGACTGCGACCAGCCGACCCGGATCGCACTCCTGCGCTGTACGCAGGAGTCGCTGGCCAACGTGCGCAAGCACGCGGAGGCGTCGACGGTCGGGGTGGTGCTGACGGCGGGCCCGGAGGGCATCGAGCTGGAGATCACCGACGACGGGAAGGGGTTCGCACCGGGGGCGGTGGGGCCGGCCGCGACTCGCGGCGGCGGTGCCGGTGTCGACGACGGCGAGGCGGACGGCGCCGTGCCTGCCGGGGGCTTCGGGCTGGACGGGATGCGCCGGCGGCTCGCCGAGTTCGGCGGCGAGCTCACCGTGACCAGCTCCCCCGGTGACGGCACCCGCATACTCGTCACCGTGCCCGCCGCCGAGCCCACCGCGGACGGCGCCCTCCCGGACGGGACCCGCGCGGCCGGGGCGGCCACCGTCACTGCCGCCGGCGCGACGGGCGCCACCGGAATCGCCACGGACGGACAGGTCTGAGATGACGACACCCGTACATGCCACTCCGCTCCGCGTCGTCCTCGCCGACGACCACATCGTGATGCGCGCGGGCCTCGTCGCGCTGCTCGCCGCCGAGCCCAGCATCGAGGTCGTCGGCGAGGCCGGCGACGGCCGCGAGGCCGTCGCCCTCGTCGCCCGCCTCGATCCGGACGTCGCCCTCCTCGACCTGCGGATGCCGCAGCTCGACGGCGTCGGCGCCACCGCCGCGATCGTCGCGGCAACGGCGCGTACCCGGGTGCTGATCCTCACCACGTACGACACGGACAGCGAGATCGAGCGCGCGGTCGAGGCCGGTGCCACCGGCTATCTGCTGAAGGACGCCACCCGCGCCCAGTTGGTCGACGCCATCCACGCCGCCTCCCGCGGCGAGACGGTCCTCGCGCCCCGCGTCGCCCAGCGCCTGGTGGCGAAGATGCGCAGCCCCGCCCCGGTGACGCTGACGCCGCGTGAGTCCGAGGTACTGGCCGGGGTGGCCGAGGGGCTGTCGAACGCCGAGATCGGCAAGCGCCTGTTCATCGGTGAGGCCACCGTGAAGACCCACCTGCTGCGCATCTTCGCCAAGCTCGACGTCAGCGACCGTACCCGCGCCGTGGTCGTCGCCCTGGAGAGCGGCCTGCTGCCGAGCCGCTGAGGCCCGGAGCTTCCGGCCGCTCCCGACTCGCCCCCTTCCTGCTTCCGCGCGGCGCGCGCACAATGCGGTCGACACCGTCGCCGCCCGGAAGGCAGGGACCCGTGAGCCGACGCCGTACCGCACCCCCGTTACGCACCACCGCCACCGCCGCCGTCCTCGCCGTGCTCGGCGCGCTGCTGACCGTGCTCGCCCCGCCCGCGTCGGCGTCCGACGCGGGGCGGCCCGCCGCGGCGACCGCGGTGCGCGGCGGCGAGGCGCTGTACGGGCCCTCGTACGCCTGCACGCTGGGCTTCAACGCCGTGAGCGGCGGCACCTCGTACGGCATCATCGCCGGCCACTGCGCCGACGTCGGCAGCACGTGGGCCGTCGAGGCGGAGGGCGGCCGCGTGTCCGTCGGCGTGACCTCCGGGTCGGTCTTCCCCGGCAGCGACTACGGCGTCGTCCGCTACACCAACACCTCCGTGTCGTACCCCGGCGAGGTCAAGGGCAGCGGCGGCGCGCCGGTGGACATCACCGGCGCCGCCGACCCGGCGCCCGGCATGTCGCTGTGCCACTACGGGCGGGTCGGCGGCTACCGCTGCGGCACGGTGCAGGCGGTCAACCTCACCGTGAACTTCCCCGGCGGGACCGTCTCGGGACTGTTCCGCTCCTCCATCTGCTCCGAGCCCGGCGACACCGGCGGACCCGCGTTCTCCGGCGGCCGGGCGGTCGGCATCATCGTCGGCGGCAGCGGCAACTGCACCAGCGGCGGCGTCACGTACTACCAGCCCGTCAAGGAGATCCTGGCCGCCTACGGCCTCACGCTGTCGTAGCCGCGGAGGTACGGGCGAGGAGGTCGCGCAGCGCCGCGGCCACCTCGTCCGGTGCCTCCTCGGCCATGAAGTGGCCGCAGCTCACGGTGGCGTGCCGCAGGTCGGGGGCCCAGGCGCGCCACCGCGCCGCGGCGTCGAAGCCGAGCGCGGCGCCCCAGTCCTGCTGGAGGACGGCGACCGGCATGCGCAGCAGGTTGCCGGCGTCGCGGTCGGCGGTGTCGTGCTCGACGTCGACGCCCGCGGAGGCGCGGTAGTCCGCCACGATCGACGGCACCGCTTCGCGGGACGCGGCGAGATACGCGGCGCGCACGTCGGCGGGGAAGGTGTCCCCGCCGCCGGACCAGATGTCGAGGAAGTGGCCGAAGAACGCGTCCGGGGCGGCGGCGATCATCTCCTCGGGCAGGCCGGGCGGTTGCGCCATGAGGTACAGGTGGAAGCCGACCGCGGCCGACACCCCGTGCATCACGTCCCACATGTCGAGCGTCGGCAGCACGTCCAGGCACGCCAGGTGGGTCACCGCGTCCGGGTGGTCGAGCCCCGCGCGGAACGCCACCAGCGCGCCGCGGTCGTGGCCCGCGAGCGCGAAGCGCTCGTGCCCCAGCGCGCGGGTGAGCGCCACGACGTCCTCGGCCATCGTGCGCTTCGCGTACGTGCCGCCGCCGGGCCCGCCCGCTGCCTCGGCCGGCTTGTCGCTGGCGCCGTAGCCGCGCAGGTCGGGGCAGATGACGGTGTGGTCGGCGGCAAGCCGGGAGGCGACGTGCCGCCACATGAGGTGGGTCTGCGGGAAGCCGTGCAGCAGCACGACGGCGCTGCCGCCGGGGTTGCCGCCGACGGCGGCGCTGAGGGCGACGCCGTCGGCGACGGGGACGCGCCGGTAGTCGAAGCCGGGGATGCGGGGTGACATCGGGGATTCCCTTCGTAGCCGATCGTTGCCCCCAGCGTGCGCGGCGCGGATGAGCAGCGGATGAGCGCGCTGTACGGTGGCGCCCGGCGGGGCCCGGGCGGGTCCCGGGCCGGGTCTGGAGAGGTGGTCGGCGGTGCGGGTCCTTTTCGGCGTGCTGGGTCCTGTGACGGCCTGGGACGTCGACGGGGCCGGGTCCTCCGGCCCCGGGGGCGGCGGCGCGGAGGGCGGCGCGATCGCGCTGAAGGGGCCGCGGCACCGGGCCGTGCTCGCCCGCCTGATCGTCGCGCGCCGCCGCGTCGTCCCGGTCGGCCTGCTGGTCGAGGACCTGTGGACCGACCCGCCCGCGGACGCGGTGGGCGCGGTACGCACCTTCGTCGCCGCGCTGCGCCGCGCCCTCGAACCCGGCCGCCCGCCGCGCGCGCCCGCGCGGCTGCTGGTCACGCAGGGCCCTGGATACGCGCTGCGCGCCGACCCGGACGCCGTCGACGCCTGGCGCTTCGAGCGCGCGGTAGCCGAGGCGAGAGACCTGCCACCGGGGGAGGCGGTGGCGCGCCTCGAACAGGCGCTGGGCTGGTGGCGCGGCCCCGCGTACGCGGAGTTCGCCGACCTGCCGTGGGCCCGTACCGAGCGCTCCCGCCTCGCCGACCTGCGCCTGCACGCCGTCGAGTCGTACGCGGAGGCCCGGCTGTCGCTGGGCCGCGCCGCCGAGACCGCCGCGGACCTGGACGCCCACGTGGCCGAGCACCCCTGGCGCGAGGACGCCTGGCGCCTGCTGGCGCTGGCCCTGTACCGCGCGGGCCGCCAGGCCGACGCGCTCGCGGTGCTGCGCCGCGCGCGCACGACGCTGGTCGGGCAGTTGGGCGTGGACCCGGGCCCCGCGCTACGGCGACTGGAGACGGACATCCTGGCGCAGGCGGACCACCTGGAGGCGCCGGGCGGGGGCGACGAGGCGCGGAGGGTGTGGGCCGAGGCGGCGGCCGCGTACGACCGGGCCGTCGCAGGCGGGGCGCGGGCGCGGCTGGAGTCCACGGTCGGGCTGCTGCGCAGCCTCGCGGTCACCGGGGGCGGCGGGCTCCAGGCCGCGCGGCGGCACCGGGTGGCGGCCGTCGAGGCGGCCGAGGAGTCGGGCGACCCCGAGCTGACCGCCCGGGTCATCGGCGCGTACGACGTGCCCGCCGTCTGGACCCGCGTCGACGACCCGGAGCAGGCCGGCCGCGTCGTGGCCGCCGCCGAACGCGCCCTCGCCGCGCTGCCGCCCGCCGAGCACGCCGCCGTACGGGCCCGGCTGCTGGCCACCGTCGCCGTCGAGTCCCGCGGCACCCGCGCGGCGCGCGGGCCGCAGGCCGCCCGGGAGGCGGAGCGGCTGGCCCGCGGCCTGGACGATCCGGCGCTGCTGGCGTTCGCGCTCAACGGCGCGTTCATGCAGACCTTCGGGCGCACCGGTCTGGCCGCGGAACGGGACCGGATCGGCGCCGAGCTGGCCGGGCTCGCGGCGCGGCACGGCCTCGTGACGTACGAGGTGCTGGGCCACCTGATCCGGCTCCAGGCCCGCGCCGCACTGGCGGACTTTCCGGGTGCGGACGAGCACGCCGCCGCGGCCGACCGGCTCGCCGAGCGCCACGAACTGCCGCTGGTCGCGGTCTTCACGGGCTGGTACGCGGCCCTCCGCCTCGCCGAAACCGGCACCCCGCCTCCGTATGCCGCGGCCCCCGCGGAGGGCGGACCCGCCGGCCGTGACGCGGCCGGGCGGTCCGAGGACGCCTACCGCGCCGCCGCCCGGCTCCTCGACGGGGCCGGGATGCCCGGCCTGGAGCGGGGGCTGCTCCCCTTGGCGCTGCTCTGCCTGCGGCTGCGGCGCGGGCTCCCCGCGGCCGTCGGCCCGGACGCCGACTGGGGCCCGTACGAGCCGTGGGTGCGGCCCCTCCTCCTGCTGGGCGAGGGGCGGCGTGCGGAGGCGGCGACGGCGCTGCGGGCCGCGCCGGAGCCGCCGCGCGATCTGATGCAGGAGGCCGTCTGGTGCCTCCTCGCACGGGCCGCCGTCGAACTCGGCGACCGCGAGACCATGGCGCGCGCCCGCGACCGCCTCGCCCCTGCGGCGGACGAGATCGCCGGCGCGGGGACCGGGCTGCTGACCCTGGGGCCCGTCGCGGCCCACCTCGCCGCGCTCACCGCCGCACTCGGCGACCCACCGCCCGCGTAGCCCGCCTCAGAGGCGGACCTCGCGGCGGGTGTCTATGCCCGTGCCGTACACCGGGTCGCGGCCCGGGACGTGGACCTCGCAGCTCGTCGCCCTGGCCCGGTAGAGCCGCAGTCCGGCGTCACCGCTGAGGTCCGGGGGCCGGAACCGCGTCGCTCCGGCGGCGACGGCGCCCCCGAACGCCTCGTCGCACGCCGCCGCGAGCTGCGCCTCCGGCACCTCCTCCGCCGTCGCGCCGACGTACACCGCGCGTCCTTCACCGATCGCCGCGGTGGAGTCGTAGACGACGAACTCGACGGCGGGCCGGGCCGCGACGTTGGCGGAGTGCCGCGCGCGGGGCGAGGAGACCCAGTAGAAGGTGCGATAACCGGCGTGCGTGAAGAACACCGGCGAGACCCGCGGCCGCCCGTCGGGCTCCGCGGTGCCCAGGGTGAGATAGCGGTTCGCGTCGAGCACGCTGCGCGCCAGCCCGGCCAGGTCGTCGGGAAGTGTCACGGCTGTCCCCCTTCACCGTTTGCGGCCGCCGCCGGCCGTCTGGCGACGGTATCCGACGCGACTGACAACCGCCGCCGGGCCGGCGCGGGCCCCGCCTCCCCGCTCTCAGCCCCGCGCCCCCACCGGCTCCGCCGCCTGTACTGCGACTGGGCCACGTGCACCGCCTCGTGCGGCTCCACGCCCGCGCGGCCGAGGACGAGTTCGAAGAGCGCCCGGTGCGGTTTGTACGCGCCGACCGCCTCGCCGGTGAAGACGTACGTGAAGGGGTCGCCCAGCTTGCGCACGCTGACGTCGATGATGTCGCGCTGGCTGTTGGAGATCGTGGCCAGCGGCGCGTGTGCGCCCACCAGGCGCAGCGTCCCGACGCTGTCGGCGAAGGGGGTCGGCTTCGGCCATCACGTCGCCGAGCGCGGCCAGTTCCGCGTCGTCCGCGGTGATCCCGGCCTCCGCGGCGAGGACCTCGGCCATGGTCGTGGCGAGCAGGTCGCGGTAGGGCAGGAAGCGGCCGTGGACGGCGGGCAGGGCGTAGCCGTAGTACCAGCGGCGGTGGAAGGCGGCGACGTGTCCTGCCCCCGTGCCGCGAACAGCGCGCGGAGGTGGGCGCGGAGGGCGCCGTCCCAGTCGATGAGGGTGCCGTAGGTGTCGAAGGTGATGAGCCGGGGGCGCGTCGGCAGCGGTGTGGGCGTGGCTCGACCGTAGGACCGTTCACTGACATTGATTAAGAGCTGATAACTCATGTGCGAAGCGGGCGGGGCTAGCCGGCGCTCCGCGTGCGCTTGCGCTCCCGGTAGGCGGTGACGTGGGCGCGGTTGCCGCAGCTCTTGGTGTCGCAGTAACGGCGCAGCCCCGGGCGGGAGGCGTCGACGAAGACGTTGGCGCAGTCGGCGCCGTCGCAGATCCGCAGCCGCCCCGCGCCGCCGTCGGCGATCGCGGTCAGCAGCGCGACCACGCACGACGTCGCCACCCGCTCGCCCAGCGGCGCCCGCGGACGGGCGTAGTGCCAGTGCCAGGCGCCGTCGTGGTCGGTGAGGTGGGGCTGCGCGCGCAGGTCGCGCAGGAGCGCGTTGAGGTCGGCGACGGACTTCTGCACGGGCGTGCCGCCGAAGACGAACCGCAGCCGCGGGCGCAGTCGCCGCAGCCGCTCCAGGTCGGCGGCGGAGACCGCGCGGCCGACGTCCCAGTGGTGCCGGGCGAGGAGCGCGGCCGCGTCCTCGCCGTCGCGCAGCCGGTCCCTGCCGGTGATGACGTCCAGGCTGTTGACCAGGTCGACGGCCGTGAGCGCGGCCTGCCCCGTGTAATCACTTACGGCCATGGTGACTTCCATTCGTACCCATTACTTAAGGAAAAGATACCAATGGCGGCGGGTGCGGCCCGCCCGTCACGCGACGCCCAGCGCCGCCCGTCACGCGACGCCCAGCGCCGCCCGTCACGCGACGCCCAGCGCCGCCCGTCACGCGACGCCCAGCGCCGCCCGTCCCGCGAGCACCACGGCGGTGTGCCGCGCGACCCGTGCGCCCAGGTGCTCGGCGGTCGCGATGTCGGCCTTGTGCACGGCGTCGGTGCCCAGGTCGCCCATGGTGGCCGCGGCGGCGCCGTTGAAGTAGCCGAGGCGGTTGAGGTCGTTCTCGCTCTCGTGGCTGAGGTGCCAGCCGGGCGCGAGGCCGAGGTTGACCCAGTGCATCTGGTGCTGGGCGGCGAGGGTCGCGAAGTACCCGAGGGTGATGTGCTTGTCGCCTGCCTTGCACGACGAGTGCGTGAAGCCCGCCCCGATCTTGTCCTTCCAGGACTGCGTCGACCAGCGCGTGCTGGTCGCCTCGGCGAAGACGTGGAACGCGCCGGAGGCGGAGCCCATGAGCGTCGGCGCCCCGAACACGATGGCGTCCGCGGCGTCCAGCGTCTCCCAGTCGCCGTCCTGCATCTCCTCGACGAGCACCATCGCCACCGTGCCGCCCGCCGCCTCGGCGCCGGACCTGACGGCCTCCGCCAGCACGTGGGTGTGGCCGCGGCGCGAGTGGTAGGCGATCGCGATGCTGGGTGACGTGTCCATCGAGTGGTTCCCCCGTTACCGGTCCATGGCCGATGCCGTAAAGGGCCAGGATCGGGCCGGGAGGTTGGCCGAGACTAACCCCTGGCTTGACGCCCACTTGGCGCGGCGGCGCGCGGTGAAGGGGGCAGGTTCCGGCCGCTCATCCGTGGCCGCTCTCGTAGTGGGCGCGGAGGAGGTCAAGGCCCCAGTCGTGGCGCGTGTGGCGCCATACGGAGTGGGCGTGGTTGCCGTCGTCCTGGGTGTTGTCGTACTCGATGAGGAAGTCCGGGGCGCGTACGCAGTAGTAGTGCCGGTCGCCCGGGGCGAGGCCGCCGGCCCAGGCGAACGAGAGCCGCTCCAGGCCCCCGGCCACCGTGTCCGACCAGCATGCGCGCGCGTACGCCTCGGGTGCCCGCGCCAGGTAGCGGCGGACCAGGCGCTCCAGCAGCGCGTGCTGGGCCGGGGTCATGGCCGCATACGTCAGGCCCGGCGGCAGCAGGTCCGGGTCGGCGAAGGGGTCGGCGCGGGTGAGGATGTCGTCCGGGGGCTCGGCGGAGTAGACCGCCGTGGTGCGGGCGGCGGTGTCCAGGTCCGTGACCAGTTCGCGGGCCAGATCCTCCTCGGGTCCCAGCAGCCGTCCCGCCCGCGGTCCCGAGGCGACGACCGCGGGCTCCGAGCCGACGAAGTGCGGGGTGACCCGCAGCCCCGTGGGCGTGATCAGCACGTGTACGGCCAGGTGGTGGCCGTTCATCCGCCAGCCCCACGGCCCTTCGCCGTCCGGGTCGCCGAGCAGCCGCAGCCAGTAGCGGTCGGGCCCGGGGCGGCCGGCCAGCTCGCGGCGGTGGCGCTCCACCTCGATCGCCCCGGCCGCCAGCCGCCCGCCGTGCGCGCTGTGCGCCGCGGCGAGCAGCGCGTCGACGGCCTCGCGCTGGTCGCCGTCCAGTTCCTCGGTGGACAGGCCGGGGCGGGGTCCCGGCAGGTATGTCCACTCGCGCAGCTCCGGCGTGTCCAGCCGGGCGGGCCCGGCGCGCAGCTCCCGTACCTGCGCAGGCGCCAGCACCGACAGCAGCGCCCGCGCGGCCTCCCGCATCCGCGCCGCGGTCGCCGCCGTGCCGGCCGTCCCCGTCCCGGCCGTCGCCGTTGGTTCGTCGGACCCGCCCACCCGTTCCTCCTGCCCGTCACGCGGTCACCGGGGGCGGCGCCCCCGGTGACCCATGGTGCAGTATGCCCGCACCGCGCGCGGGCGGAGCTCACGCCGTGTTGAGCGTCCACTTCTGGTTGGCGCCGCCCGTACACGACCGGATCTGCGTCTTCGTGCCGTCCGCGGAGGTGTTGCCGGTGACGTCGAGGCACTTCCCCGAGCCCGCGCCCACGACGTCGTGGGTCACGGGATCGTACGACCATTGCTGAGCCGCGGTGCCGTTGCAGCCGTAGAGCTGGACGGCGGTGCCGTTCGCCGTGCCCGCGCCGGCGACGTCCAGGCACTTGCCGAGCGCCCGTACGGTGCCGTCCGCGCCCAGGGTCCAGCGCTGCGCGGCGCTGCCGTTGCAGCCGTAGATCTGCACGGGGGTGCCGTCCGCGGTGGCGCCGCCCGCGACGTCGAGGCACTTGCCCGCGATGCCGGTCAGCGTGCCCGTACCCGTACCGGGTGCGGTGCCGGAGGGGGTGCCGGACCAGGTGAAGGTGGCGGTGGTGCGGGCGGGCAGGGAGTAGACGAAGGACTGGCCGCCCCAGTCGACGCGTACGGAGCGCGCGGACGTGCCCCCGTTGTGGGCGATCAGGGCCTTGGAGCCGTCGGGGTTGCGCCAGGCCACGTTCTGCACCGTGCTGCTGGCCGTGGAGGAGATGCGCCGGGCGCCGGGCTTGACGAACTTGGTGAGGTGGCCGGTGGTGTAGTACTCGATGGTGTTGTCGACCTGACCCGCCCGCGGGCCGCCCTCCTGGACCGTGACCAGGCCCGTGCAGGTGCCGCAGCCGCCGTTGTGCGGGCCCATGTCCTGGTTGAGCGCGAGGCTCCACTTGACCACGGTGCCGCTCCAGTTGCGGGTGTAGGTGACGATGTCGGCCATGTCCTCGTTGTGCTGGTTGCCGATCCAGGTGCCGCCGGAGTGCTCGGTGCTGAACTGCGGGACGTCCGGGTACTGCTGGTGCACCTGGCTGCCGACCGCCGGGTCGCCGGCGTAGCCGTGCCACGCGATGCCGCCGAAGAGCGGGTCGTTCCGCACCCCGGCGTCGGCGAGGATTGTCAGAGGGAGGTTCTAGGGTGGCGGAAACCGCCGGCCGAGGGGGCCGCGCGACCGCTGACACACGGAGAGACGAGCATGGCCACCAGGAAGGACACGCCGGCACCCGAGCAGCACGCCGCCGACAGCCACGACCTGATCCGTGTGCACGGAGCGCGCGAGAACAATCTGCGGAACGTCGACGTGGAGATCCCCAAGCGGCGGCTGACGGTCTTCACCGGCGTCTCCGGCTCGGGGAAGAGCTCGCTGGTCTTCGACACGATCGCCGCCGAGTCGCAGCGGATGATCAACGAGACGTACAGCACCTTCGTGCAGGGCTTCATGCCGACCCTCGCCCGGCCGGACGTGGACGTCCTCGAAGGGCTGACCACCGCGATCATCGTCGACCAGGAGCGCATGGGCGCCAACGCCCGCTCCACCGTCGGCACCGCCACCGACGCCAACGCGCTGCTGCGCATCCTCTTCAGCCGCCTCGGCGAGCCGCACGTCGGCCCGCCGAACGCCTTCTCCTTCAACGTCGCCTCCGCCCAGGGCACCGGCGCCGTCACCGTCGACCGCGGCGCGGGGGAGACGGTCAAGGAGGTGGCCTTCACCAGCACCGGCGGCATGTGCCCGCGCTGCGAGGGCATGGGCAGCATCTCCGACATCGACCTGAGCGAGCTGTACGACGAGACCAAGTCGCTCTCCGAGGGCGCGATCACCATCCCCGGTTACAAGGCCGGCGGCTGGATGGTGCGCCTCTACGCGGAGTCCGGTTTCTTCGACCCCGACAAGCCGATCGGCAAGTTCACCGACAAGGAGCTGCACGACTTCCTCCACCACGAGCAGACCAAGCTCAAGGTGAGCGGCATGAACGTGACCTACGAGGGTCTCGTTCCGCGGGTGCAGAAGTCCTTCCTGTCCAAGGACCGCGAGTCGATGCAGCCGCACATCCGGGCCTTCGTGGACCGGATCGCCACCTTCACCGCCTGCCCCGAGTGCGAGGGCACCCGGCTCAGCGCGGCCGCCCGCTCCTCCAAGGTCGCCGGCATCAGCATCGCCGATGCCTGCGCCATGCAGATCAACGACCTGGCCGAGTGGGCACGCGCACTGGACGAGCCCTCCGTGGCGCCGCTGCTGAAGACGCTGCGGGAGACGCTCGACTCGTTCGTGGAGATCGGCCTCGGCTATCTGTCGCTCGATCGCCCCTCGGGCACCCTGTCCGGCGGCGAGGCGCAGCGCACCAAGATGATCCGCCACCTCGGCTCCTCGCTCACCGACACCACCTACGTCTTCGACGAGCCCACCACCGGGCTGCACCCGCACGACATCCGGCGGATGAACGACCTGCTGCTGCGGCTGCGCGACAAGGGCAACACGGTGATGGTCGTCGAGCACAAGTCGGAGGTCATTTCGATCGCCGACCACATCGTGGACCTCGGCCCCGGCGCCGGCACCGCCGGGGGCACGGTCTGCTACGAGGGCACGGTGGACGGGCTGCGCGCCGCCGGCACGGTCACCGGCCGCCACCTCGACGACCGCGCCGGGCTCAAGGACACCGTGCGCAAGGCCACCGGCGCCCTGGAGATCCGCGGCGCAAGCACGCACAACCTCCAGAACGTCGACGTCGACATCCCCCTCGGCGTCCTCTGCGTGGTCACCGGCGTCGCCGGCTCCGGCAAGAGCTCGCTGGTGCACTCCTCGCTCCCCGCCGGTGCGGGCGTGGTCTCCGTCGACCAGGGCGCCATCCGCGGCTCCCGCCGCAGCAACCCGGCGACGTACACCGGGCTGCTCGACCCCATCCGCAAGGCGTTCGCGAACGCCAACGGCGTGAAGCCGGCGCTCTTCAGCGCCAACTCCGAGGGGGCCTGCCCCGCCTGCAAGGGCGCCGGCGTGATCTACACGGACCTCGGCATCATGGCCGGCGTCTCCACCACCTGCGAGGAGTGCGACGGCAAGAGGTTCCAGGCATCCGTCCTCGACTACCGTTTCGGCGGGCGCGACATCAGCGAGGTGCTGGCCATGCCCGTCGCGGAGGCCGAGGAGTTCTTCGCCGGGGGCGAGGCCCGTACGCCCGCGGCCCACCGGATACTCCGGCGGCTGACCGACGTCGGCCTCGGCTACGTCAGCATCGGTCAGCCGCTGACCACCCTGTCCGGCGGCGAGCGGCAGCGGCTCAAGCTGGCCACGCACATGGGCGACAAGGGCGGGATCTACGTCCTGGACGAGCCGACGACGGGACTGCACCTGGCGGACGTGGAGCAGTTGCTCGGACTGCTCGACCGACTGGTCGACGGCGGCAAGTCGGTCATCGTCATCGAGCACCACCAGGCCGTCATGGCGCACGCCGACTGGATCGTCGACCTCGGCCCCGGCGCCGGCCACGACGGCGGCCGGGTCGTCTTCGAGGGCACGCCGGCCGACCTGGTCGCCGACCGCTCGACGCTCACCGGGGAGCACCTCGCGGAGTACGTCGGGGCGTAGCGCGCCCCCGCGGCGGACACCCCCGGCCGCCGGCCGGAGGCGCCGTAGGAGGGGAACGGGCACCCGGCTAGCGCGCGCCCTCCAGCCGGGCCGAGCGGGCCGCGGCGGCCTCCGCGACCCGGCGGCTCTCCCGCGCGGTGCGCTCGGCGTCCGCCAACCGCTCGCGGGCCGCCTCCACCTGCCAGTTCGCCGTGTCCCGCGCCGCGCTCGCCGCCTCCATCTCGCGTTCCAGGACGGCGATGTACTCCTGTGCCTGGCGCAGCCCGGCCTCGGCCCTGGCCCGCTGCTGCTCGGCCTGGCGCACCTCGCCGTCCAGCCGGACGGCCTGCCACTGCGCCTCCTCGGCCTCCTGGCGCGCGCTGAGCATCTCCAGGAAGCCGGCGAGGTTCCGCACCGCGCCGGCCATCTGCTGGAGCATGAACGCGGCGGCCGCCACGTCGTGCACCTCGAAGTTGTTGGCGCTGCCGGTCTCGTCCGACACCCGCAGGAACGGCCGCCCGGGACTGCCGTCGGTCAACGAGTACGCGCACAGATCCACATCGAACCCCACTGTCTGGCGCGGGTCGCCCCGCCCCTGGAACATCGCCCCGGCATTCCAGCCCAGGTGCAGCACCCGGGTCAGGTCGTCACCGAGAGCCCCGAAATGGTCTTCCGGTGAGTCGGCCATGTTGCACCACGGCGGACAGACGAATTGGAGGCATTCATCCATGACGGTCACCCTCTTCGTATCGTCACGAACCGCACCCGACTGGAGTGTTGTCGCCCGCAGGGGGTAAGAGGGGCGGGAATGGCGATGACGCGGAGGGTCGAACTCGCCGCGTACGGACCGGTGATGGCGGTGCCCGCGGCCCGGGACGCGCCTGCACGCGCATGCGTATGCGACGCCAAGTCCCGTGCTACGAAGCGGAGTTACGAGTCCGCGAGCGCCCGGTCCACCAGCGGCCCGGCCGCACCGGTGTAGGAAGCGGGGTCGAGGAGCGCCGCCAGCGCCGGTTCGTCGAAGTGTTCGGCGATCGCGGGCACGGCCGCGAGGAGCCCCGGCATACCCGCGCCCGTACGCTCCGACTCCGCCGCCGCGTCGGTCAGCAACTCCTTCGCCCGCGCCTTGCCGAGCAGCGGCGCGAGCACCGCCGCGACCCGCTCGGAGGTGACCAGGTTCTCCGTCAGCCGCATGTTGGCGCGCATGCGTTCGGGCCTGACCTGGAGCCCCTCGGCCAGTTCGACGGCGGTGTGCGCCGCGCCGCCCGCCAGCCGCAGGCACTCGCGCAGCAGATGCCACTCGGCGTGCCACGCGCCGGCGGAGCGCTCGTCCTCGGTGACCATGCACTGGGTCACCGCGGCGGCCAGCGCCGGGACCTGGAGGGAGGCACTGCGGATCAGGGTGGCGAGGACCGGGTTCCGCTTGTGCGGCATCGCGGACGAGCCGCCGCGTCCCGCGACCGCGCGCTCGGCCACCTCGGCGACCTCGGTCCTGCCGAGGGACTGCACGTCGACGGCGATCTTGCCGAGCGCCCCGGCGACGACCGCGGTGACGGCCGCGACGTCGGCGATCGGGGTGCGCAGCACGTGCCAGGGCAGGGTGGCGGGCGCGAGCCCGGTCTCGTCGGCGAACGCCGCGGTCAGCCGCTCGACGTAGGCGCCGGAGTCCTCCGCGCCCGCGCCGTCCAGCGCCGCGTACTCCAGGTACCCGGCCAGCGTTCCCGCCGCCCCGCCGAGCGCCACCGGCAGCCCGCCGGCCAGCACCCGCTCCAGCCGCGCGGCCGCGTCCAGCACCAGCGCCCGCCAGCCGGCGGCCTTCAGCCCGAACGTCGTCGGCACCGCGTGCAGGGTCAGGGTCCGCCCGGCCATCAGCGTGTCGCGGTGGCCGGCCGCCAGCTCCGCCAGGGCGCCCGCGGTGCGCACCAGGTCGGCGTGGACGAGGCGCAGCGCCCGGTCGCACACCAGCATCGCGCCGGTGTCGAAGACGTCCTGGCTGGTCGAGCCCCGGTGCACGTACTCGGCGGCCGCGGGGTCGCGTTCGGCCACCACCCCGCTGAGCGCCTTGACCAGCCCGACGACCGGGTTGGCCGTCTCGCGGGCGGCGCAGGCGAGCGCGCGCAGGTCGAGCAGCTCGGCGCGGGCCGCGGCCGTGATCGCGGCGGCGGCGGTCGCGGGCATGGTGCCCGTACGGGCCTGGGCGCGCGCCAGCGCCGCCTCGGCGTCCAGCATCGCCTGAAGCCACGCCCGGTCCGACACGGCGGCTTCGACGGGGGTGCCGGCCCGTACGGGGGACAGGAGGCCGGCGTCGAGGTCGGTGGTCACGAAAGCTCCTCGGTGGCATGGGGGCGCGGGCCGTCCGCGGGGGTGAGGGCGAGGACGGCGCGGGCGATGGCGTCGGAGTCGCCGAGCGTCACGGAGTTCACCCCGGGGCGTATACCCGCGGCGGTCACCCAGTGCACGGCCTCGGTCGGCACGCCGTAGGCGAAGCGGCGGGGGTGGAGCACTCCCGCCGCGTCGAGCAGGCGGTACGGGCGCTCGCCGACGGCCAGTCCGCCGGTCACCACGTCGGCACCGGAGTCGCTGGAGATGCGGTACGGGCGGCACTGGCCGGTGGCGAGGAGGTGGGTGAGCAGCGGGTCGGCGGTGCGCCGGATGTCGGGCTCGGGCAGCCGCGCCTCGATGAGCGCCTCGGCCCGCACCGGCGGGCCCTTGACCCGGCTCGACTCGGCGACGAACGCCGGTTCTGCGCCCGTACGGTCGATGCGTACGCGCAGCTCCGGGCCCATGAACTCCAGGATGCCCGCGTGGGCGAGCGCGATGGTCTCCTCGATCCGGGAGGCGGGCGGGCCGATGGACAGGTAGGCATTCAGCGGCGTGTACCAGTTCTGCAGGTCGTCGCGGTACGAGATGCCTTCCAGACCGCCGTGGTCGACGACGAGGCGGATCTCGTTGCGCAGGTCGCGCAGCACGTCGAGCGCCGCCTTGAGCGGCCCGCTGACGTTGCCCTCGCGGGCCTCGCGGACGTCCTCGGCGAGGTGCCCGAGCAGCCAGTCGCGGAACTCGTCCCGGCTGGCGAACTCGCGTGTCGCGTACGGGCGGTCGATGCGGTCCCAGTCCCAGCGGTCCGCGGCGGGGATCCGGTGCTCGTCGAGCAGCGCGGCCTCCACCTCGGCGGTCGGCGCGGCGAGGTATCGCGCGACGAACGCCTCCCGCTCCTCTCCCCGGCCCCGCGCCGCGAGGAGGGCGCCGTAGTAGACGCTCGCGACCTCCTTGGCGATCAGCGGCCACAGGTCGACGGCGAAGTACACCCGCCGGCCCGCGGCGCCGCGCTCGCGCAGCCGGGCGATGACCTCGGGGGTGAGCAGCCGCGGCTCGTAACGGCCGTGCGCGCCCTTCTCGTTGTGGCCGCGCGCGTGGTACGGAACGCCGCGCCGGGAGCCCGCGAACAGCCGCGGCTCGCGGCCCGACGGCCGGTACACCAGCCGGTCGCCGCTGCGCTCGAACCGGCCGCCGCGGCCGGTGGTGAGCAGGGCGAGGTGGTCGAAGAAGTTCAGCCCGAGCCCGCGCAGCACCACGTTCTGCCCCGGCTTGATCCCGGACAGGTCGGCGTCGGCGGGGTTCACGGGCGTGACGAGCACGAGCCCGCACACGGCCGCCTCCCGCGCCAGCTCCTTCTCACGCTCGGTGGCGCGCGCCGGCAGGTGCCCCTGGGCGAGGACGACGGCATCGAGGTGATGTAAGCGGGTGCCGTCCGCGAGGGCGAGGCACTGGCCGGCCCCGTCCTCCTCCTCGTCCAGCGCGATCGCCGTGGACCGGTGGACGAGCACGGTCACGTGCTCGGGGGCGCCGGCCACCACCCGGTGGAAGGTGTCGCCCAGGTAGTGCCCGTAGAACGCCCGCGTCGGATAGTCGTCGGGCCCCAACTGGCGCGCCTCGGCCAGGGCACCGCCCGGCAGCTCGGGGCCGCCCCCGTCGCCCCGCACGACGGACCGCGCCCACTCGTACAGGCTGGGCCCGGCCTCGATCGGCCCCTCCATCTCCACGCTGTCGTCGGTGTAGACGGTGACCTGGGAGGCGACGGTGTTCATGAGCAGCAGATCCGGCTGGTCGGTGCGCCACACCCGGCCCGCCCCCGGCGGGTGCGGGTCGACGACGTGGACGCGCAGCTCCCCGTGGGACGGGGACTTTCGCTCGTTGGCGCAGATCCGCTCCAGGACCGACAGGCCGCGCGGCCCGGCGCCGACGACGCAGACGTTCAACTGCCCGTTGGACATGGACACCTACTCCTCGGAAGCGATGTACAGACCCTTGGGCAGGAGAATTCCACAATGCCCGACCTCACAGCGATGACAAGTTCCTGTGAGGTGTCCGGGGCGGGCTCCAGCGGCAGGGCGCTGACGTGCGGATGGCCGCCCGGGCGGGCCCTTGATGCGGTAGGAAGGCCGGGGCGGTCGCCGGTGGGGAGGCGGTGCGGGTGGAGAACGTCCTTCCGGGCGTGGTGGGCGCTCATCGGACTGGGGGGGTGCTGCCCGGCACCTGGTCGACCAAGCGCAGCGAGGACCGGCGGTGGCTGCGGGAGCAGAAGCTGAAGAGCGCGGCCGACATGATCACGGCCGGGCCGCACCTGTACGAGGCCCAGCTCGACGGCAGCGACCAGCCCGGCCGAGCACGGCGGACCGGGTGGCGTGGCAGGACCGGCTGCAGACGGGCAGGTCGCACGTTCACCTGCGGTGCGGTCCCGGGACGCGCGCCGCGGCGGACCGCTTCTCCGGTCTGGTGTGGCGGAACGAGGGCACGCGGAACGTGTCCGACCAGGCGGACGTGACGGCGGCGCTGCGCGCGTTCAACCGGCATCTGCGCGGCGAGATCCGGTCGGACGGGCGCCGGCCCGGCCCGCGTACCGCGGCCGGGCGCTGACCGCGCACCGGGCCGGGAGCCGTACCCTCCGCGCGCCGGCCGGTGGAGCCGCCCCGCCACGTCGGGCCGGGCCCGCGGCCGTCACGCGGTAGCGTCGGCCGAGTGCGCTACGTGATCACCGTCCCGGTGTGCCGGTCGTGAATCCGTGCAGTACGGGCTCGCGTACCCGGTGGACGCGCATCGGCCGGCTCTGGTGGGTGCTGGCGGCCGGGCTGATCACGGTGGGGCTGCTGCTGGCGGTCTCGCAGCGCGGCGAACTGCGCCGCGCCCTCGAACTGCTGACCCACGTGAGCCCGGCCAAGGCGCTGGTCGCGCTGGTGTGCCAGGCGGGGTGCCTGGCGTGCCTGGCCGGGCTGCAGCAGTGGCTGCTGGCGGTCGGCGGGGTGCGGGTGTCGCTGGCCGCGATGGGCCGGTTGGTGCTGGCGGCGAACGCGATGGCCGGTGCGCTGCCGGGCGGCGCGGCGTTCGGCACGGCCTGGCTCTACCGGGAGTTCCGGCGCCGGGGCGCGGACCGGGCGCTGACGGCGGGGGTGCTGGCGGCCTCCGGAGTGTTCTCCGCGCTGGCCCTGGTGGTCGTGATCGTGCTGGGCGTGCTCCTGGCCGGGACCCGGGGGCCGGGCATGACTCTGCTGTGGGCGCTCGCCATCCTGGCGCTGCTGGCCCTGGCCGGCCTGATCGTGCTGCGCTCACCGGCCGTACGGAAGGCGCTCGGCCGCCGCTGGGAGCGGATCGCGGCCCGGCACGAGGGCCTCGGCTCGGCCGGCCGGGCGACCCGGGACCTCATCGCGCACGCCCGCACGGTCCGGCCCGGGCTGCGCCCCTGGCTGACGCCGGCCGCGCTGGCCCTGCTCAACTGGCTGCTCGACGCGGCCTGCCTGCTGGCCAGCCTGTGGGCGCTGGGTCTCCCGGTGCCCTGGAGCGGCCTGCTGCTCGCCTTCGCGCTGGTGCAGATCCCGGTCAGCGCCCGCATCACCCCCGGCGGGCTGGGCATCGCGGAGGCCAGCCTGACGGGCCTGCTGGTCGTCTACGGGCTCCACCCCGGCCAGGCGTTCGCCGCAACGCTGCTCTACCGGATCTTCAGTTACTGGCTGCTCGAACCGATCGGCGGGGCCTGCTGGCTCGTCACCGCACTGGAGCGCAAGCGGTGAGCGGACCGCGGGTGCCGAGGCCGGGCGGCCCGCCGGTGCTCCGGACGCGGGGGCGCCGGGGGACGCCGGGTGAAGGGGCGGTGTGGCTGAGCCGCCGTCCGGGAGCGGTGCCCCACGCTTGCCGGGTGACGGGAACGACGGGGCGCGTGCGCGGCAGCACGGCGGGTCCGCCGGGGCCCGCCGCGGTGCTGCCGAGCCCGAGCGAGGAGCAGCCGGGCGCTGCGGCGGGTCGGCAGGGCCTGGGGGCGGGTGTCGGCGGCCCCCGAGGTGTGGCGGGAGGCGCTGCCGGTGGAGCCGGACGCCGGGTCGTTCCCGGGTGCCGCTCACCCCGCTGCGGGCGCGCGCCGCGGAGGGCCGGGCGGTGCCGGTGCCGGAGGGCGTCGGCCCGGCGGAGGCGGGCTCGCTCGTCCGCCGGGTGCTGGTCCGGGCGCCGCTGGCGAGTTCGGCGTTCGCCAAGGAGCGGATGCGGAAGCCGGTGGCGGTGCCGGTGCTGTCGGCGGACGTGCTGTCGTCGGTGGCGTACGCGCCGGAGGCGATGCTCGCCGTGCTGGTGCTGGTGCTGGTGCTGGTGGGCACGGCTGGCCTCGCGTACGCGCTGCCCATCGCCGCGATCGTCGTCTTCCTGATCTGGCGGTGGGCGTGTCGTACCGCCAGACGATCCGCGCCCACCCGCACGGCGGCGGCTCGTACATCGTCGCCATGCTCGTCCTGATCGGGTACGGGCTCGTCGACGCGGCGCGCGGCGGCTTCCACCGGGTGCCCGCGCCCCATGCGCCCGTCACCGAGGCCGTCGGTGTGCCGCGGACCGCAGGCCCCGGCCCGCCCGCACCGCGGCCGGGCTGCCGGCCGACCGCGAGACCGAGGAGATCCCCGGGGAGATCGACCACCTGCCGGTGGTCCCCATCGCCACCCTGGACCTCGCCGGCATGCGCACGCTCGCGTACGCCGCCTTCCTCGGGCAACCCGTGCTGGCCGTCCACATCAGCATCTCCGAGGAGGAGGAGCGCCGCTTCCGCGCCTATCCGGACCTGACCCTGACGGCGATCCTCCCGGAGGTCGTCACCCGGCACCGGCGGCACCAGATCCTGCACAGCCGCACGGCGGGCAGGCTGCGGCGGGGCCTGCGGCACCTGGCGAAGATCGTCATCACGACGGTCCCGTTCCACCTGCCGTGCTGAGGGCCGGCCCGGCGGGCCGCCGGGATGCCGCATGACTTTCGGAATGGGGGCGGCGAATCGGGGGAGGCGAGGCGCAGGGAGCGCGGTGACCGGCGGCGGGGTCCGCAGGTTGGGCCCTCCCTGGGGGAGGAGGGCAGCGGCGGCCTGCGCCGGCCGGTTCCGTCAGCAGGTCGCGCGTTTTCATCTGCTTGTGCGGGCGGGGTCGGTCGTGGCCGGCGTCTGTGTCCCGGGGAGGTGCTGTGCGGGTACGGACGTCGTCTTGCCGGGAGGGGGCACTGCGTCTTCGGTGTTCGTACGGCGCCGGAGGGAGTGGAGTCCGGCTTCGGCGGCTCGGTAGAAGCGGTCTGGCAGGAACACCGCGTCCGCGATGATCATCGCGCCGGAGAAGAAGGGAAGGCCCATGAGTACGGCGATTCCCAGGTGCATGCCCAGCGTCATGACCAGCACCGGATACTTGAGCCTGCCGAACAGTACGAAGGGGAACGAAATCTGGAGCAGCACCGCCATGTAGCCGGCGAGAGCGAGCAGTTGCAGGTGCTCGGACGCGAGGCCGGAGAGCGCGGGCCAGGGCTGGAAGAGGTCGAGGTGTGTGACGTAGTGCAGCGCGGTTCCGTTGCCCCAGGTGTCTCCTTGCACCTTGTAGAGCCCGGCGGCCCCGTAGACGATGCAGACCTGAGCGGCGATGACGAACATGCCGCAGTTGTGCAGCAGCGTCGTCACCTGTCGTCGAGCGGTTTCCAGTTGGCAGAGCCAGGGGGCCATGGACAGGTTCCCCTTGGCCGTACCGCGTCCCCTCGCGCGGCAGGCACGGCGCGCGTCAAGCGACCAGCGGCGGCCGCAGGCGGTGAAGCAGAGATACACCGCCATGAGCAGGACGATGTTGTCTCCGCCGTCGGTGCTGAAGATGGCCCGGGCGTGGAAGGACGTCACGACGAAGGCGAACAGGAGTGATGTCGCCCTGGTGCGCCATCCGGCCGCGAAGAGCAGAGAGGTGAGGAGTGCGGCCCCGTAGCAGAGTTCGAAGTAGAGCGGGTCGTCGGAGAGCGTCAGGAAACTGGTCCAGCTCGTCTGGTCGAAGAGCTGCCGCGCGAGATCCGGTGTCCAGGGTGCTTCGGGCCCCCACAGCTCGTCCCGGTGCGGAAACTCTCTGAGCAAGAACGCGAAGTAGAGCGTTCCGTACCCGATGCGCAGCACGGCTGCGGCGTGGAGGGACACCTCTCTCTCTACGAGCATCATGCGCATGCCGCCGACGCGTTCGAGGAGCCGATCTGGCCTGGATCCGGCGGTCCGTACGCCTCTGCGAGTGGGCGGGGACGGCGCGGGAGTCCGGTCAGAGTGCATCGCGTTCCACCTTCCACCACGGCAGGTTCCGTGTTTCCGCGGGCTGGGGTTGCGGCCGGGAGCCCTCCGCGCCGGCGGGGCCCGTGATGGGCTGCGTGACCACGCGCATCTGAAGGGCCTCGAAGTCTCCGCCCCGTGCCGCTGAGACTCGTTGTGCGGCCACGTTGCGTAGGTACTGCTCCATCATCACGGCGCGTTCGGAGTGGGATTCATCGGTGTTGCCGTGCATTTCGACGTAAGCGGTCCATGCCCGGCGCAGCGTGTTCTGTGCCGTGTGGCTTGGTGCGATGTGGTGCCGTACCGCGGCGTTGTCCAAGGCGGTGAGATCGAACCAGGGGCTGACCTGTGACTCACCGTCGGCCGTGGTGTGCCGTGTTCGCACGGAGATCTGCCGGTCGACCGATTCCGGGTTCGGGGCGAACAACCGCCAATTCTGCTCGAAGAGTGGATACACCCAGGAGTGGATCTGCTTTTCGTAGCGTTGCGAGAAGGGATTGGAGGGTGCCACGTGCAAGAACACCAGGGCGAGGTGAGCGATCGTCATCACCAGGCCCAGGGCAACCATGCCGCTGACCACAGTTCTCAGGTGACGCGACAGGGCCGTCGAGCGTCGCGATGCTGCGGTGTCCACCCATGGCGGAGGTTCAGAAGGGGCTTCTTTCAGGCTCACCGAATTACTGTCGTTCATTACGCGGTCACGACCGGCATGTTCCATCTTGACCGACGTCTCCTTCTTGTGTTCGTACGCTTCAGCGTCAAGTCGGCGGGGGGGGGGGGGGGGGGGCCCCCCCCCCCCCCCCCCCCCCCCCCCCCCCCCCCCCCCCCCCCCCCCCCCCCCCCCCCCCCCCCCCCCCCCCGGGGGGGGGGCCGGGGGGGGGCCCCCGTGGCACACCGCCCCCACCCCCGCGCCCCCCCC